>JABXHX010000037.1 GCA_013373385.1 Flavobacteriaceae bacterium
ACAAATCGAGGTTTGTGTGGTTCTTTGGCAGTGAACTCCTCAGCTACTTCTTTGGCTATTTTGGCAGATTCATAATTTAACTCATATACAAAATCTTCCATTTGATAATCTGCCATGGCGATGGTTGTACCAGAAAAGGTGTTGGTTTCTACAATATCAGCCCCAGCTGCGAAGTATTTTCTGTGTACTTCTTTTACCGCCTCAGGTTGTGTGATGGATAATAAATCGTTGTTTCCTTGTAAGGGAGTTGGGTAGTCTTTAAATCGTTCTCCGCGAAAATCTTCTTCCGAAAATTTATATTCCTGAAGCATGGTTCCCATAGCGCCATCGAGCACAAGGATTCGTTTTTGTATTTCTTGGTATATGTTAGGCATTTTCTAATGCTTGTTTTAAATCATTGATAATATCTTCTACATGTTCTAAGCCAACTGACAAACGAACCAATCCGTTTGTAATGCCAACTTCCAACCTATCTTTTTCACTTAACTTACTATGTGTTGTTGATGCTGGATGTGTAACTATAGTTCTTGTATCTCCTAAATTAGCGGACAATGAACACATTTTAATTGCGTTTAAAAATTTTCTTCCTGCTTCAATTCCTCCTTTTATTTCAAATGCAGCAATATTTCCTCCTAATCGCATTTGTTGTTGTGCTATTTTATATTGAGGATGCGATTTTAAAAATGGATATTTTACCAAATTTACTTTTGGATGACTCTCTAAAAACTGTGCAACTTTCAATGCATTTTCACAATGTTTTTCTACTCTAACTGCTAAAGTTTCTAAGCTTTTAGATAATACCCAAGCGTTAAAAGGTGACATTGCCGGACCTGTATTTCTTGAAAAGAGATAAATTTCTCTAATCAACGCTAATTTTCCTACAGCAACTCCCCCTAAAACTCTTCCTTGTCCATCAATTAATTTTGTTGCAGAATGCAGTACAATATCTGCTCCAAAATCTATTGGAGTTTGTAAATATGGTGTAGCAAAACAATTATCAATTACTAATAAAAGATTGTGCTTCTTTGCAATTTTCCCTAACAATTCTAAATCTAAAACATCTACTCCTGGATTTGTTGGTGTTTCAGCGTACAAAACTCTAGTGTTTGATTGAATTAAACTTTCAATTTTATCAACTTCATTCACCTTAAAGTAACTAGTCTCTATATTCCATTTTGGCAAATACTTTGTAAACAGTGTATGGGTAGATCCAAATACTGAGCGACAAGAAACCACATGATCTCCAGCACTTAATAAGGCTCCAAACGCAGAAAATATAGCCGCCATTCCTGTTGCAAAAGCATAACCTGCTTCTGCTTTTTCCATAGCTACAATTTTATTGACAAACTCTGTTGTGTTTGGGTTTGAAAACCTACTATACAAATTCCTCTCTTTCTCTTCTGCGAAAGATGCTCTCATATCTTCTGCATCATCAAAAACAAAACTTGATGTAATATACATTGGTGTTGAATGCTCTGAAAATTGCGAACGTTCTGTTTGATTTCTTATGGCCTGAGTTTCAAAATGTGTACTCATTCTAGTTATTATTTTTTGCTAATCTTAATATATCTCCAAATACGCCTCTTGCTGTTACTTTTGCTCCCGCACCAGCTCCTTGAATAACGATTGGTTGTTGTCCATAAGACTCTGTATAAATTTCAAAAATTGCATCTGAACCTTTTAACGAGCCTAAGGGAGATGTAGATGGAACTGATACTAATTTTACTTCTAGATTTCCTTTGTCTTTAAATAAATCTCCAGATAATTCTCCAATATATCTTAACACATGATTCTCTTGTTGAGTGTATTTTTTTAATTGAAACTCTTTATCAAGTTTAGATAAGTTAGATAAAAATTCTTCTTTTGGTATATCTCTAAATTGTTTAGGAATTAAATTTTGAACTTGAATATCTTCAAATTCATTTTCTAAATCTAATTCACGTGCTAAAATCAAGAGTTTTCTAGCCACATCATTTCCACATAAATCTTCACGCGGGTCTGGTTCTGTAAATCCGTTATCAATTGCTTCTTGTAATGCTGTTGAAAACGGAATCTCATCCGAAGAAAACCGATTAAATAAATAGCTTAATGATCCAGAAAAAACACCTTTTATTTTTGTAATATTCTCTCCAGATTCATGTAATAAATTAATCGTATCAATTAACGGTAATCCTGCACCAACATTGGTTTCGTATAAATATGTTTTTTTATTCTTTGCGAGTTCTTCTCTCAACTCTTTATAAAAAGAATGCGACACCGTATTTGCTTTTTTGTTAGATGACACTAAGTCAAATCCTGCATTAATTAATGGAATGTAACTTGACACAAAATCTCCGCTAGCTGTATTATCTACTGCTATTAAATTTTCTAAATGATGTGCTTTTGCGTAAGCAGTAACACTTTCTACCGAGTTGCTTTCTGCACCGTTTTCTAATAGTGCTGTTTCCCAATCATTATCAACACCATCTTTATTTAGCAATACTTTTTTAGAGTTGGCAATGGCAAAAATATTGAGCTGAATTTTACGTCTTTCTAACACAGGTTTAGCATTTTCTAGAATTTGATTAATTAGCGTTCCACCTACCAATCCTTTTCCAAATACAGCTATATTTACTTTTTTTGCAATTCCAAAAACTTGTCCGTGAATAACATTTACGGCTTTATGTAATTCTTCTTTTTTGACTACCAGACTCACATTTTTACCTGTAATTGTATTGTTAAAAAGCAAGGGTACAATTTGGTTTTTTATCAATGCATTGTATGGGTGATGAAACTCACTTAAATCTTGTCCAATTATCGAAATTACTGAGACATCATCTACTATTGAAATCTGATTTACATCCTGCGAATAAAAATCATTTTCAAACTCTTTTTCTAACGCTAGAACTGCTTCTGTAGCATTATCTTTATTTATAATTAAACCTATTCCTCGTTCCGAAGAACCTTGTGATATAATACTTACACTGATTCCTTTATCACTTAATGCTTTAAAGATTCTAGCATCTACTCCAACTTTACCTAACAAACCTCTACCTTCGAAATTCACTAAAGCCACATTGTCTAAAACCGAAATAGACTTAATTCCTTTTACTGAAGATTTTGATGTAATTAATGTTCCTTTATCTTTTTTATTAAACGTATTTAATACTCTTAAATTAATGTTCTTTTCTAATAAAGGAATAATAGTTTTTGCATGTAAAATAGTAGCTCCAAAATTGGCTAATTCATTCGCTTCGGAAAAAGATAGTTGTTCTATCTTTTTTGCATCTGAAACCAAATCAGGATTTGCAGTAAAGATTCCATTTACATGCGTGTAATTTTGTAATTCTTCTGCATCTAAATAATTAGCTAATAAGGATGCTGTATAATTACTTCCATTTCTACCCAACGTAGTGGTTTCATTCTTCTGATTTGAAGCAATAAACCCAGTAACAACATTTACTGTTTGCCCATTATTTTGTTTAAAATAACTGACAACATTCTTTTTAGAAATTGCATTAATGGGTTGTGCATTACCAAAGTTTTCATCAGTAACAATTAGCTTTCTTGCATCTGTTGGAACTGCTTGAATATTACGCTCTTTTAATAAACTTGCAATAAGTTTTACAGAAAGTAATTCTCCTTGAGCCAATACTTCATCTTTTATTTTCTGACTGTAGTCTCCTAATAATTTTACTCCTTCAAAAAGCGTATCTAACTTTGTAAACTCTTGATTAAAATCAACAGAATCAGAAGCTGCTTTTTGATAGTTTTTAAAAGCTTCTAATTGTTCTTTAAATACTTTATTTGTAGCAGCTTTTTCTAATATTTCTTCTAATTGATCAGTAGTATTGCCTCTTGCTGAAGCAACAACGGTAATCTTTTCTCCATCGTTTACTTTTTTTGAAATGATATCAATTGTATTTTCCAACCCTTTACCATTTGCCAGTGATTTACCACCAAACTTTAATACTTTCATTTTTTTAATTTCAAAACTGTTCTTAAAAACAGGGACTATAATTTTTTCTAATTGTTTATATTCTATTAAAAACGCATCATGACCATGAACCGAATTTATTTCGTTATAGGTTACATTTGGTTTCGTTAATGCTAGTTTTTTAAATGTATCCCTATTCTCTTCAGCAGTAAAAAACAAATCAGAATCTACACCTACAATATGAATATCTGCTTCTATAGAATCTAAAACATCAATATTAGTATCGTTTGTAACATCAATTGTTTTTAATAACTGGTTCATTAATTTATAAGATGATAACTGATATCTTTCTTGTAATTTCTTACCATGATGCAGTAACCAACTCTCTACATTAAATACTTTTAATTCTTCATTCTTTGAGCGTTGGAAACGGTTTTTAAAAGATTCTGGAGTTCTATAACATAACATTGCATGCATTCTTGCGTCATGTACAGGATTACTTGAATTTACTAAAAATTGTTCTTGTATCTGACAGTTAGCAATCAACCAATCTGTAGACTTCCAATCTGTAGCTACTGGGATAAAATGTTTGGTGATTTTTGGTGCTAATGCAACCATTTCCCAACCTATTCCTCCTCCAAGAGAACCTCCAATTAATGCAAATAATTGATTAATTTTCAACTCATTTAAACCTAACAAAAATAATCTAGCAATATCTCTTGCAATGAAACTTTTATAATCATGAATCTCAACTCCATCAAAACCATTTCCTGGAATATTGAATGCTAAAATTGTATAAGTATTGGTATCAATAGCTTTATTATTTCCTATTAACTCTTTCCACCAACCACTTTCTCCAGCTACATTACTATTTCCTGTTAATGCATGGTTTACTAATACAACAGGAGCAGTACCCAATTCTTTACCGAACAATTGATAACTTAAGTTTACATTATTGAACTGAATACCGCTTTCTGTTGTATAACTAAGAATATTTATATGTAATAAATTGTTACTCACTTTCTTTATACTAAAACTTCTTTAGACACTTTTACAAAAGCTTCTTTTAAATCTGCTTTTAAGTCTTCAATATCTTCAAGCCCAACTGATAATCGAATTAAATCTGATGATACTCCTGCACTTTCTTGCTCTTCATCAGTAAGCTGTTGATGGGTAGTACTTGCTGGGTGTATAATTAAAGACTTTGTATCGCCAATATTAGCTAAGAGTGAAAATATTTTAGCACTATCTGCAATAGTTTTTGCGGCTTCAAATCCACCTTTTGCTCCAAAGGTTACTATTCCACTTTGCCCTTTTGGCAAATACTTATCAGCTAACGATTTATATTTACTACTTTCTAATCCAGGATAGTTTACCCAAGCAACCTCACCTTGTTCTTCTAACCATTTTGCTAAAGCCAATGCGTTTTCTGAATGTTGCTTAATTCTTACAGGTAATGTTTCTAATCCTTGAATAATATTAAACGCATTTGTTGGGCTTAATGCTCCTCCAAAATCACGTAATCCTTCCAAAATTAACTTAAATGTATATGAAGCTGCTCCCAAAGTTTCATAATATTTTAATCCGTGATATCCTGCTGACGGCTCTGTAAATTCAGGAAATTTTCCGTTTGACCAGTCAAAAGTACCAGCATCAATTATAGCACCACCAAGAGAGTTTCCTTGACCACCAATATATTTTGTTAGTGAATGAATTACAATGTTAGCACCATGTTCTATTGGATTTAATAATGCTGGTGTAGCAACTGTATTATCTACAATAAAAGGAACTCTTGCTTTTTTAGCCTGTTCAGAAATTCCTTTTAAATCTAACACGTCTAATTTTGGATTCCCTAAAGATTCAACAAAAATAGCTCTGGTGTTTTCTTGTACTGCATCTGCAAAATTTTCTGGGTTAGAAGCATCTACAAAAGTGGTTGTAATTCCTAATCTAGGTAAGGTTACATTTAATAAGTTGTAGGTACCTCCATACAAACTACTTGAAGCTACAATATGATCTCCTGCTTTTAACAAAGTCAATAAACCAGTAGAAATTGCAGCTGTACCTGAAGCAAAAACAACTGCTCCAACACCTCCTTCAATAGTAGCTAATCGTTCTTGAAGAATTTGATTTGTTGGATTATTTAAACGTGTATAAATAAATCCTAATTCTTTTAATGAAAAAAGATTTGCCGCATGCTCTGAATTGTTAAAAACATACGAAGTTGATTGATAAATTGGAACTGCTCTTGTTCCTGATGTTTGTGTAACATCGTGTCCTGCGTGCAACACATTAGTTGCAAATTTTTGTGTACTCATTTTTCTTGTTTTTTGAGTTAATAAAAAATTAAACCAAAAGTCAAATGCATCAACTATGTTGATGTACTTACTAGAAAAATGTTATTAAGAATAAATACAATTACTCGTCGGTAATTGCTTTTTGAGTTATCTATCCAATTTCGTGATAAATGAATCTGAAATTAAGTAGAATTTAGCACCTTCTATACTAAGTGTATAGGGTTGCTAAGGTTTCACAGGGTCTATTCCCTCCACCTTTCTTGATAACATTGTCAATAAGTGATGAACTTTCTGAGCGCAAATATTCAGTAAGAAAAAATTAATATCCAAATTTATTTTCACTTTTTTTACATTTTTTTAAAATCTGTTGAAATTTACTTTTTAACAATTTTGATTTTTTAGTTACAATTTTAGCTGTACATTTGCAGTCGATATTCGAGGAAAGATTTGAACTGATTGCTACCTCACAAAAAAAAGCTAAAGCAGTAATTATATACTACTTTTGCGACTAAGGCAATCTCTTTTTATTTTTCAATTTATTATTTAAAAAATAGTTTTATGTCATATTTTTTTACTTCAGAATCTGTTTCTGAAGGACATCCAGATAAAGTTGCTGATCAGATTTCTGATGCATTAATTGATAATTTTTTGGCTTTTGACCCAGAAAGTAAAGTAGCGTGTGAAACCTTGGTTACTACAGGGCAAGTAGTATTGGCAGGCGAAGTAAAATCTAATACTTATTTAGATGTACAGCAAATTGCTAGAGAGGTCATCAATAAAATTGGTTACACCAAAGGCGAATACATGTTTGACGGAAATTCTTGTGGGGTGTTGTCTGCAATCCACGAGCAATCAGATGATATCAATCGTGGTGTAGACAGAGCATCTAAAGAAGAACAAGGTGCTGGTGATCAAGGAATGATGTTTGGTTATGCAAGTAAAGAAACTGAAAATTACATGCCTTTAGCGTTAGACTTATCACATCTTATTTTAAAAGAATTAGCAGCTATCAGAAGAGAAAATTCTGAAATCACTTACTTAAGACCAGATGCAAAAAGTCAGGTAACTATTGAATATTCTGATGATAATGTACCTCAACGTATTGAAGCTATAGTAGTTTCGACTCAACATGATGATTTTGGCTCTGATGAAGAAATGTTGACTAAAATTAGAAAAGACATTAAAGAAATTTTAATCCCTAGAGTAAAGGCTTTAGTTTCTCCAGAAATCAAAGCGCTGTTTACCGATGACATCAAATATCATATCAACCCAACAGGAAAATTTGTAATTGGTGGACCTCATGGAGATACTGGTTTAACTGGACGTAAAATTATTGTTGATACATACGGAGGAAAAGGTGCACACGGTGGTGGAGCTTTTTCTGGAAAAGACCCTAGTAAAGTAGATAGAAGTGCTGCCTATGCAACACGTCATATTGCTAAAAATTTAGTTGCCGCTGGTGTAGCTGATGAAATTTTAGTACAAGTTTCGTATGCAATTGGTGTGGCTGAACCTATGGGAATATTCGTTGACACCTATGGTACTTGTCCGTTTAATATGACCGACGGAGAAATTGCTACTAAGGTTTCCCAAATTTTTGATATGAAACCAGCCGCTATAGAAGACAGATTAAAATTACGCTCACCGATGTATAGCGAAACAGCTGCATATGGGCATATGGGGCGTACTAACAAAACTGTAAGCAAAACATTTACCCAACCTAATGGAGAAACAAAAACATTAGACGTAGAGCTGTTTACTTGGGAAAAACTAGACTACGTTGACAAAGTAAAAGCAGCTTTTGGTTTATAAATTTTATAAAAATAATTAACCAAGACCTCAACAATAATGTTGAGGTTTTTTTATGACTCTAATTTTGTAATTTAAAGGCTTAATTTTACGACTAATTGTTGAATCTAAAAATATAAAAATGACTTGGAAAGATGTGATACATTTTGCCGTTAATGGCAATCTCAAGCCCGATAAAATTGTTGTAAAATCTGAAGATGAATGGAAAGCGAAATTGACTCCAGAACAATATCAAATTACCCGATTAAAAGGTACTGAAAGACCTTTTACAGGTGAGCATTGCAGTACCTTTGAAAAAGGGAAATACAATTGTGTTTGTTGTGATGCTCCATTATTTGATTCTAGCATCAAGTTTAATTCAAATAGTGGTTGGCCAAGTTTTACAGAACCTATAAAAGAAAATGCTATTAAATATTTCAAAGACACATCACACGGAATGGTTCGGGTAGAAATTTTATGCAATACCTGTGAAGCACATTTAGGACATGTCTTCCCAGATGGCCCAGAACCAAGCGGATTGCGTTATTGTACAAATTCTGCATCAATAAAATTAAACAAGAATGAATAAAAAAATACAAACTGCCATTGTTGGCGGAGGTTGCTTTTGGTGTACCGAAGCCATTTTTCAAGAAGTAAAAGGAGTTGTTAAGGTAAAACCTGGCTACGCAGGCGGTACAGTTCCAGGTAAACCAACGTATAGAGAAGTCTGTTCTGGATTAACAGGACACGCAGAAGTTGTAGAAATCACTTTTGACAGCTCAATAATCACGTATCGAGAAATTTTAAGGATTTTTATGACCACTCACGACCCAACTACATTAAACAGACAAGGTGCAGACAAAGGAACGCAATACCGATCGATTATTTTTTATCAGAATAAAAAAGAGCAAGAAATTGCAAAAAAAGTAATCGAAGAACTAATAAATATTTTTGAGAGTCCAATTGTTACAGAAGTGAGTGAGTTGATCATTTTTTTTGAAGCAGAAACAGAACATCAAAACTATTATAAAAACAATTCTGAACAAGCATATTGCAGTTTTGTGATTACACCTAAGCTCAAAAAAATGAAAGAATTACACTCAAACTACTTGAAATAATTCTTAATAAAATGTTAAATAACAAATAAAACTGTAAGATTTTAAAAAATCAATCGTCTTTATAAGTGATAAGAGTTTCTTATCATTCTTTTTCATAGCAATTTTCCCGCTTCTTTTGAAGCGGGTTTTTTACAGCCTCATTTTTGTCATTAAACTTCACTTTACTAATTTTCGTCGAAAAAATTAATCTAAACCAAATATTGTACTTATATTTGTCACTGATACTGATATTAGTTCAGTATCTTTCTTTTTCATAGCAATTTTCCCGTTTCGATTTACTTGAAACGGGTTTTTTTATTTTATCTTGCTGCTAAAAATTTTTTCTTGAAGAGAATACTTGTTTCTGTGACCAACGATTTATCTACAGATCAACGTGTAGCTAAAGTTTGCTCTACTTTACACAACGCAGGGTTTGATATTCTATTAATTGGTAGAAAATTAAAACATAGCCAACCACTTAACAGGAATTACAAAACAAAAAGAATACAATTACTTTTTAACAAAGGTTTTTTATTTTACGCAGAATATAATTTTAGACTCTTTCTATTCCTCTTCTTTTCTAGTAAAGACATTTTATTGTCTAACGATACCGATACACTTTTAGCCAATTACCTAGTCGGTAAAATTCAATCTAAAAAATTGGTTTTTGACAGCCATGAATTATTTTCTGAAATTCCTGAATTAGTTGAAAGACCTTTTGTAAAAAGATGTTGGTTACAGCTTGAAAAGTGGATGATACCGAAATTAAAAAATAGTTATACTGTTAGTAATAGCATTGCCAATTATTACAAAAAACTGTATAATTCTGATTTTAAGGTTATCAAAAATTTACCCTTAAAACAACAGGTAACAACAAGCTCTTTTCCATTTGAAACATCGGATAAAAAGATTATCCTATATCAAGGAGCAGTTAATATTGACAGGGGTTTAGAATTAATGATTGACAGCATGCAACACCTAAATAATCATTTATTTATTATCATTGGTGACGGCGATATTCTTCAAGAACTAAAACAATTGGTGCACGAAAAAAAACTACACAACAAAGTTTACTTTCTTGGGAAACTATTGCCAGAAATGCTAAAAAAACTTACACCACTAGCGGATATAGGAATTAGTTTAGAAGAAGACGCCGGACTTAATTATAGATTTTCTTTACCAAACAAAGTTTTTGACTACATACAAGCTGATGTGCCAATTTTTGTTTCTGATTTACCAGAAATGAAACAACTTATTATAGATTATCAGGTTGGAGAAACTGTAAGAGAAAGAAAACCCAAAGAAATAGCAACGCAAATGAACCAACTTCTAGCCAAAGATTACTCAATTCAATTATCAAAAGCTAAAGAAGAATTCATTTGGGAAAAGCAAGAAGAAGTACTACTATCAATTTTTAAAAACTAAAATTCTAAATTAATACATTTGTTGTAATGAAAAGACAGTTACATCTTGTTACATTTGATGTTCCATTCCCACCTAATTATGGTGGAATTATTGATGTTTTTTACAAAATAAAAGAATTACACAAACTAGGTGTTGCTATTTATTTACATACTTTTTTATACAATAAAAAAAAGCAACAGCAAATCTTAGAAAGGTATTGTGAAAAAGTATTTTACTATCCTCGTAAAAACAAAACTTTTTCTTTTTTTTCCAGAACACCATTTATTGTAACTTCAAGAAAAAACAAAGAATTGACTAAAAACTTACATCAAATTAAAGCTCCTATTTTATTTGAGGGCTTACACACTTTATACCCTTTATTTAAAACAGATTTTCAAGAAAAAACTTTTGTAAGAGCCCACAATATTGAGCACGATTATTTCTTTGGATTGGCTAAAAGCGAACAACATATTTTTAAAAAGTTGTTCTTTTATGTAGAAGGATTAAAGCTGAAACGTTTTGAAAAACAGCTCTCAAAAACTGACGGTATTTTTACAATTTCACCTTTTGAGCAAAACTATTTTCTTTCTACTTATGGTAAAAAATGCACCTATATTCCTGCATTTCATCAAGCAAAAGTTATAGAAAATACTACTCCAACTGGAGCGTATATTTTATACCACGGAGATTTAAGAGTGGCAGATAATATCAAAGCTGCCATGTTTTTAATAAATGTATACAAAAACTCTAACTACAAATTTGTAATTGCCAGTAGTTCTAAAAATAATAGGATTTTAACAGAAATTAAAAACCACAAAAACATCTCTTTTGCTGCAATACCAAATCAAACAGCACTAGAAAAGTTATTTGCAGAAGCACACATAAACACCTTGTTTACCTTTCAAAAAACGGGTATTAAATTAAAACTCTTAAATGCGCTTTACCAAGGTAAATTTATTATTACTAACACAAAAATGATTGAAGATACGGGCTTAGAATCTTTGTGTGAGTTAGCAAATACCAAAGAAGAAGTTTTGCAAAAAACCAGCATCCTTTTTTCTCAAAAGCTTTCTAAATTAGAAACAAAAAAACGACACGAAGAATTGAGCCAAATACACCCTACAGAATCTGCAAGGAAGTTAATTGATTGTATATTTAAATAGTCGCTTGCTGTACAACTTCAAACAGCACTCCGCCTTCGCACTTAATTGTTTTTTGTTTAAATTTTACAATCAAAGCATAATCGTGTGTGGCCATTAAAATACTTTTTCCGCTTTGGTGAATTTCATTTAACAACTGCATTACTTCTAACGATGTCTTTGGATCTAAATTTCCAGTTGGTTCATCTGCCAAGATTAATTCTGGGTCGTTTAACAATGCTCTTGCAATGGCAACACGCTGTTGCTCTCCTCCAGAAAGCTCAAAAGGCTTTTTAAAATCCTTGGTTTCCATGCCAACTTTTTCTAAAACCTCATGAATTTTTTGCTTCATTTTTACCTTGTCTTTCCAGCCAGTAGCTTTAAGTACAAACAGCAAATTATCAAAAACGGTTCTGTCATTTAGCAATTTAAAATCTTGAAAGACAATTCCTATTTTTCTTCTTAAAAACGGAATCTCTTTATCTTTTAATTTACTTAAATCAAAATCTACAATTTTTCCTACTCCACTTTTTAAGCGTAAATCTCCGTATAAAGTTTTCATTAAACTACTTTTACCACTACCCGTTTTACCTATTAAGTAGTAAAACTCACCTTTCTGAATCGTTAAATTTACTTTTGAAAGCACCAAATTATCTCTTTGATAAATTGCTGCATCTTCTAAATGTAATATTGCATCTGCCATAAAAACGTAGTTTCTACAAACTTATAATTTTCTATTGAGTTTAAAAGAATTTTTAAGTGATTAATCTTTTACAATTTTTACCTTTGAAAATTAACATTGACATTGTTTTTTTATATCTATCCAACAAAATAAAAAAAACTACGTTATAGTTTTCGAATAGCAAAACCAATATAAAAAATGAAGCATTACTTTTTAAAAAACATTGCCACAGTACTTGTTATATTTTTAAGTCATTCTATTCTTTATGCACAACAATCTGAAGCAAATATTGATGTAAAATCTACATACAGTCACGCCTTAAAACTATATAACAACAAAGCTTATGCTGCTGCACAAAAATTATTTAAACAAGTTGCTTTACAAGACAATACTTTAAAATCTGATGCAGATTACTATACAGCCATTACTGCTGTTAAATTAAATCAGCCCAATGCTGATAAATTGGTACTTAAATTTGTAGAAGAAAATCCGAGTAGCAACAAAAAGGAAAAAGCATTTTTAAATGTGGGAAACTATTATTTTTCTAATAGAAACCCAGGAAATGCTTTAAAATGGTATGCTAAAATACATCCAACAAATTTATCTTTTGAAAACAAAAACGAATTAAATTTTAAAATGGGCTATGCCTTATTAGTGGCGGGAAATTTAAAGTTGGCTAAAAATAAGTTTTATTCATTAATCAATACTACAAAATACGGCAGTGAAGCAAAGTATTACTACGGATATATCGCATACAAACAAAAAGATTACACCACCGCACAAAGCTATTTAACCAACCTCGGTAACAGCGACACCTATAATGAAAAGGTAGATTATTACTTGCTTGATATGAGTTTTAAGAATGGTGAGTTTGAAAAATGCATCACCTTTGGAAAAAAGCTGCTAGAAAACAAACTACATGACGAACGTTCTGAGATTTCTAAAATTATTGGAGAAAGTTACTTCAACTTACAAAAATACAAAGAAGCCATTCCGTATTTAAGAGCCTATAAAGGTAAGCGTGGTAAGTGGAACAACACTGATTATTATCAGTTAGGATATGCTTTTTACAAGCAAAACGATTTTGAAAATGCAGCTGCTACTTTTAATAAAATCATCGGAGCAAACAATAGCATCTCACAAAATGCCTATTATCATTTAGCTGAATGTTATTTGTACATCGATAAAAAATCAGAAGCATTAAATGCGTTTAAAAACGCAAGTGAAATGGACTTTAATAAAAAGATTAAAGAAGATGCTTTTTACAATTACGCCAAATTAAGTTACGAGCTAGGAAACCCGTATAAAAGTGTCGCAGAGGTTTTGCAAGATTTTTTAAAAAACTATCCAACATCTCCACATTACAAAGAAATGAATGAGCTTGTGGTTACCTCTTATATTTATCAACAAGATTATAAAGGCGCTCTAGAATATTTAAGCAAAAAGAAAAGTTCTAATAATATTGAGTTAGCTAAAGATGTTTCTTATTACAGAGCCATTCAGTTATTCAACCAAAAAAAGTTAACCGAGGCATATCCGTTTTTTACTAGTGCAACAAAATCTTCTGATGTAACTATAAAAATTGCTGCAATGTATTGGAAAGCAGAAACAGATTTTCAGCTCTCTAATTTTAAGAAATCACTAGATGGCTTTCAACAATTTAAAAGAACACAAAATGCTTCAAAAATAGAAGAGTATAAAAATGTAGATTACAACATTGCCTACAGTTACTTTAAATTAAAAGATTACTCAAGAGCCGCAAATTCTTTTAGCAACTTTATAAGAAAAGCAGCCAGCACACATCCATTTTTAGATGACGCTCGCATTCGATTAGCAGATTGTTATTTTGTTACAAAACAATACACCAATGCTATCAAAGCCTATAACAAAATTATTACAAAAGCAGGTATTGGTTCTGACTATGCCACTTACCAAAAAGCAATTAGTTATGGTTTTTTAGGCGATAATACTCAAAAGATAAACAACCTTACTATACTCGTGAATAAATATGAGTTTACAGGTTTAAAAGACGATGCTTTATTCCAGTTAGCAAACACCTATGTTGCAGTTAAAAACAATATAAAAGCACATGAAGTTTATAATGAATTAATAAATAAACACACTAAAAGTTTATACATCCCAAAAGCTTTGTTACGTCAAGGATTGGTGTATTACAACGATAACGATTACAACAAAGCTTTAGAAAAGTTTAAAAAAATTGTAGCAACCTATCCTAACTCGAGCGAAGCTAAACAAGCCGTTACCAATGCTAAAAATGTGTATGTAGATTTAGGGCAAGTTGATGTATATGCAGCTTGGGTTAAAAACATTTCGTTTGTTAATGTTACCAATGCAGATTTAGACAATACAACCTATGAAGCTGCCGAAAACAAATTTTTAGAAAACAATACAGAAAAAGCTATTGATGGATTTACAAAATACATTAATGCCTTTCCAAACGGATTACACGCTTTAAAAGCTAACTTTTATTTGGCACAATCGCTTTTAAAAACAAATCAAGAAGAAAAAGCAACGCAGTATTACAGGTATGTTATTGAGCAAACCCAAAGTGAATTTAGTGAAGAAGCACTCAATAAATTAGCTTTGATTTATTTGAAAAAAGCTGATTGGAACAATGCCACACCTTTGTTGATTCGTTTAGAACAAGAAGCAAACTATCCGCAAAACATCACTTTTGCACAAAGCAATTTAATGAAGGGTTATTACCAAGCAAATGATTACAAAAGGGCTGTTACTTACGCAGAGAAAGTTTTACAAAAAGAAAAAATAGATGAAACAGTTGAGTTCGATGCTAAAATTATTATTGCACGAGCTGCATTTAAAACAGGTAATTTAAAAAAGGCTGAAACCTATTATAAAGAAGTAGAAAACAAGGCTAGCGGAGAGTTAAAAGCAGAAGCCTTGTACTATAACTCATTCTTTAAAAATAAGAAGAAAGATTACAAAGGATCTAACACAGTTATACAAAAACTAATTGCTGATTATGCGAGCTATAAATATTGGGGAGTTAGAAGCTATATTATTATGGCTAAAAACTATTACGGCTTAAAAGATTCCTATCAAGCAATCTATATTTTAGAAAATATTATTAAAAACTTTAAACAGTTTGATGATGTAATTACAGAAGCAAAAAAAGAATTAGACCTCATTAAAAAGAACGAAGCTAAAACCAACGAATCTGTAACTCCTAATAACAACAAAAGAGATTAACAATGCGAAAAATTGTATTTACATTTTGCCTAGGGATTTTTAGTGCAATAGGCTTTGCACAAACAGCAAAAGACACTATAAAAACAGAAGTAATTAATGTCATTACATCTTATACTCCAACAATTTCTGATGCTTTTAAAATAAAAAAGAATCCGAAGATCAAATTAGGTAACAGAGCACAGAAAAGAACTTTAAAATATCAAATTTTTTCTGCTCCTGTAGCGTCCACTTTTATTCCAAAAACCGGAACTGCTAAAGGAATTAATTACGGACCTAAAGAACAACTTTACAAAAATTATCTTGCCTTAGGTTACGGAAACTATAACAGCCCTTTTGCAGAAATATTTCTAAATAAAACTAGCCGTTCTAAAAGCGATGTTGGTTTGTATGCCAAATACATATCATCAGAAAACAGCGTAGACAACACACCGTTAAATAGTAATTTTTCGAACCTAGTAGTAGGCGCATATTTTCAACAAAACAATAAAGATTACAATTGGAAAATCGGAGCTAATTACGAGTTAAATAATTACAATTGGTATGGCTTACCAAACACTATTCCTTTTACACCTACCACCACAAACGGAATAGAAGAATTACAAAAGTATAATTATGTTAACCTAGAAGCAGACCTAAATTTTAAAGACTATTTTTTTAGCGGTGTAAAAGGAAATATTTCGTCTTTCTCAGATCAATTTTCTAGCAAAGAATTGCGTGCACTTGTAGATCCTCAATTCAAAATTTCGTTAAAAAATATAGGAAGAAAATTAAACGATTTAATAATTGCTACTTCTTTTGATTATTTAAATGGAGAATTTGCACAATCGTATAGCTCCACTTCAAAATTAGAATACAGCTTTTTCACCACAAGTTTAGCTCCGAATTACACCATTAATTCAGGTGATTTTAGAGCAAAATTAGGAACAAAATTGGTCTTTTCTTCTGATTTAGAAAATAAAACAAGTCAAGTTTTTATTTATCCAGATGTTACTATTTCTTATCCAATTGTAGCAAATTTCATCAGTTTATACTTAGGTGCAAAAGGAGGATTAACAACCAATACTTACAAAGAATTTAGCGATAAGAATCCTTTTGTTGCTCCAACACTTTTTATCACACAAACCAATACAAAATATGATTTCTTTGGCGGATTTAACGGAAAGCTATCTTCAAACATCACCTATAATCTAAAAGCAAGTTATAGTGATGTCAATGATTTACCGCTGTATATTAGAAACAATTCAAAATCAGACGGAACAACAAGCATTGTCAATACTATCCCTTTGAAAGGTTACGAATACGGAAATTCGTTTTCTGTAGTGTATGACGATGTAAAAACTGTTGCTTTTTTTGGAGAACTTTCTATAGAACTGAGTAAAAACCTAACAGTTGGCGCAAACAGTTTGTTTCGTAGTTATACCACAACCAGTCAGCCAGTTGCCTGGAATTTACCTACAATGAATGCTGAGTTATTTGCCAAGTTTACCACAAATAAATGGTATGCGAACTCAAACATCTTTTTAGTTTCAGAAAGAAAAGACGCAACTTATAGTGGCACATATCCTTCTGCAATTAATGGACAACAAACATTAAAATCGTATCTAGATGTGAATATAAACGGTGGATATCATTTTAATGACAGGTTTTCTGCTTTTCTAAAAATGAACAACATTTTAAATTCAGATTACCAACGTTTGGCTAATTTTAACGTACAAGGATTTCAAGTCTTAGGAGGTATTAGTTATAAGTTTGATTTTTAAAAAATTGACTAAAGTATTTCTCCATATATTAATTTTTCTGACACTAACAATTATTACTCAAATTGGAGGGTTAATTTATCTTACTACGCTACTGGTTTTTAAAAAACAAAACAAGTTAAAAAAAGGAATTCTTTTTCTTGGACTATATCTACTTTGCTCTTATTTTTTAATTCCTAAAATAGCTCCTCTTTTTGGAAGAGTGAAAATTCAAGACACAGCCAATATTTCATCTCATAGTATAATCACTAAACTATTCAATCGGAATTATGTAACTGCAGATTTATATAATACAATTGAAAATATTTCGATAGAAATAAGTAAAAAACACCCAGGAATTAAAATTATTTATTTAGATGCTAATTTCCCATTTATAAATAAATTTCCATTACTTCCTCATTTAAGTCATAATGATGGTAAAAAAATAGATCTCTCTTTTATCTATGAAGATAGTGAACAAAAAATCTCAAATTTAAAACCTTCTAGAAGTGGTTATGGTATTTTTGTTGAGCCGGTTAATCATGAAATAAATCAAACTGAAATTTGTAAAAAGAGTAACTATTGGCAATACGACTTTACTAAATATTTAACGTTTGGTAAAACCCATGATAATCTAAGCTTTTCTACAAAAGCTACTAGTGAACTAATTAATATTATTGCAAACAATAAACTTGTGACAAAAATTTTTATAGAACCACATTTAAAAAACAGAATGAAACTGATTAATTCTAAAATAAGATTTCATGGCTGTGGTGCTGTTCGACATGATGATCATATTCATTTTCAAATAAACTAATTTTATTCCTACCTTAGTTTCCAAGAAAATTATAAAAAATGTTAGCTACAGTTTCTTATTATACAACCGCAATAGTTTGTTGTATTGCTGCATTTGTAATTCAGCGTATTTATTATAAAGAAAAAAAGAAAAATACCTCTTCTATTTCTGTACAAGGAATTAAGTGGTTCGCGTTGGCAATTTTATCTTGGGGAATTGGCTCATTGATAAATATATTTCTAATTCATTTTTTTAATATTCAACATCAAGACACGGTAATTATTAGCTTGGGTGTATTCTTCTCTTTAATCAATTCACTTTTTATATTAATGTCTATTCCGTCAATAGAACATTATGGTAAAAGAAATTTAGTTATCCGAATCATTGAACGTTTTACAAACAAAGAAGTATTCATCATTTTTGGAGGAATACTATTGATGATTTCTTCTGTTTTTTTGATTTCTTTTTATAGTAACAATCAAGAGAACTCTAGTAGTAATGTTATTTGGCTAATAGATATCCCTATTTCTTTAGTAGTTGCATTTGCTCTTTTACAAGAGTTAAACAAAGCTTTTAAAAATAGAGGAATGCGCTTTATGTATTTACCAACATTTGCTCTTTTTTTATTAATTATCGTAGCAGTAATACACCGAATTATTCCTACGGAATATATAAGTGAATTTATTTCTGAACCTACCTGGAATTCGTTAGGAGTAATTACAAGTTTATCCTTCAAATTTTTATTCATTTTACTGTTTACAATACTATTATATAGTTGGAAGTTACTAGCAGAAAATGAAGAACAACGATCAGAATATGTTAAAATCAAAGCCTCAAAACAATCTTTAGAAAAAGAAAAGGAAGCATTATTAATTGCTAACGAAAGTCATTTAGATACCATCAAGCATTTAAAATCTGAATTAGCCGAACAAAAAAACGAGTATTTAGCCTTAAAAAAATCTTCTGAAGTAATTCTTTCTGATAGACAAAAAGAAGTCTTAGCTAATCTTGGAGTTTGTGGAACACTAAAATCGTATACCGAAATTGCAGAAGCAATGCATATTAGTGTAGATGGGTTTCAAGCTCATATTTACCAAATTAAAAAAGCATTAAACATTTCTGGCTCTGGAGGAAAAGAGCAATTAATACAATATGCAAAAGACAATAATCTACTAGAATTTGCAACCATTTCATGTGATTCGTAAACCGAATACTTAACCAATGCTTAAGTAGTTACATTACAAATTTTCATCAATACGTAAGCTTTTATTTTTAATTGATTCACAGCAATTTAGCAGAAATCAATACTATTAAAAATGAAAAAACTATTAATAACTATTTGTGCATTTATATTTTCTAAATCTCTTTTTTCTCAAGAATCAACACAGTCTTTAGATCAAAGAATAGATCAATCTTTCGGGAATGCTACTAGCTGGTTTACAGATTCAATCTTAGCCGAAATACCAATTACAGACACTATTGGAATCCCTTGGGTATTAATTGTTTTAATATCAGGTGCATTGTATTTCTCTATCTATTTTAAACTTATCAATTTTAAAGGTTTTTTTACTGCAATTAATGTTGTAAGGGGAAAATATGATCATGTTGATACTCATGAAAAACAAGATGACATTACAGCTACAATAAAAGCAGAAAGCACAGGTGAAGTCTCACATTTTCAAGCTTTAACTGCGGCTTTATCTGCAACTGTTGGATTAGGAAACATTGCAGGTGTCGCTATTGCCTTATCAATTGGTGGAGCTGGAGCTACTTTTTGGATGATTCTGGTTGGGTTTTTAGGAATGGCTTCAAAATTTGTTGAATGTACATTAGGAGTCAAATACAGAGAAATTGCTTCTGATGGTACTGTATATGGTGGACCAATGTACTATTTAAAAAATGGCTTAAAAGGAATTGGTTTTAGCAAGTTTGGGAAACTATTATCTATCCTATTTGCTATTATGTGTGTTGGAGGTTCTTTTGGTGGTGGAAATATGTTTCAGGTAAACCAAGCTTTTAAACTATTTGAATATGTTACTGGAGGCAAAGAAAGTTTTATTTATGGTCAAGGTTGGCTTTTTGGTTTAGTTATGGCAATTTTTGCTGGAATTGTAATTATTGGTGGAATTAAAAAAATAGCAAAAGTTACAGATAAAATTGTACCAATAATGGTATTGGTTTATGTATTAGCTGTTATCACAATTTTAATAATGAATTATACACAAATTCCAAATGCATTATCTGAAATATTTAATGGAGCTTTTAATCCTACAGGAATTGCTGGAGGCTTTATTGGTGTGATGATTCAAGGATTTAGAAGAGGAGCTTTTTCTAATGAAGCTGGTATTGGTTCTTCTTCTATTGCACACTCTGCAGTAAAAACCAACTATGCTGCCAGTGAAGGATTAGTCGCTTTATTAGAACCTTTTATAGACACAGTAGTAGTTTGTACAATGACTGCTTTAGCATTAATTATAACAGGACAAATAACTACAGGAACACAAATTTCTTATGAGCAAGGAGCAATACTTACATCTAAAGCTCTAGAAAGTGGTATTTCTTGGTTTCCATATTTATTAACTATTGCCGTTATTCTTTTTGCTTTTTCATCGATGATATCTTGGTCATATTATGGATACCAAGCTTGGTCATACTTATTCGGCAGAAAAAAGAGAACAGGAAATATTTATAAAATCATCTTTTGTGTATTCACAGTAATTGGTGCTGCCGCAACACTAAATTCTGTTGTAGATTTTTCTGATGCTATGGTATTTGCTATGATGGTTCCTAACATGATTGGATTAGTGCTTTTAGCTCCTAAAGTAATTAAAGAGTTAAAACGTTATAAATTAGCCATACTAGCAAAGAAATCTTAAACATTTTATGTAGCTTTATGAGCTCAATATAAACCACAACCAAATGAAAAAAATATCCTTATTCTTTGTACTGGCATTTTTAATAATTGCTTGTAACGAAAAGAAAGAAACTAAAACTACTTCTACCGAATTGACTGCTGAAGAAAAAACAGACGCAGCTAATATTAAGAAGATTTTTGACACAGCACTTTTACATGGAAAATCATATAACTGGTTAAAAGATTTAACCACAAATATAGGTGGAAGAATGTCAGGATCACCAGAAGCAGCAATGGCAGTAAAATGGGGAGAACGTGTTATGAAAGAAGTTGGTTTAGATTCAGTTTGGTTGCAACCAGCAATTGTACCTCATTGGGTTAGGGGAGAAAAAGAAGTTGCTTATTTTGTTTCTAATGGTAAAAAAACTGACATGGCTATTTGCGCTTTAGGAGGTTCTGTTGCTACACCTAACAATGGTGTTATGGCAGAAGTAATAGAGGTGAAAACAATTAAAGAAGCTCAAGAGTTAGGAGAAAAAGCCAGAGGTAAAATTATCTTTTTTAACAGACCTTTTGACAATACCTTGATTAACACATTTAGTGCCTACGGTGGTTGTGTAGACCAACGTGTTAACGGTGCCGCAGCTGTTGGAAAGCACGGCGCATTGGCCGTTATTGTTAGATCTATGACCAATAATATAGACAACTACCCACATACAGGAACCATGCGTTACGGAGATATTCCAGAAAGTCAATACATTCCTGCTGCAGCCATAAGTACATTAGCTGCAGAAAACTTAAGTAAAGGTTTAAAGGAAAACCCAAATCTAAAAGTCTATCTAAAACAAAATTGTAGAAACTTACCCAATGAAAAATCTTACAATGTAATTGGTGAGTTAAGAGGTTCAGAAAACCCAGAAAAAATAATTGTAGTAGGTGGTCATTTAGATTCTTGGGATTTAGGTGATGGAGCGCATGATGACGGAACAGGTATTGTACAATCTTTAGAAGTATTGCACATTTTTAAAAAGAATAATATCAAGCCAAAAAACACCATTCGAGTAGTATTTTTTATGGATGAAGAACAAGGCGGAGGTGGTGCTAGAGCTTATGCAGAAGCCGCAAAGACAACTAAAGAAATTCATATTGGCGGACTAGAATCTGATGCTGGAGGACATACTCCTAGAGGATTTACTATTGATGCTAACAAAGCAAATACAGCTACTTTAAAAAGTTGGAAAAAATTGTTAGCTCCTTATGGATTACACGATATTGTTAGAGGTGGATCTGGTGCAGATATTAGTCCGTTAAAATCAGAGAACGTCACTTTAGTTGGCTATCGACCAGATTCGCAGCGCTACTTTGATTACCATCATGCAGCAACAGATACTTTTGACAAAGTAAACAAGCGTGAGCTTGAGTTAGGAAGTGCCTCTATGGCAAGTATGATTTACTTAATGGATAAATATTTATACAACAATACACCAATCAAACAATAACAGCATGAAGAAAATCATTTTAACACTTAGTATTCTTGCTCTTTTTACAGCGTGTAAGCAACAAGAAAAAGCCGATTTTATTGTTATCAATGCAAATGTGTATACCGTTAATAAAAATTTTGACAAAGCTGAAAGTTTTGCTATAAAAAACGGTAAGTTTATAGCAGTTGGCACCAATGCTGAAATTCAGAAAAATTATACAGCAACCAATATTGTAGATGCAAAAAACCAAACCATTATACCAGGATTGATAGATGCACACTGTCATTTTAATGGCTTAGGATTAAGCTTACAAAAAGTAGATTTAAGAGGCACTAAAAGTTATGATGAAGTGCTGCAAAAACTAGTCGCTTTTAAAAAAGAAAAAAAAGCAACATATATCACTGGTCGTGGCTGGGATCAAAACGATTGGGAGCTGAAAGAATTTCCTACCAAAGAAAAATTAGACAAACTTTTCCCAAATACACCTGTTGCTATTCGTAGAGTTGATGGGCATGCATTATTGGTAAATGAAGCTGCCCTGAAATACTCAGGATTATCGAGTACCAAATTTCCAAAAAAAGTTTCTGGAGGTGAGTTTCTTACAAAAAATGGAAAATTAACAGGAGTTTTAATTGATGCTGCAATGAACTATATTAAGCTTCCTGCAGCTTCAAAAAAAGAGCAAATTCAAGGGTTGCTAGATGCTCAAAAAATGACTTTTAGCTACGGATTAACTACTGTAAATGACGCCGGCTTAAGCAGAAATACAATTGAACTTATGGATAGTTTGCAAAAAACTGGTGATTTAAAAATGCGTATTTATGCCATGGTTTCTGTCAGTCAAAAAAATTTAGATTACTTTTTAGGCAAAGGAATTATAAAAACTGACCGTTTAAATGTACGTTCTTTTAAAGTCTATGGCGATGGTGCTTTAGGTTCTCGTGGAGCAGCTATGCGAAAACCGTATAGTGATAGACACAATCATTTTGGGGCTATGATTTACAGTCCAAAAAGATATACAGAAATTGCCGAACAAATTGCAAAGTCTAACTATCAAATGAACACACACGCCATTGGCGACTCTGCAAATACTTGGATTTTAAAAACTTACAAGAGAGCGTTAAAAGGACAAAAAGATAGACGTTGGAAAATTGAACATGCACAAATTGTCTCTCCTGCTGACTTTGAATTATTTGACAATATTGTTCCTTCGGTGCAGCCTACACACGCAACGTCAGATATGTATTGGGCAAAAGATCGTGTTGGTGCAGAGCGTATAAAAGGTGCTTATGCCTTTAAAGATTTATTAAAAAGCTACGGAAGAGTTGCTTTAGGAACCGATTTTCCGGTAGAAAGAGTAAGTCCGTTTTTAACATTTTCTGCTGCTGTAACCCGACAAGATACAGAGGGATATCCAGCCAACGGATTTCAAATGGAAAATGCTTTGACCAGAGAACAAACTTTACGCGGTATGACCATTTGGGCTGCACACTCTAACTTTGAAGAAAATGAAAAAGGCAGTATAGAAGTGGATAAGTTTGCTGATTTTGTTATTCTAAATCAAAATATTATGAAAGTTAAAGGCAGCAACATACATAAAACTAAAGTTGTTGCTACCTATGTAAATGGTGAAAAGGTGTATTAGTTTTTAATAGATATAATAAATTTAATTATTGGTTTAGTCTTTGTAATTAATGGAATAGCTATTATCATTATATATCAAAAACTAATAAAAAAACATGGGTATGGCAGATTCTCTTTTAAACTTCAAACAGGAGGCATTGGTTTTGTGATAATAGGGTTATACTTAATAATTACTGAGCTCATATAATTATCAACAAGATAAGCTTAATAAAAAAGCGAACCAAATGGTTCGCTTTTTTATTTAATACTCTATTCTTTTACTTAAGGTCTTTTAATAAAACCTCTACAGCTTTCTTTAATTGGTCATCTTCTCCTCTGGCTTTCCAACCTGGTTTGTTTTTAACTAAATAATCTGGCATAGCTGGCGCTTCATTCTCCATATTCTTGCCAGACTCTTTTACATACCAAGCTCTATAAGGCATTCTAATAAATCCGTCCATTAAACTATGTCCACCAGTAGAAATTACCGCTCCAAATGTTGGCTGTCCTACTAGTTTCCCTAGTTTAAAACTCTTAAAAGCATGTGCAAATATCTCTGCATTTGAGTAACTATTTTCATTTGCTAATGCTACCATTGGCTTAGTATTTACAGATAGAATAGCTCTTTCATTAAACGGATAATTATTTTTGTACTTTGTATTATCTCGCTTTAAATTATTGGTTGCTCCTCTTGGAACCGTATATGCATGTTGCTTGGTGTTTAACACTGTCATTAAACGGTCGGTAGTCCATCCACCACCATTATAACGCACATCAATTACAATTCCTTTTTTACCATAACCACTAGCTTTTAATTCACGCTCAAAACGCTCAAAGCTTGGTAAATTCATTCCTTGAATATGAATATAACCTAATTGACCGTTCGAAAATTTATCAACCAATTTTTTACGAGAATTCACCCATTCTTCATAACGCAACCTACTAATTACTCCACTAGACTGTGTTCTTACAACAACCTCTCTACTGCCTTGTAGGGTTAGTAATACTTCTTTATTTACTGTATTTTTTAACAGGCTGTAAAAATTTGTATCAAACTGAATTTTTTTGCCATTTACTGCCGTAATAACATCGCCTACTTTTAAATTCACATTCGATTTTGTGGCTGCAGAGTTTGGTAATACATACTTAATTTCTACTCCGTTTCTTATATTCTTTACATCTAAACCAAGCAGCCCAATTCTATCACTAGACACCTTTTCTGGATTTGCTCCTCGATACCCCATATGGCTTGCGTTTAGCTGACCCAACATATTATTATACATAAACGTATAATCTTGTTTTGTTGTTGCTGCCAATACCCAAGGTCGGTATTTTTTTACGATGCTTTTCCAATTATACCCATGAAATTTTGGATCGTAAAAACCAGCAGTTATAGCTCGTACACCTTCTTCAAAAACTTGTTCGTATTGCTTTGCTAAATTGGTTGTATAACTTGCTGAATGTGTATACGAAGTAACTCTATCTGATTTTAAGTTTAACGACTTTAATCTTCCTCTTGAAGCATAATACAAAGTTGATTTGTACAAACTCGCTGCCCCAACAGACGAAATGCCTTTGACCATTTTAGGTGTTCCACCAGTAAGTTTTAATTTATAAAATCCGTTTTGCCTTGTTGCTGGATTTGATGCAGAAATGTAAATACTTTTACTATCTAAACTAAACATCGCTCCAAATTCATTACCTGCCCAATTTGTTAGTTGTACCAAACGATCGTAGATGTTGTCTTTATCAATTTTTACAACTACTTTTTTCTTATCCTTTTTAGCTTTTGGGTCTTTTTTGGGCTGATAATACGCACCCTCTTTAAAGTCTGTTCTTGATTTTTCCCAGTCAGATTTTTGCAACCAAACCATCCAAGTATCAAAATTAATTCCGCCTCTATCACCTGATCTATTAGATACAAACGATAGCTTTTTACCATCTGGACTCCAAACTGGATTCATATCTGACCTCGGATGCATAGATACATTCATTTTTTCTGTCGGGTTCTCTATCGATTGGATATAAATCTCGCTATCAAAATTTAAATCTTCTTGAGAATACGCAATGTATTTACTATCTGGACTCCAAGCTACGCCTTCTGCAGCAGCCCAAGAATCTGAATAAGCTTTTGGCTTTAAAATTTCACCATCTTTCATATCTGCAATTACAAGTTTTCCTCTACCAATTCTATAAGCAATTTTTTTTCTGTCTGGAGAAACAATCGGTTCAAAAACGTCTTCTTTACTTTTTGTAAGTTTAGAAACTTTTATTTTTAAGCTTCTACTTAGGTTTACATTTTTATCCAACGAAACTACCTTATACAACTCATTATGCCCGTCTCTATCAGATAAAAAACCAAGCGTATTATTGTCTATCCAAAACGGATTAGCATCTCTAAAAGGATGATTACTTACATTATTTGTACTTGTTTTCTCTTTGGTATTTTCTTTTACAAAAATTTCTCCGTTGATACTCAAAGCAACTAATTTTCCGTTAGGAGAAACGCTTAAACCTCTAACACCATTAGAAACTGTTTTAGTTTCTTCTAATTCAAAACGATTATCTGTTGGAATAGCTAATTGTAGCTTTGTGGTTGAACCATTTTGTAATTTATATACGTTAATACCACTGTTATATACAATCGTTCCATTATTACTTACTGAGTAAGACAAAACACCATTACTGTTTAATCTGGTTAAACGTTTGGTATTGTTAGAAGAAGAACCATCTGCATTTAATATCGTTTTATAAATATTATAGCGTCCACTTTCTGCACCAACATAATACAGATTGTTGTTAGCATCCCAAAGGGGTGTATGATCATTCTTTTTATTGGTTGTAATTTGATGGTACTTTTTTGTCTTTACATTGAAAATCCAAATGTCTCTTTGCGCTGGCCCTCTATAGTCTTCTCTAGAGATTCTACAAGCACCTTTTACAAAAGCAATAAAATTACCATTTGGAGAGATTGTAGCTTGGCTGCCTAAAGCTGTTATTAAACGTTGTGGCGTTTCTCCAGTAGCACTTACACTGTACATTGCTGGATCCCATTCAGGTCCTTTGTACATTCTATTGGTTGTAAATAAAATAGTTCCATTTTTATTCCATTGTGATGGTGTATCTGTAGTAGGAAAGTATGTTAATTGATTTGGAAGACCACCTTCTACACTAGTTGTAAAAATATTTGTACTACCTCTTCTATTTGAAGAAAATGCAATTTGATTGCCTTCTGCATTCCAAACAGGATTGCTTTCATAAGCCTGATGAATCGTTAATCTTTTGGTTTGATTTGTTGCGAAATTGTACACCCAAATATCGCCGTGATAACCAAATGCCATCTGTGTAGCATCTGGACTAATTGATGGCTGCCTAACCAAAATATTTTGAGCAAACAACAAACCCAGATTGCTAAATAATGCTATGAAGAATAAAGTTTTTTTAGTCATGATTTTTATTTTAAGCCTCTAATTTAAACCATAAATATTTATTAGTAAAGCAAATAGTAGGTATTTAGGATATTTTAAGAGTTCATTAACGAATTACAAAACGTTTTAGTGTTACATCAAATTAGTTTATATTCGCAGCCTATTAATAACAATCATATCAACAATGAAATCGTTTGTCGCCATTTTATTTTTAGCGCTATTCGTATCGTGCAGTAGTAATGAAGAGGATTTTAGCTCTGAAAATGAACTAGAAATTTTAGCGTACATTGCTAAACACAAACTTAATGCAACAAAAACAAGCTCAGGCTTATATTATGTTATTACAGACCCTGGCTCTGGCTCTAAACCAACAGAAAACGCTACAGTTACTGTAAATTATATTGGAAAATTTACCGATGATAAAATTTTTGAACAACGTAAAAACGTTACCTTTAATTTACAAGGGGTAATTCCTGGATGGAAAGAAGGTTTGACCTATTTTAACGAAGATGCTCAGGGCTTGCTTTTAATTCCGTCACATTTGGGTTATGGAGCTAATGGTACGAATGGTATTCCGGGTGGTTCTGTATTAGTTTTCAATATTCATTTATTAAAAATCAATTAACGAATCGATTTTATAAAATCATTGATTCCTTTTACACCATTTATTGCCAATTCTTTGATAAATGCTGATCCAATTATAGCTCCATCTGCATAATTACATGCTGTTGTAAATGTATTATTGTCTGAAATACCAAAACCTACAATTAACTTACTTTTTAAATCCATTGCTTTGATACGCTCAAAATAATTGATTTGCTCTTGAGATATCTCTCCTTTAGCTCCAGTAATTGAAGCCGAAGCAACTACATAAATAAATGCATCTGTATATGCATCAATTTTTCGAATTCTTTCTTCTGATGTATGCGGTGTAATTAGAAAAACATTAGTTAACCCATATTTTTCAAACAACAATTTATAATGGTTTTCATACTCTATCATTGGTAAATCTGGTAAAATCACCGTTTCTATTCCACAAGCTACACAAGCCTGACAAAACTTATCTTCACCGTATTTTAATACTTGATTTAAATAACCCATTAATACCAATGGTGTAGTATTCGTTTTTTTTATAGTTTTTAATTGTTCAAAAACAATATCTAAATTCATTCCGTTTTGCAAAGCAATTTGACTACTATCTTGTATTGTTGGTCCATCTGCTAAAGGATCGGAATAAGGTAAACCTACTTCTATAAAATCAACCCCACTTTCACTTAATTCAGATACAATTTTTGCTGTATCATCCAACTTTGGGAATCCAGCAGTAAAAAAGATAGACAAGAGATTCTTCTTTTCTGTAAATATTTCATTTAACTTTTTCATCTTTTTAAGCTTCTAAATGTTTGATATAGGTTTCTAAATCTTTATCTCCTCTACCTGATAAGTTAATAACAACTACTTGATTTTTTTTCATATTCATTTTTGGCAATACTGCTAATGCATGTGCACTTTCTAATGCCGGAATAATACCTTCAATTTTTGTCAATTCATAAGCTGCATCTAATGCTTCTTTATCTGTAGCATTCATAAATACTGCTCTTTTTGATTCATGTAAAAAAGCATGTAAAGGTCCTACTCCTGGATAATCCAATCCAGCTGAGATAGAATATGGCTCAACAATTTGTCCGTATTCATCTTGCATCAAAATAGTTTTACTTCCATGTATTACACCAACATCTCCTAATTGAGATGTTGCAGCACTTTCTCCAGAGTTTACTCCTAAACCAGCAGCTTCTACAGCAATTAGCTCAACAGCTGAATCCTCTAAATAATGATAAAAGGCTCCTGCTGCATTAGAGCCTCCTCCAACACAAGCAATAATGGTATCAGGATTTTCTTTACCTGTTTGCTCTTTTAATTGAGCTTTCATTTCTTCAGAAATTACAGCTTGTAACCTTGCTACCATATCAGGATATGGATGTGGTCCAACTACTGATCCTATTAAATAATACGTTTCTGGGTTTTGAATCCAATATCTGATAGCTTCATTAGTTGCATCCTTTAATGTTTTACTCCCGCTAGTTGCAGGGACAACTTTTGCTCCTAACATTTTCATTCGAGCAACATTTGGTGCTTGACGTTTAATATCAGTTTCTCCCATAAATACCACACATTCTAAATCCATTAATGCACAGACTGTTGCTGTTGCAACTCCATGCTGCCCAGCTCCTGTTTCTGCAATAATCTTAGTCTTCCCTAAATGTTTAGCCACTAAAATCTGGCCAATAGTATTGTTTACTTTATGCGCTCCTGTATGATTTAAATCTTCTCGCTTTAAATAAATAGTAGCCCCATATTTTTCAGATAAACGTTTTGCTAAGTACAACGGACTTGGTCTGCCAACATAATGCTGTAGTAAGTTTTTATACTCATTTTGAAATGCTTCTGATTCCAAAATTTTAATATAATTATCTTCTAATTCTTTTACATTTGGGTATAACAATTCTGGAATAAATGCTCCTCCAAATTGTCCGTAATATCCTTCTTTAGTTGGTTGAAATTTCATTTTAATTTCTAATTTGCTGTAAATGATGTGCTAAATGATCTATATAATCTTTAATCAAAAATCTTAAATCAACAATTCTCTCATCATTTATTTGAACTTTATACTTTAGAGTTTCCTCTGTTTGTTTCTCTATAACTTTCTTTATTCTTTTATTTATGGAAAGCCAAAAATTTAATAACTCTCTAGTTTCTGAATTTTGATAATCATTTGCCTTCACTAATTCAACTTGATTATACTTACGTACTACATATAGTTTCTCTGCAAATTGAATTTCTATAAATCGTTGAAGGTTGTTAATAGCAGAATCAATTAAATGACCTAAAATTTCTTTTTTAGACCATTTTTCCGGGGTACTCTTTAAAGCCATTTCTTCTTCAGTAAACTTAGAAATGAGATGAACACCAAAATCTAGCTCTCTCTCTAAATCATTTACCATATAACTTTTCTTTAAACTGTATCAACTTTTTCACTGACTTTAACCCAGCCTCAATTTCAAATTTACTATTCACATCCAATGCATAAATTGGCAAATCTGATTTTATTATTTCTTGAATTTCTTGTACTTGCTCTAATCCGATTCCACCACTTAAAAAGAATGGCTTCTTTGAATTATAGTTTTTTAGAACAGCCCAGTCAAATGTTACTCCATTCCCCCCTCGTTCTTTTCCTTTGGTATCAAATAAAAAATAATCGACTACCTCTTCATAAGGTCTTAATATTTCAAAGTCAAATTGATCTTTGACTCCAAATACTTTAATAATTTCAATCTTCGAATTTATTTTCTCTCTTAAGTCAGAAATAAACGTTACAGTTTCATCTCCATGTAATTGAATAGCTTGTAGATTAAACTTCTCGATTTTATCCATAATTTCATCGAGAGTTGGATTTACAAATACTCCTGTTTTTTTAATTGATGTTGGAAGTTCTGGAATAACATTATCGAAATTACGTTTCGATTTATCGTAGAAAATAAACCCCAAGTAATCTGGTTGCAAACTTGCAACTTCTTGGATATTCTCCTGATATTTCATTCCGCAAACTTTTAACTTCATGACTACCTAATTTGGCTAATAAATTCTTGACAAGCCTCTCCAGGGTTTTCTTCTTTCATAAAATTTTCTCCGATTAAAAATCCATGAAAACCATATTCTTTTAAACCAGTGATAATTTTCGGATCTGAAATTCCGCTTTCAGAAACTCGAATACAACTAACAGGAATTTGATTTGCTAAAGCAATAGAATGTTCTAAATCAACTTCGAAAGTTTTTAAATTTCTATTATTAATTCCAATGATTTTATTTGTCAAATCAATTTTATCTAAATCTTCTTGTGAGTGTACCTCATACAACACTTCTAACCCTAAATCCATTGCTAACTGTCCATATTTTTTTAATTGCTCTTTTGTTAAACAAGCAGCAATTAACAAAACAACGTCTGCTCCGATTGCCTTTGCTTCTACAATCTGAAAACCATCTACAATAAAATCTTTTCGCAAGATTGGTTTGGTTTGGTTAATTGTTCTAGCTTCCATCAAATCTGCCATTGTTCCTCCAAAAAATGATGTATCTGTTAAAATAGATTGTGCTGCTACATTAGCATCTAAATAACCGTTAGTTACATCAGCAATCGTAGCCTTATCATTAATAATACCTTTGGAAGGAGATTGACGTTTAAACTCAGCTATAATTCCTGTTGAACCAGTTTCTAATAATGATTTTTTCAGTGAAATTGGTTGTCTTTTAAAACTTGGACTTTCCACTAATTTCTTTACAGAAATTTCCGCTTTAATTTTAGCAACTTCCTTTTTTTTAAACGCGATTATTTTATCTAAAATGGTCATATTATTTTTGCACTAATTTTATTAAACATTCTTTTGCTTTCAATCCAAAAAGCGATTCTTTTGCTTCTGCAAAAGTATCATGAAAAGATTTATTTTCATCAACAATTTGTAACGCAAATGCTGCGTTGGTTAAAACCACATTATTTTGAGCTTCAGTTCCTTTTCCATCCAAAATATTTTTAAATATTTTAGCAGCATCAGCCACAGAACTTCCTCCAAAAATCTCTGATTGCGCTAAATTTTTAAACCCTAAATCTTCTGGAGCTATTAATTGTTCTCCTTGTTTGGTAAATAATTTAAATGACTCTGTTAATGAAATTTCATCATAACCATCTAATGCGTGTACAATTCCGTAATTACTTCCTTCTTCTTGTAAAATATAATTATACAATCGAGCTACCTCTAAATTGAAAGTCCCCAATAATTGATTTTGTGGCGAACTCGGATTCACCAAAGGTCCTAACATATTAAAAAACGTCTTTAACTTTAATGCTTTTCTTGTTGGCCCCACTGCTTTCATTGCTGGGTGAAATTTTGGTGCATGTAAAAAACAAATATTTGCTTTTTCTAATTGTTTCTTTAAAACCTCTTGGTTGTTGGTAAATTCATATCCAAAACTCTCTAACATATCTGAAGAACCTGACTGAGAAGAAACAGAATAATTACCATGCTTAGCTACCTTTTGCCCAGTACCAGCAACTATAAATGAAGTTAATGTTGATATATTAAAAGTGTCTTTTCCATCACCTCCAGTTCCAACAATATCAATCGTATTAAACTCAGACAAATCTACTTTAATAGCCAATTCTTTTAAAGCATCTCTAAAACCAGAAAGCTCTTCTACTGTAATTGGACGCATCATAAAAACTGTCATAAATGACGCTAAATGTGCCTCATTATAAGAATCTGCTGCAATATTGATTAAAATCTCTTTTGCTTGAGCTCTCGACAGTTTCTTTTGCTGATATAAATCATTCAGTATTGCTTTCATTCTTAAACGGTTTCTAAAAAGTTTCTAACAATTTGTTCTCCAACTTCAGTTAAGATAGATTCTGGATGGAACTGCACAGCAGACACATTAAATTCTTTGTGCTGAATCGCTTGTATCTCACCATCTTCATCTACTGCTGTAATAGCCATAGTTATTGGAAAGTCTTCTTTTGATGCTATCCAAGAATGATATCTTGCAGCGTCAAATTTTTGAGGAATTCCTTTAAAAATATCCGCTTTAGTTTCTACGACCTCCATTTCAGTTGCTACTCCATGAAACACTTCTCCCATGTTTTCAATCTTCCCTCCAAACACTTCTGTAATTGCCTGCAATCCTAGACAAACTCCAAATATTGGAATCCTGCCAGCATAAGTTGCAATTACTTCTTTTAATATTCCTGCTTCATCTGGAATTCCAGGACCAGGAGATAAAATAATGGCATCATACATTGCTATTGATTCAAGGGCTATTTCATCATTACGAAAAACATCAGGTAATGTTCCAGTAATATCTTCTATCATATGTACCAAATTGTAGGTAAACGAATCGTAATTATCTAATACTAATATGTTCATTTTTTTTAAGCTCTTGGCTTTTTGCTATTAGCTAATAGCAAAAAGTTATTTTTATATTTTTTCTGCTAGCAACAATGCTTTTTTTAAGGCTGCTAATTTATTATTTACTTCTTGTAGTTCTTTTTCTTCATCAGAATGGATTACAATTCCTGCACCAGCTTGATAGTACAATACATTATTCTTGCTAACAAAAGAACGGATAGCGATTGCTAAATTTACAGAACCATCTAACCCAATAATTCCAACTGCTCCACCATAAAATCCTCGAGATTGATTTTCGTAAGTATCAATTAATTCCATGGCTTTATATTTTGGTGCTCCACTTAATGTTCCTGCTGGAAAAGTATCTCCAACTATTTCAATTGGATTTCCTTTAATCTGCCCTTGCACTGTTGAAACTAAATGGATAACATGACTAAAATATTGTACTTCTTTAAACACCTCTACCTTTACATTTTCTGCGTGCTTACTTAAATCATTTCGAGCCAAGTCAACTAGCATTACATGCTCGGCTGTTTCTTTTTTATCTTCTGATAAAATTTTACCAAGTTTAATATCTTCTGCCATATTTCCTGTTCTTCTAAAAGTACCAGCAATCGGATTGATAATAGCTTTACCTGCACTGATTTTTATCTGAGCTTCAGGTGATGACCCCATTAATTTAAATGAGCCGTAATCAAAGTAGAACAAATACGGTGAAGGGTTAATAGAACGCAATGCTCTATACACATTAAACTCATCTCCTTTAAATTTTTGTTGAAATTGGCGAGATAATACTAACTGAAACACATCTCCTCTTTTACAATGCGCCTTTGCTTTTACTACATACTCTTTAAAATCTTCATTAGTACAATTAGAAGTTTCCTCTCCATTGATTTCAAAATTTTGAGTATTGAATGATTGAGCTTCAATAATGGTTTTTATTTCAGAAATTCTAGAATCTGTACCCTCTTCAACATTTTCAATCAATGTCATTTCATCATTAAAGTGATTGATGGCTATAATGAATCGATAAAAACTATACTGCATTAACGGTATTTTTGAAGGCGCATCTTTAACATTCAGTTGAATGTTTTCAAAATACTGTACGCTATCATATGTAGTATAGCCATACAATCCATTAAACGATTTTAATTGAGCATCACAATCTAAATCAATTGATTTTGAAAAATTTTCAAACAGTTGATAAAAGTTTTTATCAATCACGTTAGACTCAATTGTTTTTCCTTTTTGTGAGACTGTAAACTGATTCTCATCAACTTTCATTGATATTATTGGTTCAATACAGATGAACGAATAACTTTCTTCTTTACTATGATAATCAGAACTTTCTAACAATAAAGAATTGGCATATTGATCTCTAAATCGTAAATACAAACCTACAGGCGTAACCGTGTCCGATATTCGCCTTGAACTTGTGGTTTTAAATGTTGTTTTTTTCATCATATTTTGTCATTGCGAAGCAAATATTCATTTGCTGTGGCAATCTTTTAATTAGTTAAAGAGATTACTTCGTTGAAACCTCCTCGTAATGACATTCATAAAAACAAAAAAGGCTTATCGTGAGATAAGCCTTTTGAATTATGTTATTTATACATATAGGGATTTACTCACTTAATCAGCTAAGAGAGTTCCACCACCATATGTTTTGTTGTTTCATCATTATGGTACAAATGTATAATAGATTTTTTAATGACCAAATATTTATTTTAAAAAAAATCAACTAATAACAATTCACAATAAAATCAGTGAAATTTCATCAAAAAAATTACACTTAATACTTATTACATTGATTTTTGTTTATTTTTTTAATCATATTTACAACTTATGTTTTCAAATGAAATATATCAATCGTTATTTGCAGTGTAATTATAACTAAAACAAAAAAAAGAGAAAGATTATGTGTGGAATTGTATGTGCGTTTGATTTAAAAGAAAAAGCTGAAGTTTTAAGACCACAATTATTAGAAATGTCTAAAAAAATTAGACATCGTGGTCCAGATTGGAGTGGAATATACAGTGATTCAAAAGCAATATTAGCTCATGAAAGATTAGCTATTGTAGATCCTGCCTCTGGTCAGCAACCATTATTTAGCGAAGATAAAAAATTGATACTAGCAGCTAATGGAGAAATTTACAATCATAGAGAATTAAAAAGACAATTTGATGGTTCATATAATTTTCAAACGGCTTCAGATTGTGAAGTAATCTTAGCATTATACAAAAAGAAAGGTGTTGATTTTTTAGATGATATGAACGGAATATTCGGTTTCGCACTATACGACGCAGAAAAAGGCGAATATTTAATTGCTAGAGATCATATGGGAATCGTTCCGTTATATATTGGTTGGGATCAAAACGGAACATTCTATGTAGCCTCAGAACTAAAAGCGTTAGAAGGCACTTGTACTAAAATAGAATTATTTCCTCCAGGTCATTATTTATCTAGCAAAGATGGAGGATTTGTAAAATGGTACAACAGAGATTGGTCTGATTACGAAGCTGTAAAAGAAAATGAAACTAGCATTCAAGAAGTAAAAGAAGCGTTGGAAGCTGCCGTACACAGACAATTAATGTCCGATGTTCCTTATGGCGTATTACTTTCTGGCGGTTTAGATTCGTCAATCACCTCAGCGATTGCTAAAAAATACGCACAAAAGAGAATTGAAACTGATGACAAATCTGATGCTTGGTATCCGCAATTACATTCTTTTTCTGTCGGATTAGAATGTTCACCTGATCTAGCAGCTGCACAAAAAGTAGCAGATCATATTGGGACCATTCACCACGAAATAAAATTTACCATTCAAGAAGGATTAGACGCTATAAAAGATGTAATTTACAATATCGAAACTTATGACATTACTACTATCAGATCTTCTACTCCAATGTATTTAATGGCACGTGTTATTAAATCAATGGGAATTAAAATGGTATTATCTGGAGAAGGCGCTGATGAAATTTTCGGAGGATATTTATATTTCCATAAAGCACCAAATACACAAGAATTTCATGAAGAAACAGTACGTAAATTAGACAAGTTACACATGTACGATTGCTTAAGAGCCAACAAAAGTTTAATGGCATGGGGAATTGAAGGTAGAGTTCCTTTCTTAGACAAAGAGTTTATAGATGTTGCCATGCGCATTAACCCACAAGATAAAATGATTAATGGAGAGCGAATGGAAAAATGGGTCATCAGAAAAGCGTTTGAAGACATGTTACCTAAAAGTGTAGCATGGAGACAAAAAGAACAATTTTCTGATGGAGTTGGATATAGTTGGATTGATACATTAAAAGAAGTAGTAGAACAAGAAGTTACAGATGAACAATTGGCAAATGCTAAATTTAGATTTCCAATAAACACTCCACTAAATAAAGAAGAGTTTTATTATCGTTCAATTTTCGAATCTCATTTCCCAAGTGATACAGCAGCTTTAAGTGTGCCACAAGAAGCAAGCGTAGCTTGTAGTACTTCTACAGCTCTAGAATGGGATGAAGCATTTAAAAACCAAAACGAACCATCAGGTAGAGCTATTAAAATGGTGCATGAAGATGCATACTAAGAATATTTTTATGGTTAGTAGTTATTATTCTTAGTTTTTAAAAAAATCCTGCTTTTTGCAGGATTTTTTGTTTTATATTCGCTACAAAGCCTATAAATACTGCAACTGACAGATAGGTGACATTTAAATGACGTAAGGAATTCGGTCACCTCATCGTACATTTGTGTCATCAAAAACAAGAACATGGAAAATAATACTTTAGGTAAAAGATTAAAATACCAACGCTCGTTAAAAGGATATACACAAGAAGAACTTTCTGACGCTTCTAGTGTAGGAATTAGAACGATTCAGCGAATTGAAAAAGAAGAAGTTTCTCCGCATTTACAAACCGTAAAGTTATTGGCTGTAGGATTAGATGTTACTATAGAAGATTTAATGGTTATTGACAATCCGAATGAAGAAAAAATTCAAAAAAAATGGATGCTTTTATTACATGGTATTCCTTTTTTAGGATTTATCATTCCGTTTGGAAGCGTCCTTTTTCCAGTATTTTTATGGATACACAAATCGGATGACAACAAGATCTATGATTCGCATGGAAGAACCATCATAAATTTTCATAGCTCCATCTTATTGTATATTGTGATTTCTTTACTGTTATTTTTTCCTTTTCCTGGATACAATTTCTTTTTAACTGGAGGCATCATTTTATTTAGTCTTATTACCACAGTACTAAATATAATGTCTTCCTTAGAAAAAGGAACTTGCAATTATCCTCTTTCCATTTCATTTTTGAAAAAAATATAAGTTCAACATTTAACACCTATTTATCATGTTAGGATTATTAGTAATTATAATAATCTCATGGATGCTACTGCATTTTATTGAGAAAAAAAACATCGAAGTATTAGGAGTCATTCCTACAAAAAAAAGAATCAGTCAATTTGTAATTGGGTTTTTCGTAATAATTAGTTTCAACCTAATTGCTATACTTATAGAGTCTATTGTCTTAAATGCATCATGGAAACAAAATGACATCATACATTACAACTTACTTTTTGATGCATTTGTTTATCATATCAGATCTGCACTTACAGAAGACTTGGTTTTTAGAGGAGCTATTTTATATATATTAATTCAAAGAATTGGCGCCAAAAAAGGAATCTTTATTTCTGCACTTGTATTTGGAGTATACCATATATTCTCATACGGAATGACAAACAGTAGTATTATTGCAATGCTTTATGTAACGCTAATGACAGGTTTTACTGGTTATGTTTGGGCATATACTTTTTACAAAACAAAATCTATCATGTTAGGATTAGGTTTTCATCTTGGATACAATTATGTAATGTCTATGTTTTACGAAAACCAACCGTATGGGCAATTGATTTTTCAAGAAGTATCGAAAATTCACTTAGAAGATTGGAATTGGTTGCTCTACAATATTCCAAAAGGATTATTCCCTTCAATATTGACTCTCATTTTTGTAAAACAGTATTTAAAATATCAAGCTAGAAAACAACAACAATAGTTATGAAAAAGATTTTCAACACAAACCCTAACTTAGCTTCTTATTTGTTAGCAATGCTACTTTTTGGAATCGCATTAATTATAAGTACGATTTTAAACAAGGAAATCCTTAAAAGTTACTTTCCGTATTCTGCTGTTATTTTACTAACAATTGCTACTTGGTTGTTATACAAACGAGAAGGGGTAACTTTAAATAAAATCGGGCTCAATCTTAATTTAAAAAACTGGTTATTGATTCCTTTAGGAATACTTATCGGTGCCGGAGCATTTTTATTGGCTAAATATCTTAGGGCTGTGTATTTGGGTGAAACCATCAATTTAAGCACAGAAATAGATATTAAAACTATACTAATAGCTTTCTACTTAATTTTACCGACAGTAGCTGTTGAGGAACTGTTATTTAGAGGTTACCTTTTTAAGAAAACTACAGAACTTAGTTCCATAACAAAAGCCAATATCATTTTTTCTCTTTTATTCATGTCTATTCATGTACTAGACAGCAATGTTTTACAAAACCCTGGAATGATTGTTTTGCTGGTAATTTCCATTCCAGTTGGACATTTAATGTACGCTACTGCTTTTCTGAAATCGAAATCGATTCTTCTTCCAATCGGAATTCATCTAGGAAACAATTGGGCTACAAGGCATTTAATCACTACCAATTCAAATAGCGAAAGTATTTTATATATAACAGATAATGCTTCGTTTAATACCTGGCCTTCATTCATTTCGTTTGTTTTGCTATGGAACTTATTATTTCTAGTGGTAACTTTTATCATTTGGAAATTCGATTTTACTTGGTTCAAAAATCAGTTAAAACAAGAATAATTTGGTGCTATTCTTTTATTTTATTGATTTTAAAATCTCGCGTTAGCGGGATTTTTTTTGATTTCAATTTTCTTTTCAAAAATCAAAATCATAATTTTTAAAATAAGGTCGTTTTTAAGCGTTTTAAGACACTTTTAAGTAATTAACAAATGTTGATATTTAACTTACAAATCTCATTTTCAAGTTTTATCCAATTGCTTAATTTATTAAATTTGTTAGGTATGAATTCGTCTTTTTTATAGACGATTTTTTTAATTTCTCGATACGATTTCGGTTACAAATCGAAATCACTCGAAATGACAATAAGTATTAATTTTTAACTCAACAAAATGAGCGAAGAAAAAAAACACAATTATGATGCTTCCAGTATTCAGGCATTAGAAGGAATGGAGCACGTTAGAATGCGTCCTTCAATGTATATTGGAGATGTAGGAGTTAGAGGATTGCACCACTTAGTGTATGAGGTTGTAGACAACTCAATTGATGAAGCATTGGCTGGTCATTGTGATAGAATTGATGTAACAATTAATGAAGATAACTCGATTACAACCAAAGATAACGGTCGTGGTATCCCAGTTGGAATTCACCAAAAAGAAGGCGTTTCTGCATTAGAAGTTGTAATGACTAAAATTGGAGCTGGAGGTAAATTTGATAAAGATTCTTATAAAGTTTCTGGAGGATTGCACGGAGTTGGAGTAAGTTGTGTAAACGCACTATCAGATCATTTAACAGCCACAGTACATAAAGAAGGAAAAATCTGGCAACAAGAATACGAAAGAGGTAAGACATTATATCCTGTTAAAACTATTGGAGAAACTGATTTCACAGGTACAATTGTTACTTTTTTGCCAGACAAATCTATTTTTCAACAAACTGCCGAATACAATTACGATACATTAGCTACACGTATGCGTGAGTTATCGTATTTAAATAAAGGTATCACCATCACCTTAACCGACAAACGCAATCAAGATGATGAAGGAAATAACATTTCAGAGACATTTCATTCTACAGAAGGCTTGTCTGAATTCGTAAAGTATTTAGATTCTACCCGTGAACAATTAACTGCAGGAGTCATTTCTATGGAAGGAGAAAAAAATGATATCCCTGTAGAAGTAGCTATGGTATATAACACTTCGTATTCAGAAAATTTACATTCGTATGTAAACAACATCAATACACACGAAGGTGGAACACACTTATCTGGATTTAGACGTGGGCTAACCCATACCTTAAAAAAGTATGCAGATGATTCTGGATTGTTAAAAAATGTAAAGTTTGAAATCTCTGGAGACGACTTCCGAGAAGGTTTAACCGCTATTATTTCTGTAAAGGTAGCAGAACCACAATTTGAAGGACAAACCAAAACAAAATTAGGAAATCGCGAAGTAAGTGCAGCTGTTTCTCAAGCAGTATCAGAAATGCTTACCGATTATTTAGAAGAAAATCCAAACGACGCTAAAACCATTGTGCAAAAAGTAATTCTAGCTGCTCAAGCGCGTCATGCAGCACGTAAAGCTAGAGAAATGGTACAACGTAAAACTGTAATGAGCATTGGTGGTTTACCTGGTAAATTATCTGACTGTTCTGAAACAGATCCAGCGCAATGTGAAATTTTCTTAGTTGAGGGAGATTCGGCAGGTGGAACTGCAAAACAAGGTCGTGATCGTAACTTTCAAGCAATCTTACCATTAAGAGGAAAAATCTTAAACGTAGAAAAAGCAATGCAACACAAAGTTTTTGAAAACGAAGAAATAAAAAACATGTTTACTGCATTGGGAGTTTCTATAGGAACTGAAGAAGATCCAAGAGCCTTAAACCTAACTAAAGTTCGTTACCACAAAGTAGTCATTATGTGTGATGCCGATGTTGATGGTTCTCACATTGCTACCTTAATATTAACATTCTTCTTTAGGTATATGCGTGAAATGATTGAACAAGGTTATGTATACATTGCTACACCTCCATTATATTTAGTGAAGAAAGGACAAAAAAGAGAGTATGCGTGGGACGATAATCAACGTGATTTAATTGCTCAAAAAATGGGTGGTGGTGTAAACATTCAACGTTACAAAGGTCTTGGAGAAATGAATGCAGAGCAATTGTGGGATACAACCATGAATCCTGAGTTTAGAACCTTACGTCAAGTTACTATTGATAATATGACAGAGGCTGATAGAGTGTTCTCTATGTTAATGGGCGATGAAGTTCCGCCACGTAGAGATTTTATTGAAAGAAATGCAAAATACGCGAATATCGACGCGTAAAAAGCATACGTAAAATATCGTATTTTAACTACAAACACATTATTTAATAATGTGTTTGCTTTTTTCTTACTATATTAGCCAAGTACAAATCAACTAATTATATCAAATAATTTTAACACAAATTCTATATCATGAAAAAGTACATTTTAATTTTTATTGGGGTATTTGCATTGAGTTTTAATGCAAAAGCACAAGACGGCTTTGAAAATATTTTATTAGCTGACGGAGCTGATGCCAACAAGCTAATGCAAGCATATTTTGCTCCAGCAATGGAAGGTTTTATTTACGGAATGAACAATGGCTGGTACCATACTGCCAAAGTTCATAAAGTATTAGGCTTTGACTTAACTGTAGGATTGAGTGCCGCTAAAGTACCTTCTGAAAAAGAATTATTTAATATTTCTGCTTTAGGCTTAGCTTCGGTTTCATCGACTTCACCAACAGCATCTACTTTTGCCGGACCAAACGCTTCAACGACATTTACTGTAACAAAAACAGTAACGATTAACGACCCAAATTCTCCTGCAAACGGACAATCAAGAACTGTTACTGCAAATTTTGACACTCCTGGTGGGGTAACATCAGATTTACCTCTAAATGCTGTACCTGCACCCGTTGCTCAATTAAATGTGGGACTACCTTTTAAAATGGAAGCTATGGTCCGCTTTTTCCCTGAAACTGCTATCGGTGATGATGGAGGATCAGCTAAAATGCTAGGATTGGGATTAAAAAAAGAAATTACTAGTTGGTTTGGTCCATTAGACAGATTACCTTTACACGTTTCTTTATTAGCCTCTTACACCTCTATGGATGTAAACTATGCTTTTGCAGATGCTAATTCTGGTAATTTCCAAATGGCAAATGCAGCAGCTTTGTTTGAATTACGTTCGTACACTGCACAAGCAATTGCTTCGTTAAACTTTCCTTTTATCAACATTTATGGTGGAATTGGGTATAGTAGCGGTAAATCTAATTTTAAAATGACAGGAACTTACAAAGGTGAATTTACTTATAATGAAGGTGGGCAATCTTACACATATACAGAATCTTTAACGCCTCCAAACATGGACTTTGAAGCTGGTGGCATGAAAACTACTATTGGTGCAAGAATTAGCCTATGGTTCTTAAAAATATTTGCTGATTATACCATCCAAGAGTACAATACAATTAGTGCTGGTGTTGCTTTAAGTATCAGATAATTTTAAACGACATATTTTACAAAAAAGACTACGAAATTCGTAGTCTTTTTTAGTTTACTTAACTCCTAAATTTTCAATTATTTATAGTACTTTTGTACAACAAAATTTATTCAACACAAAATATAATATAAAATGAAAGTAACAGTAGTTGGGGCAGGTGCAGTTGGTGCAAGTTGTGCAGAATACATCGCTATTAAAAATTTCGCTTCAGAGGTAGTAATCTTAGACATTAAAGAAGGTTTTGCAGAAGGAAAAGCAATGGATTTAATGCAAACTGCATCGTTAAACGGATTTGACACCAAAATTACAGGATCTACAAACGATTACTCTAAAACAGCAAATTCTGATATATGCGTAATTACTTCTGGTATTCCTAGAAAACCAGGTATGACCCGCGAAGAATTAATTGGAATCAATGCTGGTATTGTTAAAAGTGTATCGACTAGTTTAATTGAGCATTCTCCTAATACAATCATCATTGTAGTTTCTAATCCAATGGACACCATGACCTATTTAGTACACAAAACTACTGGATTGCCTAAAAATAAAATTATTGGAATGGGTGGAGCTTTAGACTCTGCTCGTTTTAAATATAGATTGGCTGAAGCTTTAGACGCACCAATTTCTGATGTAGATGGAATGGTAATTGGCGGACACTCTGACAAAGGAATGGTTCCTTTAACTCGTTTAGCGACTAGAAATTCTGTTCCTGTTTCTGAATTCATTTCTGAAGAAAGATTACAACAAGTATTAGAGGACACAAAAGTAGGTGGAGCGACCTTAACTGGTTTATTAGGAACATCTGCTTGGTATGCTCCTGGAGCTGCTGTATCTGGATTGGTTCAGGCCATTGCTTGTGACCAAAAGAAGATTTACCCTTGTTCAACATTATTAGAAGGAGAATACGGATTGAATGATTTATGCATTGGAGTTCCTGTTATTTTAGGTAAAAACGGAATTGAAAAAGTTGTAGAAATTAATTTAAATGATGCTGAAAAAGCACATTTAGCAGAATCTGCTGCTGGAGTTCAAAAGACCAATGGACTGTTAGAATTGTAATAAATTAGTATTTGGCTTTTTGCCTTTTGCTATTAGATATTTAGTAAAAAAACCAGCCAATTGGCTGGTTTTTTCTTTTCTCTTTTCTAAAAAACTATGACAATCCAGAAATTACACCATTATTATCTATCGTCATTCCTTCAGAAGCTGGTTTTCCAGGTAACCCAGGCATACGCATCATTTTTCCTAAAATAGGAATGATAAACTGTGCACCTGCGGCAATTTCTATTTCTCGAACCGTTACTTTAAACCCTGTTGGTCTTCCAATTAACTTCTCATCATCAGAAAAAGATTTTTGAGTCTTTGCCATACAAATGGCAAAATCATTAAATCCTAACTTGTCTATTCTACGTAAATTCAGTTCCGCCTTTTTATCATAAATCACTCCGTCTGCACCATAAATCTCTCTCGCAATAGTTTCAATCTTCTCTTTAACTGGGCTTTTCCAATCGTACAGTGGCTTAAACTGCGTTGCTTTATTCTCTACTACATCGGCAACAGCAGCCGCTAATTCTTTTGTACCTTCTCCACCTTTAGCCCATCCTTCAGACAATACCGCATGCACACCTAACTTCGCACAAGTACCTTTGATAAACTGTACTTCTTCATCAGAATCAGAAATAAAAGAATTGATGGCAACAACAGGTTCAATATTAAATTTACGGATGTTCTCAATATGTTTTTCTAAATTTTCAAATCCTGCTTTTACTCGCTCTATACTTGGTGTATTGTACTCTTCTTTAGATGCACCTCCATGATGACGTAATGCTCTAATGGTTGCAACTAACACCACACATTTTGGGTTTAATCCTGCAAATGCCGATTTAATATTCAAGAATTTCTCAGCGCCCAAATCAGCCCCAAAACCTGCCTCAGTAACTACATAATTAGACAATGACAATCCCATTTTAGTAGCCAAAACCGTATTAGTTCCTTGTGCAATATTTGCAAAAGGCCCGCCATGAATAATTGCTGGGTTTTCTTCTAGTGTCTGTACCAAATTTGGTTTGATAGCGTCTTTCAATAAGATTGCCATGGCATTTTCTGCATTTAGGTCACGAGCAAAAACTGGTTTTTTATCAAAAGTAAATCCAACAAAAATATTACCTAAACGTTCTTTTAAATTATCAAAAGAAGTAGCCATGCAAAGAATAGCCATCACTTCTGAAGCTGGTGTAATATTAAAACCATCTTGTCTTGGAATTCCGTTTGCAGTTCCTCCTAAACCAATTGTAATATCACGCAAAGCTCTATCATTCATATCAATCACACGTTTCCATAAAATAGTTCGTGGATCAATATTTAAGTTATTTACCTTACTCTGTAGATTGTTATCAATCAAAGCAGATAATAAATTATTTGCTTTTTCAACTGCATTAAAATCACCTGTAAAATGTAGATTGATATCTTCCATTGGCACTACTTGCGAGTGTCCACCCCCAGCTGCTCCACCTTTAATTCCAAATACTGGACCTAAAGAAGGCTCTCTTAATACCACGGTGGCTTGTTTACCTATTTTATTTAACCCTTCAGTTAATCCAATAGAAACGGTTGTTTTACCTTCTCCTGCTGGAGTTGGTGTTAAGGCAGTTACTAATACAAGATTGTTTTGCTTTATTTTTTCTTGATCTATTAAATCTAAAGGTAATTTAGCTTTATACTTTCCGTACATTTCTATTGCATCTTCTTCTATATTTAGTTTAGATGCAATCTCTTTGACATGTACTAACTTTTTTGCTTGTGCAATTGCAATATCAGATTGATAAGACATTCGAAATTATTTTATGTATTAATGATTTTTTTATTATTTGGCGAGTAAATATATGAAAAATAAGGCGCTATTAAGTCAATTAATTTTAATCGGTTTAAAATCAAGAATCTTATCGTACAAATATGACAAAACAATTGGCTAATCTTTTTTGAAATACTATATTTGCACGTTTTTACAAAGAAGTCGATTAAAATTTAAGAGAAGATGCAAAACAAAGGACTTATAAGATTATTTGCTATCCTTTTTGGATTGGTAAGTTTATATCAGTTATCATTTACCTATTTCGCAGGAAATGTTGAAGATGCTGCAAAGGCATATGCGAAAGCTAAAGTTACCGACAATGATGGTAAAGCATTGGCTAATTTTGAAAAGAAATACTTAGACAGTGTTGGTAATGAGAAAATTATCAATTTAGGTTTTACTGAGTACAGTTATAATGATATCAAAGACAAAGAGATGAATCTTGGTCTTGACTTAAAAGGCGGTATTAATGCTATCTTACAAGTTTCTGTAAAAGATATCTTAATTGGTTTATCAAACGAATCTAAAAACCCAATTTTTAACCAAGCGCTTAAAGCTGCAGATGCTGCACAAAAAAACAGTACAGATACCTATTTAAATTTATTCTTTGCTGAGTTTGAAAAATTAAGCAACAATACTGTAAAATTAAGTGACCCTGCTATTTTTGGAACAAAATCATTAGCAGAAAAAGGAATCAACTTTAACAAAAGTAATGATGAGGTAAAGCCAATTATTCAAAAAGAAATTGATAGTTCTATAGACACGGCTTTTGAAGTATTACGTAGCAGAATAGATAAGTTTGGGGTAACACAACCAAACATTCAGCGCGTAGGTAACTCTGGTAGAATTCAGATTGAATTGCCTGGCGCAAAAGATATTAATCGTGTAGAAAAATTATTAGAAAGTACTGCCAAGTTACAGTTCTGGGAAGTTTTTACCAATGCAGAAGTACAAAACTTTTTCTTTGCTGCAAACAATAAGGTAGCAGAACTTTTAAAGGAAGACAATCCAACTAAAAAAGACTCTATTAAGAAAGATGACATTGATAACTTATTAGGAGAAAAAGACTCTACCAAAGTTAACAATCAAAAATCTTTATTTACATATTTATTTCCTAATGTAGCACAATCACAACAACAAGTTAGCTCTTTAGTTGCACAAGCTAAAGTTTCTGACACTGCAATGGTAAACAGCTTATTAGCGAAAAAAGAAATTAAAGCTTTATTGCCAAACAATTTGCGTTATGTAAAGTTTTTATGGGATTACAAAGCACAACCAAATGCAGATAAAACTGCAGAAATGATTGGCTTGTACGCTATCAAATCTAACAGAAAAGATAAAGCAACAATTGAAGGCGATGTGATTGTAGATGCTGCTCAGGTTTTTGACCAGTTAGGAAACAAGCCAGAGGTTAGCATGAGTATGAATAGTTCTGGTTCTAAGCAGTGGGAAAAAATGACTACAGAGAATACTGGAAAATTTATTGCGGTTGTATTAGATGATTATGTTTATACTGCTCCGTCTGTACCAGGACCAATTGTGGGTGGTAGAACTTCTATTTCTGGTGGAGCTATGACCATTACAGAAGCACAAGATATTGCTACTGTTTTAAAAGCTGGTAAATTACCAGCAGCGGCAAGAATCATTGAATCTGAAGTTGTTGGTCCATCATTAGGTCAAGAATCTATTGATAAATCGTTCAACTCATTTGGTTTAGCCATTGCACTAGTATTAATCTGGATGTTATTTTACTACGGTAAAGCTGGTGGATTTGCTAATATTGCATTGATTGTAAATATCTTATTTATCTTCGGAATCTTAGCATCGTTTGGTGCGGTGTTAACGCTACCGGGTATTGCAGGTATTATCTTAACCATTGGTATGTCGGTTGATGCGAATGTGATTATTTTCGAAAGAATTAAGGAAGGACTACACAAAGGAAAAGGTTTAAAGCAAGCTGTAGAAGAAGGTTTTAGTGTTAAAGGAGCGTTATCTGCAATTATTGATGCAAACATTACTACTTTATTAACAGGTATTATCTTATATGTGTTTGGTACTGGACCAATTAAAGGTTTTGCGTTAACATTAATGATAGGTATTGCAACCTCATTATTTACTGCCGTATTTATTACAAGAATGTTAATTGATACTGCTGTTAACAAGAACGCTAAATTAACGTTTAACACTGGTATTTCTAAAGGATGGTTCCAAAACATCAATATTGAGTTCTTAAGAAAACGTAAAATTGCTTATGTAATTTCTGGAGCTATTATTTTAGGAGGTATTGCCTCTATGACAACATTAGGCTTAAAACAAGGAGTAGATTTTAAAGGAGGTCGTTCTTTTGTTGTGCGTTTTGATCAGCCAATGAATTCTACAGAAGTGGCAGCAGATTTAAAAGAAGTGTTTGGTTCTGCACCAGAAGTAAAAACATATGGTCAGAGCAATCAATTAAAAATAACAACTGTTTTTAAAATTGATGATGAAGGTAAAAAAGTAGATGAAGAAGTTCAGTTAGCATTGTTTAATGGATTGAAAAAACATTTAAGTGCCAACACCAGCTTTGAAGATTTTAAACCTGGATTTGAAAAAGCAGGGAACGGAATCATGAGCTACAGAAAAGTAGACCCAACCATTGCAGACGATATTAAAACCTCTGCATTATGGGCAGTACTAGGTTCTTTAATTGTTGTATTCTTATATATTTTATTACGTTTTAGAAAAGTTTCTTTCTCTTTAGGAGCAGTAGTTGCGGTATTCCACGATGTATTAGTTGTATTGGGAATCTTCTCTTTACTGTACAAATTTATGCCGTTTGATATGGAGATAGATCAATCATTTATCGCAGCCATCTTAACTGTTGTGGGTTATTCGTTGAATGATACCGTGGTAATCTTTGACAGAATTAGAGAATTTGCAGGAATCCATACAAAATGGAAATATACAGAAGTTGTAGACAAAGCTTTAAGTAGTACTTTAGGAAGAACCATTAATACTTCGTTAACTACTTTATTAGTAATGTTGGCCATCTTCTTATTTGGTGGAGATTCAATTCAAGGATTTATGTTTGCATTAATTGTAGGTGTTGTTGTAGGTACATACTCATCTTTATTTATTGCAACCCCTGTAATGTTCGATACTTCTAAAAAAGAAGAAAAAAAATAAACAGTATAGATAAAAGTTAAAAAGCCGTTTTGCAAACTGATTTTCAGCAATAGCAAAACGGTTTTTTCATTATTAATCAAAGCACGTATCTTTGCACAATGAATACCATTAAATTACACGATTTATATTTTGAACCTTTTATAGAAGAAAAAGAAATCAATGCCATCGTACAGTACTTAGTACAAAAGGTAACTGAAGATTGTAAAGGAGAGGTCCCTTTATTTATTGGTATTTTAAATGGCTCATTTATGTTTGTATCTGATTTTGTAAAAGCTTACAAAGAAGATTGTGAAGTCTCTTTTGTTAAATTGGCTTCTTATGAAGGAACAAGCTCAACAGAAAAAGTAAAACAATTGGTTGGTATTAATGAAAACCTAGAAGGTAGAACCGTTGTTATTTTAGAAGACATTATAGACACCGGCAATACTTTACAAGAAATATATAATATCTTTAAAGACAAAAAAGTAAAGCAATTAAAAATAGCTACGCTGTTCTTTAAACCAGATGTATTTAAAAAAGAATTACCTATAGATTATATCGGAAAAAGCATTCCAGATAAATTTATTGTGGGCTATGGATTAGATTATAATGGATTGGGTAGAAATTACCCATCTATTTATCAATTAACAACACAACAATAGTAACATGAAAAACATTGTATTATTTGGTCCTCCGGGAGCAGGAAAAGGAACACAAGCAACTTTATTAAAAGAAAAATATAATCTAGTGCATATTTCTACAGGAGATGTTTTTAGATTCAATATTAAAAATCAAACTGAGTTAGGCTTGTTGGCTAAAAAATATATGGATGAAGGTGATTTAGTGCCTGATGAAGTAACCATAAACATGTTAAAGGCAGAAGTTGAAAAAAATGCTGATGCCAACGGATTTATTTTTGATGGTTTCCCAAGAACAGAATCTCAAGCCATCGCTTTGGATGCTTTTTTAACTGAAAAAGGAGTGCAAATTAATGGTATGGTTGCCTTAGAAGTACCTGAAGATTTATTGGTTGAACGTTTGTTAGAAAGAGGTAAAACTAGCGGACGAACAGACGATACTGACGAAGGGAAAATTAGAAATCGTTTTAACGAATACAACACAAAAACAGCAGTTTTAAAAGAATATTACCAAGCACAAGGCAATTATTACGGAGTAAATGGTGTGGGTAGTATTGAAGATATTACCAATCGTTTAGCTGACGTTTTTGACAAACTATAAACAAGTAAAAAGGGAATAGAACCATTTTCTATTAACCTATTACAAAAAAAAGAAGAAATAATGACTGAAGGTAACTTCGTAGACTACATTAAAATTCACGCTGCTTCTGGAAAAGGAGGTAGAGGCTCTGCACATTTACATAGAGAAAAGTACATTGCCAAGGGTGGCCCAGATGGTGGTGACGGTGGTCGTGGAGGACATGTTATTGTTCGTGGCGACAAAAACATGTGGACATTATTTCATATGAAATTTAAGAAACACTTTAAAGCTACACATGGTGGCGATGGTGGAAAAAGCAGAAGTACGGGTTCAGATGGAACAGATAGTTATATTGATGTACCATTAGGAACCATAGTTAGAAATGCAGACACTAATGAAATCCTTTTTGAAATTACTGAAGATCAGCAAGAAGTCATTTTATTAGAAGGTGGAAAGGGTGGTAGAGGTAACTGGCATTTTAAATCGTCTACCAACCAAACGCCAAGATATGCACAACCAGGTATTGAGGGTACAGAAGGTTGGTTTTTAATAGAACTTAAATTATTAGCCGATGTTGGCTTGGTTGGTTTTCCTAATGCTGGAAAATCCACCTTATTATCGGTGTTAACTTCTGCAAAACCTAAAATTGCTGACTATGCTTTTACAACCTTAAAACCTAATTTAGGAATTGTAGAATATAGAGACTTTAAAAGTTTTGTGATTGCTGACATCCCAGGGATTATAGAAGGAGCAGCAGAAGGAAAAGGACTAGGACATCGCTTTTTACGTCATATTGAACGTAATTCTACCTTGCTTTTTTTAGTTCCTGCAGATAGTGAAGACATCAACAAAGAATATGAAATTTTGTTGAACGAACTTAAAAAGCACAACCCAGAGTTATTAGACAAACAACGCTTGCTTGCCATTTCTAAAGATGATTTGCTAGACGATGAACTAAGAGAAGAAATTAAGAAAGAGCTACCAAATGATTTACCATATATTTTCTTTTCTTCTGTTGCTCAAAAAGGACTGGCAGAGTTGAAAGATTTACTTTGGAAAATGCTGAATTAATTCCTTAGGAATAATTTACCTCTTTATTTTCATTTCTAAAGATTCTTGCCTTAAGAAATCTTACAGTTAACAACTATTTTACTTGAATCTGTATCGGTAGTTTGTATAGAGTGGTTACGGGAATCCCTCTTTTGATTGCAGGAAAAATTTTTGGCAAGGCTTTTACGCTAAGATTAAGAATACTATCTAACCCAATAATGTTTTCTCTTATCAAACTAGATGACTCTATTTTCTTTATAGCAATCTCACCTTTGCTGTTAATAATTACTTCTAACTGAATCATTTCATCAACTGGATTTTTAGCCACCAATCTATGCTTTGCTAATTGCACAGAAACTTGTTTATATAACTGTGTTCTAAAGCAATTACTCTTAGCTTCTTTATCAATAATATCTTTACAGGCATTAAATGTTGGTGAGGCATCTACAGAAGTAAAATTAATAATAGTATCAACTTCTTGCAATACAGATTTCTTATTCAAATTAAAGTACTTACAAGAAGTACATATAAGTATAAAAAGAAAAAGTGCTGCTACCCGAAATCGCATAAGATACATTTACCAAGTAAAAATACAATTATTTAATTGTAAATAAAAGTACTAAAAGAAAAGCTGCTTACTCAACTTTTTTACCTTTCATAAATAACATTTCTTTTATTTCTTTCATTCTTTTTTTTACAAAGGTGGTTATGTCTTTATCCTTTTCTTCAAAAGACAATATGTATTCATCATACAATTTGTATGCTATTTTTTTATCTCGATAATAAGAATCTGCTGTCAATGCTTTTTGATACAAAGCTTTGTATTTATATCTATTTTCTTTTAGCGCCTTATCAAATGATAAGATAGCTCTTTTAGGTAATTTCATTTCTAACTGTAAAACACCCATACTATAATACTCTTCGCTTCGTTCTTTTTTACCTAGAAGTGTCGCTCTAAAATAACTAAAATATGCTTTCTGATATTCTTTTTTTGATTTGAAGATATGACCAAGGTAAGTAAGAATTTTAAAATCTTCTTTATCTAAATTTCTAGCAATTTCAAAGTTTTTTTGAGCTAAATCTAACGAGTCTATATTGTAATAAGATCTTGCCAGCATTTTTTTCACATATAAATCATTTGGCAATATTGAATCTAATAAGTGCAAACGACTAATTGCTTTCTGATATTCTTTCTCTCTAAAAAAACTATTAATCTTTAACTTATTTAAATTAATATGTAGGCTATCTAATTGCAAGCCTCTATCTGTAAACAACCTAGAAGAATCTCTTTTTCTAATCAGCCCAAAGGTTTTTGCCAACTGGTATATAGATTTGATATGGGTTGTATCACTTTTATAAGCTCTTAAAAAATTATCTAACATCCCATTTCCATCATGTTTTCTTGCTGCTATTAAACCTAACTGATAATAATAATTCGGATTTTCTGGATCTCTTTTAGTTAATTCTGAAAACACTTTTGAAGCATTGGCTAAATTATTTGTGATAAAATACAACTTTCCTAACCGGTATTGAATTAGTAAATCTTCGGAGTCTAATTTAGATAATTGTTCGTAAATCTGAATTGCTTTTTTGTATTGCTTGGTTTTATTATATGCAATTGCCAATGCCTTTTGCACTCTTTTAGAATCTTTATATAAAAGCGATTTTTTGTAATACAAACTAGCATTGACATAATCATCAATAGAAACATAAATGTTTCCTATTTTATAATTGACAATATAATGTAAAGTATCAACTTGTTTTAATTTAGTCAGTGCTTGTTTATATCTACCACTTTCTAACAAGCTATCTACATAAGAAAAAGTAGAAGTTTGCGCTTCTACTTTTAAGCTTATACATACCAATAACAGCATATATATATTTCTCATAAATAAATTTAATTATTCAACAACAAATGAAATTGGTAAGGTATATTTCACTCCTACAGCTTCCCCTCTTTGTCTACCAGGTTCCATTTTTGGCAGTAATTTAGCAATCCTTATAGCTTCCTCTTTTAATTTAACATGCGGTGCTTTTGCCTCAACATCACCAATATTCCCATTTTTATCAATTCTAAATGTTACCCAGATTTTTTTCCTCCCTTTTGATAGATTCAATGTTTTTGTCAATTCTTTATTGAAATTTTTTACCGTAAAACTTCTAATCTTCTGATTCAAGCAGTCAACTTTCTGTCTTCGTGTTCCTGAACAACCTGGAAAAACAGGAACTTCTTCTATTATTGCATACGGAACATCGTTTTGTGTAGTTTCTGTATTATTAACATTTAATGTTATTGGTAGTGTATATTTTACTTTTAAAGGTTTTCCATCAGCAAGTAACAAACTACTCTCTGGAATATTTTTAATAACATCATAAGTATAATCTTTTAATGTAGAATTTGGTGCTTTTACTTTTACATCAATAACTTCTCCTTTATCATTTATAGAGAATACAGTATAAATTCTATAACTTCCATTAATTATTTTTAGTTCCTTATTGGAAAGGTAACTAAAACTATTAATTAAATAATTCTTTAATTGTTGATCCGTTTGTTTTGATAAACTTTCTATACTAGAATTAACATTAATTACAATTTCATCCATAGTAAATGTAACTGATTTTTTTGGAAAAAAATTATCTCCTTGATTCTTTTCGCAAGAAGTATAAACAAGCATACTTGCCAATAGAGGCAATAACAATAAGTACTTTACTTTTTTCATTCGATTTGATTTGTTTTTTGTCATCATAGTAATACGTTTTTTAATAAATGATTGTTTGTAAAATTGATTGACAAACGATATGTTTTCAACCTCGAAAGTTTGGGATAGTAGTTTATTAAAATAAGCTTTCTTTTCAGTTGATTTTAAAACTTCAGCATCAGATATATATTCATGCAATAAAGTAATTCTGTGTTGATAAAAGTAGACCATAGGGTTAAACCACATGACAATTCGCAACAATTCAAAAAACAGCAAATCTAAACTGTGCTTTTGCTTTGCATGCACAATTTCGTGTTTAATAATATCTTCTTGTTGCTGTTTTGGAATGTCCTTTCCAAGAAAAATAAAATGAAAGAATGAAAACGCTTTTGATTGTTTTTGTAAATAAATCAATTTATAAAAACGCTTTTGAATGGATTCATTCTTAACTATCAACTGAAATATTTTAAGCAGTTTAAGTGTAAAAATTAACGCAAAAACCACTACTCCGCTCCAAAATAAAATTGATGTATAATTCATAGAACCTTCAGAAAACATAACAGTTTCTTGAACAATTTTTTGCGGAGAAAGCATTATTTCTGGCAGCATTACAATCATTTCTTGCGGAACCACTTCTTGCAATGTTGAAATTTTAATTAACGGAATACTAAAAGACAATATAGGTGTTGTCAATAAGTAGATTCTATTGTGTTTATAAAACGTTTCTTTGCTTAAAAAGAAATCATACACCGCTAAAAAAGCAATCTGAAATAATAAGACTTGTATTATATAAGTTATCATAACTATTCTTTTTTAGTATTTATTTCTTTTAAAATTGATTCAAGCTCTTTTATATCCATATCATTTTTCTTTACAAAAAATGACACCATACTTTTAAAAGAACCTCCAAAATAACCATCCATTACTTTATGTATTGTTTGATTACTATACACATCTTTAGCAATCATTGGAAAATAAACATACCCTCTACCTTTAGATGTATGTCCAACAAATTTTTTAGTTTCTAAGATTCTAATAATGGTTGAAACAGTATTATAGGCTGGTTTTGGCTTTTCCAGTTGTTCTATGATGTCTTTTACAGAAGCTTCCTCTAAACTCCATAAAACTTGCATTATTTGCTCTTCAGCTTTTGTTAATTGCTTTGTCATCTTTTCAACTAAATTTTTAGTTTAACAAAACAAATATAACTAAATATTTAGTTTAAACTAATTTTTTAGTTAAATATTTATCGTAACAAAGTTTTTGTACTTTCGTCTTATAGAAAAAATACAATGGACATACTATTATTATTTTTGGGAATTGTCTGTATGATCTTAGGAATTATTGGGTCATTTTTACCTGTATTACCAGGCCCTCTTACAGGTTGGCTTGGTTTATTGCTCTTACATTACACAAGTGCAGTCCCAAAAAATTGGACATTTTTAGGCATTACTTTAGCTGTAGCCATATTTGTTTGGGTAATCGACTATTTTATTCCTGCAATAGGCACCAAACGTTTTGGAGGTAGTAAATACGGTGTCTATGGTACCATGATTGGATTAGTGATAGGATTACTCTCACCTATTCCTTTTGGAATGTTTATTGGGGCTTTTGCAGGAGCTTTCATTGGTGAAGTTGCTTTTGCGAAAAAAAAATCAGACAAAGCCTTTAAAGCGTCAGTTGGCTCATTGTTAGGCTTTTTTGTATCTGCTACACTAAAATTTGTTGTTGGCCTTGTATACTGTTGGTTTTTTATTAGTACGTTTTGGGAATACAAATCAGCATTCTTTTAAAAAAATTAATTCCAAAAAAAAAGCGTCCCATCTCAGGGAAGCTTTCCATTGGTTAACAAAACCACGACACTTTTTAATAAAAGTGCCAAAACAACACAACTAAATGCTACTTTATAAAAAAGCAGCCTGCGAATATACAAGCTTTTTTTAAATCTGCAACTATTTTTCAAAAATTTCTAACTACATCTACATTGTTTTATTATGTAATTGATTGTATCTTTGCGCCTTTATTAAACATCCTATAAAGAATACCGCATTATGCAATTATCAGAACAAGAAATTGTAAGAAGAGAAAAGCTATCAAAATTACGTGAGTTAGGAATCAATCCTTACCCTGCAGATTTGTTTCCTGTAAATCAAAATTCAAAACAGATTAAGGAAGATTTTGCCGAAAGTAAACAGGTAGTTATAGCTGGTAGATTAATGTCTAGAAGAATTCAAGGAAAAGCTTCTTTTGCAGAATTACAAGATGCAGAAGGTAGAGTTCAAGTATACTTTAACAGAGATGAAATCTGCTTAGGAGATGACAAAACATTGTACAACGAAGTATACAAGAAATTACTAGATATTGGTGATTTTGTTGGTATTGAAGGAGAATTATTCACTACCAAGGTTGGTGAAAAAAGTGTTCGAGTTAAAAATTTTACTTTATTGAGTAAAGCTTTAAAACCTTTACCATTACCAAAAACAGATGCAGAAGGAAATACTTTTGATGAGTTTAATGATCCCGAATTACGTTACAGACAGCGTTATGCGGATTTAGTGGTAAATCCACATGTAAAAGAAGTTTTTGTAAAAAGAACTAAATTGTTTAACGCCATGCGTGAGTTCTTTAACAATGCTGGATATTTCGAAGTAGAAACTCCAATTTTACAACCAATTCCTGGTGGAGCGGCGGCAAGACCATTTATTACGCATCATAATTCATTAGACATTCCATTATATATGAGAATTGCTAACGAATTATATCTAAAAAGATTAATTGTAGGTGGTTTTGATGGTGTGTATGAGTTTTCTAAAAACTTCCGTAATGAAGGAATGGATAGAACCCACAATCCTGAGTTTACTGCAATGGAGATCTATGTTTCATACAAAGATTACAACTGGATGATGGATTTTTGCGAGCAATTGTTAGAACATTGTGCAACGGCTGTAAACGGAACTACAGAAGCTACTTTTGGAGAGCATAAAATCAATTTTAAAGCGCCGTATAAAAGAATTACCATGCGCGATTCTATTTTAGAATTTACTGGCTTTGATATCTATAACAAAACAGAAGATCAGATTAGAACGGCAGCAAAAGAAATGGGAATTGAGGTTGATGAAACCATGGGGAAAGGAAAGTTGATTGATGAAATTTTTGGAGAAAAATGTGAAGGTAACTATATCCAGCCAACCTTTATTACAGACTATCCAAAAGAAATGTCGCCACTTTGTAAAGAACATAGAAACAATCCAGAACTAACAGAACGCTTTGAGTTAATGGTTTGTGGTAAAGAAATTGCCAATGCCTATTCAGAGTTAAACGACCCAATAGACCAAAGAGAACGTTTTGAACATCAATTAAAATTAGCTCAAAAAGGAGATGATGAAGCTACCGAGTTTATCGATTTTGATTTCTTAAGAGCGTTGGAGTACGGAATGCCTCCTACTTCTGGTATGGGAATTGGTATGGATCGATTAATTATGTTTTTAACGAACAATCAGTCTATACAAGAGGTACTATTCTTTCCGCAAATGAGACCTGAGAAAAAAGCACCTTCTGTAGAATTGAACGATGAAGAAAAAGCGGTATTAGAAATTATAACAAAAGTAGAAAAGATTGACTTGAGTGCATTAAAAATGCAATCTGGCCTATCAAACAAAAAATGGGACAAAACCATTAAAGGCTTAACAAAAAAAGAAGTAGCCAAAGTTTCAAAAACCGATGAAGGTTTGTTTGTTGAAGCTTTATAGATTACAAATACTATATATATTTAAAAAGGAATTACCACAATGTAGTTCCTTTTTTTTCGTTTAAAACAAACTCGCTATGTTACAAACCAAAAAAATAAAGTAAGTTTGACATTAATTATTTCTATGTTACGTAAGTTTATTTTCCTTAACTGTATTTGTATCGCTTTTTATTCTTGTACAAAAAGTCAGGCAAATTACATCAATCAAGCAAGCAATTCAGAACGCTACAACAGTCAAGTTTTTGAAACCATTACTGTTAAAAAAGATATTAGATATGGCACCAATGTTACACAAAACGGAAAGACACAAGGCTTAGATTTAGACATTTATCAACCTGCCAATGATACCGAAACCAAAAGACCGCTAATTATTTTGGCACATGGTGGCAGTTTTATTAATGGCAATAAAACAGACTTACAAAATTTTGCTACACTTTTGGCAAAAGCTGGCTATGTAGTTGCCTCAATTAATTATAGACTCATTGATGTTACTCCAACTCAATTGGTATTTAAAAAAGCTGTAATAAATGCAGTTGCTGATATGAAAGCTGCTGTTCGATTTTTCACTAAAGATGCTGCAACAGATAACAACTATAAAATTGATCCTTCTGCTATATTTATTGGAGGGTACTCTGCAGGCGCAATTACCGCACTGCATTATGCATATGTACATACCGATTCTGAAATAAGTGCTATTGGCGGCTCTACTTTTGTAAACTATGTAAACTCTAAAGGAGGTATTGATGGCACTAGTGGAAACAGTGGATATCCTACCAAAATAAAAGGCGTTATCAATATTTCTGGTGCTTTGTTTAGCAAATCTTTTATCAACCTAAACGAAGGCAGTTTATACAGCGTTCATGGCACAGCAGATCAGGTTGTTCCTTACCTACAAGGAAATATTAATAGTACAGGTATACTTACAGATGGCTCTGGCTTACTACATCCACAAGCCATACAAGTAGGCTTACACAGTGAACTAAAAACAATTGACAACGGAAAACACAGTGCTTTTTTAAATTGTAATTCTTGTTTTGTAGAAATTAGAAGTTTTCTTTTTTCACAGTTAAAATAGCTGAGTAAATAGTTACTATTCTATTTGCTTCCTTTAACATTTATTTAAGATTCTTACCTTTAAGAATCGTTAAATTCGACACCAAATTATTTATATCAAAACTCAAAATCAAAAAATCATGTTACAAAAAGTACTATCTAGGTTACTTATCGTTGTATTCGTATTTGGTTTTACTTTAGATGCTGATGCTCAGCGTAGAAAAAAGAAAAGTAAAAAAGACACCAAACAGACGGTAAAACCTGCTCCAAAACCAAAACCAAAAAAAGGAGGAATTCAACCCTATAGCAAAGTGGTTACCAAAGAACACAAAACAGACAAAGGATTGTTTGATGTTCATACAAAAGACGAAAAATATTTGTTTGAAATTCCAGATTCTTTACTAGACAGAGAAATGTTAATGGTTACTAGAATTGCTAAAACCGCTAGCGGCATAGGTTTTGGTGGCGTAAAACAAAACGAACAAGTTTTACGTTGGCAGAAAAAAGGAAAGAAAATTTTATTACGTGTAGTTTCTCATAATGTAGTTGCAGATAAAGATTTACCAGTGCACGAAGCTGTGGTAAACTCTAACTTTGAACCTATTTTATTCACTTTTCCTATCAAAGCGTTTAACAAAGAGGCAAAAGCAACTGTGATTGATGCTACAACTTTATTTACTACTGATGTAAAACCACTAGGGTTTCCTGCTAGAAATAGAAGAACATATCAAATTACTAGAATGGACAACACACGTTCTTATATAGATAGAATTAGTAGTTATCCAAAAAATATTGAGGTTAGACATGTAAAAACCTATTTTGCCAACAAACCACCATCTAATGCAACTGTTGGTTCTATCTCATTAGAAATGAGTAACTCTATGATTTTATTACCAAAAGTACCTATGAAACGTCGTTATTTTGACGAGCGTGTGGGATGGTTTGCTAGGTCTCAAACAGATTATGGTTTAAAAGCACAAAAAAGCAAATCTGTAAAGTACCTAGACAGATACCGTTTAGAAGTTAAAGAAGAAGATATTGAGAAGTTTAAACGAGGGGAATTGGTTGAGCCAAAAAAACAAATTGTTTATTATGTTGATAGAGCTACCCCTAAAGAATGGGTACCTTATATTATACAAGGAGTAAATGATTGGAATGTCGCTTTTGAAGCTGCTGGATTTAAAAATGCGATTGTTGGTAAAATGGCACCAACACCAGAAGAAGACCCAGAATATAGTCCAGAAGATGTTCGCTATTCTGTAATTCGTTATTTAGCATCTCCAATTCCAAATGCTAATGGACCACACGTAAGTGACCCACGTTCAGGAGAAATTTTAGAATCAGACATCAACTGGTACCACAATGTAATGACTTTATTACACAATTGGTTCTTTATACAAACGGCTGCTATCAATCCAGAAGCAAGAAAAAATCAGTTTAAAACAGAAGTAATGGGACGTTTAATTCGTTTTGTATCTTCACATGAACTTGGACACACTTTAGGATTACCTCACAATATGGGGAGTTCTGTTGCCTATCCTGTAGATTCTTTACGCTCTGCAAGTTTTACAAAAAAATATGGTACCGCTCCTTCAATTATGGATTATGCTCGCTTTAACTATGTTGCACAACCAGGTGATAAAGGTGTTGCCTTAATGCCTAATATTGGAATCTATGACAAGTATGCTATTTCTTGGGGATATAGACCTATCATCGGAAAAACTGCAAAAGAAGAAAAGCCTATTTTAGACAGCTGGATTTTAAAACACGCTGGTGACCCAATGTATCGTTTTGGACATCAACAAGCAGTTAACATTGTAGATCCAAGTTCCCAAACAGAAGATTTAGGTGACGATGCAATTAAAGCAAGTGATTATGGTATTAAAAACTTAAAAAGAATTTTACCTAGATTACAAGATTGGACTAATGAAAAAGGTCAGAATTATAACGAATTAAAAACAATGTACGGACAAATACTTAGTCAGTTTAATCGTTATATGGGGCATGTAGCTTCTAATATTGGTGGCGTATACGAACACTACAAAACTTCAGATCAAAAAGGAGCTGTCTATACGCATGTAGATAAAAATCATCAAAGAAATGCATTGAAATTTATCAATACTCAATTATTTAAAACTCCATACTGGATGATTGATAAAGATATTATTAGTAAAACTCAGTTCTCTGGACATGCAGACAGAATTATGGGTATGCAATCTAGTACACTTAGAAGAATTTTAAAACCAGGTAGATTGACTAGGATGATTGAAAACCAAACCTTAAATGGTTCTAAAGCATATACCATCTTAACCATGATGGCAGATTTACGAAGAGGTGTTTGGTCTGAACTATACGCTAAAAAATCTATTGATGTTTATAGAAGAAATTTACAAAGAGCACATATAAATCAATTAGGAAGTTTAATGAATGCTAAAAATCAAGATGCCGTAAACAATGGTGGCTATTTTAAAGCAACAGCTTTTAATGCTAGCTTATCTGATGTAAAACCAATTGTAAGAGGTGAGTTAAATAGAATAAAGCGCGATGCTAAAAGAGCTATTACCACAGCGCCAAATACAATTACAAGATATCATTTACAAGACGTTGTTAAAAGGATTGATGCTATTTTAGATCCGAAATAATCATAAAAGAAATATTAAAGCAAAATGCCTCACCAAATTGGTGAGGCATTTTTTATGTTAAGAATTATAAAAAAATAATCGTTTATACTATTTTTTATGCATTTTTTACAAACTAAAGCGAACTATTTATAAGAGTAACTCGGTATCAGACCTATCTTATTTTAAATTCTTATGAAACTCTTCAATTTGTTGATCTATCACTTCTTGAATTCTATTTTGGTTTGTGTTGTACTTTAAATCGAGTCCATTTTTCTCTGGGAATTGCTCTATCAGTACTGTAGATGACGGGAAAGCAAAATCAACACCCAAAGCACTTGCCAATTTTACAATGGCTATGTGTAATCTATGTTTAGAAGATTGCTCTACACCCCATTCTAAAGACTTAAAATAGACATTGATCATAATCAACAAAGCCGAATCTCCAAAGCCTGTAAACTCAACATTATACGATTCTGACCTTGTTTCTGGATGCGCAATGATAATTTCTCTAACTCCTTTTACAAATGCTTCAATTAATGCTGGTGGCGTATCGTATCGAATTCCTAAATTGGTATTATATCTTCTGTACAAACGCAAACCTTTGTTATTGATAACAATTTCAGACAATTTACTGTTTGGTATTTGATATACAGAAGTATCTGCTGCTCTAATTCTTGACGATCTAAATCCTACTTCTTCTACCGAACCAACAACCTCTCCGGCTTCAATCCAATCTCCAATATGAAAAGGTTTGTCAAGAAAAATCATAAAAGTACCAATCAAATTCTTAACTGTATCTTGAGATGCTAATGCTACAGCCAAACCACCAATAGAGGCACCTGCAATCACAGTAGTTGCATCTATACCAAACACGGTTAACATCTTTAAGATTCCAAGAAAAATAACAACTCCGATTAAAAAGTTATTTAAAATGGGCACTAATTGATCGTCTAATTTACTATGAGTTCTCTCTGTAAACTCTCCATAAATATGCATTACCACTTGCACTAGTTTTAAAAATACATAAATCCAAAAAACCGTAATTGTTACATCTAAGCCTAAATAAACCCATTTGTTAATTACTAGACCAAATTGTAACGACGGAAATAATTTTTCTATAAAACTAAATGCTATTAATAAACTGATGGGATGCGCTAATTTTCTTAAAACCTTAGTAATTTTTTCTTCAGCCTTTTGCACAAACTTATCGTGTACTTTATGCAATACAAAATAAATGACTTTCTTAAATAAATAATGAATAATAAAACCTATCAGTATTAGTAATAGTACTCCAATAAACTTCCAAACTTCAATATCAAACAGTTTTTTATGCCCTACATTTGGCAAAGCTTCTTCAATCTTTAATACATACCACGGAAAGACATCGTTATAAATTTCGTTCAAATTTTCTATGGTTTCTTTAGAATAGTACCAGTTGTTACCTACTTTTTCTACAAATATCAACGGCATTTTATCTGGAAAAAGCACATATTTATGTTGTGCATTAAAGCTCGTAGAATCTTTATAGTTTGCAATTGTTGGTATCTTACTAAAATCTACAAACAACCCTTTACCATCTAAAATTTGCTTTAACTTAATGGCTGCTTTCTTCGGATTTTTACTCGCATTCGGAAAAATGGTTTTTGCTGCTTCTTCTGGTTGATAAGAATCTGACTGTAAAAAATACAGGTGTGTATATATGGTAGCATTCGGATTTTTAAGATTTACTTTTGTAGAATCTTGCGCAGAAACAACTCCTGTAAATAAAACAAAAATCAGTACTAACTTTTTCATTTGTAAGAATTTATTATTGTTAATCGAATGTTAAAAAACAGCGCAAAGTTAAACCTTTTAAAAATTATTTTGTCATAGATGCGTAATAATTAATAATTAAAATTTAGTATCATGAAAAAAGTAGCACTTCTGTTAGCATTTATATTTACTGTTTCTGCAGGGTTTTCTCAACAAAGAAAAAGAATGCATAAAGCAGACAACTTAACTCCACAACAACGCACAACTTTAAACGTAAAAAGATTAGTAGTTGCTTTAGATTTAACTAAAGAGCAAACTAATAAAATAGAAAGGCTTTACACTAAAATGGCAAATAAGCGCATGCAGCACATGCAAAAGAATCGCAAAAAAAATGCTGTAGTAAAAGAAAAAATGCTAAAGATTAAAAAAGCAAGTAAAGATAGAGCAGATTTCAAAAAAAGAGTTGAAATAGCTATAAAGAATGGAGAGCTTAAAAAAGAAGATTTGCAGATTGCTAGAAGACGTGGTGTTAATTTTGATACTGCCAATAGGGCTTTAGACAACAGAATTGAGCTACAATCTCAAATGAAAAAGATTTTGACAGCCGAGCAATACAAAAAGTTTAAAAACTTAAAAAAGCGTCGTCTTGCTAAAACAAAAAAAAGAAAAATGGCAATGAAAAAAAGAACTGAAATGAAAAGGAAAATCGAAAAAAAAAGACATCACGCTAAAAAAAGAAGGCTAGAAAGAAACAGATAAATTCTATATATGTTTGATTGATTGATAGAAACCCAATGTGCATAATGCCATTGGGTTTTATTCTGTAAACCAACCAGAATAAGTTACATAATTATTCGCTATTCTATCAATTTCTCCAGAAATTAATTCTTCAGAAATATCTTTTACCTTTTTAGCAGGAACTCCAGCATAAATACTACCACTTTCTACGTGTGTATTTTTTGTCACTACAGCTCCAGCTGCAATAATTGAATTACTTTCTACTATGCAATCATCCATAATAATACTTCCCATACCCACCAACACATTATCATGAATAGTGCATCCATGTACAATGGCATTATGTCCAATTGAAACATTATTACCAATAGTTGTTGGTGATTTTTGATAGGTAGCATGGATTACTGCGCCATCTTGAATGTTTACTTTATTACCTATTTTTATAAAGTGTACATCTCCACGAATTACAGCATTAAACCAAACACTACATTGATTCCCCATAGTTACTTCACCAACAATGGTTGCGTTTTCTGCGATAAAACAATTTTTTGGTATTTGTGGACTTTTACCATTTACTGGTTTTATTATTTTCATATTAACTATTTAAAATGAGATAGTAAATTAGCCTTTTTAGAAGCTGAAACCAAAATTTCTTTTCCATTTGATACCATAACACTACCTCCCTTTCCTTTTTTATACTTTACTATTTTATTAAGATTTACTAAATATGATTTATGAATTCTAACAAACCCATACTTTTCTAGCATATCTTCAAAATACTTTAACGTTTTACTTACTAATTTTTTCTTAGGCGAACTCGTATAAATTTCGGTATAATTATCATCAGCTTTGCAAAAAATAATATCATTAACATCTAATATTTCAAAACCATCTTGCTGTGGAATTGTTATTTTTCCTTCAATTGAATTTCCGCTTGGCGACAACACCGTATTTTGAAGTTCATTTTCTTTTTCTTTAATCTCAGCAACAATATTTATAGCTTTAATAAGCTCATCAATAGATATTGGTTTTAACAAATAATACGATGCATGATTATTTAATGCTTCGATGGCATAATGGTCATAAGCAGTAACAAAGATTGTCTCAAAGGTTCTATTCTCAACTTTTTCTAGTAAATCAAAACCATTTCCGAACGGCATTTCTACATCTAAAAATACTAAATCTAATTCATGCTTTTGAATCAATTCTAGTCCATCAGTAATATTACTAGCTTCTCCTAATAATTCTACATTAGGGCAATATTTTGCCAAATATTTCTTTAAAATTTTTCTACTTACCTCTTCATCTTCAACTATAATAGCTTTCATTTTCATATTTACGCTCTTTTTAATAATAATTCAACTTTAGTTCCTTCTCCATTTTCAAACATATCTGAAACACTAACAGAAATTCTATCTTCATACATACTGTTTAAAATATCAATTCTGTTTTTAATATTTGTCATTCCTTTTGACTTACGTTTTAATTGATTTTCTGTTTTTAATTGTTTTGATTTTTCTCTTCCAATTCCATCATCTTGAATACAAATAAGTATTGTATCTTTGTCCTTTTGCTCCATAGAAATTAACAAATTTCCTTTTTCTTTTTTATATCTCAGTCCATGCCAAATTGCATTCTCTATATAGGGTTGAAGTAACATTGGAGGGATTGTAAAATCATTTACATTGATATTACTATCAATTAAAATATCATAATCAAATTTATTTTTAAAACGATTGTGCTCTAATTTCACATACAACTCTAAAAGTTCTATCTCTTTAGTAATTGGTATAAAATCTTCATCAGAATTTTCTAAAACAGTACGCATTAGAGTAGAAAACTCAGAAAGATATCTATTTGCATTTCTCTCATCATTTTCTGCTATAAAACTATTTACAGAATTCAACGCATTAAATATAAAATGTGGATTCATCTGAGAACGCATAGACTTTAAAGCTAATAGGTTATTTGCCAGCTTTTGTTGCTTATTATTTCTTACTTGTAAGTATGCCAATAAGATTAATAATAAGATGCCAAGAATTAGTGTGTAAATTAGATTTAACTGACGCTTATTTACTTCTTCAGCTATTTGCTTGTCTTTATTAGCTAAAATGACCTTGCTCTCATATAACGCTCTATCTTTCTCTAAACTTGATATTCTATTTTGATTTTCTCCAATTTTTTTATTAAATCTTTGTAACTGAGCTATTTCTTGTTGCTTTCTAATATAAATAGTATCAATTACCTTTACGTAATCTTCATATGTTTTAAGCGCCTCATCAAAATTATTTAAGCTTTCATAAACTTCAGATAGCTTCCTTGTAGCATCTTTTTGAACAACAATATCTTTCTGCTTTTTAGCTTGGTTAATACTTTTTTTCAAAAAGGGTATTGCTTCTCTATATGCTTCTTTCTGAACATATGCTCTTCCAATTTTATAATTAATGGATTGTGGAGTAATTGGAATATCAAATAAAGCCAACGTATCACTACGAGTAACTGTATTAAAAAACCAGTTATTATTAATTATTGAGGTTAGATTTCCTGATAAATAAATTGAAGTTGAATCTTTAAGCTCTTTTTTCTCTTTAGAGTTATATATCTTCAGAATGTCTTTTAAACTTTCTTTTCTTAATGCAATCTCATCGTCAAAAAAGCCATTCGCATTAAAGAAATTTGCTACTCTCTCTTGCTCTAATAAAGACCTTACCTTACCCTGTTCTGCTGCTAATATTAAAGATTTTTTATACTGTATGTTTGCTTCACTTATTTTTCCTTCAAAAGCAAATACTTCGGCGATCTTAGATGTTAAATCTGTTATTTTAGAAATGATATTATTATCTGTTGCTATTACTAAAGCATTGTTATAGTTTGTTTTTGCATCATTATACTTTTTCATAACAACATAAACATCACCAAGCCCTTCTCTTACTAAAATGTTTTCTATTATAGTTAATTTATCTGGTGACAATAGTAATTCTATGTATATCTTTTCACTAGTGCTGTAATCTTTGTGTAAAAAGTTTGCAATAGCTAATTGAATTTCAGTTGATGGTTTATAAAAATAATTGAGTGAAGTAGTATAGTTAGCAATAGCTAAATCATATTGTTTCCAAAACAAATAAATATCAGCTAATACTTTATAAGAATCTGCATATCTTTTTTTGTCTTTATTATTTTGCAGTATCCTTTCAATAAAAGATAGACTTTTGTCAATATCTACATTTTTATAATACTTAGCAGAATCTAAATATTGATGATAAAAATCTGGCTCTCTTTTTCTACTTTTATATGGCTTATTTAAATTTCTTTTTGACTTAGTATCTTTTTGCTGAGGAGAGCTAATACTAAGTTCTTCCTTTTTTAGCCCCTCAACAAAAATCTTAATTTCGTCATCATTTTTTATATTATAATTAACAGTTTCAAAGTTAGGATGAGATACTTCTAAATCATCACCTATTTTAGCTTTTATGACATAATTATCTGTTACATTATGATACCTAAAGTATCGATTATTCACTCTAACCTCAGCATCTTTTATTGACATATTTGTGCTTTTATCAATAATTCTTAGCTTAATGTTTAGCTCAGTAAAATTTAAATTCCACTCTTGTGAAAACCCAATGCTTGTTAAGAAAAAAAACAATGCAAATTGTATGTATATATTCTTGCTCATTACAAAATTTAACTCGGTAAACTTACACACAAAATATCATCTAAAAAAACGTGTTTTTATGAAAAGTCACTAGTAAAACATAAAAAAAACCTGTTTACTCATTAAAACTACCTATTCACTCTTTTAAACAACTACATTACTCATTCTAAGTTTTTAAGTAAAAAACATTGGCATAGTTTTAGCCTACAACTATAATAACCAGACTATTACTATTCTAAACACCAAAACAACAAGTATGAAAACAACGGTATTAAAAGTAGCTAGCATTTGTTTTGTTATGATTATCAACTTAGGTTTTGCTAATAATCCTATTGATTCTGAAAAATCAAAAAAACAAACAATTAAGGTCGCACTGTTATTAGACACTAGTAACAGTATGGATGGATTAATTAACCAAGCGAAAGCTCAATTATGGGAAATTGTAAATGAACTATCATATGCAAAATATGGAATGAAAAAACCAGATTTAAAGATTGCATTGTACGAATATGGAAATTCTAAATTATCTTCTAAAGAAGGATATATAAGACAAGTTTTACAGTTTAGTAATGATTTAGATGAGATTTCTGAAAAACTCTTCTCTTTAACCACCAATGGGGGAAGTGAGTTTTGTGGTCAGGTAATACAAACTTCTTTAAATGAGCTAGACTGGGGCTCAAATGAAAATGATTTACGATTAATTTTTATTGCTGGTAACGAACCTTTTACCCAAGGAAAAATACATTATAAAGATGCAATAAGTAATGCTAAAGAAAAAGATGTAGTTATTAATACTATCTTCTGTGGGAATTACAATCAAGGGATTTCTGGAATGTGGAAAAATGGAGCTATTACTGGTGGTGGAGAGTATATGACGATTAATCATAATAAAAAGATTGTACATGTTATTACTCCGTATGATGATGAAATCATCATTTTGAACAAACAGTTGAACAAAACATATATTCATTACGGTAGAATTGGAGCTTCAAAATATAAAAGTCAAGCAAAACAAGATTACAATGCAGAAACATTAGACGAAGTAGTTGTTGTTAAAAGAGCTGTGAGTAAAAGTTCTAGATTGTACAATAATGCTTCTTGGGATTTGGTTGATGCAGATAAAAAAAGAAAAATCGATTATAAAAAGCTCAACAAGAAAAACTTACCTAAATATTTACAACAGAAAACAATAAAAGAAATTCAAACATATGTTGCTGAACAAGCAATTAAAAGAAAGGAAATACAGCAAAAAATTAATCAGTTAAATAAAAAGCGTAGAGCTTTTATTGCAAAAAAACAACAAGAAAGCACAAAGAAAAATGAATTAGAAAGTGTAATGATTAAAGCTATTAAGAAACAAGCATTAAAGAAAAACTATAGCTGGTAAAAATAAGTTTGATTTATTGAGTTAGTTCGTGAAACAGAATACCTTTTCACGAACTTTCTATTTATGTCTTTTCAATTTCTCTTAATTATAAGCTTTTGCCCAACACTTATTATATTACTTTTTAATCCATTTAACTCTTTTAGTTTACTAATAGAAATATTATTCTTTCTTGCGATAAAATACAACGTATCTCCTTTTTTTACAATATAAATTGAAGCCGAATTGGGTTGCTCTTTTTTTACAATAACTGCTTTTGGGGTAACTTTTTCAAGTTGTTTTCTATACTTTTTTAAATCGCTCTTTTTAACCTTGTCAAATTCATATAACTTGTAATCTTTAATAATCTTTATAAGTTTATTGGGATATCTTCTATCTGTAGCATACCCTGCTTTTTTTAAGCCTCTTGCCCACCTTTTATAATCGGTAGTTTTGTACTTAAACAAAAAAGCATAACGTTTTCTTTGAGTTAAAAATAGGGAATGATCATCGTACGATTGCTCTACATATTTGTATTTTCTAAAACATTCATCATCTTCGTCATCATCATGCCTAACAAATTCTCCTTGCCAACCACTATGGCATTTTATCCCAAAATGATTGTTAGATTTAGTTGCCAACAAACTACGTCCTCTACCAGATTCTAAAATTCCTTGCGCTAAGGTTATACTAGCCGGAATTCTATACTCGTGCATTTTTATGACGGCTAGCGGAGCATATTTCTTAATATAATCTAAGGTATGCTTATTTAACTTCGGATTACTTCTTACTAATTTTTTAACATGATTTTTCTGATTAACTGAAGGTAACTTTTTATGAACTGCAACCGTTTCTTTCGAATTCTTTTTAGAGCTAACAATCCTTTTTTTAGAGCCACAACTCACTATAAAAAGACTCAATAAAATAATAAGTATGTACGATTGTTTTTTCATGAAATTGTTATTAACTCTTGATTTTTCTTGGCCAAACGCATATTAAATCCGTCTACACCTTGAATTCCCCCTGTATGAATTGCTAAAATTTTAGTTCCAGCCGTAAAATAATTATTTTTTATCAAATCTAAGATTCCAAACAGCATTTTTCCTGTATAAATTGGATCTAAAGGTATTTTAGTTTCTCTATAAAACTGATTGATAAACGAAATTAACTCAACATTGTATTTTGCATAACCACCAAAATGATAATTCGTATTTAAGCTCCAATTATTTTTGTTTGCAACAAATTGCTTGATTTCCTTTTGTAGAAAATCGCCTTTTAAAGCCGGAAAACCAATTACTCTTTGATGTGTGTTTGCTGAGTTAATTAGTCCAGCAATTGTACCACCTGTACCAATCGCAGCACAAATACAATCAAAACTATTGTCTTCTTCGGTTAATATTTCTTTACAGCCTTTTACAGCCAATTCATTTGTTCCGCCTTCTGGCACTAGATAAAAATCTCCAAATTTTTGTTGCAATTTTTTAATAAAACGATCATCGGTTTTATTTCGATAGCTTTCTCTATCAACAAAATAAAACTCCATTTGGTTGTTAGCAGCTTCTTGCAAAGTAGTATTTTGAGATAGCGTGCTTTCTAAATTGATACCTAATTCTTCACCTCTAATCACTCCGATTGTTTGCAAACCCGCTGCTTTACCTGCAAAAGCTGTTGCAGCAATATGATTGGAAAATGCCCCACCAAAAGTCAACAATGCTTTTTTGTTTTGTCGTTTCGCTTCTAATACATTGTATTTAAGTTTTCTAAATTTATTACCAGAAACAAATGGGTGGATTAAATCTTCTCTTTTGATAAATAGCGCTATTTTTTTTTCTTGTAAGACAGGAAGGGTAATTTGCTGGTTATCTGTTTTAAAAACTTGGTTAAAAAAAGAAAAATTAGATTTAGGCAAAATAACACTTTTGAAAAACCAAAAATAGGAAAAGAATTTATCTTGATTGTAATCTTAATTTATTATCTTTAACTAATCGCTTCAAGCAGGAAAAATGCGAATAGCATTAACAATATTAATTGGAATACATGCAATAATTCATTTATTTGGATTTCTTAAAGCATTTGAATTATCTGATTTTAATGCAATTAACCAACCGATTTCTAAAACTTTTGGTATAGTTTGGTTGTTAACATTTATTCTCTTCTCAATTACAACTACTTTACTAGTTTTCCATTCAAGTTATTGGTGGATAAGTGGTTTTTTAGCTGCCATTGTTTCACAGGTTCTAATTTTTAATTATTGGAGTGATGCTAAATTTGGCACAATAATTAATCTTATAATTTTTGTTGCAGTAATAGTAGCATATTCAAATTTTGATTTTAAAAATAGGATTAACAAAGAAAGAGAAATACTGCTTAAAAACTCACAGTTTGTCAAAGAAGAAGTTATAACTAAAGAATCTATTTTGAGGTTACCAATTGCTGTTCAAAAATGGCTAAATAATATTGGAGTAATTGGTAAAACTCCGATTTCTAACGTATACTTAACTCAAGAATTACAGCTTAAATTAGATCCTAATCAAGAAAACTGGAACACTGGAAAAGCCGAACAATATTTTACTGTTAATCCACCTGCATTTAATTGGAGTATTAACACCAAAACAAATGCAATTTTAAGTGTAGTTGGTAGAGATAAGTTTGAAAATGGAAATGGCGAAATGAAAATAAAGTTATTATCGCTTATTCCTATAGTAGATGTAAAAAATAATAACAAAATTAACCAAGCCTCTCTACAACGTTTTTTAGCCGAAATTATTTGGTTTCCAACGGCTGCATTAAATAAAAATATTACTTGGGAACATGTAAATGAAAATTCAGCTAAAGCTACCATTAAGGTTAATGAGACAATAGGGTTTGGCACTTTTCATTTTGACAGTAATGGTAATTTTCAAATGTTTACTGCTTTAAGATATAAAGACATAAATGATACTAAACCAAAACTATGGACTGTTTCAGCAATAAAAACAGAAAAAATGAACGGCGTAAAAGTACCTGTTGAATGCAAAGCGAGTTGGAAATTGGAAAGTGGTAAATGGACTTGGTTAAAACTAAAAATAAAAGAATTAAAATATAACTTAGTAACAACTAATTAATTATAAGTTAATAGTAAAAACTCAAAAATTAGAAACTTGCTCTTCAACTAGCTCCCACTCTTCCATCAAAGCATCTAATTTGGTCTTTTTAGCTTTGTAGGTTTCAAAGAAATTTGGACGTACAGAAACTTCGTCATAGTTCTGTGACAACTCTAAATCTATCTCTGTTATTTCGGTTTCTAAAGAGGCTATATCGGTTTCTATTTTAGAGAGTCTATTTTTTAATTTCTTCAACTCTTTTTCTTGTTCTTTAGAAAGCTGATAAGCTTCTTTTTTAGAGCTATCTTTAGTTTCTTTTACATTGGTTTCTTTTACAACCGTACGCTTTTCTGCTTCACGCAGGTTTTCCATTTTGTGCTGCTCTAAGAAATAGTCAATATCGCCTAAATACTCTTTAATAACTTTATCTTTAAATCCGTAAACTGTGGTGGTTAATCCTTGTAAAAACTCCCTATCATGCGATACTAAAATCAAAGTTCCCTTAAATTGTTTTAAGGCTTCTTTTAGCACGTTCTTTGAAACAATATCTAAATGGTTTGTGGGCTCATCCATAATTAAGACATTAAATGGCTGTAACAATAGTTTACACAATGCCAAACGATTTCGTTCTCCTCCAGAAAGTACTTTTGCTTTTTTATCTACTGCCTCGCCTCCAAACAAAAAGGCACCTAACATATCTCTTACACGAGATCTGTTGGTATCGGTTGCCGCATCTTGCATAATCTCTAACACTGTTTTTTCTGGTGGCAAATACTCTGACTGATTCTGTGCAAAATAGCCAATCTCTACATTGTGTCCGAGTTTTAAATGTCCTTTAAACGGAACTTCTCCAACTAACATTTTTGCCAAAGTAGATTTTCCTTGCCCATTTTGTCCTACAAAAGCAATTCTACTATTGCGTTCTATCAATAAATCTACATGTTCTAATACATGCTTATTTCCATAACTTTTGCTTAAATTTTCTGCTTCAACTACAATTTTACCTGGTTCTTTAGACACACTAAAACGTACGTTCATTGTAGCATTATCATCTTGATCAATTTCAATTCGCTCTACCTTATCCAATTTTTTAATAAGCGATTGTGCCATTGAAGCCTTGCTAGCTTTTGCTCTAAATTTATCTATTAATTGTTGGGTTTGCTTGATTTCTCTTTCTTGATTTTTAAAAGCTTGTAATTGTTTTTCTTTGATATCTGCTCTTAACAATAAGAATTGTGAATACGGTTTTTTATAATCATAAATCTGACCTAAAGAAATCTCAATCGTTCTATTGGTTACATTGTCTAAAAACATTTTATCGTGCGACACCAATACAATGGCTCCCGCATAACCTTTTAAAAAGTTTTCTAACCAGATAATCGACTCGATATCTAAATGGTTGGTAGGCTCATCTAAGAGTAAAATATCATTATTCTGCAAGAGCAGTTTTGCCAACTCAATTCGCATTCTCCATCCGCCAGAAAAAGTATCAGTTAGCTTATCAAAATCTTCTCTATTAAATCCTAAACCTTGTAATATTTTTTCTGTATCTCCTTGGTAGTTATACCCTCCTAGCAATTCGTAACGCTCAGTAAAATCTGTTAAATCATGTATTAACTGGTTATATCCTTCACTTTCGTAATCTGTTCTCGTAGCTAACTGATTGTTAATTTCTTCTAGCTTTCCTTCAATTGCTATAATTTCTTCAAATGCTTGATAAGCTTCTTCTAATATCGTTCTTCCTTCAACAAAATCTATATCTTGACGTAAAAACCCAATCTTTACATCTTTATCAAAAGCCATGGTTCCGCCACTGGTTTCTACATCTTTTGCTAATACTTTTAATAGTGTAGATTTTCCTGCGCCGTTTTTACCAATCAGTCCTACTCTATCTCCCTTATTTAGTTTAAATGTGATACCAGAGAACAAGTCTGTTCCAGAAAAAGTTACCGTTAAATTATGTACGTTTAGCATTAATTGTAATAAATGTTACTGAATGAAAGGGGTAAAAAATTTACCTTTGCAAAAGTATACAATTTTTAAGACCAATATGTTTAAAAAAGGAACAAAAGCTTACAGCATTTTTAACAATAAATGCCCAAAATGTCATGAAGGAGATTTTTTTAAACATCGATTTAGCTATCATCCTAACAAAGTCATTGCCACACATGACAATTGCCCAACTTGCAATTTTAAATACATGATTGAACCTTCATTTTTCTATGGTGCTATGTATGTTAGTTATGCTATTACAGTTGCGCTTTTTGTTGCTGTTTTTATTATTGCCAAAGTACTTATGGGATTAGATATATTAGAATCTTTTGCAGCAATTTTATTAGCTGCAGTAATTTTAATGCCACTAAACATGCGCTTATCTAGAATTCTTTGGATAAATATATTTGTAAGTTTTGACAAAAATAGATTAAAAGATACTACGAATTAAACCGCTTAATATCAATTTCTATAGCTAAGGGCGTACCTTTTTCTAAATGATTAAATAGGTTTTTTGCAACGGTAGGTGCAATCATTACGCCTCGAGTTCCTAAGCCATTTAAAACTGCTAATTGCTGTTGTATTGGATGTACACCAACTAGAGGTCTTCTGTCTTTTACCGTTGGACGTACACCTGCGGTTTGATTGATAATTGTATACGGAACAGTAATGACTTTTTTTAGTTTTTCTACCAACTCTTCTTTACCTTCTTCTGACGGAATTGAAGTTTTGTCTTTCCAATTAAAAGTGGCGCCTACTTTGTAATAATGATTTCCAAGTGGCAATACAAAAACGGTTGATTTTAATAAAAAATCGATTGCTAGCTTTGGCGCATGTATGGTTAACAATTCTCCTTTCGCTTCTTTTAATGGCAAGTAATTGAAAAACGGATTTTGCTTTACTCCAAAGCCTTCACAGAATACTATTTTTTGAGCTTCAATAGTTTTATATTGGATGGTGTTTTTAGCAAATTTTAGGGCATTGTAGTCAAATTTTTCAAATTGTATGCTTGCTTTGTCTTGCAAGTATTTTCTATAATGCTGTATCAGTTTTTCAGTATCAATTCTTCCTGTACCTAGTACTTCTCCAAATCCGTAGTGTGCGATAACTCCGTTAACACTTTCTTTTGAGATTTTCGGATTCATAAACGGAGCGAGCAAAGGTTTGTCTGATGCTGCAAACCAATTGTTTTGATCTTCTATAGATTTGAATACTTTTTTAGTGCTAAAAGTTACATCAAATTTTTCTGCAAGCTTCTTTTCTAATGCTCTGTAAAAAGGCAATGCCAATGCGAGTTGTGCCGCCCCATTCCAAACAGGTGTAAATCGTTTTAAAACAACCGGATTGTAGACTCCACCTGCTACTAAAGACGATGTTTGAGAATGATCTTCAAAAACAAGTACTGTTTTGTTTGCTGCTATCAATTCTTCTACAAAAGCTATGCCTGCTAAACCTAAACCAACAACAATATAATCTACTTTCATAACACAAAAATACGCTATTCAAAGCAAAAAGCGCTCTGAAAATCAGAACGCTTTTTTATGAATTGAATTGAATTTAGTAATTCCACATATCCATTTCTCTATTTCGAATACCTTCTTTAATCTTGTCAGCTTCGAGTAGTTGAAATAGTGAGTTTCCTCTGATGTATTCGGATATTTTTCTATTGTTATAGATATTTTCTGTTTGCACGATTACTGAAGAAAACCGCCTTGCATTTAACAAATGATCAAAAGACAAAGGATGTGATGAATTTTTTGGATTGAATACTTTTGTATGGTACAGTGCATTTCTTGCTGCTGGATAAAAAACCCAAAACAGTTCATACAAACCGTCATCGTTTACTCCGTCAAGACCTAATGTTTGCACATCTGGTCCTAATGGTGCAATTGCCAACAATCTGTATTTTAACTCACCTTGTCTTTTATCAAAATACCACATTCCTTTAATTTTAAAAGCGGTAACATCTTCACTTTTAATCTGAAAAGTATCTACAGCATTTCCGTTTTGACGTGCATTAAAGAGTTTTCCTGCCAATTCTTGGCGTGTAATTTTTACGTTAAAAAAAGAATCTTCGTAAGCTTCTTTAATTTTCCCCGATTTAATTCCGTTTAATAAGGTATCAAACAACGAACGTCTGTCTTTAGATAAGTTAGTGGTATCTATCGGAAAATAATACGGAAGATTTATTTTTTGGTTTAAATCAATTACTTCCCACACTACTTTAGACCACATAATATCTCTATCATCTACATAGTCAAAAGGTAATGGTGCATCGTTATCTGCAACTAATTGCTCTTTGGTTTTTTTACCAATTTGATCTACAGATTTTGCGTTTAACAAACTAGATTGCGCACTGGTTACACCAACGGTTAGCAATGCTACTAGTACTAAATAAAATCTTTTACCATGTATCATACTTCTTATTTTTTAATTAGATATTTCAATATTTACCGGAATTACTTCTTTTAATTTATACGAAGTATTTTTAGCTACCACAGCTTCAATATCAAAAATCATGATAACGTCTCCTCTACGCGCTTTTGCAATAGCTCTTTTAGCTGCGGCATTAAATGTTGTTCCGCTAACGGTAACAGCCAGTTGATTTGGAACTTTTACTTTAAAGCTTTGTACTTTTAAATCTAAATCAAAGACAAAATCTGGTAAACCTGCACCAATTTCTAATCTAGCAACACTAGATTTTGGCATTTTTACAATTCCAAATTTTCCTCTAACCATACCCATAGCAGCAGGAATGTCTTTAATTCTGAATTTTTTTGGCGAATTTACTTTTTTACCACTAGATAATGTTGCGCTAACGTTTACCGTTAATTCTTTTCCGTTACCTGGATTGATGATAAAACTAGAACCGCTTTTTTTAATTCTTCCACCTCTTGCTGTAACGTTTAAATTGTTGTTACTAACTCCAGGTAACGAAACAGAAACTGGGTTGTCTATTCCTCTATATACTACATTCATTGCGTCAGCAGAGATTACGGCATCATTTGGCTCAGGAATAACTGTGTAAGATCCGCTAAAAGGCACATCTATTGGCTTTCCATCTTGAGTAAAACTAATACTACCATTCAATGGATTTTCACCTAATCTTCCTGCGCTAAAGTCAAGAATAATCTGTCCATCTTTAATATTAGTATAATCTTTTCCGTTTAAAGTTACTTTATTAGGTTTCAATCCTTTATCGTATCTACCAAGAACAATAACTCCTTCAACTTTTTCACCAACATAATATGCCGATTTTTTTAAAGAAACAATTCCTTCGTAATTATTCAAGGAAACTTCTTCGTTCAATTTACCTCCTAATAAATTAGTTAAGATATCACTTTCTGTATTTTTAATATCAGATTGTATTTGCGTTATATTTGCTAATGATGCTACTAATGGATATCCCTCGTAATGGTAATTTAGCCAAGGAACTTTTTTGCCATCTCTATTTGTTTCTACATCTGTACTAAATCTTCTAGTAACAGTTGCTTTTAAATCATTCTTATTCTCTAAAACATTATTAATTCTTTCTCTAAAGTTTTTAATTTTATCTAGAAAATCATTTCCTTCTTTAGTATACTTATCTCCTTTAAAAAAATATGAATCTAAAAAATCTGTCTTATCCATAGCTTGATAATCTTTTTTATCTTCAATGTCTTTTGTCATTTTAGCTTTTAAAGCTTCTAAATAATTGTAAAAATCATCAGACAATGCTTTTATTTTTAAAGCTTGCTGATTGATTGGTTCGTACTCTGCTGGCTGGTCTTTTGCTTTTGAGCTCAAGCTTGCATAAGCAGCGTTATTTTTTTGTGTGGTAATTGTGTTGTTTTCTGTAATACTTTCAGTCATAAAACCAAAAGCTGATAATACTTCTTTACTCATATTCATTGCTAACATTGCAATAAATACAAGATACATTAAGTTTATCATTCTCTGTCTTGCGGATAATTTTCCTCCTGCCATATCTAATTAGTTGTTTTTAGATTCATTAATACTAATTATTTTGTAGACATTGCAGATAACATTCCGCCATACACTCCATTTAAAGAAGCCATATTTTCGGCAAGAGATTCCATTTGCACTTTTAGCTTTTCTGAATTTTCTACCAAGGTTGTATTCAATTCAGTTTGCTTATTTACATTTTCCATTTGCACTTGGTACAGTCCGTTTAAAGATTCCATTTGTGCAGCAGCTTTTGCCATTTGTTCATTATAGTTATTGGTTGAAGCTATAGTTTCTGAAGCTGCTGATAAACCTTGAGCAGCGCCCGAAAAATCTTTGATACTTGCGCCTAAGTTGGCAATTAATTCTTTATCTATTTGCGCTTCTTGTAATAAGTTGTCTAATTTTTGAGAAAGCATTCCGTTTGCTCCTGGAGAAGATTCACTTTCTACCCCTCCTAATTCTGGATATACTTTTGTCCAATCTAAATCTTCATCAACTGGTTCAAATGCAGAGACTGCAAAAACCAATGCTTCTACAATTAATCCTATCGTTAACATCATTCCACCAGTTACTGGTCCAAGTGAAAAGTGCTGAATTTTAAAAAGTGCACCAATAATTACGATTGCGGCTCCTAAACCGTAAACCATATTCATTATCTTTTTGCTTCTCTTTGATTGTGCCATAATTTGAATTATTTATTGATTAAGGGGTTTTTATTTTACTTTTCCTAAATGACTTTGAACAGTTCTAAATCCGATATAACTTCTTGCAGTATCTGCGTACTCGTAATCTCTAGAGCTTACTTCTAAGAAATAGGCTACATCTTTCCAAGAACCACCACGAGTTATTTTTCTTTTATTATTTCTATCTTCTACATTCGGATTCATAGTAGAGCCCATATAGTACGAAGATTTATTGTACGAAGAGCTTGTCCATTCTGCTACATTACCAGCCATATTATAAAGTCCGTACCCGTTTGGATTGTACGAATTTACCTCTACTGTATACAAAGAACCATCTACTGCATAATTTCCTCTAACTGGTTTAAAGTTGGCTAAAAAACAACCTCTATCGCTTGTTGTACTTGGGCCACCCCAAGGGTATTTTGCAAAGTCTAAGCCACCTCGTGCTGCAAACTCCCACTCTGCTTCTGTTGGTAATCTAAAGCTAGAAACTATGGCCGCTTTTTTTCTGGTTTTTAAATAATCGTTTTTATTTTTTGTTCTCCAGTTACAAAATGCTTCAGCCTGATACCAATTAACGCCTACCACAGGATAATCGCTATACGCTTGGTGATGAAAATAATCTTGATGCATAGGGTCATTGTACGAATAATTAAAGTCTTTAATCCAAACAGTTGTATCTGGATATACATTTACAATTTCTGTACTTGTAAAATTACCTCTTGCCCCTCTTTTTACTGCTGCTTTTATATCTGTACGACCGTATTTGTAGTTGAATAATTTTGTATTGATAGTTCTTTCTCCGTTTACCGAATTTTCTTTCGCTATATATATAGAGTCTACCATAATTTCTACATAATGCTCATCTGGATACTCGTTTCTATCCCATATAATATCAACATCCCAATTAAGTGGCTTTATAGAATCAAAGTTGTAGTAGTTTTCTATCATGTATTTTTGATACGGAGTAGCATTTACGGTATCTAATACAAATGCAAAATCGTGTATCCCTCCTGTAAGGGGTGCTCCTGTTGCATTACCATCAGATAACAATGTTACTTCTTCTGCTTTTAATGCCAATTGTGTTCTTACAATAGAATCTCTAACCCAGTATACAAATTGCTTGTATTCGCTGTTAGAAATTTCTGTTTCATCCATATAATACGGACTTAATGATACGGTTCTTGTTGGTGCGCTTAAGGTACCTACTTCATCTTCGTCTTGTTTTCCCATAGTAAAAGAACCACCAGGAATTAGTGTCATTCCTAAAGGTTTTTCTGAAAACCATTTTCTTTTTGATTTTACACCTACTAATTCTCCTCTATCATTAGAACCACAACTATACAACACGGTTGCAATTAGCACAAATACTGCTATTCTCTTCATATGTTTATATTCTTTCAACAAAAAGTTCGTAAACCTATTATTTTTTTTTATAAAAACCAATCGTTTTGACACTTTATCTGTTTCTATTATTATTCTTTAAATCTTATATTAATTTTCTTTGAGCTTTGTACCATCTTTCTGGTATTTTTTGCTCAGTTGCTTCAAGGTAATCTTGATATGTACATGGTATTAACGCATGTCTTTTGTATTTATTATTTGTGATAATATTTATCTCCATCCACCATCTTCCGCTTTTATCACTTTTGTAAAAATTGATAGGGTCATCATTCTCAACCATTACTATAAACTTCTGATAGGTTTCTTTTGTAGAAAACGGATAATCTTTTGCTCGGTAGTTAACGCCTTCAATAAAATACCAAATCATCTGTGCTATTAAATGTGCAGTTTGTCCATTTACATCAAACTTTGCGTTGTATTCGTAAATACCAAAAGAGGTTACTTTATCACTGATACCTGCATAACGAGCAATGGCACAAATTTCTTCGCCATAAAATCCGTTTGGAGCTGAATTATTGTTTGCTGGCGCTTCGCTTTGTTTAACAGCACCGATATCTATACTTACAATATCTGCATCTCTCATAATGGGTTCAACTTTGGTTACATCTTTAACTTCACCTAATCTATAAGCATCAAAAAAGAGACTGTTTAACAAATCTAATTCTTCTTGCGAGTTAAAGTATGTTTGGTATCCTAAATTACTAAAGTTGAATAAATTGTTTGGCTTTTCCATCACAATTTTACTCAAATAAGATGTTGAGTTTAAGTCTTCTTCTAGTGTGCCAATATCAAATTTACTGTCTACACTTACTAAATTTACAGTTTGTTCTAAAGTATCGTACGCTCTGTAATTTACATAGGTTAAATCTTGACTACCGCCTATTATAATTGGAATGATATTATTTTTTAGCAGATACGTAACTAAGGTTGTGACGGCAAAATAAGTATCTTTTACTGTATTTCCTTTTTGAATATTTCCTAAATCTACAATGTCTGTTTGCCAATTACCTGGGAAAAGTTGATACAAATAACGTCTTATTTCTCGTAGATTTTCTCCACAGCCAATATTATCTACAGCATTTCTATCTTCTTGAACTCCAAAGATTGCGATTCTGGCAGTTGACAAATCTGGGAAACCGTTTTGTGCAGAATGGACTTGTATGGTATTACCCAAACTTTGTGCAGATTGTAGCACCAAGTGAGCAATGACAGTCTCTTTTATAGGGGTTAAAAAATCGAAACTCATTTACTTTTGTCCTTAAAACGATGCAATATAACTAATTGTTATTTCTTTTTTGTACTTTTTTTTCGAGTATTTTTTTTCTTTGGTGTTTTTGCTTCAATAATTTTCTCTACTTCTTCTAAAGTAAGTTCTTCTGCCTTAGTTGTTTTTGGCAATTCAATTTTTAATTTTCCTTTAATTATATTGAATCTTCCCCAACGTGCTTTTTCTACTCTTATACCAGCTTCTTCCCAAAAATGAATTAATTTTTCTCTTTCTTTTTGCTTTTTATCTTCTATCAATTCAATTAAATCTGATTGAGATAAGTTGTCGAAATCGTATTTTTTATTTACGTTGATAAATATTGAATTCCATTTAATAAAAGGTCCAAATCTACCTACACCTTTTTGAATTGGGAGTCCTTCGTATTCTCCTATCGGAGCATCTGCTTTTTGTTTAGCAACAATTAACTCGACTGCTCTATCCATATCAACAGACATCGGATTTTCTCCTTTCTCTAAAGACACATATTTTTTTCCGAATTTAATATATGGCCCAAATCTACCATTAGAAACAATCACTTCTTCGTCTTCATACATTCCTAATTTCTTAGGTAGTTTAAATAAATCCATCGCCTCTTCAAAGGTTACAGAATTTAATGTTTGCTCTCCTTGTAAACTTGCAAACTTTGGCTTTTCGTCATCGGTAGCTTCTCCTATTTGCACCATAGCACCAAATCTTCCTAAACGTGCATACACATTTTTACCAGATTCTGGGTCAATCCCAAGCAAACGCTCTCCTTTAGCTCTTTCTGCATTTTCTGCTACATCTTCTACGGTAGGATGAAACTCTTTGTAAAAATCTTTGATTACAGCTGTCCAATCTTCTTTTCCATCGGCAATTTCATCAAACTCAGATTCTACTTTTGCAGTAAACCCATAATCTAAAATATTCGAAAAATGAGCAACTAAAAAGTCATTTACAATATTTCCGATATCTGTTGGCACTAATTTTCCTTTGTCAGAACCTACTTTTTCTGTTAATGTTTCTGAAGATATATTAGATGCTTTTAACTGAAGCTGAAGGTATTTTCTCTCCTTTCCTTCAACAACTCCTTTTTGTACATATTCTCTACGTTGAATGGTAGAAATAGTTGGTGCATAAGTAGATGGTCTTCCAATACCCAACTCTTCTAATTGTTTTACTAGTGCTGCTTCTGAGAATCTGTAAGGTGGTTTTGTATAACGCTCTGTTGCTGTAATATAATTGTTCTGCAACTGTTCTTTTATCTCCATTTGCGGCAACATTCCTGCCTGCTCATCATCTTCATTATCAGTTCCTTCTAAATATACCTTTAAGAAACCTTCAAACGTAATAACCTCTCCGTTTGCAGTAAACAGTTTACTGTTATTAGAATTTTGAATCTTTACATTGGTTCTTTCTAAAACAGCATCGCTCATTTGAGATGCCAAGGTGCGTTTCCATATCAATGCATACAATCTATCTTGATCAAAATCTACAGAAACCGCGTGCTTACTCATCTTAGTTGGTCTAATAGCCTCATGTGCTTCTTGAGCCCCTTTTGCATTGGTAGAAAAATTTCTTGGCTTGCTAAAGGCTTCTCCATAAGATTTTATGATTTCTTTTTGCGCAGCCGTTTTTGCATCATCAGATAAATTTACACTATCTGTTCTCATATAAGTAATTAAACCTGCCTCGTACAAACGCTGTGCTAACATCATTGTTTTTGCCACAGGAAAACCAAGTTTTCTCGACGCTTCTTGTTGTAATGTTGATGTGGTAAACGGCGCTGCTGGAGTTTTCTTTGCGGGTTTTTTTTGTAAATCTTGTACAGAGAAATTAGCATGCAAACAAGATTGTAAAAACGATTCTGCTTCGGTTTTTGTTGAGAAATTTTTTGGCAGCTTTGCCTTAAAAGACATGCCATTTGCATTCATAAATTCTGCATCTACTCTATAAGATGCTTCTGGCTCAAACTTTTCTATCTCTCGTTCTCTCTCTACAATTAAGCGTACTGCAACTGACTGTACTCTCCCTGCAGATAAGCCTCCTTTTACTTTTCTCCAAAGTACCGGAGACAATTCGTATCCTACCAAACGATCTAATACTCTACGTGCTTGCTGCGCATTGACTAAATTATAGTTGATATCTCTAGGATTTTCTACTGCCTTTAAGATGGCCTTTTTAGTAATCTCATGAAAAACAATACGTTTGGCATTGCTTGATGTTAATTTTAACTGCTCTGCTAAATGCCATGCAATAGCTTCTCCTTCTCTATCCTCATCACTTGCTAACCAAACCATATCGGCTTTCTTTGCTAACTCTTTTAGTTTTTTTACAACTGGTTTTTTATCTGAAGAAACAATATACTTTGGACTAAAATCTCCTTCAACATCTATTCCTAATTCTTTAGATGGCAAGTCTGCAATATGCCCAAAACTAGATGCTACATGAAACTCTTTTCCTAAAAACTTTTCTATAGTTTTTGCTTTTGCTGGCGACTCAACGATTACTAAATTCTTTGCCATAAATCTTTACAATTGATATGTTACACCTTATTATATAAAGGTAAATTTGGATTGCAAAAGTAGGTAGTTTTTTTTTATTTCAAATTTTATTCCTCTTTTTTACCACATATTAGCATAAAACCAACCTTTAATTTCAATGACAATTTGTCATATTTTTTAGATTTTGGTTGTATATTTGCCATTCATTTTTCAATATGAATATGAAACATACAGAAAAGATAATAGATGAGAGTTTACAAGGAAAAGCACTTGTAAAAGAACAGAATAAAGCAAATAATAAAAAGCTATTTATAGAAAGCTATGGTTGTCAAATGAACATGAACGATAGTGAAATTGTAGCTTCTATACTTGCGCAAGAAGGTTTTAACACTACACAGCAGCTTGAAGATGCAGATTTGGTATTAGTTAACACCTGTTCTATTAGAGAAAAAGCTGAGCAGACTATTAGAAAAAGATTGCAAAAATACAATGCAGTAAAAAAGAAAAACGCTAAAATGAAAGTTGGCGTTTTAGGTTGTATGGCAGAACGCTTAAAAGAAAAGTTTTTAGAAGAAGAAAAAATTGTTGACCTTGTTGTTGGTCCAGACGCTTATAGAGATTTACCAAACCTACTTCAAGAAATTGATGAAGGTAGAGATGCCGTAAATGTTATTTTATCTAAAGACGAAACCTATGGCGATGTTGCACCTGTACGTTTAAACAACAATGGAGTATCTGCATTTGTTTCAATCACTAGAGGATGCGATAACATGTGTACTTTCTGTGTGGTTCCATTTACAAGAGGAAGAGAACGCAGCCGAGATCCGCAAAGTATTTTAGAAGAAATACAATCTATGGCAGATCAAAATTACAAAGAAATAACATTGTTAGGGCAAAACGTAGACAGCTATTTATGGTATGGTGGTGGATTGAAAAAAGATTTTAAGAAAGCTACCGAAATGGCACAGGCTACCGCGGTAGATTTTGCACAATTGTTAGATATGGCTGCAACACGTTTTCCAAAAATGCGTTTTCGCTTTTCAACATCGAACCCTCAAGATATGAGTTTAGATGTAATTCATACCATGGCAAAACATACAAACATTTGTAAATACATACATTTACCTGTACAGAGCGGAAGCAACAAGATGCTTAAAGCCATGAACAGACAACACACCCGTGAAGAGTACATGGAATTGGTTGACAATATTTACAAAATAGTACCAGAAATGGCATTAAGTCAAGATATGATTGTAGGTTTTTGTGGAGAAACAGAAAAAGATCATCAAGACACTTTAAATCTAATGGAATATGTAAAATACGATTTCGGATTTATGTTTGCTTATTCTGAAAGACCAGGCACACTTGCTGCCAAAAAAATGGAAGACGATGTCTCTAATGAAATTAAAAAGAGAAGACTTAAAGAAGTTATTGATTTACAATTAAAGCATAGTTTGTACAGAACACAACAGCATGTTGGTAAAACAGAAGAAGTGTTGATAGAAGGTGAATCAAAAAAATCTTCTGACCACTGGAAAGGAAGAAATACGCAAAATACTGTCATCGTTTTTCCAAAAGAACAATATAAAATTGGTGATTTTGTAAATGTAAAAGTAGAAGATTGCACCTCTGCTACACTAATTGGAACTGCAGTTGGGTATTCTGACAATAATTAATTTTTAGAAATTAGAACTACTAGAGAAGAAAAACATCTTTTCTTACCGTTCTTTTTTCGCTATTCTAAAAAAAGAAATGGAAAATTTACAAGCTTTAAAACAACGTTTCGGAATTATAGGTAACAATGCTTTACTCAATAGAGCATTAGAAAAAGCTACTAGAGTTGCGCCTACAGATATTTCTGTGTTGGTTACTGGAGAAAGTGGTGTTGGTAAAGAAAATATTCCAAAAATCATCCATCAATTATCACATAGAAAACATGCTAAATACATTGCTGTAAACTGTGGTGCAATTCCAGAGGGAACTATAGATAGTGAGTTGTTTGGCCACGAAAAAGGTGCCTTTACAGGAGCAACATCAACCAGAAAAGGGTATTTTGAAGTTGCCGATGGAGGAACAATCTTTTTAGATGAAGTAGGTGAATTACCACTTACCACTCAAGTACGCTTGTTGCGTGTCTTAGAAAATGGCGAGTTTATTAAAGTAGGCTCATCACAAGTACAAAAAACGAATGTTAGAATTGTAGCAGCAACTAATTTACACATGTCTAAAGCTATTGAAAAAGGAAAATTTAGAGAAGACCTTTTTTACAGATTAAGCACAATTGAAATTTCTTTACCACCACTAAGAGAACGTAAAGAAGACATCCATTTATTGTTTAGAAAATTTGCTGCAGATTTTGCACAAAAGTACAATATGCCAACCATCCGTTTAACAGATGATGCCATTAATATCTTAGCCAACTATAACTTTCCAGGCAACATCCGTCAGTTAAGAAATATTGCAGAGCAAATATCTGTAGTTGAAGAAAACAGGACAATTACCCCAGAAAAATTAGCACACTATTTACCAAGTAGTCAAGGAAACTTACCGGTAGTTATTGGAGGTAATTCTAACTCAAATTCAGATTTTGCAAACGAAAGAGACATTATGTATAAGATTCTTTTTGATATGCGGAATGATATCAACGATTTAAAAAAGTTGACTTTAGATATTTTAAAGAATGAAAATATTGAGGATTTACAGGAAGAAAATCATAAGTTATTAGAAAAAATTTATCAGGAGCAACAAGGCAACACTGCTAAAGTAGAAGTTGTGCAACTACCAACAGCAAATACAAAAAGTAATAAAGAATCGTATGATTATATTGAAACTATAGAAGAAGACGAAACCCTATCTTTACAAGAAAAAGAAATTGAAATGATTCAAAAATCTTTAGAAAGAAACAACAACAAACGTAAGTTGGCAGCAAAAGAATTGGGTATCTCTGAAAGAACATTGTACAGAAAAATTAAACAATATGATTTATAAGCATCCTTTTGTATATCTTTGAAATCTTATGAAAAAACTACTCTACACTACTTCCATTTTTTTTAGCTTGCTGCTCATTACTTCTTGCGGCATCTACTCTTTTACTGGTGGTGATACTGGAAATGCAAAAACCATTCAGGTAGATTTTTTCAGAAACAATGCTCCGTTGGTAGAACCTTCTTTAAGTCAAAAGTTTACACAATCTCTACAAGATTTGTTTACTCGTCAAACCAACTTAACATCGGTAAAATCTAATGGAGATTTGCGTTTTGAAGGAGAAATAACAGGTTACAGAATTTCTCCGATGAGTGCAACAGCACAACAAACTGCTGCACAAAACAGGTTAACAGTTACAGTTAATGTACGCTACTTTAACAAGCTAATTGAAAAAGATAATTTTGAAAAAGCCTTTTCTTTTTACTATGATTTTCCAGCAGAAAAACAACTTATCGGCGGTTTATTAGATACTGCTCTGAATAAAATCTTAGAAAGAATTACACAAGATATTTTTAACGCTTCTGTGGCTAAATGGTAATGTAAAATGAACACACATAGCTTTACAGAAATATTAAAAAATCCTGCAAAAATTAATTCAGAGCATACCACAGAGTTACAGGCTATTATAACAGCGTATCCTTTTTTTCAAGCAGCAAGAGCTATGTATTTAAAAGGATTAAAAAATTCTGACAGCTTTAAATACAATGCAGCATTAAAAACTACAGCAGCTTATACTACAGACAGAACTATTTTATTTGATTTTATTACTTCTGCTATTTTTACCGAGCCACAAAAAGAAATTGTAGAAGTACATCAACAAATTACTAGAAAAATAACTTCTGACCAGCCAAAAGATGTGAAGAAAGAACTAGCAATTGGCAAACCCTTCTCTTTTCAAAAAACCGAAACACACTCTTTTAATGAATGGTTGCAACTCGCAGCAAAAAAGAAAATAACAAGAAGAGAACCTGAAACACCAAGACCAAGTAAATCGGAAATAATAGATACATTTATTAAAACAAATCCTAAAATAAGTAAGGTTATCAAAGAAACAGAACCTAGCAATGTGGTTGTTAGAGATAACCAAGATTCTTATTTAATGACCGAAACGTTGGCCAAAGTATATTTAGAGCAAAAAAAATATGAAAACGCAATCAAAGCTTATCAAATATTAAGTTTGAAATATCCAGAAAAAAGTGGTTTCTTTGCAGACCAAATTAAAAGAATTAGAATTTTACAAAAAAATAAATCATGAGTTATAACTTATTTTTAATATTAATTTTAGTCGTTGCTGTTGCATTGATTTTAATTGTTATGGTACAAAATCCTAAAGGTGGAGGATTGTCTTCTTCTTTTGGTGGCGGTGGAGCACAAACTTTAGGAGGTGTTCAAAACACAAACAACTTCTTAGACAGAACTACTTGGACACTTGCCATTACCATGTTTGCATTAATCTTATTGGCTAATTTTGCTATTCCAAGAGAGAGCAACAACAATCCACAATTAGAAAACACATTAGAAAATGTAAAAACAAATCCTACACAAACCACAACTACAAACGATAGTTTAAATAAATAGGATTTACATACAACACCAATTAAAATGCCAACGCAAAATGACACGTTGGCATTTTTTTTTACATAAAAATTAAGAAACACATAAATAACAACTTGGAATTGAAATTTTGGCAGAATTTTTTAACTGGCATAATTTCTGTCAAATTACTACATGAAAAAATTAATTTAAAACTTAAAATATAAAATGGAATTAAACATTAAACCTTTAGCAGACAGAGTTCTTGTAGAGCCTGCTGCTGCAGAAACAACTACAGCTTCAGGTATTATTATTCCTGATAATGCAAAAGAGAAACCGCAAAAAGGAACTATTGTAGCAGTTGGAACTGGAACCAAAGATGAGCCCTTAACGGTTAAAGTTGGTGACACTGTTTTATACGGAAAGTATGCTGGAACAGAATTAAAGTTTGAAGGAAACGACTATTTAATTATGAGAGAAAGCGACATTTTTGCTATTATCTAAAAATCGTTTTCAGCTATTGGCTTTTAGCCTCTAGCACTACACAAATAAGTTAATAATTTAGCTATAAGCCAAACACTAATAGCTATCACTAAAAAAACAAAAATCATGGCAAAAGACATAAAATTTGATATAGACGCTCGCGACGGATTAAAACG
>JABXHX010000097.1 GCA_013373385.1 Flavobacteriaceae bacterium
CCTGGCCTAAAAGTATCTCTATCATCAAATTTTACAGAAATTCCTTTCTTTCTAAATTCTTTTACAAAACCATTTACTCTTTCTGCAATTGCATCTAGTTGCGCTTCGTTTTTATAAATAGGAACAATAACAAGTTGTATTGGTGCTAATTTGGGTGGTAATACCAATCCAAAATCATCAGAATGCGTCATGATTAATCCTCCTATCAAACGTGTTGAAACTCCCCAAGAAGTAGCCCAAACAAATTCTTGCTTTCCTTCTTTAGAGGTGTATTTTACATCAAATGCTTTTGCAAAGTTTTGACCTAAAAAATGCGATGTACCTGCTTGCAATGCTTTTCCGTCTTGCATTAAAGCTTCTATAGTGTAGGTATCTTCTGCACCAGCAAATCGTTCGCTATCAGATTTTACTCCTTTTACAACTGGCATCGCCATAAAATTTTCTGCAAACTCGGCATATACTTCTTGCATTTGTTTCGCTTCTGCAACTGCTTCTTTTTTTGTTGCATGTGCCGTGTGCCCTTCTTGCCATAAAAACTCTGCAGTACGTAAAAACAAACGTGTGCGCATTTCCCAACGAACCACATTTGCCCATTGATTTATTAGCAATGGTAAGTCTCTATATGATTGAATCCAACCTTTGTAAGTATTCCAAATAATGGCTTCAGAAGTTGGTCTAACTACCAGTTCTTCTTCTAATTTAGCTTCTGGATCTACACGAAGTTTCCCTTCTTTTTCTGGATCATTTTGCAACCTGTAATGCGTAACTACAGCACACTCTTTTGCAAATCCTTCTGCATTTTTCTCTTCTGCCTCAAACAAACTTTTTGGCACAAATAAAGGAAAATAGGCATTCTCATGCCCAGTTTCTTTAAACATTCTGTCCAATTCTGCCTGCATTTTTTCCCAAATAGCAAAACCATACGGTTTAATAACCATACAACCTCTTACTGCTGAGTTTTCTGCTAAATCGGCTCTTACAACCAATTCATTATACCATTTAGAATAATCTTCTGCTCTTTTGGTTAACTTCTTACCCATAATATTAAAAGTTTGGCATAAAACTTGTTATCTTTAGTGTGGATTTATATCCGGCACAAAACTAATGCAAAAAGATTAGCAACCCAATTAAACGTTCATTTTTTTGCCAAACAATAAGAACCAGTCAAACACACCTATTATGAAACTTCAGAAACACTCTAAAAAAGTTGTAACGAACCTAAGTTTTATCTTCTTTGCAACACTGCTTCTTTCTTCTTGCGGCACCTATCAAAGTGCCTACCATAACGACGGAATTTATGACGATGACAATGTTGAAGTTACTGAAGATAATGTAGTTATTGTTGATTCTAACAATAGCGACACCACTATTGAGGAAGACTATTTTAAAGATAATTTACAGCACTTAGACTTTAACAAGAAAAATATCTTTACCAATATAGACGACTACTATTCTTATGACAACACAGACTCCGATTATAGTAATGATGCTTGGGGAAATGATGCTAAGAATGTAGTAGTCAACATCAATTATAATGACAGATATTGGAATTATTGGGACAATGATTACAGCTATTGGAGATACCGTTGGGGATTTAGATACGGATTTTATGGAGACTATGTGTATTATCCTTATCATTATGGTTATTATAATAATTTTGGATATTATGGTTTTTATTACTCGCCTTTTTATTATAGACCTTATTATTACAACAATACTTACTACAACAACAGATATGCTAGAAACTACACCTATGGAAAAAGGGACTCTTACTCTATATCAAGAAGAAATTACAATACTAACAGTAGAAAATCAGTAAATTACTCAAGCAGAAGATTTAGTACAAATAGCAATATATATAATGGCAGAAGATCTTCAAGCGTTAACAGAAATAGCTATTCTACAAGAAGACGTACCTCTAACAACAATTCTTCTACCCGAAGAAATTACAACTCAACCAAAGCCAGAAGAAAATCTTCTAACAACAGTTCTTACAGAAGATCTAGTTCTTCTTCTAACCGTAACACCTCTGTTAGATCAAGTAGCAATAGAAGAAGTAGTTCTAACACATCAACAAGAAGAAGAGGAAACTAAAAACATATAGATATAATTTAAAATGAAAAAAGTTACATTATTTGTACTCTTTTGTACAATGGCTTTGCCTAGTTTTTCACAAAGTTTAGGCTATACAAATTTAGCAGTATTACTTTCTAACGACAGTAATTCTGGAACTGCAAGATACAATGCTATGAGTGGTGCTTTTGGAGCATTAGGTGGAGATGTATCAGCTTTAAAAATAAATCCAGCAAGTGGTGTGGTTTTTAAAAATAGTTTGTTTACCGCAACCGTAAACTCTAATGCTTATGACATTAACTCATCTTACTACAATAACAATGTAAACACACAAGAAGAGTATTTTAATTTTTCGCAAGCCGGAGCTGTATTTGTTTATAAAACTTATGATAAAGACTGGACAAAGTTTGCTTTTGGATTTAATTACGTGCAAAAAAACACATTCGATAGGTATTTTATTGCTAAAGGGAATAGCGGATTTGCAACTTTTGTTGAATATCCATTAGATACTAACAATCCAAAAACGCAATATAAAAATGCAGAATCACAGGAGTTCACCAACAATTATAAAGGCGCATTAGACGAGTACAATTTTACGGTATCAGCAGTATATCAAAACAACTTGCACCTAGGATTTGCTATTAACACTTACGAATTAAAATTTAGACAACAATCTATTTTACGCGAACAGAATAATGATGGTTCTGGAAACATCTTAAATGCAAAATTCTATCAGCAAAACAACATCTTAGGTACTGGTTTTTCTTTAGGCGCAGGTGCTATCTATAAAGTTGCTAATAATTTAAGAGTTGGCTTTGCTTATCAAACACCTACTTGGTTTACAGAGGTAAACGAAGAGTCTAATATTATTAACAATGATGGCTTTTTTGGAGACACAGAAATAAGTGTCTCTAACAATAATGTTATTTACGACAATACTTCTGGTAATAATTTTCCTGTACAAGCTTTTACTTACAAACTAAAAACACCTGCAAAAACCACAGCCAGTGTAGCTTATGTTTTTGGAGGTAATGGATTGCTAAGTGCAGACTATACTATGAAGAACTACAGAAAAATAAAGCTTTCGAATGCTGATTTCTCTTCAGAAAATCAAACCATCAACAATGACTTAAAAAATACATATTCTTTAAATGTAGGTACAGAATGGAGATTCAAGTCGTTAAGCTTACGTGGTGGATATCACTATGAAGAAAATCCGTACAAAGACGCTATAAAATCAGATAATATTACTGGGTATTCTTTCGGAGCTGGTTTTAATTTTGGTAACACCAAGCTAGATTTTGCTTATCAGACCAAAACTAATACAGAGCCCTATAACTTTTATCCGCAATACAATCAAGTAAAAGCGGCAGAACTTAATATAGATAATAAGGTAATTACAGCAACCTTAACTATTAATCTATAAAAATAGTTATCCCTAAAAATAAGAAAGACCTCAAAGAAATAAACCTTTGGGGTCTTTGCTTTTCATTCATTTTTTTAGCTTAATTTTGCCGAACATTTTAGAAAAACATGAGCAGCACTTCTATCACAATACAACCCACAAACAACAATACCATTATTAAGTTTACAAGTAACACCATCTTAATTAATGGAGGAAGCTACGAATACAACAATATTGACGAGGCTAAAAATGCACCTTTAGTACAGCAGTTATTTTATTTACCTTTTGTAAAAAAGGTATATGTAACCGCAAATTTTATTGCCATACAAAAATACGATATTGTTGAGTGGGCAGATGTACAAGAAGAAGTACGTGAACAAATTGAAGCGTATATAAACGATGGCAATGTGGTGATAAAAGAAGACACCACAAAAAAACAAGTTGTAGAGGTATATGCAGAAATAACTCCAAACCCTTCTGTAATGAAATTTGGCACAAACAAATCTTTAACAACAACTGATGTTGAGTGTAAAAATATTGATGAGGCCTCTACCACATCACCTCTTGCGCAAGAGTTATTTCACTTTCCTTTTGTAAAAGAAGTTTTTATTTCAGAAAACTATGTGTCAATTACCAAGTTTGATATGGTTGAATGGAACGATATCTATCCAGAAATAAGAAGTTTTATAAGAACTTATTTGCAGGAAAACAAAACAATCATCAAGCAGTTACCTCAGCAAAAAGAGCCTGCAAACAAAACTGAAAACGCTACAACTCCTGTCGAAAACCTAGATGAAACATCGGCAAAAATTGTCAGTATTTTAAATGAATACATAAAACCAGCAGTAGCTTCAGACGGCGGAAACATTGCTTTTCAATCGTATAACAAAGAAAATAAAATTGTCAATGTAGTTTTACAAGGCGCATGCAGCGGCTGTCCTTCATCAACAATTACATTAAAAAATGGTATTGAAACCATGTTAAAAGATATGTTACCAAACCAAATTAACGAAGTTGTAGCTATAAACGGATAAGTCATGTCAGTTAATCACATTAAACCTTATAAAGATTCAGACAAAGGAAAGAAAGAGCAAGTGGCTCAAATGTTTGACAATATCTCTGAAAATTACGATGGCTTAAATAGAGTTATCTCTTTTGGTATTGATGTAAAATGGCGCAAAAAAGTAGTTGCAATTGTCGGAAAAAACAATCCGAAGAAAATTTTAGATATCGCAACTGGTACTGGAGATTTAGCAATGATGATGGCCAATTTACAACCAGAAAAAATTATTGGCCTAGATATTTCTGCCGGAATGTTAGCCGTTGGAAAACAAAAAATTGCAAAAGCGAATTTAACTAACACTATAGAAATGATGGTTGGAGACTCTGAAAACATGCCTTTTGAGGATGATACTTTCGATGCGATTACAGTTTCTTTTGGTGTTCGAAATTTTGCCAATCTAGACAAAGGTCTACAAGAAATTAGACGTGTATTAAAACCTGGGGGTACTTTTGTGGTTTTAGAAACTTCTGTACCAACCAAATTTCCGTACAAGCAAGGCTACAAATTTCATACTTCGGTAATTCTTCCTATAGTTGGCAAATTGTTTTCTAAAGACAAGGTTGCATACTCGTATTTATCAGAATCTGCAAATTCTTTTCCTTTTGGAGAAAAGTTCAACAATATTTTATTAAAAAATGGGTTTAATACTGCAACAAACAAACCTGTAACATTTGGTGTAGCTACAATTTACACTGCAACAAAATAAAATGAAAAAAGGAACATTCTTTCTTTTAACGATTTTAATACTAACATCTAGTGTTGTTTTTGCACAAAGAGATAGAGTTGAGTATTTACCCAATTTTGACAAACGCTTTTTACATTACGGCTTTTATCTTGGCTTAAATCAAAATGATTTTAAAGTAGATTACAAAAAGAGCAATTATTTAAACCCAAATGTTGTAGTTGAAGCCACCACTGGTTTTAATGTAGGATTGATTGCTGATTTTCGTTTGCACAAAAACATCAATCTACGTTTTGAGCCTGGATTAATTAGCAACACAAAAACCTTAGCTTTTACACACATCAACACTCAAAAAGATAGCATACGTGAAGTTGGTTCTACTTATCTGCACATTCCGTTAGTTTTAAAGTTTAGCACAGACAGAATGGACAATATAAGACCTTACGTCTTAGCAGGAATTTCTTTTGATTATAACTTTTCTAGCAACCAAAAAAACTCAAATGACAATGCTAGCGGTGAGTTTAGAATGAAAACGAGTAACTTTATGTATGAAGTAGGTTTGGGAGTAGACTTTTACTTGTACTTTTTTAAGTTTTCTCCATCTATTAGAGGTGTATTTGCGTTAAACAATGAATTAAAATACGATAGTGACACCAATAGTCAATGGACTTCTCCGATAAATTTTTTGGGCACTAGAGGTATTTTTCTAAATTTTGCTTTTGAGTAACGCACCTCTTTTAAATTCACTCAGTAAAATTGCTGTTGCAGTAGCAACATTTAAACTTTCTGTTTCCTGAATTTCTCCAAATCTTGGAATTGACATTACAGTACCTACCTGATTTTTTATTGCTTCTGAAACTCCATTAGCCTCATTTCCCATAATCAAAATAGCTTCTTTTGGCAATTGTGCAGTATAGATATTTTCACCTTCCATATCAGCAATAAAAGTCGGTAAATTAGTTTGATTTAAAAAAGCTGCTAAATCAACATACGCTATTGGTACTCTTGTTAAAGAACCCATAGATGCTTGTACTACCTTTTGGTTGTAACAATCTACAGTATCTTTAGAACAGACAAGCTTTGTTACTCCAAACCAATCGCACAATCTAATAATTGTCCCCAAATTACCAGGATCATTCACTCCATCTAACGCAACAATTAACCCTTTGTTTTTAGCTAAAACTTCATTAGGAATCTTAAACAAACCTAAAACTTTATTAGGTGTTTTTAAATTACTGATTTTTTTTAGCTCATTATTAGATACGGTAACAATTTTATTTTCTTTCAGTAAAGTTTCATATTCTTCTGTAGCAAAAAGTAGTTCTAGATCAAAATCAGACTGCAATAGTTCTTCTACTACCTTTACTCCCTCAGCCACAAATAATTTATGCTTTATTCGATACTTTTTTTGTTGTAAACTTGTTATAAGTTTACTATGACCCTTGGATAAATACATTTTAAATTATTAAATTAGAAATACCAGCTAAAAATAGTACTTTTGAAACAAGATTTTGCCTTTACAAAACTAATGAAAAAAGTTTCTCTTTATCTTTTATTAATCGTAATAATCTCTTCTTGTAATTCTGTTAAAAGGGTTCCAGAGAAATCGCAATTATTAAAATCTGTTTCAATAGAGGTAGACGGTAAAAAAAATAAAGATTTAGAATTGTATGATTATGTGTTTCAAAAACCCAACTCTAAACTGTTAGGCATCCCAATAGCCTTACATTTTTACAATTTAGGAAATCCCAATAGCCCAAAAACACCTAAAGAATGGGCAAAAATACATCCTAAAAAATATGCGTTTTTTAAATCACTCTTTTCAGAAAAACAAAGTATTGGCGTTGCAAAATCATACATCAATTTTAATAATTGGTTTTTTAAAAATGGAGAAGCTCCTGTTATTATTGATGATATAAAAACAAGTAGGTCTGTAAAAAACCTTTCTGCGTATTTTAAAATTAATGGATATTTTAAAAGCACCGTTACTGCACAAAAAGACACTTTAAAAAACAAAAAAGGAAGAATAACTTACAAAATAACTAAAGGAAGACCCTTGCTTTTAGATACTATTTCTATTGATATTCCCTCAGAGGTTCTTAGAACTATTTATCTGAAAGACTCTACTACTTACTTAAAAACTGGCGACCAATACAACGAAGACAACTTTAGAAAAGAAGCCAAAAGAATTATAAAACTTTTCAGAAATTCTGGCATTTATAATTTCTTAGAAACATACATAGAATTTAGAGATGTAGATTCTATACCAAAAAACTACAAGACCAATGTAATTACTACCATTGCTAAGAATTATTTTGAAGACATAAACAGAAAAACACCAAAGCCTTTTAAAGTTTATAAAATTGGCAAGGTTAATGTCTATACAGACTATATACATACTCAAGAAAATAAACCCTACTTAGATTCGGTTTCATATCAAGGAATTGATTTTTTTGCACATGATAAGGTTCGGTACAATCCAACATATTTATCGCAATCTATTTTTATTAAACCTAACCAAGTATACAGTGACACTTTAAGAAACTTAACAAGAAGCCATTTAAAATCACTGAACAATTTTAAAACAATTAATATTAGGTTTACACCAATGAAAGACACCACTTTATTGGTTGCAGACATTAGACTAACTCCTACCGAAAAATATACGATAGGTACTGATACAGAGCTTACACATTCTAACATTCGTAAACTTGGAGTAGCAGGTAAATTCTCATTAACCAACAGAAACACCTTTAGGGGTGCAGAACTCTTTAAATTTTCCTTTGCGGGTTCATTTTTTAATACCTCTACTCAACCAGGAAGTGCAAGCGGCTTTTTTAATGCTTGGGAAATTGGAGCAAATTTATCTTTAGAATTACCTAGGTTTTTCGCCCCCTTTGGGCTACATAGATTGGTACCAAAAGAAATGTCACCAAGAACAACTTTTACATTAGGTACTGGAATCCAAAAAAATATAGGATTAGATAAACAAACCTTTAACGGAGGTATTAATTATAGCTGGCAGTTTAATAGAAAAAAATCAATTAATTTAGAGCTATTTAATACTCAGATTATTAGAAACTTAAATACCAAAGAATATTTTAGAATTTACAATTCTGAATACGAAAAACTGATACCAATTGCTCAAAATTACAATAATTACCCATTAACAAAAGAGAATGCCGCAAGTTTTATTAAAGCTGTTAACAGCAATACCAATTTTCAGAATACCAATCCAAATGATTACAATACCAATGCCAATGTAAATAATAGGTATAATATCATTACATCAAATTTTATCATCCCTACAATTGCCTACACCTTTACCTACAATAGTCAAACTAACTATAAAGACAATAATTTCTCGTTTTTTAGAATACGATTGGCAAATGCAGGTAATTTTGTATCGCTATTAAGTAATCAAAGAAATAGCAATGGAGTTAAAACCATTTCTAACACACAAATTGCTCAATACGTTAAAACAGACATTGAGTACAAACAGTTTTGGGATATCACAAGAAATTCTGTCTTAGGATTTCGATCGCTCTTAGGAGTTGTGTTGTCTTATGGAAAATCGGACGTTCCATTTACCAAAAGTTATTTTGCAGGTGGCTCAAATGATATCAGAGCTTGGAAAACCTACGAACTAGGCCCAGGGTCAACCCCAACTGGTCTAGAATACAATGTTGGTAATTTTAAATTCTTAACAAGTTTAGAATATCGATTTGATATTATTAGCAATTTAAAAGGCGCATTATTTATTGACGCAGGAAATATTTGGGAACTTACTAACTCAAGATTTATTGAAGACAAAGCAAAATTAAACAGCCTATCTTCTTTAAAAAATATTGCCATTGGCTCTGGATTTGGAGCTAGATACGATTTTAATTTTTTGATATTACGATTTGATATTGGCTTCAAAACTTACGAACCATACCTATTAAACAATAGATGGTTTCAGAATTTTAGTTTTAATTCTGCTGTCTACAATATTGGCATCAACTATCCATTCTAAACAAACCTTAGCCGATAACGTTTTCGTTATTTTAGAAGAGTAACATCGTGCTAATCTCTAAAAAAATAACTATTTTTGACCCAATCTTTTAGAAGAAAAATTAAACAAAAAACTATGAGTCATTCTATAAAACCTGGAGTTGCAACTGGTAATACAGTGCAAGAAATTTTTAAATTAGCCAAAGAAAAAAAGTTTGCATTACCTGCTGTAAATGTTACTGGTTCTAATACCATAAACACTGTTCTAGAAACAGCTAAAGAACTTAACTCTCCTGTAATTATTCAGTTTTCTAATGGAGGTGCTCATTTTAATGCTGGTAAAGGATTGTCTAATGAAAACCAACAAGCTGCCATAGCAGGCGCTGTTGCCGGAGCAAAGCACATTCATCAAATGGCAGAAGCGTACGGAGTTCCTGTAATTTTACATACAGACCACTGTGCTAAAAAATTATTGCCTTGGATTGACGGTATGTTAGATGCCAGTGAAAAGCATTTTGAAGAAACAGGCGCTCCTTTATACAGCTCTCATATGATTGATTTATCTGAAGAGCCGATAGAAGAGAACATAGAAATCTGTAAAAAATATCTAGCCAGAATGAGCAAAATGGGAATGACCCTAGAAATTGAATTAGGCATTACAGGTGGTGAAGAAGATGGTGTAGACAACTCTGATGTAGATATTTCCAAACTATACACACAACCAGAAGAAGTTGCTTACGCATACGAAGAATTGCTAAAAATTAGTCCTAAATTTACTATTGCAGCTGCTTTTGGTAATGTTCATGGGGTTTATAAACCTGGTAATGTTAAGTTAACTCCAAAGATTTTAAAAAACTCACAAGAATTTATCTCTAAAAAATACAATGTACCACACAATACAATAGATTTTGTTTTTCACGGTGGATCAGGATCAACTTTAGATGAAATAAGAGAAGCAATAGACTACGGCGTTATCAAAATGAATATAGATACTGACCTGCAATATGCATTTATGACAGGTATTAGAGATTATTTTTCTGAAAACACGGCGTATTTACAATCACAGATTGGAAACCCAACTGGCGATGATGCTCCAAACAAAAAATTCTACGACCCAAGAGTATGGTTACGTAAAGGAGAAAATACATTTAAAGAACGTTTAAAATTAGCTTTCGAAGATTTAAACAACGTTAATACACTTGCATAATCAATAAGATAGCTTATTTTAGCCAATTATTATCAAACATTAAATTTAAAACAACTATATAATGGCTTGGTTTAAAAGACAAGATAAAGGTATTCACACCCCTACAGAAAATAAAAAAGATACGCCTAAAGGTCTTTGGTACAAAACTCCTAGTGGAAAAATTATTGACACCGAAGAACTTAAAAAAAATCTTTATGTAAGTCCAGAAGACGGGTATCATGTTAGAATAGGCAGCAAAGAGTATTTTGAAATTTTATTTGATAACAACAAGTTTAAAGAACTAGATGCCAACCTAACATCTAAAGACCCTTTAAAATTTGTAGACACAAAGAAGTATCCAGACAGATTAAAAGCAGCACAAGAAAAAACAAAGTTAAAAGATGCTGTTAGAACCGCTGTTGGTAAATCTATGGGAAAAGATTTAGTAGTTGCTGCAATGGATTTTGCTTTTATTGGTGGATCTATGGGATCTGTTGTTGGTGAAAAAATTGCACGAGCAATTGACTATTCAATTAAAAATAACATTCCGTTTTTAATGATTTCAAAATCTGGTGGAGCAAGAATGATGGAAGCTTCATTATCTTTAATGCAATTGGTAAAAACTTCTGCTAAACTAGCACAACTTGCAGAAGCTAAAATTCCGTATATTTCTTTATGTACAGACCCAACTACTGGTGGTACAACTGCATCTTACGCAATGTTAGGCGATATTAATATTGCAGAACCAAACGCATTGATAGGTTTTGCTGGACCAAGAGTTGTAAAGGACACTACTGGAAAAGATTTACCAGAAGGTTTTCAACGTTCAGAATTTTTATTAGAGCATGGATTTTTAGACGGCATTTACGAGCGAAAAAACTTAAAAAAACAACTCAATTTGTTTTTAGACCTAATACAGAATCAATCTGTTAGAGCATAATAAAAAGAGCCAAAAGGCTCTTTTTATATTTATAGAACTTTAAATGAAAGACTTAGCTTTTCTTATTTAGAAAAATAGCAAATTAATAATAGTTATTTCCTTAAAATTAATTGTATATTTGCAGCTTCAATGAAAAAATCATTGATGTACATAAAAATCATTTAAAATAATATTGGCATGTATTTAACAAAAGAAGTAAAAGAAGAAATCTTTTCAAAACACGGTAAGTCAGCAACTGACACAGGTAACTCTGAAGGGCAAATTGCATTGTTCACTTTTAGAATTAATCACTTAACAGAACACTTAAAAAACAATCGTAAAGATTTTAACACAGAGCGTTCATTAGTTAAATTAGTAGGTAAACGTAGAAGCTTACTAGATTATTTAAAGAAAAAGGATATCAACAGATACCGTGCTATTATCAAAGAATTAGGAATTAGAAAATAAAACCTAACTAAAAAAAGAGGCTCTATAAACGTGCCTCTTTTTTATTTTACTCCATTGGAAAAACACAACACAACAACACACAAAATTAATTAGTAAAAAATTAGAATTAAAAAGTATGATTCCAAAAGTATTTAGCGAGGTAATTGACCTCGGAGATGGAAGAACCATCAAATTAGAAACCGGTAAATTAGCTAAACAAGCTCACGGTTCTGTTGTTGTGCAAATGGGAGACGCCATGTTGTTGTGTACAGTAGTCTCTAACTACAAACAAGCAGATGTAGATTTTTTACCATTAACTGTAGATTATAGAGAAAAATTTGCAGCAGCAGGAAGATATCCTGGCGGATTCTTTAAAAGAGAAGCAAGACCAAGTGATGGAGAAATATTAACCATGCGTTTGGTAGACCGTGTATTGCGCCCGTTATTCCCAAAAGATTACCATGCAGAAACACAGGTAATGATTCAGTTAATGTCTCATGACGAAAATGTAATGCCAGATGCTTTGGCGGGATTAGCTGCATCTGCTGCTATTCAATTATCTGACATTCCTTTTGAAACACCAATTTCTGAAGTACGTGTTGCTAGAATAAATGGAGAATTTATCATCAACCCAAACAGAGCGCAATTAACAGAAGCTGATATTGATATGATGGTTGGTGCCTCTGCAGATTCTGTAATGATGGTAGAAGGAGAAATGGACGAGTGCTCTGAAGAAGAAATGGCAGATGCAATTAAGTTTGCACACGAAGCTATTAAAGTACAATGTGCTGCTCAGATAGCATTAGTAGAAGCATTTGGCAAAAAAGAAACTCGTGAATATGAATCAGAAAAAGAAGATGAAGAGCTAGCAAAAAGAATTCACGATTTAGCCTATGATAAAGTTTATGCAATTGCAAAAGCAGGTTCTTCTAAAAAAGAAAGAGGAATGGCATTTGCTGAAATAAAAGAAGAAATTATGACTACATTTTCTGAAGAAGAATTAGCAGATGTTGGTCATTTGATTTCTAAATATTACAGTAAAGCAGAAAAAACAGCTATTCGTGATTTAACATTAAACGAAGGTTTACGTTTAGATGGGCGTAAAACAGTAGACATTAGACCTATTTGGTGTGAGGTAGATTACTTACCATCAACACACGGTTCGTCTATCTTTACTCGTGGAGAAACACAAGCGTTGGCGACTGTAACCCTAGGCACATCTAGAGAAGCAAATCAAATAGACATGCCATCTTACGAAGGCGAAGAAACGTTCTATTTACATTACAACTTCCCACCTTTCTCTACTGGTGAGGCAAGACCCTTAAGAGGTACATCTCGTAGAGAAGTAGGGCACGGAAACTTGGCTCAAAGAGCTTTAAAAGGAATGATTCCTGAAGATTGTCCTTACACTGTAAGAGTTGTTTCTGAAGTATTAGAATCGAATGGTTCTTCTTCTATGGCAACCGTTTGTTCAGGTACAATGGCATTGATGGATGCTGGAGTACAATTAAAAAAACCTGTTTCGGGTATTGCCATGGGATTAATTTCTGACGGTGATCGTTATGCAGTATTATCTGATATTTTAGGTGATGAAGATCACTTAGGTGATA
>JABXHX010000019.1 GCA_013373385.1 Flavobacteriaceae bacterium
ATTTGCATTTTTAATGATGGTTTTGTTTGCAACCAATGCCATGTCTCAGAAAAACGATCATTACTATAACATACCACCAGTACCGAAAACTTATACAGCTACAAGTGTAGCAAGTAGGATGGTAGATGGATTGGGTTTTAGGTATTATTGGGCTACAAACGGGTTGACAGAAAAAGATTTAAAATATAAGCTCACAGAAAAAGGAAGAAGTACACAAGAAACGGTAAGTCATTTATACGATTTATCTAATATGATGCTGCGTTTAACAAAAACAACAGTACAACAGTTAAAACCAAAAAAGGAAATGAGTTTTTCGGAAATGAGAACACAAACCCTACTAAATTTTAAGGGGTTAAGTGATCGGTTAAAGAGCAGTAGCGATTTAAAAGATTTTGACTTGGTAAAAGACGGTAAATTAGCTGTTCCGTTTTGGAAGATGATAAACGGTCCAATTGCAGATGCTATTTGGCATACGGGGCAAATAGCTTCTTTTAGACGTGCCTCAGGGAATCCAATCAACCCAAAAATCAATCATTTTTCTGGAACAGTAAGAGAATAGTTTAGCAAATGACAATCCAACAAAAAATAGCATCATTAAGAGAAGAGTTACGTACGCACAACTATAAGTATTATGTGCTAGATGCTCCAACCATTTCAGATTATGAGTTTGACATTAAACTCAAAGAATTACAACAACTAGAAGCTGAAAATCCAGCGTTTTTCGATGCCAATTCTCCTACACAACGCGTAGGTGGGCACATCACTAAAAATTTTGAAACCGTTACACACGCAAACAGGATGTACTCCTTAGATAACTCGTATTCAAAAGAAGACTTGCTAGACTGGGAAAAGCGAATTCAAAAACTATTAGGGACTACAGAAATTGAATATACCTGTGAACTAAAATACGATGGAGCCTCAATCAATCTTACTTATCAGAATGGTCAGTTTGTTAGAGCAGTTACACGTGGAGATGGTTTTAAAGGAGACGATGTAACGACGAATATTAGAACCATAAAATCAATTCCTTTGGTACCAGTTGGTGATTATGTCACCGATTTTGAAATGCGTGGAGAAATTATTTTACCGCTAGACGGATTTGCAAAAATGAACCAAGAGCGTTTAGAAAAAGGTGAAGAAGCTTATAGAAATCCACGTAACACTGCAAGCGGAAGTTTAAAATTGCAAGACAGTGCAGAGGTAGCCAAACGTCCGCTAGACTGTTTATTGTATCAAGTTGTAACTTCTGAACGTAAATACAAGTCACACTTTGAGAGTTTAGAAGCAGCAAGAAAAGTAGGCTTTAAAGTGCCAAAAACAATCATTCTAGCAAAATCAATTGATGAAGTTTTTGCATTTGTAAACCACTGGGATGTTAAGCGACATAATTTGCCTTACGAAACCGACGGAGTGGTAATAAAAGTAAATAGTTTTGCACAGCAAGATGAGTTGGGGTACACAGCCAAAGCACCGCGCTGGGCAATAGCCTACAAGTTTAAGGCACAACAGGTTGCCACTACATTACAAGAAATTACCTATCAAGTGGGAAGAACAGGAGCGATTACACCTGTTGCGAATCTAGAACCAGTGCAATTGGCGGGTACTATTGTAAAGCGAGCATCGTTGCATAATGCAGACCAGATTGAAAAGTTAGATATTAGAGTTGGCGATACGGTTTTTGTTGAAAAAGGCGGAGAGATTATCCCAAAAATTATTGCGGTAGATTTTACAAAGCGTCCAGTTAATTCTAAACCTACAGAATATGCTACCCACTGTCCAGAATGTAATACAGAATTGATTAGAACAGAAGGTGATGCCAAGCATTATTGTCCGAATGAATTTGGTTGTGCGCCCCAAATTACTGGAAGAATACAGCATTATATTTCTAGAAAAGCCATGGATATTGATGGTTTGGGGGGCGAAACGGTTGATTTGTTACGTAAAGAAGGACTCATACAAAATTATGCAGATTTATACGATTTAAAAGTTGAGCAAATTATTCCATTAGAGCGGATGGCAGAGAAATCGGCTCAAAATATGATAGACGGAATTAAAAAATCAAAAGAGATTCCGTTTGAAAAAGTGTTGTTTGCATTAGGAATTCGATTTGTTGGAGAAACCGTTGCTAAAAAATTAGCAAAGCATTTTAAATCGATTGATAATTTAATGGTTGCCGATTTTGAAACCTTAATCGCTGTAGATGAAATTGGAGATCGAATAGCACAAAGTATTATTGATTTTTCGAATGATCTAGGAAATATCCAATTAATCAACCGGTTAAAAGCCTACGGAGTGCAATTAGAAGTTTCTGCTGAAAGTTTAGAAAATCAAACTGATAAATTACAAGGAAATATATTTGTTGTTTCTGGAGTTTTTCATCAAATGAGTAGAAATGAGTTGAAGAAAGCGATTGAAGATAATGGAGGTAAGGTGAGTAGTTCAATTTCTAAGAAGACTACTTATATAGTTGCTGGAGATAATATGGGGCCAAGTAAACTGACAAAGGCACAAGAGTTGGGGGTACCTATAATTTCTGAACAAGACTTTATTGAAATGATATAGTACACATGGTAAAAGAAAAGACATACATAGATGTAGCATTACGGTATACTATTTTACAACTTATTTTTTTAGTATTGGGTTTGTTAATAGTTTATTTAGTACCAGTGTTTTTTGTTGTAATTCCTTTAATACCTTTGCTATTGACATCTTATGCTTTCGGAATAGTTAGCTTGATAAATATTTTTAAAGGGAGAAAAGAAGCGAAAAGTTTTTCAAAAATTGTAAGTTTATCTAGTACTCTTTTAATCACAACATTATTAACCTTGTTGGCAATTTACACAATAAAGAATCAAACTATATTTTAAAAATACCTATGCAAAAATTAAAAATCATTCTACCAACTGTCTTATTTTTAATAGCAGCAATTGCAGATGTATCTGCTGTAATTGTAGAAAATGAAACCATACGATTAGTCTCTAAACCCATGTTAATTACTTTATTAGCTTTGGTGTACTTGGTCTCGGTTTCAAAGCCTAATTTTTGGTTTGTCTTAGGATTGTTTTTCTGCTTTTTAGGGGATGTGTTTTTATTATTTAATGGAACAAACTTTTTTATGCTTGGCTTAGCTGCATTCTTATTAGGACATGTGGTTTATATAAAAGTAGCATCGAGTTTTTTACCAAGTCACTTGACTTTTAAAATAGTTACTTCTGCATTGCCATTTGTGTTTTTTTTGGTGCTGCTATTGTATATAATTCAAAATAATTTAGGTGAACTATTATTTCCAGTTGTTGTATATGGAGTAACAATATCTAGCTTTGGTACAGTAGCCTTATTGAATTATAGAGAAGAAAAATCAATAGAAAATACGTGGTTGTTTATTGGCGCTTTAACTTTTATTGTTTCTGATAGTTTGTTAGCGCTAAACAAATTTTACGAGCCGAGTAGAATATTTGAAATCAGTATTATGATAACCTATATTGTGGCACAGTTTTTAATCTGTAAAGCAATGATAGTAAAGACAAATACACATTAAACAATAATACTTTTACCACCAGTAGTTACATTTTTTTCTTCATCAAAATAAAAATCAATCCTACCTAAATTAATTCCGTAGCAACCCACTTGATTTACCAACATATTTTGGTTGTCACTATTTTTTACAACCGTTGGTTTTGGTAAAAAGGTATGAGTATGTCCGCCTATAATTAAATCAATGTTCTTAGTAGCTTTGGCTAGTTTTAGATCAGAAATTAAAGTCGAATTGTTCCTGTAGTGATAGCCTAAGTGAGAAAGACAAATAATCAAATCACACTGCTGTTCTTCTTTTAAAATCCGTGTCATGTCTTGTGTAATTTCTAAGGGATCTAAGTACTTAGTTTCTTTATACATATTTGGGTGTACCAATCCTTCTAACTCAATTCCCAAACCAAAAACACCGATTTTAATTCCGTCTTTTACAAAGATTTGGTAGGGTTTTACATGAGTGTCTAAAACAGTATTTTTAAAATCGTAATTGGCAGACACAAAATTAAATTTAGCGTGTGGTAATTGCTTGTACAAGCCTTCGATAGAATTGTCAAAATCATGATTGCCTAAAGTAGCTAAATCATATTTCAACATACTCATTAGCTTAAATTCTAATTCGCCACCAAAATAATTAAAGTAAGGGGTGCCTTGAAAAATATCTCCTGCATCCAACAATAAAGTATTCGGATTTTCTTTTCGTATTTGTTCAATTAAAGTTGCACGTTTTGCAACTCCACCTTTATTCGGATTTCTGTGGTGTGTGGGTTCAAAAGGTTCTACATGGCTGTGTGTATCATTTGTATGTAATATGGTAATGTGTTTTTTCTTTTTTGCAAAAGAAGCGAACGAGATTCCACCCACAGTAGCTAAAGCAGTAGCAGCAGTTGTTTGTTGTAAAAATTTTCTTCTATCCATTTTAGTTTTTTTTAAAGCGTCCATCTAATTTGCTTTGTAAAGTGTCTACACTTTTAAAATAATCTACAATAGCATCTCTCATTTTATAATCTAAATTGTATTTTTTTAGCGGATTTTTAAAGAAATTCATTCGGTCTCCTCCCGATTGTAAATAATCGGTTGTTAATACATGATAGCTTTTATTTCTGTTAAATTTTTGACCATTGATTTGTAGCTCGAAACCATTCTTTGTAATGGTTAATTGTACCTGTTTCGATAACGGATGCGCTATGTTTTCTTGAATTAGATAAGTGATGAGCTCCTCTATTTTCTCTCCACTCAATTCAACAACCACATACCTATTTTCAAAAGGCATTAATTCAAATGCGTGTTTGTTGGTAACTTTTCCTTTGTTAATGCCTGCTCTAATTCCGCCATAATTAAACAGTGCAAAATCAATATTTTGCTGTGTCATTTTTTTAAAAATAGGATTGGCTTTTTGGTATGATAAATCTGCAAGTAAATTGCCTAAACTACTCTCTAAATCACCGTCAGTTCTTACTAAATTTTTAGAAGTGTAAGATAGCACAGTATTAATTTCTTTAAGTAACTGTTTTTTGTAAGGAGCAATGGTTTTTGTAATACTATTTTCAGCTGCAATTGTAGTATCTATTGCTATTGTTTTTGCAGTAATTTTGGTAATAATGTAAGGTTCTTTCTTACAAGAAAGCACCAATAAACTTATACAAAAGATTAATGAAATTCTTTTAAAGTAGTGAAGCATATTTTACTAAATTTGTGTGTAACGAATATACAACTTTAGACTAAAGCGTATAATGGCATTTCAGAAAATAAAAGAAAAAATCTTATTGAGAAAGTTTCAAAAAGAATTGAAAGGTGCGCCAGAAATAAGAAATACATCAACGAAAGAAATTTTTAATGTAGGCATACTCACAACTCAAACGTATTCAGAAAAAAATCAGTTGTCAGAGAAATTAACATCAACAATAGATACTATTAGAAATGTACAAGTTTATAGTTTTAAGTTGTATGATAAATACGATGAGAAATCATATAAACACTTTACCGAGAACGAATTTGATTGGAGAGGCGAAATTAAAGAACCAAGCTTTGAAAGTTTTTTAGAGAAACCATTTGATTTATTGATTGGGTATTTTGATACAAAGCATTTGTATTTAGAATATGCAGCTTTAAAATCGAATGCAACATTTAAGATTGGTTTTGCAGGTGTAAACGATAAAATTTTTGACATGGTTATTTCTGAAAAGCCAACAAACATTGATCGTTTTATGGAGGTGACTAAACAGTATTTAAAAATTTTAAACAAAATTTAGTTTAAAAATAAACATCGATATAAGATGTTGTTATTTTTTTAACGAATTGGCAGATTATTTACTGTCAATAAAGTAAACACAAAGAGAAAAAGATACCTTTGTAAACACATAAAAATAAAATGAAATGCAAAAATTTGTAGGAACTGGAGTTGCGTTGGTAACACCATTTAAAAAAGATAAAACAGTAGATTTTTCTGCCTTAGAAAAATTAGTTGAATTTAATATTAGCAACGGAATTAATTATTTGGTAATAAATGGAACTACAGGAGAGAGTGCAACCATTACCAAAGAAGAAAAAAAAGAAATTATAGAAGTTGTTGCTCAGGTAAATAACAATCGAGTGCCTTTGGTATTGGGAATTGGTGGAAATAATACACAAACTGTCATAGATGAATTGCAAATCGCAGACTTATCTAAAATAGATGCGATTTTGTCTGTAGCACCTTATTACAGTAAGCCAACCCAAGAAGGTTTTTATCAGCATTTTAAAGCCATTGCAGAAGTAAGTCCGAAACCAATAATTTTGTACAATGTGCCTGGAAGAACCTCAAAAAATATGGAGCCAGCTACCACCTTACGTTTAGCCAACGATTTCGAAAATATCATTGCGGTAAAAGAAGCTGGAAATAATGTGCAGCAATATTTACAGTTGATAAAAAATAAACCAGCAGATTTTTTAATTATTTCGGGGGATGATGATTTGGCATTATCTGTTGTTTTGGCTGGGGCTTCTGGGGTTATTTCTGTAATTGGTCAGGCGTTTCCAAAAGAGTTTTGTACCTTAATCAAATTAGGGTTACAAGGTAAAAACGAAGAAGCTTTTGAGCTGCACTATAAATTGATGGATGTAATAGCGTTAATCTTTGCAGAGAATAATCCGGCAGGTATCAAAGCTGTTTTACAAGAACTAGATATTACATTAGATGAAGTACGTTTACCTTTAGTAAAAGCATCTAAAGAGAACCAAAAAGAAATTGCTAATTTTGTAGCCAATTTTAAATAAAGAAAACATGTTATCAAAAAAGATAGAAGCAGCATTAAATAAACAAGTAACAATAGAAGCAGAGTCGTCACAGGTTTATTTGGCAATGGCGTCGTGGGCAGAAAATTTAGGTTTCGAAGGTGTTTCGCAATTTATGTACGCACACTCTGACGAAGAAAGAGAGCACATGCTAAAATTAATAAAATTTATCAACGAGCGTGGTGGACATGCAAAAGTTTCTCAATTGGCAGCACCACCAACAGCATTTGGATCTTTCAAAGATATGTTTCAAACGTTGTTTGATCATGAAGTGATGGTCTCTAAATCTATTAACGACTTGGTAGATATTTCTTTGCAAGAAAAAGATTATGCAACACATAACTTTTTACAATGGTATGTTTCTGAACAAATAGAAGAAGAAGCCTTGGCAAGAAATATTTTAGATAAAATCAATCTAATTGGTGATGATAAAAGTGGATTTTATTTGTTTGATAATGATATCAAACAGCTTATCACAAATCCAAAGGAAGCAAGTATTTAAGATTAACAAACTTTTAGTAAAACCATAAGAGGTTTTTAAGGCTTTTTATGGTTTATTGCAGCAAACAATTTTATGGAATTAAAATCGTTTTAATAATCCATATTTAATCACTATTTTTGCCAAATGTTTAGAATGAAAAAAATACTAGTATTCGTTTTTGCAGTTGTATTGTTTACATCTTGTAGTGAATACCAAAAAGCGTTGAATAAAGGAACTCCAGAGCAACAGTATGCTATGGCTACAAAACTATATGAAGCTAAGAAGTATAGTAAAGCTTTAAACCTTTTTGAAAAGATTACTGCAGCTTATAGAGGGAAACCTCAAATGGAGCGTATACAATATATGATTGCTCAGTCGAACTTCAATACAAAAAATTACGATTTAGCAGGGTATTATTTTAACAGATTTGCACAAAATTACCCAAAGAGTTCTAAGAATGAAGAAGCAGCATTTTTATCTGCATATAGCTACAAGCTAGCATCACCAGCATTTAGCTTAGACCCAACAGATACTAAGAAAGCCTTAGAAGCTTTTCAAGCTTTTATAGATAAATACCCAGATTCTAAAAGATTGCCAGAAGCCAATAAGCATTATAAAGAACTTAGATATAAATTACAGAAAAAAGCTTTTGAAATCGCAAAAGTGTATTATACTACTGCAGAATACGACCCAGCAAGAAACTATAGAGCTGCCATTGTAGCTTTTGACAACTTACTTGAAGAATACTTAGGTTCTGAGTTTAAAGAAGAAGCCTTGTATTACAGATTAAAAGCTGCACACGATTTGGCTTTAAAAAGTACGAATAGAAGAAAAGAAGCCAGAATTAAAGATGCAATAAAGGCTTACGAAAAATTAAAAAGAAACTTTCCTAAGACAAAGTATTTAGAAGAGTCAAATAAAATGCTCGCCAATTTAGAGAAAGAGCAAAAAGAATTACTAAAAAGTTAATGATGGATTATAAAGAAACAAAAGCTCCTGTAACAACAGTTACATACGATAAAGATGCAATCGTAGCTCCAACAAACAATATATATGAATCAATTTCAATTATTGCAAAGAGAGCGGAACAAATCAATGGAGACCTAAAGAAAGAACTGATTGAAAAATTAGATGAATTTGCTACTTATAACGATAGCTTAGAAGAAGTTTTTGAAAACAAAGAGCAAATAGAAGTTTCTAAATTTTACGAAAAACTACCAAAGCCTACAGCAATTGCTGTTGAAGAATGGTTAAATGGTAGAATTTACCACAGAACACCAGAAGCAGAGTAATGTCTGTTTTAAGCGGTAAAAAAATACTACTAGCAATCAGTGCTGGTATAGCCGCTTATAAAACGGCCAGTTTGGTTCGTTTATTTATAAAATCTGGCGCAGAAGTTAAAGTAGTTATGACTCCTGCGTCTAAAGATTTTATCACTCCACTAACACTTTCTACACTTTCTAAAAATCCGGTTTCATCTACTTTTTATGATAAAGAAGATGAAAATGAGTTGTGGAATAATCATGTTGAGTTAGGACTTTGGGCAGATTTAATGTTGGTTGCTCCGGCAACTGCTAATACACTGTCTAAAATGGCAAATGGTACTTGCGATAATTTATTGTTAGCAACGTATTTATCGGCAAAATGTCTTGTCTATTTTGCACCTGCTATGGATTTGGATATGTACCAGCATCCATCAACAAAAACATCTATAGAGAAATTACAAGAGTTTGGCAATGTGTTAATTCCTGCAACCAGCGGAGAATTAGCAAGTGGTCTGGTTGGAGAGGGAAGAATGGCAGAACCAGCAGACATTGTAGCATTTATAGAAAACGATGTTCTTTCTAAGTTGCCGTTAAAAGGGAAAAAAATCTTGATTACGGCAGGCCCAACCTATGAGGCCATTGACCCAGTTCGTTTTATAGGAAATCACTCCTCAGGTAAAATGGGATTTGAAATTGCAAAAGCTGCTGCAAATTTAGGAGCAGAAGTACAATTAATTTCTGGACCAACCTACCAACAAATCACCCATCCGTTGGTGCGTAGAGTAGATGTTGTTTCTGCTCAAGAGATGTACGAAGCAGTTCATAAAGAGTTTGCCAATGTAGATATTGCCATACTTTCTGCTGCAGTTGCAGATTATAAACCTAAAAATAGTGCTTCTCAGAAAATAAAAAAGAAGGATGCATCGTTAGAGATAACACTAGAGCCAACAAAAGATATTTTGGCTTCTTTAGGCAACATAAAATCAAAACAGTTTTTAGTTGGCTTTGCTTTAGAGACAGAGAATGAAATTGCAAATGCCACTAGCAAACTAAAACGTAAGAATTTAGACATGATTGTACTCAACTCACTACAAGATAAAGGAGCGGGTTTTGCAACAAATACAAATAAAATTACTATTATTGATAAAACGTTGAATGCTGCCTTGTTTGAGTTAAAATCTAAAGAAGAAGTAGCCAAAGATATTATCCACGAAATATTAAAAAGAACCGATGCGTAACATTTTATTTTTTCTTGTTTTTATTGCTGGACTTTTCGTTTCAAACGGACAAGAGTTAAATTGTTTGGTAACCATTAATTCTGATAAGATTTCTGGTTCTAACAAGCAAGTGTTTAACACCTTACAAAGATCGCTTACAGAATTTGTGAATCAAACACAATGGACAAACAAGAATTTTAAACCACAAGAAAAAGTTACTTGTGCTTTTACCATAACCATTAACAAACAGCCAAATCCCAATAGGTTTGAGGCAACCTTACAGGTTCAAGCCGCTAGACCAGTTTACAATACTAGCTATTCAACACCTATACTCAATATAAATGATGCAAATTTTAACTTTAAGTACAATGAGTTTCAACCATTAAATTATAATGAGACTGTTTTTGAGTCGAATTTAATTTCTACTATTGTCTATTATGTGTATGTAATTTTAGGAGTTGATGCAGATACGTTTCAGTTAAATGGTGGAGATGCTTATTATAAAAAAGCGAAAGAAGTATTGTTATTGGCGCAGCAAAATGGAGGTGAAGGCTGGATAGATGAGGTAGGGAAGCAAAATAGGTATTCGTTGATTGATAATCTAACCTCTGAAAAACTAAAAGGTTTTAAGAACGTATTGTATACCTATCATAGAAAAGGCTTAGATGAACTAGCTACTAATACCAATACTGCAAAAAATAATATTTCAAGTACATTGATACTCTTAGAGTCTTTACACAATAAAGTGATTGGAAATCATATATTGCGTTTCTTTTTTGATGCAAAATCAGATGAAATCATACAGTTATTTTCTGATGGGCCAAGAGTTGCTAATACACAAAAACTGCAAAATGTGTTAGAAAGAATTTCTCCGACAAATAGAAATAAGTGGCGAAAAATTAAGTAATTTTATCTTTTAAAATTTGAGATTTTGCTAACATCGCTAACCATACAAAACTACGCGCTCATCAATCAGTTATCTATACAATTTACAGATGGACTGTCAATTATTACTGGAGAAACAGGTGCTGGGAAATCTATTCTATTAGGTGCATTAGGCTTGGTATTGGGAAACAGGGCAGATATAGCTACTTTAAAAGATACTTCAAAAAAATGTGTGGTAGAAGCACAGTTATCAATTGCAAATTATCAGTTAGCGGCCTTTTTTGAGTCGGTAGATTTAGATTATGAGGCAGAAACCATTATTAGAAGAGAGATTTTACCTTCGGGTAAATCACGCGCTTTTGTAAATGATACACCTGTTACACTCTCAGTATTAAATCAGTTGAGGTTTCAGTTGATAGATGTGCATTCACAGCATCAAACCTTGACATTGTCTGAGGGAAATTTTCAGTTTTACATATTAGATGCGCTAGCAAATAATGCAGAAAGAATAGCTTCGTATAAAAGAGGATTACAGCAACTTACAAGCTATAAAAAAGAATTGCTAGCATTAGAGGCTAGTCAACGAGAAGCCAATCAGCAATACGATTACAATTTACATTTATACAATGAGTTGGTAGAAGCTAATTTACAAGAAGATGAACAAGAAACATTAGAAACACAATTAGAAAAATTGAGTAACGTAGAAGATATTCAACTCAATTTATCTGAAGCGGTTCATATTTCTACAGCCGATGAAATTGGTATTCAAAACTTATTACACACTTTAGAGAACAGGTTACAAAAAGTGGCTCCTTTTTCAAAAGAATACGAGGAGGTGTTTGAGCGAATTACAAGCGTAAAAATAGAATTAGATGATATTGTTGCTGAGCTAGAGAGTGCCAATGAATCAATTGACGCGAACCCTAATGAGTTAGAAAGAGTTAATGATAGATTGCAGTTAATTTACAACTTACAAAAAAAGCACTATGTTGCTACCATACCAGAACTGTTAGTACTACAAGAAAAACTAGCTCAAAAAGTAGCACAGGTAGAAAATGCAGAAGAAACCATCCATCAAAAGCAGCAACAAATAGATGAAGTAACCGTAAAGCTAAATCAAGTTGCGAATCTAATTTCTAAAGCAAGAGCAAAAGTAATTCCGAATCTAAAAAAGCAATTAGAATTTTTATTGTCAGAATTAGGGATGCCAAATGCTCGTTTTTCTATTAAATTATCAATTGCAGAAGACTTTTTAGCAAACGGAAAAGACCAGCTAGAATTTTTATTTTCAGCAAATAAAGGAGGAAAGTTTGGAGCACTAAAAAAAGTAGCTTCTGGAGGTGAATTGTCTAGAATAATGCTTGCCATTAAAAAGATTTTATCAGAAAACATCAAACTACCAACCATTATTTTTGATGAAATAGATACTGGAGTTTCTGGAGAAATTTCGAATAAAATTGCAAATATTATGCAACAAATGGCAAAAAATATGCAAGTCATTACTATAACACATTTGCCACAAATTGCCGCGAAAGGAGACCAACATTACAAAGTTTACAAAGAAGAAATAAATGAAAAAACCACCACAAATTTAAAACTACTTGATAAAGATGAACGCATTGTAGAAGTCGCAGAAATGTTAAGTGGTAAGAATATTTCAGATTCAGCAATTGTTCATGCAAAAGAGTTGTTGAATTAAAAGAGGGGTAATAGTCTAAAGAGAAAGGACAAAAGTCTAAAGTTATAAATCACAAGCCATATGCTAACACCTAACAGCTTATAGCTAAAACTAATAACTAACAAGAATAAAACAAACAACTATATTATGAATAACTTACTAAAAGGAAAAAAGGGAATTATCTTCGGAGCATTAAACGAGCATTCTATTGCTTGGAAAGTTGCAGAAAAAGCACATGAACAAGGCGCTGAATTTGTGTTGACCAATGCACCAATAGCAATGCGAATGGGAGAAATTAACAACTTAGCAGAAAAAACAAACGCTCAAGTAATTCCTGCAGATGCAACTTCTATGGATGATTTGACCAATTTAGTTGAGAAGTCTATGGAGATTTTAGGAGGAAAGCTAGATTTTGTATTACATTCTATCGGAATGTCTGTAAACGTTCGTAAAGGTCGTCATTATACCGATCAGAAATACGACTTTACAGAAAAAGGCTGGGATGTCTCTGCTGTTTCTTTTCATAAAGTAATGAATGTACTATACAATAAAAAAGCCATGAACGAATGGGGAAGTATAGTAGCGCTGACCTATATGGCTGCGCAACGTGTTTTTCCTGATTATAATGATATGGCAGACAACAAAGCTTATTTAGAAAGTATAGCACGTAGCTTTGGTTATTTCTTTGGACGTGATCAAAAAGTACGTGTCAATACCATTTCGCAATCACCAACACCAACTACTGCTGGAAGCGGAGTAAAAGGTTTTGATGGGTTTATTGCCTATGCTGATAAAATGTCGCCTTTAGGAAATGCAACAGCTTCAGATTGTGCAGATTACACCATTTCGTTATTTTCTGATTTAACAAAAAAGGTAACACTACAAAATCTATTTCATGATGGAGGCTTTTCTAATATGGGTGTAAGTGATGCCGTAATGGATAAATTTACAGAAGAATAGCCTAGTAAATAAGAGAGTTTTTACGAAAGTACTAAAAGATTCTTTTTAGTGCTTTTTTCTTTTTGAAATTAAAAAAGAAAAAGCTAAGTTTACACTTTAATAAATTAATTTCATAAATCCCTATAAAAAATGAAATACCCCTTAAAAAAGATTATAGCGTCAGCTATATTGTTTTCCTGTATGTCTGTTTCTGGACAAATTTTAAGTGAAGATTTTGAAAATGCTACCTTTCCTCCAGCTAATTGGACACTGACACAAACCAATACAAATGAAACTTGGACAGTAGATGCTAAAAATGCAAAATCAGGAGTGAAAAGTGCAGTCGTGTTTTATGATAAATCACTAGCTGCTCAAAATGAAAAACTAATTTCTCCAGCAATTGATTTAAAAACAGTAAAAGAACCTAAAGTAGATTTTTGGTTTTCAATGAGTTACTTTTGGTCGGTTTCGCCAAATAACAATTACGATTTTAAAGTAAGTGTTAATGACGGAACTACATCTACAGTTGTGTGGACAGAAAATAGCGAAGGAAGTTTTCAAGATTACACTTGGCGTAAAGTAACAATAGACTTAAAAGCATTTGCAGGAAAATCAAATTTAAAATTAGAATTTTCTTATGTGGGCACAGATGGTGCCACACTTCATATTGATGATGTGGTGGTTCAAGAGACTGCTGTACTGAGTGTAGAGAAAGTAAATGATTTACAAGTATCATTCTATCCAAACCCAGCGAAAGACAAACTGTATATCCAATCAAAAGCAGCGATAGATCAAGTTGCTATTTATAATACTATTGGACAAAAAGTATATCAATCTAGTTCAACAAAGTCGGCTATTGATATTTCAGAACTTACAGAAGGAGTTTATTTTGTAAAGGTAACTTCTGATGTAAAAACCAACACATATAAGATTGTAAAAGAGTAATTGCTTTTTTCATAAAAAACGATGTAAAGCACTCATAATTTTGAGTGCTTTTTTAATTACCTTTGTTTTAATGGAGCTATACTTTTCAATTATCATTCCTGTTTACAATCGTCCACAAGAGATTGATGAGTTGTTAATGAGCCTTACCGAACAAGACTATCAAGGTGTTTTTGAAGTAATTGTTGTAGAAGATGGCTCAACTAAAACTGCCAAAGAACAAGTAGAAAAATATGCTTCAAAGCTAAACATCAACTATTTTTTTAAAGAGAATAGTGGGGCAGGAGCAAGTAGAAATTTTGGAATGCTGCAAGCAACGGGTAATTATTTTATTATTCTAGATTCTGATGTAATTGTACCAACCCAATATTTATCTGAAGTGTCTAAGTCTTTATATAAAAATTTTACTGATGCTTTTGGTGGACCTGATGCGGCGCATAAAAGTTTCACTCCCTTACAAAAAGCTATAAATTATTCTATGACTTCTTTTTTGACTACTGGCGGAATTAGAGGTAAGAAAAAAGCAGTAGGGAAATTTCAGCCAAGAAGTTTTAATTTAGGGCTTTCTCAAGCTGCGTTTGTAAAAACAAAAGGCTTTGCAAAGTTGAAAGTTGGAGAAGATATTGATTTAACCTTTAGACTTTGGAAACATGGCTTTAAAACACAACTGATAGAAAATGCCTTTGTATATCATAAGCGCAGAAGTACGCTTAAACAATTTTATAAGCAAACCTTTGCATTTGGAACGGCAAGACCACAATTGAATCAACGCTATCCAGAAACTGCAAAAATTACCTATTGGTTTCCGTCGTTATTTATTATAGGGTTTGATGTATCTATTTTAATGCTGATTTTTGGATATTGGCAATTGGCTGCACTATATAGTTTTTATTTTATGTTATTGTTTTTAGATTCGTTAATTCAAAATAAAAGTTTTGTTGTTGCCTTTTTATCTATCATCACAACTTTTACTCAGCATCTAGGGTATGGTTTAGGTTTTTTAGAATCTAAGTTTTTAAAGAAAAAGTAACGACAAATTTAAAATTTTACTGAATGTTGTGTATTGTCATTTCGAGTGATTTCAACTTGTTTAAATTGTATCGAGAAATCTTTTATCTTTTAAAAACTGTCAATTAATAAATAGAATTCAAACTTTTAACCTCTAAGTCAGTTAATTCTGTTGCTGTTGTTGTAAACTCAATTTGTACTTTTTGATTAGGTAACAAATCAAAGTAGTTGTCAGAAAACTTCCCTTTTGTATATGTATGTAAAAACACGTCTTTTTGTAGTGTATTAGAAATTAATTCAATTGTAAATCCTTTTTTAGTTTTGGTAATTGATTTAATAATATCGCTTTTAGGGAAGCTTAAATTTTTTGGTTTAGCAAAATAGTAAAGCGATGTAGAATTGCTGAACTCAACTATAAAAACAGTATTCTTATTTTTACTATAACTTGTAGGAATAGTGAAAACTTTTTGACTTGAATTTGCTTTTACAGTAATATCTTTTGAATTCGACCAAATTTCTTTTCCATAAAAGTCGATAATTTTTAGTTTCAATTTTCCTTCTAAATCAGCTAAAGAATCGTTAACAATGTAAGTGTCATAACTGCCCTTATTTTTAATCGTAGATAGCAACACATTTTCAAAACTCTTTTTTGCTTTGTAATGCAAGGCTTTCCAGTTGCCAAAATAATCGATACTAGACCAAGAAATCGCAGGCCAACAATCGTTCAATTGCCAGTATAGAGTACCCATATTGTATGGTTTTGCTCTACGATGAGCTTCGATTCCCATAGTTATTCCCTTAGCTTGTACAAGCTGACTAACATAAGCATAATCAGCAGCATTGGTAGGGACTTTATAATCACGTTTCATATATTCATCAATCAACTGAAAACCTCTGTGATGCTTTTGATGCATTTTCATAGCATCCGTTTTTAGATTGATTTTTTCTGATTGATTGATATGCTGTAAAACTTCTATACTCGGAAAAGCTTGAAAACCAAATTCGCTCATAAACCTCGGAACTCTTTTTTCAAAATGTTCAAACGGTGCAGCATCATGCCAAACCCACCAATCGTGTGCATCGCCTTCAAATTCGTATTTTTTATTCCCTCTACCATATTTTGGAGAACTTTCCCAATAAGCTGTTTGACTATATTTAGCAACCGTATTTGGTAAAATACTATCAAACACTTTTAAATAATTGCTCCAAATTTCTTCTTTTTCATTTTCATTTCTACCATCTTGCCAACCCCAACGATGCCACCCCTCAGAGTTTTCATTATTTCCACACCAAAGTGCAATACTAGCATAGTTACGTAGTCTTTTTACTTGCTCTTCTGCTTCTATTGCAACATTAGTTAGATATTCTATATCACCAGGATACATGGCACAGGCAAACATAAAGTCTTGCCAAACTAAGATGCCTTTTTCGTCGCATTTTTCATAGAAAATATCGTTCTCGTAAATTCCACCTCCCCATACACGTAGCATATTCATATTGGCATCAACCGCATCGCTTAACAACTTTTCGTAATGAGCGGCTGTTACTTTGTTCTGAAAGCTGTTTTGCGGAATGTAATTGGCACCTTTTGCATAGACAGGAACTCCGTTTACATTGAAATAAAACGACTCACCAATCGAATCTTTTTCTGTAACGAGTTCAATTGTTCTCAATCCTTTTTTTAGCGTTTTACTCGCCACCAGCGTATTTTCTGAAGTTACTTCAAGCCGAATATCATATAAATAGGGTGTACCAATATTATGTGGCCACCATAAAGTCGCATTTTCAATTTCAAAAGTTAAACGCTTTGCAGCTGTATTGGTGTAGGTTTTTTGTAGTTGATTGTTTACGTAAATAGTGTAATTGAATTGTTTGTTCTTTTTGTCTGTAATTGATGCGTCTAAAACAACTTCTAACACTGCTTTTGAAGTGCTTAAAGATTTTTGTTTGATGTATACATCATTCAACTTATAATCATTCCAAGCAATTAGTTTAATAGGTTTCCAAATTCCAGCAGTATTTAGTTTTGGCCCCCAATCCCAACCGTATTGAAACTGTGCTTTTCTTGTAAAAATTCGATTGCCTTCAGGGAGTTGATAGACTAAATTTTTCTTTGCACTTTCTTCGTGTGATTTTGTGGGATAAAAAATAATTTTTAATTTATTTTCTTTTGAATGTGGTATGTCTTTTAATGAAATTGAATATTTTCTAAAAGCATTATCTGTATCTAATTGATACTTACCATTGATATAAATCTTTGCATAAGTATCTAACCCTTCAAATTCTAAGACAATATTTTTTTTAGCAATTATTTGATCGGTTAGCGTAAAATTTGTTTGATACACCCAAGTAGAATCTGAAACCCATTGCACTTTTTCTTCATTGGTTTTTATAAATGGATCTGGAATTTTTTTAATAGCTAACAAATCTGTAAACACATTTCCTGGTACAGTAGCTGGTTGCCAACTCGTTGAATTTTGAGAAGTAAATTGCCAGTTTTTATCAAGTAAAATTTCTATGGGTTGTTGATCTTTAGGCTGGCAACCTATCATAAGAATAAAAGAAAAAAGGAAAATGAGTTTACGCATTTTGTATCGATTTTATTAATTGTTGTATGGTTGGTATATCAGAAACTGTTTGCGGTGTTTTACCAAAGTAAGTATCAGAATCGTTTCGTTGGGTAACGATAGAGGCTGATGCATGTACAGCTTTTAGTCCCGCTTTTTTAAACAAACCCACATTATTTGGGTTAATTCCGCCTCCTGCTAAAATAGTTAATTTGTTGCCTGCGAGTTCTTGTAATTCTTGCAATAAAAGGATTCCGTTTTCAGCTTTTGGTTGTTGACCAGAAGTCAATATTGTTTGTACCCCTAAAGCTATTAAATTTTGCAAGGCTTCTTTCGGATTTGGAATACAATCAAACCCTCTGTGAAAGGCAAAATGCAACGAACCAGAAAGCTCAACTAACGCTTGGGTTCTTTTGTAGTCAATGGTGTTGTCTTTGTGTAAAATACCCGATACAATACCTGCAACACCCAATTCTTTACAAATACGGATATTTTCTTTCATTATTTCAAACTCTTCGTTTGTGTATGTAAAATCTCCACTTCTTGGACGAAGTAATACATGAACAGGAATGGTAAGTTGTTGTGTTACTTTTTTTAAGACTCCATAAGAAGGAGTGATACCTCCAACTGATAATTCAGAACAGAGTTCAATTCTATTTGCACCTGCTTTTTCAGCATTGATGGCAGATTGATAAGAGTTTGCGCAAATCTCTAAAAGCATAATAGTGGCTTTAGTTATAGGAATTTATTTTGAGTTTCTTAAAATTATTGAAGCTGTCTAAAAATGTAATGCTGAAAAATGAAGTATCTTAAAAAATTAAATAGTTGAATTTAACGAATTAAGATTTTTCTTCTTCGATTGCTTGCCGACAGACAGGCTTAAAACAACAAAAACACTTTTTAGACAGTCTCTACGGTTATTATTCTATAATGATTTCGTCAATAAATGTCCAAGGTTTATTTCCAGCTCCAGCTTTTCCATCTGGAATGATTCCGTAATTCACTACTTTTAATTTTACATATCGAGTAGAAATTTTGGTTTCTAGTTTTAAATCTACAAGTTTTTCTTCTGTGTCTTCAATCTCTGCTGGTAGGTATTCTTCACTTCCTGGAAAACTAATAATTACTTGAGATGGAGCGTAAATCCAATTTCCTCTACTATTATTAAAACGTGTTTGGATACTGTTAATGGTTATTTCTTTACCTAAATCAATTGTAATTTCTACATCTGTACCAGCAAAGCCAAGCCATTCGTCGTCGCCAAACCTTTTATCACTTCCCTTTATTCCGTTAATGATTGATGTATTTCCGTTACCACTATATTGCTTATTTGGCTGTACATCAAAAGAAATTGATTTTCCACTAGCTAAATGCATAAAAGCTTCTTTCTCTAAAACACTACTTATTAGCTTGTCATCATTGAAAGTTGCAGCTTTAAGAATAATGTTTTTATCAACTTTAATTGGTTGACTGTATATTGCCGAATTTCCTGTTGGTTCAGAGCCATCTGTTGTATATCTAATTGTTTTGCCTTGTGTGGTTTCTGATAAATCAAAATAAGTAAACCCGTCTTTCAATGTGGTTTTGCATTTTATTTCATATAAGTGATTGGCGTAGTTAACCTTTTTTGCATCTAATCTTTTAAAATAACTTACTAATCTATTTTTGAAATCAGAAAAATTTCTGTCTTTAGGATTTGACCAAACAACCTCACTTAAAGCAACCATTCTAGGAAATGCCATGTATTCTACATGTTCAGCAGTTTTCATATATTCGGTCCACACATTTCCTTGTGCACCTAGTACATATTTGGCCTCTTCTTTGGTTAGTTCTTCTGGAATGGGATTAAAACTGTATACCTTTTCTAAAGGTAAAAAACCACCAATAGCAACAGGTTCATTTTCGTTGGTAGATTGATAATGGTCAAAATAACAATGAGATCCAGGAGTTAAAATTACATCGTGATGTTGTTTTGCTGCCACAATTGCACCGTTTGTTCCTCTCCAAGACATTACTGTTGCGTTTGGAGCTAGACCACCTTCTAAAATTTCATCCCATCCAATAATTTGTTTTCCTTTAGAGTTGATGTATTTCTCCATTCTAGAGATAAAATAACTCTGTAATTCATGTTCGTCTTTTAAGCCTTCTCTTTTAATTACTTGCTGACAGTTTTTACAAGCTTTCCATCTAGTTTTTGGAGCTTCATCTCCACCAATATGAATGTATTTCCCAGGAAATAGCGTCATTACTTCGTCTAATACAGCTTCTAAGAATTTAAAAGTAGTTTCTTTGGTACAATAAATATCGTCAAAAACACCCCATTTTGTGGCAACATCAATTGGTTTTTCTGTACAGCCCAAATGAGGATAAGCACTAAGCGCAGCTTGTGAGTGACCTGGCATTTCTATCTCTGGAATCACAGTAATTTGCCTTTCTGAAGCATATTTAACAATATCTTTTACTTGCTCTTGCGTATAGTAACCGCCATATTTTTTCCCATCAAATTGATGTGGTTGGTCAGAATAATGACCAATTAAAGTTTCTTTTCTAAAAGCAGCAACTTCATTTAGTTTTGGATATTTTTTAATTTCAATTCTCCAACCTTGATCTTCGGTTAAATGCCAATGAAACGTATTCATTTTTAACATTGCCATTAAATCAATATACTTTTTAATAAATGCAACCGAGAAAAAATGTCTACCAACATCAAGGTGCATTCCACGGTATCTAAATTGTGGTTTGTCTGTAATTTCTATATTTTGTATCGTTACAGAATTTTCTTTATAGCTGGCATCTTCAAAAGAAGCAGGTAGTAGTTGTCTTAAAGATTGAAAACCATAAAAAGCACCTCTAGGCGAATTGGCTTTAATAGTTATTGCGTCAGAATTTACTGATAGAGCATAAGCTTCTTCTTCCTTTATAGTTTTATCTTTAATAAAAGAGATTTTTTTTGAAGTGTCGTTTGTTGTAAATGTAATAGAACTTCCGTTTTCAATAAATGCTTTTGCAAAATTTGCTACAGTAGAAAAAGCTTTATCAGATTTTATAGCAACGTTATTATCTAGCGTAAAAGTCCCATCATTTACTTTTTGATTAAGCGGAATGGGAATAATTTCGGGTTTTACAGGAGTGGTTTTTTTGTTAAAACAAGATGTATATAGTAATATTACAGCTGTACATAGTAAAAAACGTGTAGTTAGTCTAAAAATACGCATAATTTAATAGGTTGATTATAGTTATCTTGCTAATTTAGTCAAAAAATAAAACCAACCATAAGATGAAAAAACTTTTTTTATTTGCAGCTATAATCCTTGTTTTAATAGCTTCTTGTAAACCAAAATTACCAACTACAACTGCTAAAAAAGACCAGCAACTTATTACCTATGTAAATCCGTTTATTGGTACAGGTGGTCATGGGCATACCTACCCTGGAGCTACTATGCCTTTTGGGATGATGCAATTGAGTCCAGATACCCGTTTAGATGGTTGGGATGGCTGTTCTGGATACCATTATTCTGATAAAGAGATTTATGGATTTTCTCATACACACCTTAGTGGAACAGGAGTTTCTGATTATGGAGATGTTTTATTAATGCCAACCAATAAAGTTGTATTTAACAATGGGGCAGATGGTAAAGAAGGCTATAAGTCTAAATTTTCTCACGAAAAAGAAATTGCAGAGCCAGGTTACTATAAAGTTCATTTAGAAGATACCAATATTGATGTGGAATTAACAGTTTCTACAAGAAGCGGAATTCATAAATATGAGTTTCCTAAAGGAAGTAAACAAGTCATCATTTTAGATTTAGAGCATAGAGATATGGTATTAGATTCTAAATTAAATATCAAATCTAACACAGAAATATCAGGTTATAGACATTCAAAAGCATGGGCAACAGACCAACGATTGTTTTTTGATATGAAATTCTCTAAACCTTATACTAAGGTTACTTTTTTAGATGATAAAAAAGAAGGAAAGAAGGTGAAAGCAGCATTCGAGTTTGACAATACGACTGGTAATACGATTAATGTAATTGTTGGAATATCTCCTGTAGATATAGAAGGCGCTTTGCATAACTGGCATCTGGAAATAGGAGAGAAATCTTTTGATGAACTAAAAAAAGCAGCGCAGAATGAATGGGAATATCAGCTAGAAAAAATTGTTGTAGAGTCAGATGATTTTAATTATAAAACCAATTTTTATACTTCTTTATACCATACTATGATTGCTCCAAACACCTATCAAGATGTTGATGGACGTTATAGAGGAATGGATTTAAAAATACACCAATCTAAAGATCATACACATTATACAGTATTTTCTTTGTGGGATACGTATAGAGCTGCACATCCTCTATATACCATTATTGAGCAGGATAGAACTGTAGATTTTATTAGAACATTTATAAAGAAATATGAAAATGGTGGTATTATGCCAATCTGGGATTTAGCAGCAAATTATACAGGTTGTATGATTGGTTACCATGCTGTGCCTGTTATTGCCGATGCGTATTTAAAAGGAATTAGAGATTATGATGTAGACAAAGCTTTTGAGGCAATGAAACATTCGGCAACCAGAGATAAATTGGGCCTGTATTCGTACAAAAAATATGGATTTATTCCAGTAGAAAAAGAAAGTGAGTCAGTCTCTAAAACATTAGAGTATGCATATGATGATTGGACCATTGCGCAAATGGCAAAATCACTAGGTAAAAAAGAAGATTATAAAACTTATACAGAAAGAGCACAGTATTATAAAAATGTGTATGATCCTTCTACAAAATTTATGAGAGGTAGATTTAGAAATACATGGTTTGCACCTTTTGACCCATACGAAGTAAACTTTAATTATACAGAAGCCAATTCTTGGCAATACAGTTTTTATGTTCCACAAGACGTGAGCGGATTTATCAAATTACTTGGTGGTAAAGATATGTTAGAGAAACAATTAGACACTTTGTTTAAAGCAAAAAGTAAAACTTCTGGACGCCATCAAGTAGATATTACAGGCTTGATTGGGCAGTATGCACATGGAAATGAACCAAGTCATCACATGGCATATTTGTACAATTTTGTAAACAAACCGCACAAAACACAAGAAAAAGTTCGTCAAATTTTAACAGAAATGTATACTAATGCACCAGATGGTATTTCTGGTAACGAAGACTGTGGGCAAATGAGTGCTTGGTATATTTTAAGTTCCCTCGGATTCTATTCTGTTACTCCAGCTTCAAATCAATATATCATTGGTGGACCATTGTTTGATAAAGCCACGATTAATTTAGAAAATGGCAAGACATTTACCATTGTTGCTGAGGCGATTTCAGACAAGAATAAATACATAAAAAGTGTGGCATTAAATGGTAAACAATATCCATATACGTATTTAAAGCATCAAGATATTATCAACGGAGGTAGCCTACATTTTGTAATGACAGACAAGCCAACAGATTGGGGTACAAAGAACAAGCACATTCCAATCACAGAAATAAAAGAACATTTGGTAGTTGCTGCACCGTTTATTGCTAGTGGTGATATTGCTTTTAAAGGTAGTACTGAAGTTACTTTAAATACAGTAGAAGAAGATGCTACTATTTATTATTCAATGGGAAAAGATTTTGTGAAATATGAAAAACCAATTCAACTTTCAGAAAAAGTAGTCTTAAAGGTATATGCAGAGAAAGATGGTAAAAAGAGTGCTACCATAACGACAGAGTTTTTAAAGATTGACCCAAATATTACAATTTCACTTAAAAACAATTATGCAAACCAATACAACGGAGGTGGTAAAAATGCGTTGATAGACGGAATTATAGGTGCAGAAGATTTTAGAACAGGTACTTGGCAAGGATACCAAAATATAGATGTAATTGCTACGGTAGATTTGGGTAAACAAAGAGAGGTTTCATCAACAAGTATTGGATTTTTAGAAGATCAACGTAGTTGGATTTTCTTACCAACTTCCATAGATGTTTATGTAAGTTCAGATAATAAAAAGTTTAGAAAAGTAGCTTCAGAAAAATTAGAGAAAGTACAACCAAAAGAAAAAGTATCTGTAAAAAGAGCTTCGTATGTATTTAAGCCGCAACACGTAAGATATATCAAAGTAGTAGCTAAACAACTAGGAGAATTACCAGAGTGGCATTTAGGGTACAAACATAATGGTAGATCATGGTTGTTTGTAGATGAAATTCAAATTAAATAATAAAAGGTAAACTTTTTATTGATGATAAGTACATTATATATCTTTTTGCTTTAGGTTTTTATCCTGTAACACCGGGATCAAATCAATATGCACTTAGAAGCCCGTTGGTTAAAAAAGCAACCTTACATTTAGAAAACAGAAATACATTAGTAATTGCTACTAAGAATCAATATAAAGAAAATGTATATGTAAAAAACCTGAGTATTAATGGTAAAGAACTCAAGAGAAATTATATCTTACACAAAGAATTAATGAATGGTGGGGAGTTTGTGTTTACCATGTCTAAAAAAACAAAAAAATGAAAAGAAGAAATTTTTTAAAAAAAGCATCAATTACTGGGATAGGTTTGGCTGTAGCACCAACTATTACTTCTTGTGAAACAACAGAAAAAAAAGAGTCTAAAAAAATTGTTGCTGATACAAGTAAAACTATTGTTCCTGTTGTAGTTGCTACATGGAATTTTAAAAATGCCACCAAGGCAGCATGGGAAGTGTTAGAAAAAGGAGGAATGGCAATAGATGCTGTTGAACAAGGCTGTAGAGCAGAAGAAGCAGATGTGAAAAATACTACAGTAGGTAAAGGTGGTTCTCCTGACAGAGACGGAAATGTAACCTTAGATGCCTGTATTATGAATAAAGAAGGTAATTATGGCGCTGTTGTTTGTATGGAAAATATTGTACATCCGGTTTCTGTTGCGCGTAAAGTAATGGAGGAAACACCTCATGTATTATTGGCGGGAAAAGGAGCTGAGCAGTTTGCGGTTGAGCAAGGGTTTAAAAGAGAAAATTTGCTAACCGAAGCTTCTAAAAAAGCTTGGGAAAAATGGAAAATAACATCAGAATACAAACCAATTATCAATATAGAAAATCACGATACAATTGGTATGTTAGCTATTGATAGTAAGGGAGATATTTCTGGAGCTTGTACCACAAGCGGCATGGCGTATAAAATGGCTGGCCGGGTAGGAGATTCTGCCGTAATTGGCTCAGGATTATTTATTGACAATACAGTAGGAGGTGCAACCGCAACAGGTATGGGAGAAGAGGTATTAAAAACCGTAGGAAGCTTTTTAATTGTTGAATTGATGCGACAAGGTAGAACACCTCAAGAAGCTTGTGAAGAAGGGGTAAGAAGAATTGTAACTTCGAACCCGAATTACAAAAACTTTCAAGTTGGTTATGTTGCTTTAAATAAAAAAGGAGAATACGGTTGTTATTGCATTCATCCAGGTTTTGGTATTAGTAAATACCAAGACGGAAAGCAAATTTATATTGAATCTAGCTCACATATTAAGAAGAAGGTTTAAGATAAGAATAAAAAAACCGAAGCATTTGCTTCGGTTTTTTTTATGATGAAACAGATGATTGTGTGTTATTTTCTATTTCTTTTTTGTTGCGCTTGTTGTTCTTGTGCTTGTTTCATAGCATCATCTAAACGTTGTCTAAACTTCCCTTTTTTCTTTTCAGGACGTTTTTTGTTCTCTTCTATTTTTGCATGAATCTTAGCTTCATCAATTACATAGTTTTTAATCACTAGCATAATTACGATCGTTAATAAGTTAGAGATAAAGTAATACAAACTCAAACTACTTGCATAGTTGTTAAAGAAGAAAAGCATCATAATTGGCGAAAAGTATATCATCCACTTCATCATCTTTTGCATATCTGGCATCCCTTCTTGTACAGGCGCTTGCATATTTGCCTGTTGACTTTGGTTCATTTTCATATAAAAGAAAATGGCAACCGAAGCTAAAATTGGGAATAAACTCACGTGACTACCATAGAACGGAATTTCAAATGGTAATTGGAAAACTGAATCGTATGAAGATAAATCATCTGCCCATAAAAAGCCTTTCTGTCTCAATTCTAAATTAGAAGGGAAGAAACGGAACAATGCAAAGAATATTGGCATTTGCAATAAGGCTGGAATACAACCAGACATCATACTTACTCCTGCTTTTCGCTGTACAGCCATGGTTTCTTGCTGACGTTTTAAAGCATTTTCTTTTCCTGGATACTTTTCGTTAATTGCTTGTAATTCTGGACGAATCACTTTCATCTTTGCACTAGAAACATATGATTTGTAAACCAATGGAGACATTAAAATACGTACTACAATGGTCATTAAAATAATAATCAATCCGTAGTTAGACAGCCAGCCACTTAATAAATCAAATACAGGAATAAAGATGGTGCGGTTAATGGCTCCAAAAATTCCCCAACCTAAATCTACAACTTCGCCTAATTCTTTTCCTTCGTAAGCTTTTAAGGTTTTATAATCTGCAGGTCCGTAATACCAGTTCATGCTGTAGTTTAACTCACCATTTTTTAAATCTAACGGAGCCTGAACTTGATATCCTTTGGTGAAAACAGTATCAATATGCTCATCTTTCACCAAGTTTTTAGAAGTTAACGAGGCTTTGTTAAAAGGAGTGTCAGTAATTAAAATTGAGGTAAAGAAATGCTGTTTAAAAGCAGCCCATTTTACTTCGTCAACAACTTCGTTATCATCACCTGCGGCAGAAAGATAGTCGTCTTCGTCTGTAAAGAATTTTAACTCAGAATACATATTCTCAGTTTTTAAACTCTTTTCATTTCTAAAGGCATTAAGTTTCCAGTCTAAATTTACGGTATGCGAAGAATTAAGAACATTACTTAACCCTTGTGAACGCACAGCAAAACCAATCATATAATCGTTTGGCTTCATTTCGTACCTGTATTCTAAAAACTGTGTTTCAGAAACTTTCAATTTCATAGAAAGTACATTGTTCTCTCCATTTTTAGTTACCGTTGGTGTAAACAGTAAATCTTTGGTATTTAAAATTCTATTATCAGTAGTTCCGAAATTAATATTGAAAGAAGCGTTATTGTCTTTAATTAAATAAAGAGGTAAAGAATCGTAGGTTTTGTAGTTTTTAACTAAGGCCTTAACAATCTGCCCACCTTTATTATCAATAGTTAATTTTAAAACTTTATTTTCTAAAACAGTAGTACCTTCTTTGGCTGTTTGTGCTCCGTAAGCAAAAGCGCCTAACTTGTTTTGTAAAGCAACGTTTTTTATAGAGTCGCTAACAATAGTATTTTTAGAATTTGTGGTTTGTATTGGTGTTGTTGTAGTTTTGGTTGAGTCTACAACTGTTTCGGTAGTGTTATTGGTTGGAGTAACTTCTTCTTGGTTTGTGTACATAAACCATAACATAATTGCTCCTAATAAAAGTAATCCGATAAACGAATTTGCGTCAAATTTTTTTTGTTCCATTGATTGATTTTAAATGTCAACTTGTCATTTTGTTTCTATCGATTGTAGAAAACCCGACAAATTTAGCAAAACTGCACTGTTTTTAGTTGTTTTTGCTAGTTTTATTTTTGATGATCTTTATAGTTCAAATGCTGTTCCAATATTTTTACAGAAACACATTCAGTATCTCATAACAATAACCATCGGTTGCTTTGTTAGACTTTTGATTAGGTTGTTTGTTACAAAATTATTTTTCTGATTGCGTTTTAGCAGCTTTAATGAAATCTACAAAAAGAGGATGTGGGTTTAAAACTGTACTTTTGTATTCTGGATGATATTGTACTCCCACAAACCAAGGATGTGAAGGAACTTCAACAATTTCTACCAATCCAGTTTTAGGATTAATTCCGGTAGCTTTCATTCCAGCTTTTTGAATCTGAGTTAAATAATCGTTGTTAAATTCGTACCTATGTCTATGGCGTTCGCTAATCAATTCAGTTTTATAAGCTTCAAACACTTTAGAATCTTTAGTGATTTTACAATCCCAAGCCCCCAAACGCATCGTACCTCCTTTTTCTGTAACATTTTCTTGACTCTCCATCAGATTAATTACTGGATGTAAGCAATTGCTTTTCATTTCGGTAGAAAAAGCATCTTTTAAACCTAATACATTTTTTGCAAACTCAATTACCGCCATTTGCATACCTAAACAAATTCCTAAAAACGGAATGTTGTTTTCTCTTGCATACTGTACTGCTTTAATCTTTCCATCAATTCCTCTATCGCCAAAACCAGGTGCAACTAAGATACCGTCTACACCTTTTAGCTTTTTCTCAAAATTCTTAGGCGTTAAACTTTCTGAATGTATCCAACGAACATTTACTTTTGTTTCGTTAGATGAACCCGCATGTATAAATGCTTCTGTAATTGATTTGTACGAGTCGTGCAACTCCACATATTTACCAATTAAAGCTATTTCTACTTCAGATGTTGGATTCTTATGCTTTTGTAAAAAGTTATTCCACTCAACTAATTGAGGTTGCTTTTCTGAGTCTAACTTTAGCTTCTTTAATACCACAGCATCTAAGCCTTCTTGCAGCATTAAATTGGGAACATCATAAATAGTTTCTGCATCTATAGACTGAATAACATCTTCTTTTTTTACATTGCAAAACAAGGCTAATTTACGCTTAATGTCGTCTGAGATTTCATGCTCTGTTCTACAAACTAAAATATCTGGACTTACACCACTTTGCATCAAGCTTTTTACAGAGTGTTGGGTAGGTTTTGTTTTTAACTCACCTGCTGCTGCTAAATAAGGGACTAGTGTTAAGTGAATTACAATAGCGTTTTCTTCTCCTTTTTCCCACAACATTTGTCTAACTGACTCAACATAAGGTAGTGATTCAATATCTCCAACTGTACCACCAATTTCAGTAATTACGATATCATAATCACCTGTTTCACCTAAAATCTGAATACGTTCTTTAATTTCATCAGTAATATGTGGAATTACTTGAACGGTTTTCCCTAAAAACTCCCCTTTACGTTCTTTGTTGATTACTGATTGGTAAATTCTACCTGTAGTAACATTGTTAGCTTGTGATGTCGGAATGTTTAAATAGCGCTCGTAATGACCTAAATCTAAATCGGTTTCAGCGCCATCATCTGTAACATAACATTCTCCATGTTCGTACGGATTTAATGTTCCTGGATCTATATTTATATAAGGGTCTAATTTTTGAATGGTTACAGAATAGCCTCTCTCTTGTAATAGCTTAGCTAAAGATGCAGCTATAATTCCTTTTCCTAGTGATGATGTTACGCCTCCGGTTACAAAAACGTATTTAGTATTTTTCATGGTTTTTAGGTTTGGACAAAAGTACTAACTCTATAACTTTTAACAAATAAAAAAAGAATAAAATACGTTAAAAATTAAGCAAAATAGGTTGCTGAAAAATTATTTTATTTTTTTTAAAATTGTATTTGTCAAAAACAAAACTAGTTGTATATTTGCCCACGCTTTTAGCAGACGGAATTTCACAAAAGCAAAATTAAGTTAAGAAGATATTTAAAAGAATAAGTAATGCCAAAAAGAACGTACCAACCATCAAATAGAAAGAGAAGAAACAAACACGGTTTCAGAGATAGAATGGCTTCTGCTAATGGTCGTAAAGTATTAGCTAGAAGAAGAGCTAAAGGAAGAAAGAGATTAACTGTTTCATCTGAAACAAGACATAAGAAATAATGATTAACAATTGTTAATAATAAAGGTGTTGCTATTTTAGTAACACCTTTTTTTATACCTAAGCAATTTTTATTTTTGACAACACAATACAACCAAGAAAATGCCAAAAAAACAACACCTTAAATCTATTTTAATTATTGGTTCTGGACCCATCGTTATTGGTCAAGCATGTGAATTTGATTACTCAGGATCACAATCTTTAAGATCATTAAGAGAAGATGGAATTGAAACCATTTTAATTAACTCTAACCCAGCAACGATCATGACAGACCCGTCAATGGCAGATCATGTTTATTTGTTGCCGTTAACAACAAAATCGATTATTCAAATTTTAAAAGAGCATCCACAGATTGATGCTGTATTGCCAACAATGGGTGGTCAGACTGCATTAAATTTGTGTATTGAAGCAGATGATAAAGGAATTTGGGAAGATTTTGGAGTACAGTTAATAGGTGTAGATATCAATGCTATTAATATCACAGAAGATAGAGAGCAGTTTAGAGAATTGATGGGTAAAATTGATGTTCCGATGGCGCCACAAGCTACTGCAACATCGTTTTTAAAAGGAAAAGAAATCGCACAAGAATTTGGATTTCCATTAGTAATTCGTTCTTCGTATACCTTGGGTGGGGCAGGAGCTTCTATTGTTTATAAAGCAGAAGATTTTGACGAGTTATTAAGTAGAGGTTTAGAAGCATCGCCAATTCATGAGGTGATGATAGATAAAGCCATGATGGGATGGAAAGAGTATGAATTAGAATTGTTACGTGATAAAAACGATAATGTAGTTATTATCTGTTCTATCGAAAATATGGATCCGATGGGAATCCACACAGGAGATTCTATTACCGTTGCACCAGCAATGACACTTTCTGATAAGACCTATCAGAAAATGCGTGACATGGCTATTAAGATGATGCGCTCTATCGGAGATTTTGAAGGTGGCTGTAATGTACAATTCGCGGTTTCTCCTGATGAGAAAGAAGAAATCATCGCAATTGAAATCAACCCGCGTGTATCGCGTTCATCAGCATTGGCTAGTAAAGCAACAGGGTATCCTATTGCAAAAATTGCAACAAAGTTAGCCATTGGTTATACCTTAGATGAGCTTGATAATCAAATTACAAAATCTACTTCAGCTTTATTTGAACCAACCTTAGACTATGTAATCGTGAAAATTCCTCGTTGGAACTTTGATAAATTTGAAGGCTCTGATAGAACCTTAGGATTACAAATGAAAGCCGTAGGAGAAGTAATGGGGATTGGGCGTTCGTTTCAAGAAGCATTACATAAAGCAACACAATCTTTAGAAATTAAAAGAAATGGGTTGGGGGCAGATGGTAAAGGTTATACCAACTACAACCAAATTATAGAAAAACTAACCAATGCAAGTTGGGATCGTGTATTTGCAATTTACGATGCTATTGCAATGGGCATTCCGCTAAGTCAAATCTACGACATTACAAAGATTGACATGTGGTATTTAAAACAGTATGAAGAACTGTTTTTATTAGAGAAAGAAATTTCTACTTATACAATTGACACAATAGAGCGTGACTTATTGCTAGAGGCCAAACAAAAAGGTTATGGAGACAGACAAATTGCGCATATGTTAGGTTGTTTAGAAAGTCAAGTGTATGCAAAAAGAGAAGCGCTAAACATCAACAGAGTTTACAAATTAGTTGATACCTGTGCGGCTGAGTTTAAAGCCATGACACCATATTACTACTCAACATTTGAAAATGATGTTGAAACTGCTGATGGGAAACGTTTTGCAGATAATGAAAGTGTGGTTTCTGATAAGAAAAAAATTATAGTGTTGGGTTCTGGACCCAACAGAATTGGACAAGGAATTGAGTTTGATTACTGTTGTGTACATGGTGTATTAGCAGCTGCAGAATGTGGTTATGAAACCATTATGATTAACTGTAATCCAGAAACGGTTTCTACCGATTTTGATACCGCAGATAAATTGTATTTTGAACCTGTTTTTTGGGAGCATATTTACGATATCATCAAACATGAAAAACCAGAAGGAGTTATCGTACAGCTTGGGGGTCAAACTGCCTTAAAACTTGCAGAAAAATTAACCAAATACGGAATTAAAATTATAGGAACTTCTTTTGAAGCACTCGATTTAGCAGAAGACAGAGGAAGTTTTTCTACCCTATTAAAGAGAAATAACATTCCATATCCTAGATTTGGAGTGGCAGAAACTGCTGATGAAGCCTTAGCACTTGCAGACGAGTTAGATTTTCCAATATTGGTGCGTCCATCGTATGTATTAGGGGGGCAAGGAATGAAGATTGTTATCAACAAAGAAGAATTGGTAGAGCATGTGGTTGATTTATTGCGTAAAATTCCGAATAACAAGCTATTGTTAGACCATTATTTAGACGGTGCAATAGAAGCTGAAGCAGATGCCATTTGTGATGCAGATGGCAATGTGTATATCATCGGGATTATGGAGCATATTGAGCCATGTGGAATTCATTCAGGAGATTCGAATGCAACCTTGCCAGCATTTAATTTAGGTGATTTAGTAATGCAACAAATCAAAGATCATACATATACTATTGCAAGAGAATTGAAAACAGTTGGATTGATTAATATTCAGTTTGCCATTAAAGACGATACAGTTTATATTATTGAAGCAAATCCAAGAGCTTCTAGAACAGTGCCGTTTATTGCAAAAGCATATGGTGAGCCGTATGTAAATTATGCAACAAAGGTTATGTTGGGAGAGAAAAAAGTAACTGATTTTGATTTCAATCCACAATTAGAAGGTTATGCAATCAAACAGCCTGTGTTTTCTTTTAATAAATTTCCGAATGTCAATAAAAACTTAGGTCCAGAAATGAAATCGACTGGAGAAAGTATTTTATTTATTGATAGTTTAAAAGATGATGAATTTTACGACTTATATGCAAGACGTAAGATGTATTTAAGTAAATAGACAGGTAAAAAATATATAAACAAAAACCCAAAGCTTAGCTTTGGGTTTTTGTTTTAAGAATTAATTAAAGGAATAAACTTTATTTTTTCTTGAGTTCAAATGCTACCGTTACATCTACATTTTTAGCAATCTTTTTTCTAACAATACTTGGTATTTTTATGTTAAAATCTTCTGGAGTAACACTAAATTTTGAGTCGATATATATGCTGTCTCCAATCTTTCTTATCATACTCGTTATAGAAATTTCTTTAGTAACACCATGCAAGGTCAATTTCCCTAAAATAATGTAGGTACTTGCTTTTTCTGTAAGGTCAGCTGTTGAAAATCCTTTAATTTTACCAGAAAATTTAGCTTTAGGATAGGTGTCAGAATCCATATAATTTTCATTAAAATGCTCTTCCATCAAAGCAATTTTAAATCGAAATCCTTTCATCAAAGCCAAAGAAGCAATATTTCCATCACTTTTTAACACAGCAGTTACTTTAGTGTTTGTAGCCTTTACTTCTTCAAAAGTAGGTACAGAAGACTCAAAAGTTAATGTACCTGATTTGGTATAAAATTTATCTTGTGCATTTAATTGAAGGCTAACTATAGCAAGTAGTAAAAGGGTTAAAATATTTTTCATCATTGTTTTTATTTTTCAAGATACCCTTGGTCTCTCCATTTTTTAATTGTTTGTATAGTACCATCAGGTAATTTACCAGAAGGAGGCATTGGGTTGGTTGTGCTTTCTATTCTTGCAAATGCATTTCCATTTAAAAATGCATTTTTAACTTGTGCATACGTTTCTAATGTTAAACCAGCCTGTTTACTAGCAGCATTGTGACAACCAGATGTTGCACAACTGGTATCAACCAAAGGTTTTATATTTTTTGCATAAGTGATTTTTGCAGGCGGTGGATTGGTAACATCGTCAGTGCTATCAGAAGCACATCCAACAAAAATACTTGCCATTAATAGCGTTAAAAAGACTTTTTTCATAATAAGTGTTTGTTTTTTAGGTAAATATAGATTTTTTTTAAAATTAAAATGATTACATTAGCTTATGCTTAAACGAAAGTACATTCTTATTAGTATATTATTGTTGGCTTTGTCGTTAATAATAGGTTATAATTACATTTATAAAGAGCATAGAAATATTTCTGAAGAAAAAGCTGCTTTTACAGTTACTTCTGAAGCGATTTTTAAAGAGTATAATAGTGATGTAGACTCGGCCACAAAAAAATATTTAGACAAAACCATTAAGGTTTCAGGTACAGTTACAGAAATAGATGCAGATAATTTCACCTTAGACAATGCTGTGGTTTGTTATGCTAATAAAGAAATTTTAAAAAAAATTACAAAAAAAAGTAGCTTACTTGTGAAAGGTAGAAATATAGGCTACGACGAACTGTTAGAGTTGATAAAATTAGATCAAATAATAATAATTAACCCTTAAAACTAACTAATATGAAAAAAAACTACATTTTTAAATTTATTTTGTTTTTAATTCCTGCTACAGCATTTGTGTTAATGTCTAGTTCTGGAGGTAGAGATGATGGACGTACTGGTTCGCCTGGAGACGGTGGTCAAACATGTACTGCTTGTCATAGTGGTGGCTCTTTTGGAGCATCTTTAAGTATTACAACAGATATCCCTGCAGGTGGTTATGAAGCAAATAAAGAATATAATATTACAGTAACAAACAGTTCATCTGCATCTGCTCATGGATTTCAATTAACAGCAGAGAAATCATCAGATAACAGTAAAGTTGGTACATTTGCGGCAGGCTCGGGTTCTAGAGTGTCAGGGTCTAGAATTACACATTCTTCTGATGGACAAAGCTCATGGTCATTTAAATGGACGGCTCCTGCAACTGCAGTAGGAAATGTAAAGTTTTATGCAGCTTCTGTTGCTGCTAATAATAATGGTGGTACTAGTGGAGATCAAGTAGTAACTGCAAGTACTGGAGATTTTTCGGTATTAGGTATATCAAAAGAAAATTTGCTAGATTTTGCAATGTATCCAAACCCTTCGAAAGATTTCTTAACAGTTCAGTTGCCAAGTGGTAGCGCAAAAGCAACAGTTAGAGTTTTTGACCTATCTGGTAGAGAATTAAAAACAGCAACCATTTCTTCTAATACAGACAAAGTAAATGTGGCAAATTTAAGTACAGGTGTGTACTTACTTAAAGTTGATTCTGAAGGGAAAATTGGTTCAAAACAATTTATAAAACAATAAGCTTTTCTGTAAAGCGTTTTAAAGTCGACTATATTTTATAGTTGACTTTTATTTTTTAATAAATATATCATATTATGAAAAAAACAGGAATATTCTTCATCACGTTACTAATTAACTTTTCACTTTTTGCTCAAGATGATTTATTAGACGAATTAGATGGTGATGTAAAAGAAAATAAGAAAGTTACATCAGTCTTTAAAGGTTTAAAGATTATTAATATGGAGTCTACAAAACTTGCTGCAAAAAACGATTTTTACTTTGTGATTTCACATAGATTTGGCTCAGTAAAAACAGGAATCAAAGAGCTTTTTGGACTAGACAATTCTAATATAAGATTTAGTTTTGTGTATGGTTTTAATGATTGGTTAAACGCTGGTTTTTCTAGAAGTTCTGCAAATAAAACCTATGATGCACATGTAAAATACCGTTTAGCGCATCAAGAAGAGGGGAAATTTCCTGTAACCATAGTTGGTTTTAATAGTGTAGAGTATAACACAGGATTAGACAAAGCAATTTATCCGTTGTTAGAAGCTAAACACAGATATAGTTATGCACACGAATTATTGATTTCTAGAAAGTTTAATAAGAATCTATCGTTAGAAGTATCTCCAATTTATTTACACGAAAACTTCGTAGAAAATAACTCACAAAAAAATACTCAATATATACTTGGGCTTGGTGGTAGATACAAAGTAAGCAAGCGTGTTACGATTAATGCAGAATATCATTACCATATGAATAGGGTAGCAAGTAGTAACTTCAACAATCCATTATCTTTAGGTGTTGATATTGAAACTGGTGGACATGTTTTTCAATTGCATGTAACCAATGCTAGATTAATGAATGAGTCTGGTTATTTAACCAATGCAGCTGGAAATTGGTCTAAAGGAGATATTTATTTTGGATTTAATATTTGGAGAGTTTTCTAATTTTTTAAAACGACATTTGTTCTTAATTTTAGGTTGTTTGTCAGTTATTTTGCGTTGCTAGTCGTTGAAATAATTGCAATTCAACCTTTATTTTTTGCTGTTTTTTTATAGTCTTTACGTTATATTTGCAAAAAGCGAATACAAGAATGAACTATGTTTTATTTGATAGCGATGTGCGTAATGCATTATTGCCATTTACTTATACCAGACCCGTTGCAGATATTAGAGTAGGTATTTTAACCATTAGAGAAAAATGGGAGAAATATCTTGGGCTTACTACCACTACGATTACTGAAGATTATTTGGTGGAAAAATATCCGATGGTAGAATTAGAAACTAATATTTTAATAAATGCTTCTTTTATACCTACCAAAGCTTTGGTAGAAATGGTGCAAAATTTATCTGAAAATGAAGCTATTTTTAAAGGAGAAAATGTAGTCGCTTTTTATTCTAAAGACACACAAGAAGAAGTAGACTTTGCAAATTATATTCATATAGAGTATGAAGAAGAATTGCTACAAGTAAAAAACACTTGGGATATTTTTTCTCTAAATGATAAAGCTATTCAGTTAGATTTTGAATTGCTTACCGAAGGAAGAAAATCGCAACCAATTCCAGATGGGATTCATGTAATCAACAGAGAGAATATTTTTATAGAAGAAGGCGCAAGTATTCTATATGCATCGTTAAATGCTGCTAATGGACCTATTTATATTGGTAAAAATGCACAAATTTTAGAAGGAAGCCTAATTCGTGGTCCTTTTGCAATGTGCGAAAAAGCCGTTGTAAAAATGGGTGCAAAGATATACGGTGCCACGACTTTAGGGCCAGATTGTAAAGTTGCTGGAGAGATAAATAATTCTGTTTTATTTGCAAATTCTAATAAAGGACACGAAGGGTATTTAGGAAATTCTGTGATTGGAGAATGGTGTAATATTGGTGCAGATTCTAACAACTCTAATTTGAAAAACAACTATGCAGAAGTAAAAATTTGGAGTTACGAAACCGAGCGCTTTGCTAAAACTGGATTGCAATTTTGTGGATTGATAATGGGAGATCATTCTAAATGCGGAATTAATACAATGTTTAATACTGGGACAGTGGTAGGTGTAAGTGCCAATATTTTTGGGAGTGGTTTTCCAAGAAACTTTATTCCGTCTTTCAGTTGGGGTGGAGCTTCTGGTTTTACAACCTATCAAACCAATAAAGTATTTGAAGTAGCTACTGTAGTGATGCAGCGTAGAAATGTGGTTTTTGATACCCAAGAACAACAAATTTTAAACCATGTTTTTGAACTTACAGCAAAGTATAGGAATTACTAACAAAAAAAGCCTCGACTTGTCGAGACTTTTTTTGTTACTGTTATTAGTTAAATTAATTTCTATCAATAACTTTTCCTGAGCCAATAGCGCTGCTATCAATTTTATCTGGTTTCCCTTTGTAATATATGCTTCCTGAGCCTACTACACTGGCTTTTATTTTATTAGAAACAGTGGTTTTTATATTCCCAGAACCTGCAATACTTACATAAGTATTATTGGTTTTTAGTCCATAAGCATTGATGTCTCCAGAACCAGCAACAGAACATTTTAAATCTACAGTTTTTCCTTTTAATTTAATATCTCCTGAGCCAGCAACACTAATTTTTACTTTTTGAGCATCTACGGCTAGGTCAATATTTCCAGAGCCAGCAACAGAAAAGGCAATATTATCTGAGTTAATAGTACTGTTACTGTATATGTCACCTGCACCAGCCAAAGAAACTTTATCTAGTTTTTTATAAGGTACAGTAATCAAAATTTTTTGAGTTCTACTGATACGATATCCTTTTTTTACTTTAATTTTTAAGACTCCTCTTTTTACCTTGGTTTCTATATATTTAAGTAAATTTTCTTCTCCTTTTAAAGTGATGTTACCTGTAGTTCCTTTTACAAGTTCAACATCAAAATTACCAGCTAAGCTTAGACCAGAATAGTTAGTAGTTTTTCTTATTTCGGTGGTTACTTTACCGTTTCCTCTAACTTTTTTTGTGTTCCACCAACTTTGTGCTTGTACACTAAAGCTTAAGGTTAAAATGATACTTGTTATGATAAGTTTTTTCATGATACTTTTACTGTTTGTTGAATTATTATTCTTTGATTCTAACACTTCCGTATTGTGATTTTATTATAAGTTTTGAGTTGTTTTTGCTATTTCCGTAAGTACCTTCGTAGTATTTTTTAGTAGAATTTCTGATGCTTTTTCTCATATCAACTTTAGCATCATCATATCTAAAACTAGCGTACTGTAAATCAATCATAAAGTTAAAATTACTAGATGGTTTTACGCCTATATTTATGCCGGTATATTCACTAGATATTTCAGCTCTTTCAAATCCGTTTGCTAGCTCTTTAATCTTAATTGAACCATAATCTGCATTCAAATGCAAGTTTTTAGAAACAGTACCTAATCTAATAGTTACGTAGTCTGTATTTCCTTTAATATCTTTTACATCATTAACTGTAATGTTACCGTAATCTGCATTGAAGTTGACGTTGTTTACAGCTTCAATAGTAATGTTAGAATAATCTGCATTTACTTTAGCATCATCAGTTTTATCAATGGTTAGTTTAGAGTAATCTGCATTTACACTTCCACGTTTCATAAAATTAATAGTAGAACTTTTACAGTAGTCTATATTGATGTTGTTAGAAGTATTGTTTAAATCGCCAATAATTAACTTACCATAATCGCAATTAATATCAGCAGCACCATCTAATTCATTTAATAAAATACTACCATAGTCATTGCTTAGTTTCACATTGTTAGATACGGGCATTTTAATGGTGTAATCTATTTGATAGCTAGTATTATTGTTTTTACCCCAAAAACTCCAAGAACTAGAACCTCTTTCAAATTTTGTTTTTGCAGAAACTCTGTTTGAGTTGCCTTCAAAATCTACATAAATAGTTCTTAGTTTTTTTTCTACCCTACTAGGGTTATTCCCTTTTACAGTAATTTTAACGGTAATTTCTACCCTGTTTTTGTTCCAGGTTGTAATGTTTATTGCACCATATTTGTTGCTTATGGCAACTGTAGCATCTTTGCTAACGGTATATTCTTTTTTTATCGTTTTACTTTTTTCGTGCCTTGGTTTTGTGTTGGCTACACTAATTAGCGGAATTAAAAAAAAGAGTACTGTAATTTTAAATATAGATTTCATCGGTATTGTTTTCTTTAAGATTGTTAATTGTTTCTATTTGTTTTAATACATGTTGTAAAACCTCAATTCTACTTTGATAATTACTTATCATGGCATAAATAACACGTCTGTCATTTGTACTTTTGTTAAGTTCTATTACCAAATCTTTGTATTTATCTTCTAATATTTCTAATTGATTTAATGCATCTTCAATTACACGTTCATTCTTAGGATTTCTTGCTTTTTCAATTTTATGAAGCTCTTGTTTTATGGTAGTTACAAAGAAGCTTTCTGTTTCTTGCATTTGTGGCGATACATCTGCTAGTACAATAGGTTGGGTATTAAAATTTACACCTAAATAAAAGCCAACGATTAAGATTACTGATGCAGCAATGCTCATCCATTTATAAGAGACAATCTGTTTCTTTTTTTTTGGATTGTTCAAACGCTCTTGAAATCTTTCTAAATGACCGAACCTTGGTTCTGCTACATCAAAATCGGTGGTCTTAAAAAAGTGATTAAACTGATCTTTCATTTCTTGGTTTTATTATGCTGTTTGTAAAACAAGCTGTTGTTTTAATTTCTTTTTTGCTCTAGATATGGTGGTTCGTACATTTTCATTGGTAAATCCTAATATTTGTGCGATTTCTTCATAATCGTAACCTTCTATTAGGTTTAAACTCAACACAATTCTGTAATTATCTTTTAAAGAATTTAATACCTCTAACACTTTGTTTGCATGTAACGAACTATAATCTATAGGCTCTTCATTTACGGTAGAGGTGTTTTTAATGACCTCCATTTTTACATCTTGGTATTTGTTATTTTTTTTTAACTGAGTCAAACTCTTGTTAATTACAATTCGTTTTAACCAAGCACCAAAAGTTACTTCTCCAATAAACGTATCTAACTTTGTAAAGGCTGTTAAAAAGGCTTCTTGCATTACATCTTCTGCTTCAAACTCATCTTTAAGTATTCTTAAGGATGTATTGTACATTGCTTTGTAATACTGTTTATATATCTGCATTTGTGCAGAAGTATCACCTTTTTTGCAGCGTTCTAAAAGTTGGTTACTATGTTGATTTGTATCTTTCACAAAAACGTTTCTATAGTATAGACAATGCACTTTTTGGTTTGTGACAGTTCTTTACGATAAAATTACGGTTTTTATAAAATCATTGGCATAACAATTGACTTATTAGAATAGAATCAAAAGGATTTAGAATGTAATTTGCTGAAAATCAGCAGAATGTAAAAGTAAAAAATCCTTGGGTAAATTTTGAATAAAAGATTAAATGTCAACTTGACAGAAATAGATACTATGAGTAAAGCTAAAATACTTGGTTTAGACAGTTTGTCGCTTCACAATATGTTAGATGAAGATTCGGAGTTAATTCCGTTAATGACGCCAGAAGATGAAGAGATTATTAATAAAGAAGAGATTCCTGCAGAATTGCCAATTCTTCCTTTAAGAAATACCGTGCTTTTTCCTGGAGTAGTAATTCCAATTACAGCAGGTAGAGATGCTTCTATCCAATTAATTAAAGATGCTAATGCTGGAGATAAAATATTGGGTGTGGTAGCGCAAAAAAATCCTGAAGTAGAAAATCCTACAGAAAATGATATCTATAAAATCGGAGTGGTTGCTCAGATTTTACGCGTCTTAAAAATGCCTGATGGAAATACAACTGTAATTATCCAAGGTAAAAAACGTTTTGAGGTTAATCAAATCGTGCAAAACGAACCATATTTAAAAGCCACTACTAAAGAGGCTTTGGAAGATAGAACTGATGAATTCAATAAAGAGTTTGATGCCATTATAGATTCTATTAAAGAACAAGCACTGCAGATTATTAAAATCAATCCAATGCTGCCTTCAGAAGCTTCGTTTGCTATTAAAAACATTCAGAGCAATTCTTTTTTAGTGAATTTTATTTCATCAAATATGGATTTGAATGTAAAAGAAAAGCAAGAATTATTAGAACAATACAATCTCAAAGAACGTGCATTATTAACCTTAAAACGTTTAAATAAAGAGTTACAGCGTTTAGAGCTAAAGAATGATATACAATCTAAAACGCGTTCTGATATGGATCAGCAGCAACGTGAGTATTATTTACATCAACAATTAAAAACCATTCAAGAAGAATTAGGAGGCGTTTCTAACGATCAAGAATTGGAAGAAATGCGTATAAAATCTAAAGGAAAAAAATGGAATAAAGATGTTGCAGAGACTTTTGACAAAGAGTTGGGAAGATTAAAAAGGATGAACCCACAAATGGCAGAATATGGTGTGCAACGTAGCTATTTAGAGTTGATGCTTGAGCTGCCTTGGGGAGAATATTCTGAGGATAAATTTGATTTAAAAAGAGCGCAAAAGATTTTAGATAGAGATCATTTTGGATTAGAGAAAGTAAAGGAAAGAATCATTGAACACTTAGCAGTGTTAAAGCTAAAAGGAGATATGAAATCGCCAATTATTTGTTTGTATGGACCTCCGGGGGTAGGAAAAACGTCTCTTGGTAAATCTGTTGCTGAGTCTTTAGGAAGAAAATATGTGCGAATGTCTTTAGGTGGATTACGTGATGAAGCAGAAATTCGCGGACATAGAAAAACCTATATCGGTGCAATGCCTGGTAGGTTGATTCAGAACTTAAAAAAAGCAGGTACCTCGAATCCTGTTTTTGTATTAGATGAAATTGATAAGTTAAGTGCAAGTCATCAAGGAGATCCATCTTCTGCAATGTTAGAAGTTTTAGACCCTGAGCAAAATACAGAATTTTATGACAACTATTTAGAGGTTGGTTTTGATCTTTCTAAAGTGCTATTTATTGCTACAGCAAATAACCTAGGAGAAATTCCATGGGCGTTGCGCGATAGAATGGAGATTATTAATGTTACGGGTTATACTATTGAAGAGAAGATAGAAATCGCTAAAAAACATCTATTACCAAAGCAACTAAAAGAGCATGGTTTAACAACGAAAGATTTAAAGCTAGGAAAATCTCAAATAGAAAAAATAGTAGAAGGCTATACAAGAGAGTCTGGTGTACGTGGCTTAGAAAAGCAAGTAGCAAAAGTTGTGCGCTATGCAGCAAAATCTATTGCAATGGAGCAAGTGTATAATGTAACCCTAACGAATGAAGATATTGTATCTATTTTAGGACCAGCCAGATTAGAAAGAGATAAATATGAAAATAATGGCGTAGCGGGTGTGGTTACAGGATTGGCATGGACAAGCGTTGGTGGAGATATCTTGTTTATTGAATCTATTTTATCGAAGGGAAAAGGAAATCTAAGTATTACAGGGAACTTAGGTAAGGTAATGAAAGAATCTGCAACTATTGCGATGGAGTATATTAAGGCAAATGCAGAAGAGTTTGGAGTTGATACTGGTATTTTAGAAAATTACAACGTACATATTCACGTACCCGAAGGTGCTACACCAAAGGATGGTCCTAGTGCTGGAGTAACTATGTTAACTTCGTTAGTTTCATTATTTACACAGCGTAAAGTAAAAAGTAAATTAGCAATGACTGGTGAAATTACATTGCGTGGAAAGGTATTGCCAGTTGGCGGAATCAAAGAAAAAATATTGGCTGCGAAAAGAGCAAATATTAAAGAAATTATTTTGTGTGAAGAGAATAAAAAAGATGTGTTAGAAATTAAAGCATCTTATTTAAAAGGATTGCAATTTTATTACGTGTCTGAAATGCACGAAGTAATTGATATTGCTTTGACAAAACAAAAAGTAAAGAATGCTAAGAAATTAGTGTAACTAGAGGTAGTAATTCTAAAATCCCTTTAAGACGAAATGTTTTAAAGGGATTTTTTTATGAATTAAAAAACGGTACTGCTACCAGAAGTTTCATTTTTTTCTCTATACTTTCTACGTAAAGCTTTGTTTTTTCCGCTTCCAAAACTGTAATTAAACCCGATGTATACAGAATTGAGTTCTAAATTATAAGCACCTTTTTGAGGAAAAGGATTCGTTGATGTATAGCGAAAGTTGACTGTATTAAAAATATCGGTTCCTCTTAGAGTTAAAGCACCTCGCCCGTCTAAAATACTTAAACTTGCAGCTGCATTAATCATAAAATAAGGAGCTACAATAAATTGTACATTTTTATTTTCTCCACTATAGCTTCCAGAAAGTTGAAATCTAATTTTTTTTGATAGTTTAAAGCTATTGCTAACTCTAGCTTTAAATCGGGTGTTTTTAACGGTATTAAATTGATTGTTAACAACACCTTCACTGTTTTGTTCATACAGGTCAAAACCGGGTCTAATAGACCACCATTTTGTAGCTTTAACACTACCAGACAATTCAATTCCGTAGTTGTTGGCAGTCTTGTAATTTGTGTATGAAATAATTTGTTTGTCTGGGTTAGAAGCATCAGCAAAAATTACCCGACCAATTTTATCAGAAATGCTTCTGTAAAATGTTCCAAAAGTAATATACCCTTTAGAAAACGATGCAGTATAGTTTAACTCATATGAGTTTGTAAACTGAGGTTTTAAATTTTTATTTCCGACAGATAATGTCAATGGTGAAGCCCATTCTATAATTGGAGAAACTTGTATAATTGAAGGTCTGTCTACTCTACGGCTATAACCTAATTGAAACTGATTTTTATCAGAATAACTATATGTAATATAGGCAGAAGGATAGACGCTAAAAATATTATCTGAATAAGTTTTTGGATTTGTAAGTTGTGTATTTGTGTACACTCCGTTTACTCTAAATTGCTCAAGACGAACTCCTGTCTGTAACGAGATTTTATTAAAATTTTGACTGTAATTTACGTACCCAGAGTAGGTATGTCTGTCGTATTTAAAATCTGTATTACCTACTGGGATACTAGAAATTTCCTGATTGGTGGTGATTTTATTTAAGGTGTTGTTTATTCTTGCTTCCACACCAAGTTCTAGTTTTCCGTTGTTACTAAGGCTATTCACATAATCAATATTAACTAGCCACGTACTATCATCATTTACAATACTATTGTTGTAATTATACTCTTTTGAACTTGGATTTTGTAATTCTTTAAAGGTATCTTCATCAGGGTTTTTAGTACTGATGTAATTAAACTCAATTTCTATAGATGATCCTTTTTTCTTTAAATCTTTTTTAAAATCTATATTGTATGTTTTTTCAGAAATATCAAATATTGCAAGGTTAGGAGAATGAAAAATTAAATTTTGATTTTCAAAAATTTTAGTTTCTGTAGAAAAATCAGTTTTAATAAAGTTCTGTGAAGTATAGAATGATAGTGTGTTGCTTTTACTTAAAAAGAGATCTGCACCAACTTTTAGGTAGTGTGCTAAACTTCTGTCTAAAAAGTCGAAATTTTGCAAAGCATCTTTGTCAGTTCTTTCAAGTTTACTGCCAGTTTCATAATCCCCCCAATCCAATCCGTAATTTCCATAAAAATTAACTTTTCCTATTTTATAGTTCATGTTAATTGAGTTTGTTGGGCGTGTATTTTTACTGTGTTTTGCACCAACCGAAATAGACCCATTAAAACCAATAGATGTATTCTTTTTTAAAACAATATTAATGATACCGCTCATGCCTTCTGGATTGTATTTTGCAGATGGGTTTGTAATCAGTTCAATTTTCTTTACTAAAGAAGAAGGTATCTGTTTTAGGGCTTGCGAAGCTTTTAAGTTAGAGGGTTTGCCATCTATTAACACACGAACATTTTCATTTCCTCTTAAGCTGATACTCCCTGATAAATAATCTACATTTACAGATGGGACACTTTCTAACATTTCTAAAGAGTTAGCACCCGTAACTTCTAGATCTTTGCCAATAAGAATCACCTTTCTATCTATTTTTTGGACAATTGTTGAGGTGTTTGTTTCTAGGGTTACTTCATCTAAGTTTGTGCTATCTTCTATTAAAAGTAACGTTTCTATATTGTGTTTTTGCAGATTTTTAGATAACTCAATTGTTTTATAAATACTTTTATACCCTATAAAATGCACTTCTACAAAAATAGTTTTTAAGGGTAGATTTTTTACTGTAAATAACCCTTTATTATTAGTGATGCTACCAGTGATGATTTGCTTGTGAGTGTTTCTACAAACAATATTTACGTAAGGGATAGCTACTTTTGTTTTAGCATCAATAACTTTCCCCTTAATAATACCTAACTTTGTTTTTGTTGTTTGAGTGTACCCACTAAGTTGATTAAGTAAAAAGAGAATTACGAATAGTTTCTTCATAGTAAGTTAAATTTTTTGGCAAAGATAAGTTAAGAAATAAAGCAATACAATCACTGAAAACCGTGATTTTGGCATCACCGAAAACTGTGATGGTAAAAACATATTTTATGTAACTAATATCAAAAAATGTATTATACAGTAAACAATTATAATTAATTTCTAAATTCTCATGGAATTTTTTGAACTAAAAAACATAATAGCTGTATGTGTTAATGAATAATTATTTTTATTCAATATATTTTGTTTTTGAGTCAATTAACCAAGAATAGTCAGTAGGATCGTTTTTATGTGTTTCAATAAAACTACTTTTTGATGGAGAATGTTCTATCCATGTTTTACCTCCATCTGTTGTTCTAAAAAAAATGTCTTTCCTAATTAATGGATTCACATTGATAAAATTATATTTAAATAAAATACCTGTATTTTTATTAAAAAACTTTATTTTATCAATATCACCTTCATAAATTTTATTCCATGTGTCTCCAAAGTTTTCTGATTTGTAGATTGTATTCTCAACTTTTAGATAGCCAATATTGTTAAAAAACGATGGGGCTTTACTTGTTTTCTGATTAAAACTATTATGTATAATTTTTCCGTGATCAATTTTAACAAGATAATTAGTATTGTGTAGAGTAAGATAGATTAGATTTTCGTGTATAGCGATAAAGTCAGCAATTTCTTTCCTTCCAAAGGGTAAAGTACTTAAGTCAGGAAAATGATCATAAATATTTTTAATTGTTTTGTTATTTGCAACAAAAAACATTTCATTGTTGTCGTTTAAGTAATAACCATTCTTATTTGAGAAAAATTTCATTTTTCTTACTTTTTTAGATGAATATGTACTGCCAATTTGGAATACAGGTTTAAAGTCTTTTCCTTCATTTATTGAATAATACATGTTAATTTTTTGAACTCCAGTCGATGTACTATACTCAGATATACACGCCCAAAAATTGTTTTGATCTAGGTAGTAAATAGAGCTAACATAAGAATTATCTGGTCCACTGTAGATTTCATCCCAGTTGTAAAAGCCATTTGTAGATTTGTAAATTTTACCTTTACTAAAACCAAATGCTAAATTATGATTAATAACTTGATATTGATTGGTAAAAAAATCTCTATTATGCTTTAAAGCAATAATGCCATAATAATCTAAATTAAATACTGTGTTAAATTTTTCATCATTACCATAATCACTATTACTAACTTTTAGATTAATTTTATGATGTGTTAATTGTGGAACAGATATTTTTGACTTTACATCATTATGCGAGATAAAATTGTAATATTCAGATTTTCTATTATAAAATGAAAAGTCTGTATTTTCATGCATAAAATTTACTTGTATACCTTTGTGTAGGTTTTTACCAGTTAAAGTTATTGTATCTCCATATTTAACTCTTTTTGGTGTAACATCTATTATTTCAGTTTTAGTGCTTGGTAAAACTTGATTATCTTTTGAACAAGAAATTAAAATGATACATGAAATAAAAATGATCTTTTTCATATTAATTGTATTTTTTTAAAATTTTCTAACGTCAATAATAGTACCATTATGTAAAATATCAGAAACAGCTAGGTGATAGATTTTATTGGCTACAAATTTAGTAGAAAATAATTCATTCTTTTCTTTTAATTCTCTAAAACGTTGCACACTTTTAAATTCAGCTTCTGTAGTTTTTCTAATAGCAGTCTGCATGTTCGTATCCACAACTCCAGGGTAAATTGCAATACATTTTACGCCATTTATTAGTTCACTTTGTTCTAATGCAGTAGTTTTAGTTATCATGTCTATTGCAGCTTTTGAACTGCAATATACTGACCATCCAGCATATGGTTTGATGGCTGCTCCAGAAGAAATGTTGATAATCTGTTTTTTACAAGTTAAGTTTTTTGTCAACCTAATAAACGCATTGGTTAATACAAGCGGTGTAGTGGTGTTTAACTTAATGGTTTGTTGAATCTTTTCAGGACTTAAGTTTCCTAAAGTATTAATCTCTCCTAAACTACCAGCATTATTAATTAGTGTAATTGAACTTACTGAGTTTATATTTGAAAAAATTGAATGTATAGCATTGACTGCATTTTGTGTGTTGCTCAAGTCAGTTTGTAGTTGTTGATAGGCAACTCCAGAAACTTTACTTCTTGAAATTGAAAACACGGTATAGCCTTCAGAAAAATATTTTTGAGCAATAGCTTTTCCTATTCCGTTGCTACCACCAGTAATAATAAGTACATTCATAAAAGTAAAAGTAGGAAGAAAATTCTACTTAAAATACTGTTTAGATTTGTTCCAATAGACATCCATTTCTCTAAGAGACATTTCTGACAATTTTTTTCCTTCTTTTAGAGTAGTTTCTTCTAAATATTGAAAACGTTTGATAAATTTCTTATTGGTTTTTTCGAGCGCATTTTCGGGATTTACGTTTATAAAACGCGCGTAGTTAATCATAGAAAATAATACATCACCAAATTCAGATTCAATTTTATCAGTATTTCCTTGTTTAACTTCCTCATTTAATTCAGATAGTTCTTCTTGTACTTTTTCCCAAACTTGTTGTGGCTCTTCCCAATCAAAACCTACGCCAGCAACTTTGTCTTGAATTCTATTTGCCTTTACAAGAGCAGGCAAGCTTTTGGGAACTCCTTCTAAAACCGATTTTTTACCTTCTTTTAGTTTAAGTTTCTCCCAGTTTTGTTTAACCTGTTCTTCGTTTTCTACTTGAACATCTCCGTAGATGTGAGGATGTCTGTCAATTAGTTTATCAGATATGGCATTGGCAACATCTGCAATATCAAAGGCTTCTTTTTCGCTTCCTATTTTTGCATAAAAGACGATGTGTAATAGCACATCGCCTAATTCTTTTTTGATTTCTTGTAAATCGTTGTCTAAAATAGCATCAGCTAATTCGTAGGTTTCTTCGATTGTTAAATGTCGTAACGATTCTAGGGTTTGTTTTTTATCCCACGGACATTTTTCACGTAAATCATCCATGATGTCAAGCAACCTATTAAAAGCGTCTAATTGCTGTGCTCTTGAGTTCATTACACTTCTTGATTGGCTTCAGAAGATAATTCTATTTTAGAAAAATCTAAACCAACAGCTAGTAAAGTATTGTACCACTGTACAATTTTTTTAATGTTTGAAGTATAGACTCTCTCTTCATCATAATTAGGTAAAACTTCAGAGAAGAAAGTTGCTAATTTGTTACCACTTTCTTTATGACTTATAGTTTCTTTACCCTCTTCTTTTTCGTAAATAGCTTTAAATACAGTTAAAAGAGGTACTTCTTCTTCGTAAGTAAAAATGGCAATGTTTTCTAACAGACTAACGTTTTGTGTAGATACAATTGGGAAACGTTTTTTGTCTGTTAAAGATTCTACGATAATACCTGTCTTTGTTTGAGAAACGATTTCAAACAATCCAGGTTTCCCTGTTACGGCAATAATTTTATTAAATTCCATGATGTTTTTGGTCTTAAATTAATCGACTAATTATTTTTTTAAATTAGGAAAACGCATTCTGTATTCTGGGTTGATTTTTCCTTTAGAAATATTTTCTAATTTCTTTTTGATGAGCCTTTTCTTTAAAGAAGATAATTTATCTGTAAATAAAATTCCTTCAATATGATCGTATTCATGTTGAAAAACTCTGGCTGCCAAACCGTTGATTGTCGCAGTGTGTTTTTCAAAATTTTCATCTTGATATGCTATAGTAATTTGCTCTTGTCTAAACACATCTTCTCTAACATCAGGTATGCTAAGGCAACCTTCATTAAAAGGCCATTCATCACCTTCTTCTTTTAAAATCTTTGGATTGATAAAGACATGTTTGAAATCTTTTAAAAATGCTCTTTCTTTTTCAGAAAGGTCTTCGTCATCTGCAAAAGGAGTAGCATCTACCAAAAACAAGCGTATTGCTTTGCCAATTTGTGGAGCAGCCAATCCAACACCATGAGCATTGTGCATGGTTTCTTTCATGTTAGCAATAAGCTCTTGTAAGTTAGGATAATCTTTGTCAATCTCAATTCCTACTTTTCTCAAAACAGGATCTCCATAAGCCACAATAGGTAAAATCATAATACGTTCAATTTTGTGCGTGCAAAAATACAATATTGAATTACGAATTACGAATTTTGAATTGTAATTTTTAAACTTTTAGATAGATTAGAGGTATTTGAAAATAAAATCTAAACAAGTAGATTATTTATTATAAAGATACGATTGAAGAATAATGGTAGCACTTATCTCATCTATCAACTTTTTGTTTTGACGTTGTTTTTTCTTTAAACCACCATCGAGCATGGATTGAAAAGCCATTTTAGAGGTAAAGCGCTCATCAACTCTTTCTATCGGAATGTGTGGAAAATTATTGGCTAACTTTTCTAAAAAGGGTTTGATAAGGATTTCACTTTCACTAGCCGAACTATCCATTTGTTTGGGTAAACCTACAATAAACAAGGCTACTTTTTCTTGTTGAGTATATTCTTTTAAAAAAGAAATCAAATTACTGGTTGCCACGGTGGTTAATCCAGAAGCAATAATTTGTAGTTCGTCTGTAACTGCAATTCCTGTTCTAATTTTTCCAAAATCAATGGCTAAAATTCTACTCATAGAAGTTAATTTTAACAAAAATAAGGAATTTAAACAAGGTGAGAATATCTGTTTAAAAAATGTATCTTCGCGTATATATTTAGTAGCTGTTTTATATTTGCAGAAAACATATTTAATTGGATGAATAATTTAAGAGAAATAATAGAAAATGCTTGGGAGAATAGAGCATTGCTAAAAGAGGAAAATACAATTATAACAATTAGAAAAGTAATTGATTTGTTAGATGAAGGAATTTTAAGAGTTGCTGAACCAACAAATAATGGATGGCAAGTAAATGAATGGATAAAGAAGGCAGTAGTATTGTATTTTCCAATTCAGCAAATGGAAACTTTAGAAGCTGGAATTTTTGAATATCATGATAAAATTCCTTTAAAAAGAAATTATAAAGAAAAAGGAATTCGTGTAGTGCCAAATGCAGTAGCAAGACATGGAGCTTATATTTCTGGAGGAACTATTTTGATGCCGAGTTATGTAAATATTGGAGCTTATGTAGATGAAGGCACTATGGTAGATACGTGGGCAACAGTAGGTAGCTGTGCGCAGATTGGTAAAGATGTGCATTTGTCAGGAGGTGTAGGTATTGGTGGTGTTTTAGAGCCGTTACAAGCTGCCCCAGTAATTATTGAAGATGGCGCTTTTATCGGTTCACGTTGTATTGTTGTAGAAGGAGTAAGAGTAGAAAAAGAAGCTGTGTTAGGAGCTAATGTGGTGTTGACAGCATCTACAAAGATTATTGATGTTACAGGTGAAAATCCGGTAGAAATGAAAGGGAGAGTTCCCGCACGTTCTGTTGTAATTCCAGGAAGCTATACCAAACAATTTAATGCAGGTCAATACAATGTGCCTTGTGCATTAATTATCGGAAAAAGAAAAGAAAGCACAGATAAAAAAACATCATTAAATGATGCTCTAAGAGAGTATGATGTAGCTGTGTAAGAATATATATGCAATGAAAAAGGTTAAAATTACGGCAATAATTCCAACATTTAACGAAGAGTTAGATATTCAAAGAGCATTAGACTCTGTTAGTTTTGCTGATGAAGTTATTGTTATTGATTCGTATAGTACAGATAGAACTATAGAAATTGTTAAAAATTCTTCTGCAAAATTAATTCAGAGAAGGTTTGATAATTTTTCTAGTCAGAAAAATTATGCAATTAGCAAAGCATCATATGAATGGATTTTTTTATTAGATGCTGATGAGACTGTTCCAATAAAACTAAAAGAAGAGTTAATTAATATTGTTAATTCAGATACGGTTTACGATGCATTTTTTATTTATAGAAGTTATTTCTTTAAAAATAAAAGATTAAGATTTAGCGGTTGGCAAAGAGATAAAGTAATTCGGTTGTTTAAAAAATCGACTTGTAGGTACAAAGGAAAGGTACATGAAGAAATTACAACTACTGGGAAAATAGGTTTCTTAAAAGAAAAATTAAATCATTACTCGTATAAAAATTACTTCAGATATAAGAATAAATTGAGGAAGTATGCAAAATTGCAAGCTGAAGAGCTGATGGTACAAGGAAAAATAATTACTCCGTACCATCTCTTTATTAAACCTTTTGTAAGGTTTTTTATTCAATATGTAATTCAGCTTGGATTTTTAGATGGAGTAAACGGATTTGTAATTTCATGGCTTCATGCCTTTGGCGTATGGAGGCGTTATGTTGAAGTGTTAAATTTAAAATATAGCTCAGTAGCTAAAATAAAGAAAAACCCAATAGAAAAATTCAATTCATCACTTTCAGAAAAAGACATTTCAATTATTATAGTTAACTATAAAAGTTGGAAACACTTGTCTTTATGCCTCAAAGCTTTTGAAACTATGCGTGAAGATGAATTTTCATTTGAACTCATTGTTGTAGACAACAAATCTAATGACGGTAAACTAAAAGAATTCACTAAAAAATTCCCTTTTGTAAAATTTATAGAGAATACAGGGAATAATGGTTTTGCAAATGCATGTAATTTAGGAGCCTTGAATGCGGTAGGCAACAACTTATTGTTTTTAAATCCAGATACGATTGCTAATAAAGAAGCAATAGCATTGATGTTGAAAACAGCAAAGTCTAACTCTAATTACGGCATAATTTCTTGCAATCAAATAAATGATAATGGAAAAGTTGAAAAACAAGATAGAGTGTTTTTACAATTATTTACTTTGTTTGGTTTTTTTAGAATTTTCTTTAGAAGCTTATCAAAAAAGACAAAAGAAAACAAAGAATTCATTTTTACAGACTGGGTTTCTGGCTCAGTTGTTTTTATAAGTAGAGGGTGGTTTCAAAAAGTTGATGGATGGAATGAAGATTACTGGATGTATTATGAAGATGTGGACTTATCAAAAAAAGTAAGTGATGCGGGAGGTAAAGTTGTACTTCTAAAAAACACAAGTATATTACACAATCACGGAGGAGCTTCAAGAATTAATTTTAAAACAGCTACAATTACTAAAACAGAAGTATTAATTTCTAAACATGTCTATATCCATAATCATTTTAGAGGTGTACTAAAATTTACAATGTTACTTTGGTTGATAATTGTAACCCTCTTTTTTAAAAGTATTACAGCAATTTTAGGAATGCTTTTCTTTTTTGTACCTAAGTTAAAATTAGGTATGTATTTATTTATTGCGATGATAAGATATTATTATCATTGTTTAAAAAAAGGAACTTGGTTAAGTTCAAGATCTATGAATTTACCTTATAAGGGATAAGATTAATTTCTTAACAACTAATCTAAATTGATACTAAAAATATGACATTAAAGCCATTTGAAATATCTCATATTTCTGAATTACTTTCTCAGCAAAAAGTAATTTTATACCCTACAGATACTGTTTGGGGTATTGGTTGTGATGCAACTGATGCAGATGCTGTTGCAAAAGTGTACTCAATAAAGAACAGAGAAGAAAGTAAGAGTCTGATTATTTTGATTGATTCTTTAGAAATGTTATCAAAGTATATTAAAGATATTCCTAAAAAAGCTTTAGAAGAATTAAAAAGAGCAACGAAACCAACAACAATTATTTATAAAAACCCAATAGGATTGGCTAGCAATTGTGTTGCTACTGATAATACCATTGCTATTAGAATTGTGCAAAACGATTTTTGTATTCAATTAATTAAAGAATTCGGAAAACCAATTGTCTCTACATCAGCAAATATAAGTGGAGAGCCAACACCTAAATCATTTTCAGAAATTAGTACTTCAATTTTGAATAGCGTAGATTATATAGTAAATTTGCAACAAGAAAAAATAGCAACAGCCTCGTCGAGAATATTGAGAATAACCGATGATAACCAAGTTGAAGTTATTAGAGAATAATTCTATGCAACCACAATTTTATAAAGAAGCAATTACAGCTCGTATTTTCAATTATATTTCAAAAGCCTCTCAATTATTAGGTGTAAAAAGTTATGTTATTGGTGGGTTTGTTCGTGATTTTTTATTGGAAAGAGGAACGGCAAAAGATGTAGATGTTGTAGCGGTTGGTAGTGGAATAGAATTAGCAGAAAAGGTTGCAGAGTTGTTGCCTAATAAGCCTAAAGTTCAGGTGTTTAAAACCTATGGTACTGCCATGTTGCGTTATAAAGATATTGAAGTTGAATTTGTTGGTGCCAGAAAAGAATCGTATTCTGAAGAAAGCAGAAACCCAGAAGTTTCCGAAGGAACGCTAAAAGACGATCAAAACAGAAGAGACTTTACAATTAATGCACTGGCGTTAAGTTTAAATACAAAAGATTTTGGTTTATTGTTAGATCCTTTTAATGGAATAAAAGACTTACAATTAAAAGTAATCAGAACTCCATTAGAGCCAAATATTACGTATTCTGATGACCCGTTACGAATGATGAGAGCAATACGTTTTGCAAGTCAGTTAAATTTTATCATTGAAACAGCATCTTTAGAAGCCATTTCTAAAAATGCAGAAAGATTAAAAATTATTACTAGTGAACGTATAGTAGACGAACTGCATAAAATAATGTTGTCTAATAAGCCTTCAGTCGGATTTTTATTGTTGGAATCTACACAATTATTAAAGCAAATTTTACCTGAACTAATAGCTTTAAAAGGAGTAGAAGAGATAGAAGGGCAAAAGCATAAAGATAATTTTTATCACACATTAGAAGTAGTTGATAATATTTCTGAAAATACGAATGATGTATGGCTTCGATGGGCAGCATTATTGCATGATATAGGAAAAGCACCAACAAAAAAGTTTCATAAAAAGCAAGGATGGACATTTCATGCACACGAGTTTGTAGGTTCTAAGATGGTGTTTAAATTGTTCAAACGATTAAAAATGCCATTGAATAATAAGATGAAGTTTGTGCAGAAAATGGTATTGTTGAGTTCAAGACCAATTGTATTAGCTAGTGAGGTAACTGATTCTGCTGTTAGAAGATTAATTTTTGATGCTGGTGATGATATAGATTCTTTAATGACTTTGTGTGAAGCAGATATCACAACAAAAAACCCAAATAAGTTTAGACGTTATCATAAAAACTTCGAATTAGTTAGAAAGAAAATAAAAGAAGTTGAAGAGCGTGATAGAGTACGTAATTTTCAACCACCAATTTCTGGAGAACTCATTATGAAAACATTTAACCTCACACCATGCAAAGAAATTGGCCAGTTAAAAGAAGCCATTAAAAATGCTATTTTAGACGGTGTAATCCCTAATGAATATGAAGCTTCATACCAGTTTATGTTGGAAAAAGGAAAAGAGTTGGGGTTGAGTTTATAATATTTTAGCTATGTATTTTAGTATCTAATTTATCAGCCCAACTTTTAACACGAGTTGTTTCCATGTAGTATTTTTCTTCTTCAGAAAGGTTTTTATGATTTACATACCAGGGTAAATGCTTTATTTGATAAGGATAACCAACTCTATACATTAATGGGATGTGTGAGGCTGTGTGTTTAAAGCTAAAAGGACGATACATGGCAAAAGTTGTATCTAACTGAGCTCTATAAAGTAGTTTACTTACTTTTTCTTTGTAAAATTGACTTTCCCAATCAATTACCTCTTTTTTTAAAGCATAGGTTTCTGGTAAATCATCTATTTTTAAAGAAAATCCAACTTTTTTACACTTTTTATGTTCTTGAAGTACGCTTCTAAAAAACTCCATAAAATCATTGGGGCATTCATCAATAATTTCTAAGTCAGCATCTGTGTAGACAAAAAAGTTATGTTGGTATTGTTTGTAAATTCCAGATTTCCATAGTGCCCTATAGCCATAGTTTTTATCTAGAAAAATAACTTTGTGCTTGCAGTTTTTGTAAAATTTTAAAAGAGGTGGGTATGTAGATTGATTATCTAAAATCACAATATTTTTATAATCTCTTTTTTCTAAACAGACAAGTAGTTTTTTTAAGTATTCAAGTCTGTTAAAGTTGTTTATAATAATTGGGATTTCAGAAAAGTGGATTTGCTTAGGAGGGTATATATATTCTTTAATACTCATAATTAAAGAAATAATAAAATGTTTTATTCTTTCAAAAAGCATACGTATTAAGTTAATGATTGCATAGTAACCAACTTGTAGTATTCTTTTTTAGAGGCAATCAAGTCTTCATGTCTTCCTTGCTCAATAATTTTTCCTTTACGTAATACCACAATAATATCAGCTTTTTGAATGGTTGATAACCTGTGAGCAATAACCAACGATGTTCTGTTTTTCATCATTTTTTCTAAAGCTATTTGCACCAATTGTTCAGATTCTGTATCTAATGCAGATGTGGCTTCATCTAACACCATGATTGGTGGATTATTTAAGACGGCTCTAGCAATATTTAATCGTTGTTTTTGTCCGCCCGATAACATATTTCCACCATCTCCAATATTTGTTTCATACCCGCTTGGTAATTCACAAATAAACTCATGCGCATTGGCAATTTTTGCGGCGGCAATTAATTCAGTTTCTGAGATGTTTTCTTTACCGAAAAGAATATTGTTTTTAACGGTGTCGTTAAACAGAATAGAATCTTGAGTAACAAGCCCCATTAAATTTCTAACAGCGTTTTTCTTTAAGTATTTAATACTTATTCCATCAATTAATATGTCTCCTTTATTAACATCATAAAAACGTGTAATTAAATTTGCTAAGGTAGATTTTCCACTTCCAGATTGACCTACTAATGCAACGGTTTTTCCTTTGGGAATTGTAAGAGAAAAATCTTTAAGTACATATTCGTTTTGGTATTTAAAAGAAACATTTTTAAACTCAATTTTACTATCAAAACTATTTTTTTGAACAGCATCTTTAGCATCTGAAATTAGGTTTTCAGTTTCAATAATTTCCAAGACCCTTTCTGCAGCTGCATTTCCTTTTTTTACAGTATAGTTTGCTTTAGAAATTGCTTTTGCAGGAGTGAGAATGTTATAGGCCAAACCTAAATAAGCAATAAATGCTTCTCCATCTAATGATTTGTCTACCAGTACCAAACTACCTCCATACCACAGCAAAATACCAAAAACCAATATTCCTAAAAATTCACTTACCGGACTTGCTAAATTTGTTCTATTGATGAGCTTATTAGAATAACTTTCAAACCTTTTTGTAGACCTGTTAAACTTTTGATTAAAATAATGTTGTGCGTTAAAAGCCTTTATTACTTTAAGCCCGCTTAAGGTTTCTTCTAATAAAGATAAAAAGTAACCTTGTTCTTTTTGTACTTTATCTGACTTTCTTTTTAGGCTTTTACCAATACTAGAAATAACAATTCCGGCAATAGGAATAAAAATAAATACAAAGACAGTTAGCTTTACACTTATTAGTAACATAAATATAATGGTTACTAATATGGTAAGTGGTTCTCTAATTAACAACTCTAAAATTGCTAAAAAAGAATGCTGTATTTCTAAGACATCAGTACCTATTCTTGCCATTACATCACCTTTTCTTTTTTCTGAGAAATAAGAGATTGGTAAGTCTACTGTTTTTTGATACAATTTGTTACGTAAATCTTTTAATACGCCATTTCTTAAAAAGGTAATATTGTATAATGCTAAATAGTTAAATAAGTTTTTAAATAAAAACACAAAAACGACCAATCCAATAACAATAAATAACGCTCCAGATTTGTCTTCTCCAACCATTCTGTTGATTTCATAACTGAGTGTTTGATTAAGAAAGTTTCCTAAAGAATAAATATCTGTATATACAGGTTTGGTAATTTTTTCTGCATTGTCTGACTGAAAAATAACTTTAAATAAAGGCATTAGTACCACAAAAGAAAGGGCAGAAAAAATGGCGTACAGGATATTAAAAAATATATTTAAAAAAGCATATTTCTTGTAAGGAACAGCAAAGTGTAATATTTTTTTAAAGTAGTTCATTATAAACTTAACTCTTTAATAATACGTTGAATTTTAGCATCTAGTTCTTGTTCAGTCTTTTCAACATTCGCAACACTATCTAAAGTAGTTTTTACGCTAAAATAAAATTTTATTTTTGGCTCTGTTCCACTAGGTCTAGCAGCAATTTTACTACCGTCTTCTGTATGATATATTAATACATTTGATTTTGGGATATCCATTACAGTTTCTTCACCAGTAATCAAGTTTTTTTGAATAGAGCTTTGGTAATCACAAACCAAGGTTACTTTAGATCTGTCTATTTCTGTCAATGGATTTTCGCGTAAATCAATCATCATTTGTTTGATTTGTTGCGCGCCATCCATTCCTTTCTTTACAATGGCGATTAAGTGTTCTTTATAAAAGCTATTGTTTATGTAAATACTGATTAATTCATTATAGAGTGAACTATTATTTACTTTAGCATCCGCAGCAATTTCACAGGCTAATAGTGCAGAAGTTACAGCATCTTTATCCCTAACAAAATCGCCAACCATATACCCAAAGCTTTCTTCACCACCACCAATAAAATCAAGTTCAGGAAAATCCTTAATCATTTTGGCAATCCATTTGAAACCTGTTAATCCAACTTTGGTTTCTACACCATAACTATCAGCAATTTCATTTACAAGATTACTAGAAACAATGGTAGAGCCTACAAATTGTTTTCCATTTAATTTTCCTTGCTGTTGCCAGTTTTTAATTAAAAACTCAGTCATTACACACATGGCTTGGTTACCATTCAATAACTTCATGTTGCCTTCTAAGTCTCTAACAGCAATTCCAACTCTATCAGAATCTGGGTCGGTACCAATAACAATGTCAGCATTTAATTTATTTGCTAAATCAACTGCCATTTGTAAGGCTTCTGGTTCTTCTGGGTTAGGCGATGTAACTGTAGGGAAATCACCATCTGGTGTCGCTTGTTCTTCAACAATATGAATATTAGTGTATCCAGCACGTTTTAAAACTTCTGGAATCAATGTAATGGATGTTCCGTGTAGTGACGTGAAGACAATTTTTAAATCTTCTCTTCCTGTAATATCAAAAGTTCCGCTTGTTAATGATGCTTTCCAGAAAGCTTCATCAATTTCAGTACCAATATAGGATATGAACTCTTGGTTAGTGTTGAAGTTAATTTCATCAAACTGTAATGAATTTACCTTATCGATGATTTTTTTATCATGTGGAGGAACAATTTGTCCACCATCATTCCAGTATACTTTATAGCCGTTATATTCTGGTGGATTATGAGAAGCTGTTAATACAATTCCAACATCACAATTTAGTTCATTTACAGCAAATGAAAGTTCTGGTGTTGGTCGTAAATCTTCAAATAAGAACACTTGAATATTATTTGCTGATAACACATCTGCAACTACTTTAGAGAGCCATTTGCTATCGTGCCTACAATCGTATCCAATGGCAACTTTTAATTTTTTATTAGGATAAACTTCTTTTAAATAATTGCTCAATCCTTGCGTAGCTTTACCTAATGTGTATTTATTAATTCGGTTTGTTCCAGCTCCAACGATTCCTCGCATTCCACCAGTACCGAATTCCATATTTTTATAAAATCGATCCGCTAAATCATCAGAATTGGTATCAATTAGTTGTTGTATTTCTTTTCTAGTTTCTGAATCAAATGGTTCAGAAAGCCAAGTTTTGGCAATGTCTAAAATCTCTTTCATGTTTAAATTAAATAGTCCGCAAAGATACTGATTTAGAAATTGAGTGTTGATTTAATGGTGTAGTGTTTTTCTTGTGAATTTGATTTAATAATCAATTCTCCTAAAAAGCCTGCTAAAAACAACAGTGTTCCTAAAATCATGGTTGTTAGTGCTATATAAAACCAAGGGTTGTTAGTAACTAAAATTGTTTTTATACCGTTTGATAGTTTATACAATTTTAGCACACCAATATAAGCAGCAGAACAGAAACCAAAAATAAACATTAAGGTACCCCAAAGCCCGAAAAAGTGCATGGGTCTTTTACCAAATTTTGATAAGAATGAAATGGTAATTAAATCTAAAAAACCATTGATAAAGCGATCCATTCCAAATTTTGTTTCTCCATATTTTCTAGCTTGATGTTGTACAACCTTTTCACCAATATTGGTAAAACCTTCGTTTTTAGCAAGAACAGGAATGTAGCGGTGCATTTCTCCACTTACTTTTACAGTTTTAATAACAACATTTTTATAGGCTTTTAATCCGCAATTAAAATCGTGCAATTTTAATCCAGATGTTTTTCTTGCTGCTGCGTTGAACAATCTTGAAGGTAAATTCTTTGTAATTACATTATCGTAACGCTTCTTTTTCCAACCAGAAATTAAGTCATAATTTTCTTTTGTAATCAAGTCATATAGCTCTGGAATTTCTTCAGGATTGTCTTGTAAATCGGCATCCATAGTAATGACAACATTCCCTTGAGCCATTTCAAAACCAGCATCTAAAGCTTGAGATTTGCCATAGTTTTTCTGAAAACGAATTCCTTTTACTTCTTTGTGTTTCATTGATAAAGTTTCAATGACCTTCCAAGAAGTATCCGTACTTCCATCGTCAATAAACAATACTTCGTATTCATAAGAATTGGACTGCATAACTTTTGCAATCCAACGATATAATTCTTGTAAAGATTCCTCTTCGTTTAATAAAGGTATAACTACCGATATATCCATAAATTAGCTGCTATAAAAGCGTAAAGGTAAAACATACGAATATATTTTACCTTTAAAACTTTTAAAATTTTCTTAAAACTAGTATTGTTCTTCAGCGCTTTGTTTCATTATCGCTCCAGCAATAGCAGAAATAATAAAGCTAAAGAATGCTGCAGCTACTAAGCCAATTGCAGAAGAAATTAAGGGACCTTGAAATTTTTTCATCATTTCTTTTGCTCCTTCAATTTGTTCAGACGTCATTCCTTGGTCAACCCAATTTTGTTCTTGAACAGCGGTCATTTGATTCATAAAGTCAGGTTCTATGAAGTTCATAAAGATTTGATTGTAAACTATAACAATTATAGTACTTATCATTGTTAATCCAACTCCAATTTTTACAGCCTGCCCCCAAGACATAAAACCCCCATTACCTAATTTAAATTTTGTCATACCTAGAACTATCATTATAGTCATAACAGCAATATTTAAGATGCTAATTGACCAATGAGGTTGTAAATGATTTCCAGTTGCGTAAAGTGTTAAACTGATTAAAATAGATATAATCCCTAAATAGAGTCCATAGTTTAAAATAATACTTTTACTTGATACTTGATTTTCCATTGTGTTTTGATAATTAGTTAGTTATACAAATATATTTATTCTGATATTGTTTTTGTGAAAATGTAATAATCATTTTTAAACAATTGATTAGTAAGTCAACAACAAAATTTGTTACAAAATACCTTAAAAAGATTGTACAACTTTAAAAATGATTGTAAATTTGCAGCGGCAAGTCCTACACAACTAGCTCCCTTTGAATCCCCCAGGGCGGGAACGCAGCAAGGGTATTAGGTTGTAGCAGTGTGATGTAGATAGCTTGCCATTTTTTATGCGCTAAATTTAGATTTCTCCGTTTTCTTTTAAGATATTTGTCAGACACCTTTTTAAATTTTATCTATGTCTAAAGTTGTTTTGGTTACTGGTACTTCATCTGGAATTGGAAAAGCAATTGCTACATATCTTTCTGAAAAAGGAATGAAGGTCTACGGAACAAGTAGAAAGCCTAAAAAAAGTGACAATGTGCCATTTACTTTTCTTGCCTTAGATGTATTAGATACCGATTCTATTAACACGGCTATTTCTTTGATTCTTGAAAAAGAAGGTAGGTTAGATGTACTGGTTAACAATGCGGGTATGGGAATTACAGGGCCAATTGAAGATACTCCTACAGACGAAATGAGAAAAGTGTTTGATACAAATGTATTTGGTGCTGTCGATGTGATGAAAGCTGTGCTACCACATATGCGTAGCCAAAAAAGCGGAGCAATTATTAATGTAACTTCTATTGCTGGATATATGGGCTTACCATTTAGAGGAGTGTATTCTGCAACAAAAGGAGCGCTAGAATTGATAACTGAATCTGTAAGAATGGAAGTGAAAAACTTTGGAGTTCAAGTTGTAAACATTGCGCCAGGAGATTTTGCAACCAATATTGCCGCAGGGAGGTATCACACACCTGTTTTTGAAGATTCTGCCTATAAAAAAGTATATGCAGAAAATTTAGCTTTAATGGATGCACATGTTGATAGTGGTATGGATCCAATAGTAATGGCGAAGGCAGTGTTTAAAATTATCAATACAAAAAAACCAAAAGTACATTATAAAGTTGGCGGATTCATGGAAAAATTTTCGATTGTTTTAAAAAGAATTTTACCAGATACAATGTATGAAAAACTGTTAATGAATCACTACAAACTCTAACAGTAATAATTCACTTTTTGTTAATAAATTAGCAAAAGGTTTATCAAATAAACTATTTTATAGACCAATAATTCGGTCTATCTTTGTGCAAACAAAATCACACATAAACAATGAAATTTTTTATTGACACAGCTAACTTAGAACAAATAAAAGAAGCGCAAGCGCTAGGTATTTTAGATGGAGTAACAACCAATCCGTCTTTAATGGCTAAAGAAGGTATTACCGGAGCAGAAAACATTATCAACCATTACAAAGCTATTTGTGATGTGGTAGATGGAGACGTTTCTGCAGAAGTAATTGCTACTGATTTTGACGGAATGGTTAAAGAAGGTGAAGCTTTAGCAGCTTTAAACCCGCAGATTGTGGTTAAATTACCAATGATTAAGGATGGAGTAAAGGCGTGTAAATACTTTTCTTCTAAAGGAATTAAAACAAACGTAACTTTAGTGTTTTCTGCAGGTCAAGCATTGTTGGCTGCGAAAGCTGGAGCAACCTATGTTTCACCATTTATTGGTCGTTTAGACGATATTTCTACTGACGGTTTAAACTTAATCGCAGAGATTCGTCAGATTTATGATAATTATGGTTTTGATACAGAAATCTTGGCAGCATCTGTACGCCATACTATGCATATAATTGACTGTGCAAAAATTGGTGCCGATGTAATGACAGGCCCATTAAGTGCTATTGAAGGGTTGTTAAAGCATCCTTTAACAGATATAGGTTTGGCTAAGTTTTTAGCAGATTATAAAAAAGGAAATTAATTTTTTTTTAGACCAAAGTTAAAAGTCTAAAGATGAAAGGCTAAAAAAGCTTAGGTCTTTAGGCTTTTTTACTTTAGACTTAATTATATGTATCCAAAAAAAGAACTCGCACAGATTGTAATTTCGACTTGTCATCAATTCAATATTGATACGGTTGTGATTTCTCCTGGTTCTCGTAATGCTCCGTTAACAATTGGTTTTTCTAATCATCCAGAAATAAAAGCCTTGAGTATTGTAGATGAGCGTTGTGCAGCTTTTTTTGCATTGGGAATTGCACAGCAAACTCAAAAACCAGTAGCTATTGCATGTACTTCTGGTTCTGCATTATTGAATTACTATCCAGCCATAGCAGAAGCGTTTTATAGTAACATCCCTCTAGTGGTTATTTCTGCCGATAGACCAGCACACTTGATTGATATTGGTGACGGACAAACCATTCGGCAAGAGAATGTTTTTCTGAATCATATTTTATTTTCAGCAAATTTAGTTGAAGATACTTCTCAAAGAGAGTTTAATATAAATCTGGTAGCAGAAGCGTTACATATAGCAACTACAAAAAAAGGACCGGTACATGTCAATGTTCCGTTTAATGAGCCTTTGTATGAAACAGTGGAAGCAATAGATAGTATTATTTCAAGTAAAGTAAAGCAATCTTTTTTACAACTTACTTCATCAAGTATTTCTACTAATAACCAAGTTAATTTTAATGAACTACGTGAAATTTGGAATACTTCCACTAAGAAAATGATTTTAGTTGGAGTACATCAAAACAATCATGAGTTACAACAAATTATTGATAATTTTAAAGAAGATGCATCTGTTATTGTTTTATCAGAAGCTACCTCAAACCTAAATTCTGAAGGGATAATTAATTCCATTGATAAGCTTATTTTTCCACTATCAGATGCTGCGTTTGAAGAATTGAAACCAGAAGTTTTAATTACTGTTGGTGGGATGATAGTTTCTAAAAAAATAAAACAACTATTAAGAAAGCACCCACCCAAGCATCATTGGCATGTAGATGCATTAAAATCAATGAATACCTATCATAGTTTGTCGGAATTTATTCAAGAAAAACCAATTGATTTCTTACCAACACTTCCTGTAAATTCTGCTTCGGTGAGCACTTATCAACAGCAATGGTTATCTATAAAAAAGCACAGAGCTACTCAGCATAAAAAGTACGTGGCATCAATTCCTTTTTCAGATTTAAAAGTATTTGATGAAGTTTTAAAATCAATTCCCAACAATGCACAGTTACAGTTGAGTAATAGCTCAATTGTTCGTTATGCACAACTATTTGATGTAAATAACACCTTGCAAGTTTATTGTAATAGAGGAACTAGTGGTATTGATGGGAGTACAAGTACAGCAATCGGAGCAGCTTTTGCTGTAGAAAAGCAAACTGTTTTTATTACTGGAGATTTGAGCTTCTTTTACGATAGCAATGCAATGTGGAATAATTATATCCCTAAAAATTTTAGAATTATTTTAATTAACAATGGTGGCGGCGGAATTTTTAGATTTATTCCAGGGCCAAAATCTACAAATGCCTTAGCGTATTTTGAAACATCACATCAATTAACAGCAGCGCAATTAAGTAAGATGTACGGATTAGAATATCAGCCAGTAAATGATTTTTCTAACTTGAAAAAAGAATTGTCAGTATTTTATTCAGCATCTAATCAACCAAAAGTATTGGAAATATTTACTGATAAAGAAGTAAATGAAAAAGTATTAAAAGAATATTTTAAATTTTTGAAATAATGGAATTACAAGTAGGAGATAAAGTGTCGTTAATTATCGGAGTTGAAACTGATTTAGGTTTTACCGTTTTGATTGATGAAGAATTTGAAGGATTATTGTATAAAAATGAAGTTTTTCAACCATTAAAGGAAGGGCAGAGAATTGATGGCTATATTAAAAATATTCGCGAAGATGGTAAAATAGATGTCTCGCTTCAACCCCAAGGATTTAAAAATGTAATTTCCATTGAAACGCAAAAAATAATAGCAGCATTAGAAAGAAACCAAGGTTTTTTAGCATTGACAGATAAAAGCAGTCCAGAAGAAATTAAAATGCGATTGGCTATGAGTAAAAAAGCATTTAAGAGAGCCATCGGAAGCTTGTATAAACAACAGCAAATTTTAATTACAGAAAAAGGAATAGAACTTATAAAAAAGTAAGACAATAATTTCGTTATTTTTGTTAGCATTAAAGAATAAATAAAAAAGCATGAGCAAGCAAGATTGGATAACCGTTAAAGAATACGAAGATATAACTTATAAAAAATGCAATGGCGTTGCCAGAATAGCATTTAATAGACCCAATGTTAGAAACGCATTTAGACCCAAAACTACATCAGAATTGTATGATGCTTTTTACGATGCAAATGAAGATACATCTATAGGAGTAGTATTGTTATCAGCTGAAGGACCGAGTACAAAAGATGGTATTTGGAGTTTCTGCTCTGGTGGCGATCAAAAGGCGCGTGGTCATCAAGGGTATGTTGGAGAAGACGGCTACCACCGTTTAAATATTTTAGAAGTACAACGATTGATTCGTTTTATGCCAAAAGCCGTGATAGCCGTTGTGCCAGGTTGGGCTGTAGGTGGCGGACATAGTTTGCATGTGGTTTGTGATTTAACTCTGGCAAGTAAAGAGCACGCAATTTTTAAACAAACCGACGCAGATGTTACTTCTTTTGATGGAGGCTATGGTTCTGCATACTTAGCAAAAATGGTTGGTCAAAAAAAAGCACGTGAAATATTTTTCTTAGGAAGAAACTACTCTGCGCAAGAAGCTTTTGAAATGGGAATGGTAAATGCTGTAATTCCGCACGATGCATTGGAAGATACGGCTTATGAGTGGGCTCAAGAAATTTTAGCAAAATCTCCCACCTCAATAAAAATGTTAAAGTTTGCTATGAATTTAACAGATGATGGTATGGTGGGGCAACAAGTATTTGCAGGTGAAGCAACTAGACTAGCATATATGACAGATGAGGCAATTGAAGGAAGAAATGCCTTTTTAGAAAAACGGAAGCCAAATTTTGAAAAAAAATGGATTCCGTAATCAATTAATAAACTCGTAATTATTTATGAAAATTATCTGTATTGGACGTAACTACGCTAAACATATAGAAGAACTAGCAAACGAAAGACCTAAAAATCCAGTAGTGTTTTTAAAGCCAGATTCTGCCATTCTGCCTAAAAAAAATCCTTTTTTCATTCCCCCTTTTTCTAATGATGTACATTATGAAGTTGAGGTCTTGGTAAAAATCAATAAAGTAGGAAAGCATATTAATGCAAAATTTGCTCATAAATATTACGATGAAATCGGTTTAGGAATCGATTTTACAGCAAGAGATGTGCAGAAGCAATGTAAAGAAAAAGGCTTGCCTTGGGAAAAAGCCAAAGCTTTTGACGGTAGTGCAATTATTGGTGAATTTTACCCGAAAGAACAATTTGATTTAGAGAATTTAAAATTTCAATTAACTAAAAACGGAGAAACTGTTCAAGGTGGTAACACCAATGCCATGTTATGGAAAATAGATGAATTAATCGCCTATGTTTCTCAATATTTTACTTTAAAAAAAGGAGATGTTATTTTTACAGGAACTCCAGCAGGTGTCGGAAAAGTTGAAGAAAATGATTTGTTAACAGGAATCATTGATAGAAAGCAAGCTTTTGAAATTCGAGTAAAATAAAATTACTTTTTTAAATTAAACCAATCAATCGCATCACTAATTCCATTCTCAATAGGTTGTTGTACTAAATTCAATTCCTTTTTTGCTTTATTATTACTATAAAAATTATAAATGCATAAGGTTTCTACGTTGGTTAATGTTGCTTCAGTCTTAACACCAATAGAGCGCAATATTGAACCAAAAAAACCAACGGTTAACAATAGCCATTTCGGAATTTTAATCATAATAGGATTTGCATCTAATTGTAGATTTACCTTTTTATAGAATTCTTTAAAAGTTAGGTTTTCTCCAGATAACACATAGGCTTCTCTATTTTTTCCTTTGGTCAAGGAGTTAACAACAGCACTAGCAGTATCTTTTACATTGATAAAGCTTTTTCCGCCTGGCGGATAAAAAAGCACCTTTTTTTTATAAGCTGATAAAATCATTCTCCCCGAACTAGGTTTTGTGTCAAAAGCACCAATCATAAAGGTCGGATTAAGAATTATCAATGTTGTGCTGTCTTGTTTTTTTGATAATTCTAAAATGCGTTCTTGTCCTTCTAATTTACTCTTAGCGTACAGAGAATTAACAAACGGATATCTAATCTCTTTGGTTTCATCACCGAGATTATCGAATGTACCATAACCAAAAGTATTGGCAGTACTGATGTAGATAAATCGCTTTACATTATTTTGTTGAGCATTTTTAAAAAGATGTGCTGTAGCAGTTGCATTTACTTTTTGATAGATGGCATAATCGCTAATATCTTGACTGGTAATGGCTGCAATATGAATGATAGAATCTACTAAGGTAATTTCTTTTAGATAGCTAGCTTCTTTAGTGATATCTCCAACTACCAGTTTAAGGTTTGGGTGTTTTTGCAAAGGAAACTTCGAGACATCTCTTAACAATCCAATTACCTTGTGTTGAGAAGCTAACAATATTTTTATAGTATTTACCGCTAATAAGCCACTAGCACCCGTTACAAAAACAGTTTTCATTATGTGTCAAGTTCTTTTTTTATAGCCTTGCTAAGCATAGCTATTGTTGTTTTAGTTGGAAGTATGGCTAAAATAAATCGACTCAGTTTGTTTAGTTTACCAGGAATTACTTTGCGTTTGTTTTTAAACATTCCGTTTAAACTTAATTCAGCAACCGTTTCTAAATCTACGACCCCCGCATTTACAAATTTACTTTGCTGATTGATTCTGTTAGAAACCTCTTCGTTGGTTCTCATAGGACCAGGGTAGACAACAGTTACACTTGTATTTTGCGCTTTGAGTTCGTAATGTAATCCTCTAGAAAACCATTCAAGAAATTTCTTTGTTGCTGGATACACTGTTTTATAACCAATAGGACTAAAAGCTGCCATACTAGAAATATTGAGTATGTAGGCTTTCGGTTGATGGTTTAAATTAGGGAGTACTAATTTAGTAATCAGTGTACTGGCAGTTATGTTCAATTGAATCATAGTTTCTATATAATCAACAGAAACTTCATCAATTTTTTTTGACCCACCGCAACCAGCATTGTTTACTAAAATAGAAATAGGGTACTTATTTGCCCAGTTTGCCAAATCAATGATCTGTTGTTTTTTAGTAATGTCAGTTTCAAAGTAATCTGCTTGTACTCCAAATTGTTTTACTTGTTTTGTAACGCTTTCTAAATTTTCATTTGGTAAAGAAACTAATAAGATATTATAATTTCTTTTTGCAAGTGCAAAACAAAGATATTTACCCAAACCTTGACTTGCACCAGTAATCAGTGCATATTCGTTTTTCATAGTTGAAAAAATTGACTGTAAAAGTATCAATCCTATTTGATATAAGAAACAATAAAAAGCTGTTTTAACATAAAAATTACTAAAGTATCATTTATCTTTGTAAAGTATAAATTTTTAGAGTTTTGAAGGCAGAAATCATCACTATTGGAGACGAAATTCTCATCGGGCAAATTGTAGATACCAATTCACAATGGATAGCAAAGGAACTCAATAAAATTGGGGTTTCTGTTTATCAAATTACTTCCATACAAGATGAGCGTCAGCATATTTTAAATGCTTTAAAAGAGGCGCAAGAAAGAGCAGCTATTGTAATTGTCACGGGTGGCTTAGGTCCCACTAAAGACGATATTACTAAAAAAACATTGGCAGAATATTTTAATGATACCCAATGGATTGATTATCCAGAGGTAATAGCACATATAAAGCATTTGTTTCAAAAAATAAATCATCCATTTACAGACGTACAATTATATCAAGCAAAATTACCTTCAAAAGCTACTTATTTAAAAAATCATTATGGTACTGCGCCAGGTATGTGGTTTTTTGAAAGCAATACGGTGTTTGTTTCCTTGCCAGGAGTGCCTTATGAAATGAAAGGACTTATAACCAATGAGGTTATTCCTAGAATTCAACAGAAATTTCAACTGCCATTTATTAGTCATAAAACCATTATGACGTATGGTCAGGGAGAAAGTATAATTGCTCAGAGAATTGAACATATTGAAGATGCATTGCCAGCACATATAAAGTTAGCTTATTTGCCATCATTTGGTAAAGTACGTTTGCGATTGTCTGGAAATAGTACAAACAAAGAACAATTAGAAACAGCGTTAACAGCAGTTGTAAAAAAGATTCAAGCAACACTTTCTGATATTATTGTGGGTTTAGAGGATGGCTTTTCATTAGAAAAGAGAGTTAGTGAATTATTAACTGTACAGAGAAAAACACTCGTTACTGCCGAAAGCATGACAGGAGGAAAAATAGCTTCTAATTTGGTGACGTTACCTGGAGCATCTTCCTTTTTTAAAGGTAGTTTTGTAACCTATTCAGCAGAAGCCAAAGAACAACTGTTGCATGTTTCTAAAGATTCAATTAGAAAATACAGTGTAGTAAGTAAGGAGGTTGCGCAAGAAATGGCAATATCTGCAAGAGAAAAAATAAAAGCTGATTATGCTATTGCCATTACAGGAAATGCAGGGCCAACTACCGATAAAACAGATAAAAGCATTGGAGTTGTTTACATTGCATTAGCTTCTAAAGATACTGTAGTTGTTGAAAATTTTAACTTTGGACAGCCCAGAGAAAAAGTAATAAATAGAACTGTAAACAAAGCCTTAGAAATATTACAAAAAGAATTGCTTAAAAATAATTAAAATTGTTTTGTAGTATCTGTAAAAAATTCATAAATTTGCACCTCGTTTAGAAATAACACTAAAAACTGTCAAGAAGATGTCTAGAGTTTGTGAACTTACAGGAAAAAAAGCAATGGTTGGAAACAATGTTTCTCATGCTTTAAACAGAACAAAAAGAAAGTTTGACGCTAACTTAATGGTAAAGCGTTTTTATATTCCAGAAGAAGATAAATGGATTACATTAAAAATTTCTGCTTCTGCTTTAAAAAATATTAACAAGAAAGGAATCTCTGCTGTATTAAAAGAAGCTAGAGCTAAAGGATTTTTAACAAAATAATCCACCCTAATAAATTTAAACCGAGATGGCAAAAAAAGGAAATAGAGTTCAGGTAATTTTAGAGTGTACAGAGCATAAAGCATCTGGTCAGCGAGGTACTTCTAGATATATTACAACAAAAAACAAAAAGAATACTCCAGATAGATTAGAGATTAAGAAATTTAATCCAATCTTAAAGAGAATGACAGTTCATAAAGAAATTAAATAATTAGGAAACATGGCAAAGAAAGCAGTAGCATCGTTACAGACAGGATCAAAGAGATTATCAAAAGCTATCAAAATGGTTAAATCTCCAAAAACTGGGGCTTACACTTTTGTTGAAGCAATCATGGATCCTTCTAAAGTAAACGACTTTTTAGCAAAAAAGTAATTACTTTACAGTTAAAATATTGAAAAGCTACTTTCATTGAAAGTAGCTTTTTTTATGTTTAATAAAACCGTATTTTTGAGCCACTTAAAAATTGAACATGAGTTTTTTTAAAAAAATATTTTCAAAAGAAAAAAAAGAAACCTTAGATAAAGGATTAGAAAAATCGAAGTCGAGTTTCTTTAATAAACTATCAAAAGCTGTTGCAGGAAAATCTAAAGTAGACGATGATGTATTAGATAATTTAGAAGAAGTATTAGTTACTTCTGATGTTGGCGTGGAAACCACACTAAAAATTATTGATAGAATAGAAGAACGCGTTGCAAAAGATAAATATTTAGGAACAGAAGAACTAAACCAAATTCTTAGAGAAGAAATAGCAAGTTTATTGTCTGAAACTAACGTTGGGGATGCCGTTGATTTTGAAATTCCAACAAACATAAAACCTTATGTATTAATGGTTGTGGGTGTTAACGGAGTAGGGAAAACAACAACAATAGGTAAATTGGCTTCTCAGTTTAAGAAAAAAGGCTTAAAAGTTGTGTTAGGAGCTGCAGATACATTTAGAGCTGCGGCGATAGATCAATTACAAGTTTGGGCAGATAGAGTAGATGTGCCAATTGTACGTCAAGAAATGGGCTCTGACCCTGCATCAGTAGCTTATGATACTTTACAATCTGCAACAGCACAAAATGCCGATGTAGTTATTATTGATACAGCTGGACGTTTGCATAACAAAGTGAACTTAATGAATGAGTTGGTAAAGATTAAAAAAGTAATGCAAAAAGTTGTTGGAGATGCACCACATGATGTATTATTGGTTTTAGATGGCTCTACTGGACAAAATGCCTTTGAGCAAGCTAAGCAGTTTACCAAAGCAACAGAAGTAACTAGTTTAGCAGTTACCAAATTAGATGGTACAGCAAAAGGAGGTGTAGTAATAGGAATCTCAGATCAGTTTCAAATTCCAGTAAAATATATTGGAGTAGGTGAAGGTATTGATGATTTACAAGTATTTAATAAACATGAGTTTGTAGATAGTTTCTTTAAATAGAAAATCTACATAAGATATTAAAACTCCTTTCTAATTTTAGAAAGGAGTTTTCTTTTTTAGAATCATTATATTTGAAAATCAAATCGTTAACCATGAGAAAAATCATTCTTTTATTAGTACTTTCTTTACTTGTTATTTCATGTAAAGAAGAAACGCAAGAAAAATTCTTTACAAAATATGATGAAACCACAGAATTAGCAGAAAATAAGAAGCACAAGAGTAAGAGGATGCAATTTAAACTGATTCAATCTAAATACTTAGATATGAATGATGTTTTTGCGCCTTTTAATAAAGAGTTGTCTAGCTTTTCTGAAGAAGAGTACAATACTTTAAAACCGTTGATTTTAGAACAAAATATTCCAACTATACAAGCAAGTATTAGTAGCGGAAAGCTTACTTATGAAAAACTAACCTTGTTTTATTTGTATCGCATCAGAAAATTTGAAAGTGATAGTACAAAATCGTTGAATTCTATCATTGCATTGAATCCAAATGTATTAGAAGAAGCTCGTAAAAAAGATAAAGAAAAAGGAGCGAATTCAGAATATTCAATTTACGGAATGCCAATTTTGTTAAAAGACAATATTAACACCAATAATATGCCTACTACTGCTGGAGCGATTGCTTTGGTAGAAAATAAAAATACAGAAAATGCTTTTATTGTTGATAGATTAAGAGAAAACGGTGCACTTATTTTAGGAAAAGTAAATTTGAGTGAATGGGCTTATTTTTTCTGTTCTGGTTGCCCACTAGGATATTCAGCAGTAGGAGGACAAACATTAAACCCTTACGGAAGACGCGTTTTTGAAACAGGCGGAAGTTCTGCTGGTAGTGGTGTAACAGTTGCAGCTAATTTTGCTGTAGCTGCTGTAGGAACTGAAACTTCAGGTTCTATTACCTCACCTTCTAGTCAAAATTCTGTAGTTGGTTTAAAACCAACAATAGGAGTATTGAGTAGATCTGGAATAGTTCCGATTTCTAGTACGTTGGATACTCCTGGACCCATGACAAAAAATGTAGTTGATAATACTATTTTTATGAATGCAATGTTGGGTTATGATAAGAATGATGCTGCATCAGTAAAAAAAGACTTTGACTTTTCGTTATCTGATGCAACTCTTAAAGGAAAACGTTTTGGAGTTCTAAAGGGATTATTAAATGATTCGATTTATAAGGCTTCAGTAGAAAAGATTAAAAATGCAGGAGGAATTCTTGTAGAATTAGATCCAAAGCAAGCAAATTTTAGTGGATTTTTAACCTTGTTAAATATTGACATGAAACATGACTTGCCTAAATATTTGGCTAATGATGCTGATAAAAAAGTACAAGTTACTTCTGTAAAAGACGTGACTATTTTTAATAGGAAAGATTCAGTACTTCGTTTTCCTTACGGACAGCAATTGTTTGACGGAATTGTAAAGGATTCAACTACTTTAGAGCAATTAGAAATTGTAAAGAACAATCTAAATAGTGAAGGAAAAAAATATTTACAGGGCTTATATAATGAAAACTTAGATGTAATTTTATCTATAAATAATTATCATTCTGGAGTGTCTGCAGTGGCTAAATACCCAACTTTAACAGTACCTATGGGGTATAAAGTTAGTGGAGAACCTATTAGTTTGACTTTTGTTGGGAAACCATTTACAGAAAGAAACTTATTGCAATTAGGTTATGCTTTTGAGCAATTAACAAGAGTAAGAAAGTTACCGAAAGGTTATGAGTAAATTTATCAAATTTCCAAATAATTTGATTATTAATTTTTCTAATGAGTTCTAAGTGGTGCCACCTTCTTTTTAGTCTATGATTTTACGTGTTTGATTTTCAATCAATTCAATTTGATACCCCAAATATATTTTCTTTATAGTCTATTAGAATTTTTTTATCAAAGAATAATTTGTTACCAATTATTCCATCACAACCTATTTGAGTAAACATTTTATCAAATAAATTATCTTTCACATAATAGATATTGAAAGAATTAAAATTCTTTTTATCTATATTTATTACGATTGTAGCTTTTGCTCCTTTTAACTTGATAGGTCTTCCAAAATTGCCAACGTTTAAAGAATCAATAATTTTTTTATTTGTAGAATAATTCCATATTGATTTTGTAGTGACCATTGGAAACAAACTTGCTCCTGTGTCATACATAAAGTGTTTTAAATCTCCATTTATGTTGAATGGAACTATTATTCTATTGTTGATGAGTTTACTTTTTACCAAGCTAAAATTAGACTTTATTTTTTCGTCTATACTATCTAATATCGTAATTTTTTGGTTAGGAAAATCTATTATCAATACTTTATCTTGTAAAATATCTGAACCAATTGTTCCTATTGAATTATCTTGAGGAGAATTATTTGTATCTGGAGTAAATTTTTTACCATAATCATAAATACCATAAATATCTAAAGTATCTAATTGGATTTGCCCAATTTGAATATTAGACTTCTTTATAATGAATAGTTCTTTGCCCTGCTCATTTTGATAGTTTAAAGAGTCTAATTTTAAACTATTCAGTTCCGGTATTTCTTTGAGATTATTTTGATAGATGATGGTGACGTTTGATCCTAAATCAAACTGGGCAAATAACCCTTTTCTTAAATCATTAATATTGAAAGGGACGAACATTGCTGCTTTTTCAATGTATTTCCCATTTATAGTGTCATTTGCCCAATAAAATTTTTCTGATGTACTATTTTTAGTTTTATCAATAGTTTTGCAAGATATTATAAACCCAATTATGATTAAAAAATAAAAGCTGTTTTTCATTTATTTGTTATTTTGTTAGTAGTTGTATTATTATTCCAATCATTCCGATTCCTAGACACAAAGGAGAGAATAAGTTCGAATCTGCTTTTGCAAACTCAGTATCTTTTACTTTTTTTAAAAAACCGATATAGTTAAACTCACCAACTGCACGTATGATAAAAAGTATTGGAATTACCCAATAAGCTATACGAATTGCTTTGCTATTAGTAGAAATTATTATTAACTCAGATTTTATAAGATATACCAATGCAAAGCTAGCTAATACTAGCGCTACAAATAAAGTAGCAAATTTAGGAGGAGTTTTTAGCTTTACATCATTGCTCTTTGTAGGAATAGCTTTTTTCAATCCCCAAGTACCACCGAAGAACCAGTAGAAATGAAAACAACCAAGTATTGTGAAAGTAATAAAAAGAAGTAAAGACAATATCATAATATTTTAAAAATTTAACTTAAATAGTTTTCTATTTTGATTTTCTGTAATTCTAGCTGGCAATTTTTTCATCATAAAATTTCTTATAGCACAGATAATAGTATTTTCTGTTTGTGCTAACTTTCCAATTTTCCAGCTTGTTTGTGTTACATAGTTTGCTTTTTCTTTTCTAATGTTTTGATATCTCCTGAATGCACTTTCAATACTATTTTCTTCTTCAAGACAAATACTTAGTGCTAAAGCACTTTCAATAGCTTGTACAGCACCTTGACCCATATTCGGAGTAGTTGCATGTGCAGCATCACCTAATAAACATACATTCTTATAATACCATTTTTCAATTGGTTTTAAATCCCATAGCTCATTGCAAAGAATATCTTCTTTTGGAGTTTCTTCTATAATAGATTTTATTGTTGGATGGTAGTCAGAAAACAACTCTTGTAAGTCTATGTTCTTATTGATAAATTTCTTTTTATTAATTAAAGCAAACCAATAGATTTCATCTTTTGTTATATGTACAAAACCAAATCGTTTTCCTTTGCTCCATAACTCATTCAATTCACCTTTATGTTTAGGGTTTATTTTTGCTTTCGAAATACCTCTCCAACATATCTGTTTTGCATCTCTTAGTGTTGTATTATTGAAAATAGATTTACGAACTGCTGAATGAATTCCATCTGCACCAATTACTATTTCTGTAGTATGAGTAGTTCCATCTTCAAAAGATAACTCAACTTTTCCGTTAGACTGCTTTAGTGTTTTTAACTTCTTATGTAGATGAATGTCAACACCATCCAAATGTTGAATTAAAATATGATGAAGCGTAGCTCTATGAATTGCAACAGTTTTGGTATCAAATTCTTTTTCAACTTTAGAGAGATTGATAGCCGTAATAAATCGTAAATCTTTGGTTCTTATATTCATGCTGTTTGAAATATGAGCATTTCTAACAATTGTATCGTAAATGCCCAACCTCTTATATACAAGCATGGCATTTATAGCTAAGTTAATTCCTGAACCCGCTTTTTTAAATTTGGTAGCACTTTCAAATACTTCTACTTTAAACCCTTTTTGTTCTAAAGCTATAGCAGCAGTTAAACCTCCAATTCCGGCACCGATTATGGTAATTTTTTTCACAAGCTATGTGTTTTAGGTCAAAAGTACTAATAATAAATTAATTTAGGTCAATTGTACTAAATTTTTTATATTTGAATAACTTGTACAAAATGAAAAACACAAAAGAAATAATTTTAGATACTGCTTTAGAGCTATTCAATTCAAGAGGTTTAGCAAAAGTAAAACTGAGAACTATTGCAAATGAAATAGGAATCAGTCAAGGGAATTTAAACTACCATTTTAAAAAAAGAGAAGATGTCATTGAAGCCTTATATTTTAGGTTAGTTGAAAGTATCAGTCATAATATGAGTAAAAATTCTGAATCAACTAATTTTATAAAAGTCTTGTTTGGTATGTCAAAGTCAGTAATGTTAGATTTATATACCTATCGATTTATTATGTTAGATTTTGTACAAGTGATGCGTGAAAATGAGAAAATTAATAAGCACTTTCAGGAATTAAAAACTCAACGAGAAAAGCAATTTTTAGCATTTTTTGATATTCTAATTAATACTGGCTTGATGAGAAATGAAGTACTACCAAATGAATATAAAAATCTATATATCCGTCTTCAAATATTAGGAGATTTTTGGATTTCCTCAGCTGAAATAGATAAAAAGAAATTGACTAAAGCATCAATTGCTATGTATGCCGAAATAATGAACCAAACTATTTATCCATACTTAACAAAAAAAGGAAGAAAGGAATATCATCTTATTGAGAGAGTTATTAAAATATGATTTTTGAGCAAGTAATATTACAAGCCATATTAGATTATATATAATTTATAAATGCTTAAAACGTAAATTAAGATTGTATCTTTGCATTCTAAATTTTTACACATAGATGCGCACAAAAACTGTAAAACAAAACAAGATTAACGTAGTTACATTAGGATGTTCTAAAAACATTTACGATAGTGAAGTGTTAATGGGGCAATTAAAAGCCAATGGTAAAAACGTGGTACATGAAGACGAAAATGATGATGGAAATATCGTAGTAATCAATACTTGTGGATTTATTGGGAAAGCTAAAGAAGAATCTGTAGATGCTATTTTACATTATGCGCAAAAAAAGGAAAGAGGAGAAGTAGACAAAGTATTTGTTTCAGGTTGTTTAAGCGAACGTTATAAACCAGATTTAGAAAAAGAAATTACCAATGTAGATCAGTATTTTGGTACACATGATTTACCAAATCTATTAAAAGTTTTAGAAGCAGATTATAAACACGAGTTGATTGGTGAACGATTAACAACAACTCCAAAACATTATGCATATTTAAAAATTGCTGAAGGTTGTGACAGACCATGTTCTTTTTGTGCAATTCCATTAATGAGAGGTAAGCATAAATCAACTCCAATTGAAGAATTGGTGATTGAAGCTAAAAAGTTAGCTGAAAAAGGCATTAAAGAGATTATGTTAATTGCACAAGATTTAACCTATTACGGATTAGATATTTATAAGAAACGTGCACTAGCTGATTTATTAAAAGAATTGGTGAAAATAGATGGAATTGAATGGATTCGTTTGCATTATGCTTTCCCAACTGGTTTCCCAATGGATGTGTTAGAGGTAATGAAAAATGAGCCTAAGGTTTGTAATTATTTAGACATTCCGTTACAGCATATCAATACTGAATTGTTAAAATCAATGAAGCGTGGTACAACACATGAAAAAACTACGGCTTTAATTCATAAGTTTAGAGAGTTTGTTCCAGAAATAGCTATTAGAACAACTTTGATTGTAGGTTATCCTGGGGAAACAGAAGAAATGTTTCAAGAATTGAAAGATTGGGTAAAGGAGATGCGTTTTGAGCGTTTAGGTGCTTTCGAATATTCTCATGAAGAAAATACAGGTGCCTATGTATTAGAGGATGATGTTCCTGAGGATGTGAAGTTTAGACGTGTAAATGAAATTATGGAAGTGCAAGGGCAAATTTCTTGGGAATTGAACCAAGAAAAAGTAGGAAAGATTTTCCGTTGTTTATTTGACAGAAAAGATGGAGAATATTTTTATGGACGTACCGAATTTGATTCACCCGATGTAGATAATGATGTGTTGGTTGATGCTACGAAACATTATATTAAACTTGGTGAGTTTATAGATATTAAAATTGATGAAGCTGGAGATTTTGATTTGTATGGAACACCAGTGCAAAAAACGGAAAAACCAGTACCGTTACATCAGAAGAGAAAAAAATAATGTTTACTTCGGGGCTAATATATATTGGAGTATTAATACGGTTCTTATATCATAAATTTATCTTAAGAGAAAGAACAACATTATATGAAACATGGGAAAAGACTAAATTTAACCAAAACTTAAGTGAACTTAAATTAACGAATCAAAGTTTAGGTTTTATTTTTAGTGTTTTTGTAACTATTTTAATAATTGTTTTCTTCAAGTTATTATAGTTGTAAATTATGAAAAAAACTTATTTCAATTGGTCTTCGGGTAAAGATTCTGCGTTGGCATTGTATAAAATTCAGCAAGAAAATCACTATAATGTAGATTTATTGATAACCAATGTTAATCAAGATTTTGAACGTGTTTCTATGCATGGTTTGCATGAAAGCTTGTTAGATAAACAATCAGAAAGCCTAGGGTTACCATTACAGAAAAATAAGTTTCCGGCTGAGGTTACCATGGAAATGTATAGCACAATTATGCAGCAAAAAATGGAATCTTTGATAAGTCAAAAATATACACATTGTGTATTTGGAGATATCTTTTTAGAAGATTTAAAAAAATACAGAGAAACTAAATTGGCAGAAGTAGGAGTGCAGGGTATTTTTCCATTGTGGAAAATGGATACAAAAAGAGTTTTGCAAGAATTTCTTGCGCTGGGGTTTAAAGCGATTACGGTTTGTGTAAATGCAAAATTGTTAGGTAAAGAATTTGTTGGGAGAATTATTGATGAAGAGTTTATTAATGATTTACCAGATAATGTGGATCCTTGTGGAGAAAATGGAGAGTTCCATACATTTGTTTTTGATGGGCCAAACTTTACGTTTCCAATTGATTTTAAAATAGGAGAGAAGGTATTAAAGTCATATACTTTACATGATGATGACGATGATAATTGCCATCAAACCAACGATGTAAATTACGATACTAGTTTTTGGTATTGTGATTTACAATTGAACTAAAAAAGCTCGTTATAAACGAGCTTTTTAAAAATTTATATAGAAAAATAATATTACAATTTTTTCATACTTGGATTGGTGTAGAATAAAGCATTTGTAAAAAATAACTTTCCATTGTCCCAAAAGGCTCTAAACAACGGATTGTCAATCATATAAATCACGCTTCCACTTCCAATATTTTCTTCTCCAAAGATGAGAGAATTCGTCAACTTATCTAAAGTCTTACTACCAGCAAAACCAGAAATCACTTTATTGTCTTCAAGTCTTACAACGTTATAGCCATTTTCTAAAAATTTGTAAGAGTTACTTCCTAATTTTAAGGTAAAGTATTTGTTTTCGTAACCAAAAGCTAAAGGGTGCGAAGTATCAACTTTTGTTTTAAAAATTGCTCCTGTAATAGCATTTTGTATTCCTTCTCTTTCTAAATCTTCATAATTTACCAAATGTGGATCTTCATCGGTTTTATCTTTTTTATCAGAATCAGTATCAGTAGCCAACCCAAATCCATTTTTATTGGCAAAAACACTGTTGGCATTTCCAATAGCAATAACTTTACCACCTTTACGAATCCAAGTTGCAAGTTTGTTTAGTTGACTTTTATTAAACAATCCGCCATAATAGCCATTTGGAATGATTAAGGTGTGGTAGTTGTCTAACATAGAAACCGAAAAATTATCAGTATTAATTGCAGTAAATGGATATTTTAATTCTTGCTCAAAAAAGTATTGAACTTCTCCAAAGCTTAAAGAAGAGGTATATTTTCCTGCAAGCACGGCAATTTTTTGATTTTTAATTTCTTTTACTGATGCAGACCCCATATCTGGACCCACTTCTGCAAAACCAGAATAAATAATTTTAGTAGACTTATTGTGTTTGTTAGTAATAGCAACTAAAGTAGCGTCAAAATTTGGGATGTGTTTATTGTCTCCACGTGTAATAATAAATGTTCCTTTTGGTAAAAATTGACTGCTATTTCTGATGTCTTTTTTTGTAAAACGAACTCTAAATTTTTGCTGCAGAAATGCAGCTAATAATGTTCCGTCAGAAACATGATTCCAACTAAAAGTATACGCATAAGCATTGTAATTAGCTACAGCATTTGTATTTGTAGGTTTTGCAGAACTACTGTTGACCAATCTTTCGCTAGCAATTGCGTTAAATCCATAGGCATACGGTAAAGACCAAGCCGTAATATCATAGGTAATAGAGTCACTTAATTTAGCAACAGGCTCAAATAATGCTTTGATTAATTTAGCTTTGGGTTGATTTGTAGAAATTACTAAATCATTGGTAGTGGTACGCATATTTCCTTTACTGCTAGTTTGATAGTTGTAGCCACTTACCGTTTTCCCGTTTGCAAATCCATAGTTAATTTCATGCTTTTTTAAAAGACGAATTAACGTGTTAATTTTACCTTGATTTCCTTGCAATACATAACTTTTGTATTTAAAATCGTTACTGTTAAAATACTTTTTGAATTCTGCATTTATCTTGGCTGTATTTTTTGATGCCATTTCTACGGTAGAAATTCCTGTTGTTGTATGATGGAACAATCGATCCCACAAAGTCAATTCATCTCCGTCTGCTTTTGTAATTCCTAAACCAGCTCTTCCATGACCTGCTTGTTCATAAGTCATACCAATTCCACCAACATAAGTTGGATAGGTATCTCCGTAACTTGGATATAGTAAATCAAAGCTTTCTTTTGTAAAATAGTACCAACCATTTTTGTCAAAATACCTTGCATGATTTTTTCCAATTTGTGTTTGAAACTCGCGTTGCCAATCTGTAATCACTTCATGATAAGGTTCTACAGCTGGAGCAAAGTAATAAGGATTGTTGATGTGTTGTTCATGAAAATCTACATGAATGTGAGGCAACCATTTATTGTATACTTTTAAACGTTGTTGTGTTTCTACTTGTGTAGCCCAAGCCCAATCTCTATTTAAGTCAAATAAATAATGATTTGGTCTACCACTTGGCCAAGGCTCACTGTGTTCTCTGGCATCGGGATTTTTATTGTAGGGTGTTGCTACTACCTGATTGTACCAGTTTGCATAACGATCTCTACCATCAGGATTGATACATGGATCCATAATCACCACAGTATTTTCTAAGTAATTTGTATGGGCTGTAATTAGCTTATACAAAGTAAGCATAGATGCTTCTGTAGAAGAAGCCTCGTTTCCATGTACATTATAACTTAACCAAACAACCGCCTTATCTTTCAGTTCACTTGTGTTTTCTATACCAGCATTGGTTAAATGTTGTTTTCTAATGGTTTCTAAGTTGACAATATTAGCAGCAGAAGAAACATACGCAATAGCTAAGGTTCTTAACTCATTTGTTTTTCCGTATTCTTGAAATTTAACTTTATCAGAATGTTGAGCGATATATTTAAAGTAATCTACTACTTTATGATGACGCGTAAATCTTGAACCTAATTTGTAGCCCAAAAATTCGCTAGGAGTCTGTAACTTTTGTGCTGTGATTTGAAATGTTAGTAAAGAAATAAAAACAATAAGTATATACTTGTTTTTCATTAGTAAATGGTTTTGATTAAGTTTTTTCAAAGCTACTTGTAATTATTTAGAAAACAAATTTTCTTAAAAAAGAAAGCGTTAAAAATTTGTTAGATTGATATTGGGTTACCGACCAATCACTAAAAAAATGTACTTTTATAAAAATATTTTACCTATGAGTTCTATGACTAAAAGTGATTGTAAAGTGCCAGAAAAAATCAACTACAAAGAATACTGGAATATCGCATACCAAAAAACGCCTACAGAAAAATTGGGCTGGTTTGAAGAAAAATCGTTGAAAACAATCGAGCTAATTCAGCAAACTCAACTTCCCAAAGATGCTAGTATACTTCATGTTGGTGCAGGTACTTCAACATTAATAGACGATTTAATTGCTGAAGGATATACCAACCAAATTGCAAACGATTTGTCTGAAAAATCATTAGTAGATCTAAAAAATAGGTTAGGAGCAGATGCATCTAAAGTAACATTTTTAGTTGATGATTTAACAAATCCAACTAAATTAGACAAGTTAGCACAAGTTGACTTGTGGAATGATAGAGCTGTACTACACTTTTTTTTAACAGAAGCAGCGCAAAAGGCTTATTTTAATTTGGTGAAAAAGCTAGTAAAGCCAAACGGATTTGTACTTATAGCAGTATTTGCAATAGATGGCGCAGAAAAATGTTGCGGTTTACCATTACAGCGTTATAATGAGACCATGTTAGCAGAAAGTTTAGGTAACGATTTTAGTTTGATAACAAGTTTTAAGTATACATTTATCAATCCATTTGGAGGAGAAAGACCTTATGTATATACCTTGTTTAAAAGAATAGATGTGTAAATGAAAAGTACACAGATTCCGTTTCAAAAAACAGGCTTTTTCTCTAATATCATGTCAGATTACTTAGAGCAAGCAACCAACATACAACCTTTTTACACTAATTTTTCTAACATAGAGGGATTTAGAAATCAATTGAAAGAAAAGCAGTGCTCTTTCACATCAGATAGCAGAAAAGCATTGGTAGCAGCTTTAACCAAGCAATATGCAGGTTTTGTAATGTCTGATAAGACTCAGGCAAATGTAGATGGCTTATTGCAACCGACAACTTTTACAGTTACAACAGGGCATCAGTTAAATTTATTTACGGGACCTTTGTATTTTTTGTACAAAATTATTTCTGCAATTAATTTAGCAGAAGAATTGCATGAGCAATTTCCTCAATATCATTTTGTACCTGTGTATTGGATGGCTACAGAAGACCATGATTTTGACGAAATTAATTTCTTCAATTTTAAGAATCAAAAAAATCAGTGGACTAGAAATGATGGAGGAGCAGTTGGACGATTTGATACCGAAGGTTTAGACGCTGTTTTTGAACTGTTTTCAAATCAACTCGGAACTTCAAAAAATGCTGCATATCTAAAGAACTTATTTTCTGATGGATATCTAAAACACCACAACTTAGCGGATGCCACTAGATATATTACAAACGAACTATTTGCTGAATATGGTCTAGTTATTATTGATGGAGATGATGTGCAATTAAAAACCTCTTTTGCGCCTTATGTAATAGATGAGTTGACAAAGCAAGTTTCATTTAATGAGGTTTCTAAAACAATTGATGAGTTAGCCAAGCATTATAAAATTCAAGTCAACCCGAGAGAAATCAATCTATTTTATTTAAACGAAAATTCTAGAGAGCGTATTGTTTTTGATGGAAAAATATATAAAGTTAACAATACAGAAATTAGTTGGAGTCTAGTAGAGCTACAAAAAGAAGTGAATACTTTTCCAGAAAGATTTTCTCCGAATGTTATTATGCGTCCGCTGTATCAAGAAGTTGTGTTGCCAAATTTAGCGTACATTGGCGGTGGTGGAGAGCTTGCGTATTGGTTAGAGTTGAAAGCCTATTTTAAATCGGTTAGTATTCCGTTTCCTATATTATTATTACGGAATTCTGTTCAAATAATATCGGCTAAGCAACAACGAAAACTAAATAGCTTAGACATTTCTAAAGAAGAATTATTTTTAGATTTACATGAGTTACTAGCGCTAAAAGTAAAAGAAAACTCAACGATTCAACTTGATTTCTCTAAGCTTAAAGAGCAGTTAAAAACACAGTTTGATCAATTAAAAGAAACCGCTACTCAAACTGATATTTCTTTTCTAGGCGCGGTAAATGCGCAAGAAAAAAAGCAGCTAAACGGATTAGAGAAGCTTGAAAAGCGGTTGTTAAGAGCAGAGAAAAGACGTCAAAAAGAGTTGGTTGCTAGAATTACAGAAATTAAAAACCAATTATTTCCAAATCAAAGCTTAGAAGAGCGCCAACGAAACTTTGCTGAATATTACTTAGAGTATGGAGCAGACTTTATAGAGGTGTTGAAAAAGAATTTAAAACCGCTAGAGTTAACATTTACCGTTTTAGAAATGGATTAGTTTTTATTAATGGTAAAGACTACATCTTTCCACTGATATTTTTTGTTTGCCCAAACCAATACAAGGTTTACCATCATATGTACAAAGACTAAACAGAGAATGGCATACAGCGGAACACCAAAAATTTGATACGGCCAATAATAGGTCCAAACTCCAGTTTTTATGGTAATAATTTCTCCGAATGCAGGGAAAACAATTACATAAATTAGGGTTAAGATAATTTTATTGGTGAGTGATTGCTTTTTTAGCAAAGGAATACTTCTCAGTTCAAGTTTGTATAAAAAACTAAACGCTAACATCCATGCAAATGGCAGCCACAGAGGCAAATCTCTTGGTACATCGTGGTATTTCCAATAACCGTTAGAAACACCCCAATGTTCACCAATCAATCCTGCAATACAGGTTAAAAGGATTCCTGTTAAAAACAAAAAATTCTTGTTTTTGTAGACTCTTTTGTATACTTCACCCACAATTTTAGCAAGTAAAATAATGGCAACTACCCAATCGTATTGATGTAAAAAACCAATTAAAAAACCGGCAATTGTTATTTTTGCCGTAGCTTTTAGTAGTACTTTTGTAAATGCAGTTGTATCTGTAAACATAGCAGCAAAAATAGGAAAATAGATTCGTTTGGTATGAGTAAATCGTTACATTCAAATAACATACATAATAAAGGGTATGATTTTGATTTTTTATCAGAGAAATACCCAAAAATCAATGCTTTTTTAATAGAGAAGTTTGGAAAAACCACGATTGATTTTTCTAACCCAACAGCAGTAAAAGAGTTTAATAAAGCCTTGCTGTTTGCGTACTACGGAGTGAAAGACTGGAATTTTCCGGATACAAATTTATGTCCGCCAATTCCTGGACGAGTAGATTATATACATCATTTGGCTGATTTCATTGGAAATGAAACAAATGTAACCCTACTCGATATTGGTACAGGCGCTAGTTGTATTTATCCGTTGTTAGGAAATGCAGTGTATAATTGGCAATTTGTAGGGACAGATATTGATAAAAATTCGTTGGTTACGGCGCAAAAAATTATTGATGCCAACAAGCTCAATGAAGCAATAGAATTGCGGTTTCAAAAAGATGAACAAGATATTTTAACAGGAATACTCTCTGAGGATGATTCTTTTACAGCCACCCTTTGCAATCCGCCATTTTATGCATCTGCAGAAGAGGCTAGGGGAGCCAACAGAAGGAAAACTAGAAATCTAGGCACAAACACGGTGCGTAATTTTGCAGGAAACAATAACGAGTTGTGGTATGTTGGTGGTGAAAAAGCTTTTTTGCACAATTATTTATACCAAAGCTCCCTATTTAAAAAGCAATCTGAATGGTTTACAAGTTTGGTTTCTAAAAAAGAAAATGTAGAGAGTTTACAACAATCTGGTAAAAAATTAGGCGTGCAAGAGTTTAAAATAATACCTATGCAGCAAGGCAATAAAGTAACACGAATTGTTTGTTGGAGGTTTTAGGAGGTGTGCTTGAAACATTATCTTTTTAGTATTAATATACTTAAAACTTAAATTAGCAAATAAATTTTTTTATGGATTTTATGAAGTTAAATAAAAGTAATTATTGCTATGGTAGTCAATTATTTTTTTCTTTTGAGCGTTCTAATAAGGAAAAAAATTCCTGCGCTAAATGCAATAATATAGAAAAATATTTTTCCAAATATGTATCCTTGTTTATAAGCTTTTGATTTTCCTGTATATTGTTCAAGTGAATCTAAACTTCCAAGTTTCATTGAATTAAAAAATGTTGCTTTTATATCATTCAGTTCTTTAGTTGGATTATAAATCGATATCATTATTAAATCATTGCCTGCCAAAAATATTCTCGATTCCATTATAGGTTCCTCAATTTTATTGTAAATAATTGACTTATACCCAATCAGCTCTTTAATTTTAATTTCTTCTTTTATTACTTCTTTGGCTTTTGAACTCTTTCTTACACCTTCTATGACTCCTTCATAATATTTTATTAAAGATTCGTAATCATAAGGTAATGAAGAAAGATTTTTATTTATTGTGTTACTTTCAGCTGGTAATTTTTGGACAATAAGTGTTGAATTACCAATTTGACTATATAGCTGATTAATCCTTATACCTTTTAAGATTGTGTCTAATTGAAAAACTTCCTCTGTAGGGAAATCAACTTTTATATTTTGGAGGTCAAATTCATGCCATTTTGAGTTTTGCCCAATCAGATTTATAGGGATAAGAATTAATCCAAGTATTATTTTAAATTTAATTTTTTGTAGTTTCATTAATTTACTTTAGGTTGGTTATTTACATAAATAAACACATTTTATAAATATGATTTTATTGTAATTAACGTATATTCAAAACGTTACTTTTTAGACAACTCAACAAACTTTTTATGAGTCCCATTGGTAAACGGAATCAAGTAAAACGTATACGTATGTGTTTGGTTTCCTTTAAGCTGATATTTTTCTTGCGGTTTAGAATACCAACTATCATCACCCGCCAAACCACGTTGTTTCATATCTATATTTAATTGAATCAACTCTTGCTTTTTAATATCAATGGTGTGTTTGCTAAAATTTGCTTTCGGATTCTTTTTATTATAATCTAATCCATCAGTAATGTCAAAATCTTCATTGGGCATGTGTAGTGCAGAAACGCTTAACTTTTGTTGTAGGGGTGCTGCTACCAATACACCATTGTTTTGAGTGTTAGCCAATGCCATCCATCTAACATCTGTTCTGTTGCCATTTTCTTGTGGGCGGATATACGGGACATAAAAATTAGCAACTTTTTGCTGAAATACATCTACAAATGTTGAGGTGTTTCTGTCTTGGTAATTCTCCCAAGGACCACGGCCGTAATAGGTTACATTATCAAATTCTTTTGCTAGTTGCATTCGCATGCCAACTCTTGGTATGTCTGCTTTGTAATTGGTTTTATCTAGTGTGTTTTCAACCTTTATAGTACCATTTCCAAAAACTGTATACACAGTTGAGTGGGTGGTTTTTACACCTGGCAGCTTATAATTTACGTGCACTTCAACCTTATTTTTTTCTAGTACTTTATAAGTAAAACTTGTAGTTGTATGATTCAGTGAAGCATTTTTCCATTCAATATTTCTCCTTTCCATGCCACTACCTAAATCATTATCTGTTGGTGGTCTCCAAAAATTGATTGTCGGTCCTTTTTTATTATGTAAAATTTCTTTCTTTTTATAGGTGAAAGAAGTTATTTGTCCGTTATTTTTATTAAAACGAACACTAAAATCAGCACTGTTTAGAGTTAATTCTTTATAGCTGTTTTTAATGTGAATCTCAGCCGATTTTGTTGCTACAACTGCTTTCTTTTTATATTTTGATGCTAGAAGAAGTTGTTCTCTAGCAACTTCAAAGTTACTTGGTAATATGCCCCATTTATTTTTTGTGGTAGCATGTAGCTCTACAAAATACTCTGTATTTTCTTTAAAGGTAATTTCACTTAAAGGCAGGTGTATTACTTTACTGGTGTGTGTGGTAACATTTAAATTGTTAAAAGTACTGGTTTTTAAAACAGTTCCGTTTGCTTTTACCACAGCTGTAAAATTAAAATGGTTGAGGTTGGTGAAATCGTATAGATTTTCTACCAATATCCTAAGTTCATTTTGTTTGTTAATGCCGAGGTGCTTAAAATTGATAAACTCGTGTGCTTTTTTAACTTCATATAAGGCTGGTTGTGGTGTTCTATCTGGAAAAACAATTCCGTTGTTTAAGAAGGTATTATCAGTTGGCATATTCTTACCAAAATCGCCACCATAGGCATAAAATTTTTCACCTTTCTTGTTGGTTTTCCAAATGGCTTGATCTACCCAATCCCAAATAAAGCCTCCTTGTAGATTGTCGTAGCGTTCTATAATTTCCCAGTAATCTGCAAAATTCCCTGTACTATTTCCCATTGCGTGGGCATATTCACTCGGAATAAAAGGTCTATCTGTTTGATTTTTTCCTATTTTTTCAAAAGTGGCTGGCGATGGATATTGCGGAACGATGATGTCTGTGTTCCAATCCATATCAAACAAGTTTATGTCTCTTTCTTTATAAGTTCTTTCGTACTGAACGGGTCTTTTAGATTTGTCTAATTTTTTAATAGCCTTGTAACCTTGGTAAAAAATAGTTCCGTTACCTGCTTCATTTCCCATAGACCAAATAATTACAGAAGGATGATTTTTATCGCGTTTAACCATTCGCAACATTCTATCTACATGCGCTTTGGTCCAATTTTCTTTTTTTGCAAGCGAATATTTGCCATAATACATTCCATGCGATTCTATATTGGCTTCATCAACTACATAAATTCCGTACAAATCACACAGTTCATAAAAACGGCTACTTCTAGGATAATGCGCTAAACGAACTGCATTAATGTTGTTTTCTTTCCACATTTGTACATCTTTTAGCAAGACTGATTCACTCAATACGTGACCAGTATTTGGGTCTGCTTCATGTGCATTTACACCTTTTAATGTAATTCGTTGCCCATTGACTAATAGCAATCCGTTCTTAATTTCGACACTTCTAAAACCAATCTTATGTTCGGTGATTTCAATAATCTTATCCTTAGTGTCTTTGGTAATAATTCGTAAAGAATATAAATTAGGATGCTCAGCACTCCATGGTTTTACAGTATTCACTATTGTTTTAAATGATACAGTATTGCTGTTTCCTTTAATAGAAAGGTTTTTGTTATTTTCCACGAGTATGTTCTTGTTATCAAATAATTGATAAGAAACTACTATCTCTTTTGCTCTCTTGTTGTGATTTTGAAGATTAATATCTAATTCTAAAACACCATTTTTATAGCTCGCATCTAAAGTAGAAACCACTTCAAAATCTTGAATTCTTACTTTCGGTTGTGCGTAGATGTATACATCACGTTCAATTCCGCTAATACGCCAAAAATCTTGGGCTTCTAAGTAGCTACCATCAGTCCATCTAAAAATCTGAATAGCTATGGTGTTTTTTCCTCTTTTTGCAGCTTTGGTAATATTGAATTCACTCGGCAATTTACTGCCTTGAGAATAGCCAATATATTTGCCATTTAGCCAAACAAATCCACCCGATTTCATTGCGCCAATATGCAAGAAGATTTCTTTTCCATTCCAACTTTTATCAATTGTAAAGTCTCTACGATAGGAACCAACAGGATTGTAAGTATGTGGAACTTTTCCAGGGTTTTTAGGATAAATTCTATCGACTAGCTCCATATCATCAGCTACCATAGCTTTGTAATCAGAAAATTCGTATTGATGATTTACATAAATAGGTACTCCAAAACCTTCTACTTCCCAGTTAGACGGAACCTTGATGTTTTTCCAATTTGTAACATTTACTTTCGGGTTCATAAAAGTTGTTGGTCTTTTCGCTGGATTTTTTACCCACTTAAATTTCCATAGTCCGTTGAGTGATTTTTTAAATGCTGGAGTATTCGCTTCTAAATTTTTTAAGGATTGAAAAGAGGTAAAGCTTGCATGTGTAGTTTCTTTGTTTTCTGCAATAACCTGTTCATTCTCTATATAATGCCAAATGTTTTTTTGTTGAGCAATACTTAGTGTTGCCGATAAAAGGAGTAGGAGTAGTATTCTTTTTTTCATAAATGTGTTGTTAAATATCTTGAACAAAAAAAATGGCATTGTTGTTTAAATCGTAAAAACCAAACTCATTGGTTTGCCAATCGGTTTGCAATCTGAGTTTGTCTTTTGTAATTGTTTTTTTTTCTACAAATTCTGTAAAATAAGGGTAAATATCACTAACAAAAATTTTAATTACAGAGCCGCCAAGTAATGGATCGTCTTCTGTGTCTGCATGCCATTGAAGATGTATGTGTAAGTTTTCTCTTTTAAGAACAGCATACATCTTGTCTGAATGTATCACTTTAAAGCCTGTATATTTTTCGTGCCATTTTATATCTCTTTCGATATTGGCAGAAGGTAATACGGGGGAAATTTCTAGTAGCTGTTGCATAAGCTCCAAATATAAAAAAAAATCGAAGATAGCAGTCTTCGATTTTATAGCTCTTTTTAAACAAGAGTCATTCTTTTTCTTAACAATTAGCCCACTGAACTTTGAAAATAGTTTGATTGATTCTCATATTGTTCATTTTATGTATGTTAATGTTTTGTTAACTACAAAAGTGATGCCATAAAAAAACCTTGCAATTTGCGAGGTTAAAATCTATCTTTTTAATAATGTGTTTTTTGTAAAAAAAACTTCAAACTCTTTTATTCCAGGGTATTTTCGTTTACCTTGATATGTATAAGTAGAGTCATTTATTATTTTATATACATACTTTTCAGTATAACTTCCATATTGATCTTTTCCTTCAACAAATTCTGTTAAATAGCCATTGTCATATTTTGCATAAAAAGAAGTTGGTTTTTTATCTTTTTCAAAATATAAATTTTCCCAAATACCTTTTTTACTGTTGTAAGTAAATGTTGACCAGCCAGTTTTGTTTCCTTTATTATCAATGTTGTCTTCCATATAGGTAAGTCCATTTTTGCCCATTTTCACATATGTTTTTCCTACAGAAGTTTTATAATTTCCTTTTGATATGAGTATTCTGTATTCCGTTTTAAACAAACCAAGTTTAAAAGCGTATTGATAAGTTTCAATAGGAGCATTGGTAGCAATTCCGAAAAGGTTTTTTGTTTTTTGTGTAGATTTATTTTGCGCTGTACAGCTAATCAAAATGAACGAGAAAAAGATAGTAAATAATTTAAATTTCATAATATAGTATTTTTGATGTTCCGCCAAAACTACTATATAATTAGTATCACTTAAGAGCTATTTTTATATCAACTTCTACGTTGAGATAAATTAAGAATATTCTTTTATAAATGATTTTGGAGTATTACCTGTATATTTTTTGAAGACTCTATAAAATGAACTATTACTTTTAAATCCAGATTTATTGGCAATTGCATAAAATGTTAAATGTTTATTATTAGGATTTAGTAATTCTTTTTTAATCTCTTCAATTCTTAAAGTATTTATATACTCAAAAAAACTCTGATGGTAGTGGTTGTTTATTGATGCAGATAATTCGTTTAAAGAAATGTTTAATTTATTAGATACATCCTTTATTCTTAAATTGGGATTTTGATATAATTTTTCATCTTTCATTACCTTCTCTAAGGTTTTAATAAGTTTTTTGTTGATGATTTTTAATTTGTTCTCAGCAATGTTAAAATATGGAGGTGTTAATTCTAATGAATCATAATTATGATACAATTGTAATACAATAAATAATATAGATAAGAGGGTAAGTGTAAAATAGTCAAATCCAAAAATATATAGATTACTTATTTCAACTAATAAGCCATAAACAAAACTAATGCTTGTTACAACAAAGAAAGAAAGGTAAACTTTTTCTAATTGATTTATGTTCAATTTTTTGCTAGGGTTAGAAAAGTAATGATAGTATTGTTGTTTTCTTTTTCTAATCATTAAAAATGATAAAAAGAAATAAATACTAATATGTAATAAATAAAAATAAGTTAAAGTTGTAGAGCTAGAGTTGCTTTGAAATGTGTGTTGATATTCATAAACTTTATTTGAATCACTAGAAAGGTAGAATGGAGTTAGGTAAATTAGAAATGCTAGAAAAGGAAGAAAATGAAGAATGTCTATTAGCTTTAGTTTTTCTTTGACATGTAAATAAGAAAAAGGGCCAATACAGTACAAAATTGGTGCATTGACCCAAATTAAATATGAATAGTTTGTAATTACATTTGTAACTTCCAGGGCATATATAAAAAGGCAAAAAGAAAATAAAATAACACTGATAGAAAACAAGTTTCTTTTCTTTTTTCTAATTGCAAAAAATAAAGAATAAATGCCAAAGTTAAGCGCACAAAAAATAGAAAAAATGATAATAGCTATATAGATATCAAACTCCATTTTTAGTGATCAAAAAACTTTCTTACAAATGTATCACTTCATCATAAGCATCTGCAACAGCTTCCATAACAGCTTCACTCATGGTTGGGTGAGGGTGGATTGCTTTTAATACTTCATGACCTGTAGTTTCTAATTTACGACCTAAAACAGCTTCAGCAATCATATCTGTAACACCTGCGCCAATCATATGGCACCCTAACCATTCACCATATTTAGCGTCGAAAATTACTTTAACAAATCCATCAGGAGTTCCAGCAGCTTTAGCTTTACCAGAAGCAGAGAAAGGGAATTTTCCAACTTTTAACTCGTATCCAGTTTCTTTAGCTTTTTCTTCAGTTAAACCAACAGAAGCAATCTCAGGAGTAGCGTAGGTACAACCAGGAATATTTCCGTAGTCGATAGCTTCGGTATGAACACCTGCGATTTTTTCAACACAAGTAATTCCTTCTGCAGAAGCAACATGCGCTAAAGCAGGACCAGGAGTAACATCACCAATAGCATAATAACCAGGAATGTTTGTTTGGTACCAATCGTTTACTAAGATTTTATCTCTATCTGTAATAATTCCAACATCTTCTAATCCGATGTTTTCAATATTAGTTTTAATTCCAACGGCAGATAATACGATGTCTGCTTCTAAAACTTGCTCACCTTTCTTTGTTTTAACAGTAGCTTTTACGCCATCACCAGAAGTATCAACAGACTCTACAGAAGAACTTGTCATTACCTTAATTCCAGCTTTTTTGAAAGAACGTTCCATTTGCTTAGAAACATCTATATCTTCTACAGGAACAATGTTTGGCATAAACTCAACAACAGTAACATCAGTACCCATTGAATTATAGAAATGAGCAAACTCAACACCAATAGCTCCAGAACCTACAACAATCATAGATTTTGGTTGTGTTGGTAAACTCATAGCTTCACGATATCCGATAACTTTTTTACCATCTTGTGGTAAACTTGGTAATTCACGAGAGCGAGCCCCTGTAGCAATAATAATATGATCAGCACTGTATTCAGTAACTTTTCCGTCAGCATCAGTAACATCCACTTTTTTACCAGGTTTTACCTTTCCAAATCCGTCGATGATATCAATTTTATTTTTTTTCATTAAGAACTGAACACCTTTGCTCATTCCTTCTGCAACACCACGACTTCTTTTGATTACAGCGTCAAAGTCTTTGTCAATAGCTTCAGCTTTTAAACCATACTCATCAACATGTTTTAAATAATCATATACTTGAGCAGATTTTAATAATGCTTTGGTAGGAATACATCCCCAGTTTAAGCAAATTCCACCTAAGTTTTCTTTCTCTACTACAGCGGTTTTAAATCCTAATTGAGATGCTCTAATGGCAGTTACATAACCTCCAGGACCACTTCCGATTATTAATACGTCGTATTTCATGTCGTTTATTTTTACTTGATTGTTTGTTAATTATTACATTCTTTCAGGAAGCTGAATTCCTAATAAATTGAATGCTGATTTTATAGTGTCAGCTACTTTTTTAGATAACTGAACTCTAAATACTTTTTTATATTGATTTTCTTCTCCTAAAATAGATACGTTTTGATAGAATGAGTTGAACTCTTTTACCAAATCATACGTGTAATTTGCAATTACCGCAGGCGAATAATTATTAGCAGCTTGCTGAATTATTTCAGGGTACAATTCTAATTGCTTGATTAATTCTTTTTCTTTTTCGTGTAACTCAACACTTACTTTTGCTGAATAATCAAAATCAGCTTTACGCAAGATAGACTGAATTCTTGCATAGGTATATTGTACAAAAGGTCCTGTGTTTCCTTGAAAATCTACCGATGCTTGTGGGTCGAACAAAATTCTCTTTTTAGGATCTACCTTTAAGATGAAATATTTTAAAGCACCTAATCCGATAATTTTATATAACTCTTCTTTTTCCTCAGTAGAATAGCCTTCTAACTTCCCTAACTCTTGTGAAATTTCACGAGCTGTATTGGTCATTTCATTCATTAAATCATCAGCATCAACTACAGTTCCTTCTCGAGATTTCATTTTTCCAGAAGGTAAATCAACCATTCCATAACTTAAGTGGAATAATTGTTTAGCCCAAGAATAGCCTAGCTTTTGTAAGATTAAGAACAACACTTTAAAGTGGTAATCTTGTTCGTTACCTACGGTATATACCATTCCGTTTACATCAGGAAAATCTTTAGAACGTTG
>JABXHX010000092.1 GCA_013373385.1 Flavobacteriaceae bacterium
AAATATGCCACCAATAAAATATGCGAAAATTAAATCAAAAGGGGCTAGCCCCTTTTGATTTAAAAACAATAAATTTGAATAGATTAGAAATATAAACAGTTCTAATTAGGGGAAGCTTACAGTCCGGAACTTCCTTTGCCTTTTATAAATATCGCTTCACAAAAAAACTTTGTTGCGCTATACCATATGGGAATCTATGCCAACCCCGAGTTGCTAAATTGGTTTACAACCGAATATCCGAAACATTGTAAGCGTAAATTAGACATGGGGAAAAGCTGTATCCGATTTAAAAAAATGGATGACATTCCGTATGAATTGATTGGTGAATTGGTTCAAAAAATGACTCCCGAGCAATGGATTGAATTGTATGAAGCCAATGTGAAAAGGTGAAAATGAAAATGAAAAGGCTAAAGGCTAAAGGCTAAAATTAACAATTGTTTATAGATAACTGGTAATTCGTAATTGATAACTGTCTACTGAATAAATTCCTTGAACTGTTTTACACGCTCTCTACTTACTATAATTTCTGATTCATTATACGTATTTAACACTACTTTTAATCTGCTATTTGTATAAGCTACGATATCTTTTATAGCATTAATGCTAACAATATAAGTTCTGTTTACTCTAAAGAATTTTTCTGGATCAAGCTCTAATTGTAGTTGTTCTAGTGCTCCATCTAACAAATAGTTTCTATTGTTCGTTGTATGTATGTAGGTTGCTTTGTTTTCACTAAAAAAACATTCAATTTCATCTACCGAAATAATTTTTAGATGTTGCCCTACTTTAATCGTAAAGCGCTTTTTAAATTTTCTATCAATAGGATTTACTAATAACTTTCTGATATCATCAAAACTAAACTGCACATTATTCTGTTTGGTTTGTTGACTTCTGTACTTATTAACAGCCGCTTTTAATTCATCTTCGTCTATGGGCTTTAGTAAATAATCAATACTATTTAGTTTAAATGCTTTTAAAGCATATTCATCATACGCAGTAGTAAAGATGATTGAACTCGAAATATTTACATGTTCAAAAATCTCAAAAGACAGCCCATCTGACAATTGAATGTCTAAAAAGATTAAATCTGGGTGTTGGTTCTCTTGAAACCAAACGATAGACTCTTCTACAGAATACAGCATTTGATTCACTTGTACCCCTAAATCATCTAACATTCTTGACAATCTTCTTGCTGCTGGTTTTTCGTCTTCTATAATTAAAACTTGTATCATACTTACCTATTTCTTTCTTTACTCATTTCTTCTTTTATCTTACGCTCTTCCCAGTTTTTACCAAAGAGAAAATCAAATTTAAAAATATTTATTGCGTGAATTGCCAAAATCACACCCCACCAAAAAAATAATTTATAATTGGTAAAATCTAAAATGGCTTCTGTAAATGTATCGCCATGATACACATCTCTATAGATTCTTCTTAAAATAAAGAACACATTGATTGCAATGTAGAACGCCAAATGTTTATAAAACCCTTTTAATGCTGCTACTCTTTTTTTAGCTCTTTCTAACTTTGCTACTTCTTGTATACTGCTCATACTATACATATTAAAAAGAATTTCTTTTTCTTACTTCGTCTTCTCTCTTCATAAATTCTTTGATTTTTTTCTCTTCCCAGTTTTTTCCTATAATTTTTGATTGAAAAACACTTATCCAATGTATTAATAATCCAATTCCCCACATTAGCCAAATTCCATAAATACCAAAGTCAGAAAAAATTTCTAAAAATGATTTATCTTCTGTAATTCCATCTACAATTTGAGCACCACTTAAAAATAAGTTTACAATAATATAAACACTTAAATGAATGTAAAAAGCTTTTAACTCTTCTACTCTCTTTTTTGCTTTTATGTATTTATTATTCATACCATTTATCTCCATCTTTTTTAAAATTTAGATTTCCGTTTTTCTTTTTCCATAATTTCTTTCAATTTTCTTTCTTCCCAATTTCTTCCAACAACATTGAAACCGAAAACTCCTAACCAATGAAAAAATACTCCGACTCCCCAAAACACCCAAGTAGAATACACGCCAAAATTAGAAAGTGTAGATCCTAAAGTATCACCATCTTCATAAGTTAAACCGTAAATTATAATACCACTAATAAATATATTTATAATAACATAAACACTAAGGTGCACATAAAATCCTTTTATCTTCTCTACTCTCTTTTTAGCCCTTAAATACTTTGCTCCTTCTAATTCGTCTAAATTTTTCATAATTTTCTATTTTATAAATTTTGATGCTGTTTATCCTTTTCCATAAACTCTTTAATCTTTCTCTGTTCCCAATCTTTTCCTAAAAACGGATTGTATCTAAACGCTTCCATGGCATGAAATAGCAAGCCTATTCCCCATCCTGCCATCGGAAACCAAAACCAATAAAAATGAGGTACAAATCGTAGGTTGATATAAATTAAAAACGGAATTACAATACAGTAACTTAATAAGTTTGCGTAAAATCCTTTGATTTTTTCTACACGCTCTTTTGCTTTCAAATATTTTTGCTCTTCTTTGCTATAGTTTTTTTCCATCACTACTTATTTTGTTTTTATTTTTTCTTCTTTACTTAGTAACTCTTCAATCTTTTTATTTTCCCAATCTTTTCCGAATCCAATCTGTGGAAACCCGAAAACTAACAATGCGTGAATCAGTTGTGCTATTACGATACCAATTACTGCAAACCAAAACCAATGATACCCAGGAGAAAACAATAAATTAACTATTACTATAATTAGAATTGAAACTATATTGATGACTAAATGAATATAGAAACCTCTTATTTCTTTTACGCGCTTTTTTGCTTTTAAATAGCGCTGTTCTTGTTCGTAGCTGTTTTCCATAACTTTGTTATTCCCAGTTTGATGTATCATTATCTTCTTCCATTAGCTCCTTTATTTTTTTACTTTCCCAATTACTTCCTAAAAATGGATTGTAATTATAGACGTCTAATCCGTGGAAAAGAACTCCTATACCCCAACCTATCATAGGAAACCAAAACCAATGAAATTCTGGCGAAGTTGATAAATTGATAAAAATTAAAAACGGAATTACAATACAGTAAGAAATAATATTTTGATAAAATTCTTTTAGCTTTTCTACTTTTTCTACTGCTTTTATGTAGCTTGAATTTTTTATGTCTTCTGTATACATAATACTTCTTTTTTGGGTTAATAATGGCAAACTCACTTCAAAAGTTGTTGCGTTGTTTTCTATATAAACACTTCTTTTGGTTAGCAATCTATATCTGTCTGCTATGTTTCTCAATCCTACTTTTGTACTTTTGCCTATGGCTTCTTTAGGATTGATATTATTTTCCACTATTAAATTTCCATCCTTCTCAAAAATATTAATCTTTAAAGGTTTGATACTAGAAACCACATTGTGCTTCACTGCATTTTCTAGTAATAACTGTAATGAAAGCGGCACTATTTTTAACTCGTCATTACTTACGTTGATAGGAATTTCAAATTGTATAGCATCTTCAAAACGCATTTGAAGCAGCTCCATGTAAGTCCTTGCAAATTGTAATTCTTCTGTTAATGGAATTAACTCTTTGTTACGTT
>JABXHX010000006.1 GCA_013373385.1 Flavobacteriaceae bacterium
TAGTCGAATCCGCCGTAATTGCGGTTATACATTGTTACCTGCTGGCTTTTATTTTTTCAAATTCGATTTTCAATTCTGCTTTATATTCTTGAACTTCATCTGATGTGAAGATACAACAAAATCCATCTTGTAATTTCCAAGTCCGAAATTTATAATTCTGTCCATTGGATTGGAATTCAGATTCCGCCATTCGAACAAATCCCTTTTCGGTTTCGTCAGAACCTAAATAAATTCCAGAGTCCATTTTTATTTCTGTTTCCCTCAAATTTTCATTAAAGTCAGAGGAAGTTAATAAAATTCCGCTTTTTGGGATTTCTATTTTTTTATTCCAAGTCAAAGTTGATATAGACAAATCTTTCGAATTTTCAACTCCGTAAATTATTGTCACATAACTTTTGTCAAATTCCGTTGGAATAATAAGTGTTTTAGTCCGATTGAACTTGTAACCATAAATTACAACTAGCAAAAGCACTAATGCTAATTCAGTCAGGAATATTTTTTTGTATTTCTTGAGCCACTTTTTAAGTCCAAAGTCAATTCCAAACAGTAAAATTCCGATTACAATTAATCCAACAACAGCAAAAATTCCCCAGCTCAATTCCCTTTCTTTTATCACTATAAAGATCGCATAAATAATGCATGCAATTGATAAAATCAGAAATGGTGTTATTTTTTTTAGCGTGTTGTTCATTCAGCTTGCAGGTAACGTTTATGTATAAGGAAAGTTGCGTGTTTGTGTGCGAGGATTTTCCGAAGGAAAATCAGAAGCTAGCAAACGAGCAACTAACTTTGGTTTAGCTAAAACTAGCAATTTTTTTTATACGGTGTTACAAACAGTTTTTATAATTTATATTCAATTCCTAAATTTAAAACAGATGATTTTATAGTATTATTTCTCTCTATTAATCCAAAAAAGTATCTTGTATTAATTCCTAAATTTTCTGTTAGTCTATAACCAAAACCAAAAGACAGTCCTAAATCAAATTTGTCATAATCGAAGTCAGAATTGGGGTCATCAATACCTCCAAATTCCTCAAATGGGTCTTTTTTTATTTTTTCTTTTCTATCAATTATGTAGCCAAATTGTGGACCACCTTCCATATAAAATTTGTCATTAAATAGATATTGAACAACAACGGGTATAGAAATAGTTGATTCATTAATATTGGATTCATAATCCGATACAGTTGTAAAGAATCCGTCCGAATCAGTAACTTGAACATCCTCAATTAAGACACTTGTTCCTTGTATTGCAAAAAGCAATTCTGGTTGAACTTTAATTTTATCGGCAATTTCGATATTTACAAAGCCTCCAACATAAAAGCCAAGTTTTCTTTTGTAATCAACAAAATCATTTCCACCTACTTTAAAATCAGGCGTATATTGCGCATAATTTGCCCCTGCTTTAATTCCGAATTCAGTAGAGTTTTGTCCATTTATATTTACTGTAATTAGAAAAGTTAAAAATCCAAATAGTAATGTTTTTTTTCTCATTCGTAAAGTGTTTTTAAATTGTTTGTAACGTGTTTGTGTATGATTAGTTGCGGGAAAAGACGCGAGTCATTTTCCGCCGTGAACGAAAGATAATTAATAAGTTTGAATTTCCGAGTAGGAAATTCAGCCGCAATTAATTATACACGGTGTTACCACACGTTTTTTTCTTTTCCTACTGGTTCAAATGGTTTACAAGCACTTTCCATTGCTTTATATTCCAATTCCTCCATTGTAATTTTCTTTGGCGAAATCAAGTTTTTAATTCTTGAAATCCAACCATTATAAATTCCAGCCTTTTTTGAAAATCGAATCATTTCTTTTTTGGTCAGAATTTTTTTCGTTCCATTTTGGGAATCAATTTTTATTAATGGAAATTCCGCTTGATTTTCTCCAGTCAAAGTCACTTGTTTTTTGAGAACTCCACTTATTGAGCTCATAAAATCTAAAATCCGATTTAAGTCCGAAAGAGAATTTATTTCACTTGGTTTTATGTCAAATTCAATTTGCTCTGGACTAAAAAAATATGATTTAATTAGAATTCCGTTGAGTTCAATTGTCAGCGATTTAGTTTCTAATTCGCCAGTTTCGTCATTCCACATTTTTTGAATAAAACCAAAATCAATTTTGCTTGAACTTCGTTGTTTGTCGATTCCAAATTCCAACGTGTATTCAGAGTTCAGATAATCAATCAGTTTTTTCCAATCAGATTCATTAACATCTTGGACATAAATGTCTCTTAATGCTCCGTCTGATTCGAAAATCCATTTTGCTTTATTCCAATTTCTCTCGGTTTTCATCAAATGTGTGGGAACGGTTTTGGCTATGGTTTCGTTGCGGAATGGTTCGGCAGAACTATTCCGCCGTAAACCAAAGTTAGCAAACACGCAGGAATTTCCGCGAGGAAATTCCGCCGCAATGAACTATAGCCGGTGTTGTGCACTGGCTTTTATTTTTTCATTTATTCTGTCAATTTTTTTTTCTCCGAGTTCATTTTTTATTAGTTCGCGATTCAGTTCCACCAAGTTTTTAAAAGTCCGCAATTCAGTTTGTTTTTCAGTCCAAAATTCAGTCGGTATTCCAGAAACAGCGACAAGTAAATCGCCTTCGTAAAAGTCGCCTTCAGTCAATATATTCCGTTTGAGTTTTTCGAGTGCAACTCCGATTAGATATTCAGTTCCGATTTGTTGAGAAATCAGAAGTCTTATCTGCTCGTCAGTCAATTCTGCAATACTTATTTTCCGATATTGATAACATTTTTTTACCATATCAGTCGGAAACTCGGAAGGCTCTTTCCAATAATCTTTTTCTAATTGTTCGATTGATTTCGTTTCCATTTTCGTTTTTCCGAGCTTGTGCACAACGGTTTTGTATAAGATTAGTTGCGTGGTTTAAGCACTAAATTTAGCAAATAATTACTAAATGGAAAATCCGTTAGGATTTTCCAAAGTAGGCTAGAAGCTAGCAATTAATTTTATACGGTGTTGGCAAATCGTTTTTTAATTCATTTCGCACCATTTCAAAAATTCTTCAAGAACTTCATTCCATTTTTCTACATACTCTTCGTTTTCAGATTGTGGTATTATAGAAAAAGAATGGTCTAATTTAGGATATACTTTGAATGTCAAATTAGTTTTTTTATTTCTAATAAATTCAATTGGTATTAAATATGCTGACTCTATTGGAACAGCTTTGTCTTTTGCTCCGTGTGCAACATATATTGGAATATTAATTTTTAATAAATTATCAATTGATGGTTCTACAGATGAGCTCCATTTTCTATAAGAATGTCCTAACCATTTTTTTGTTAAACTATTAGGATTTTTATATATGTCTTTTATTTCTTTAAAAACCTTTTCAGTTTCTATTATTGATTCCTCCTCTGTCATTTCCCCTCTTTGGACATGTTTTCTAATATCAAGTATAAAATCGTAGTATTGAGCATTCCCTCCACCTGAAAAATAGCCAATATTTGAAATTTTATTATTGATTGTTCCAAGTTTGGCAACAACTTCAGTGCCTTCTGAATGACCAAAAAGAATAATTTTAGTTTGCTTTTTTAAAATATTATTTGAAAGGTAATTTACGACTTCATTAGCTTGCCAAACTCTATAATTTAAGTTGTCATTTTCATAAAATGATTTTGGAACTTTAAAATCATTTCCAAATATTTCAAAAGGAATATTTTTTTTAGAAATAGCAACTAATAAATAGTCTTTAGGAAATGCTTTTAAATCAAAAGGTAAAGTTTTGCTAACTTCGAGATACTTTTTAATTTTTGGTTCTTCATTTTTTGAAGTTTTAATTGTATCTATATGTTTAATTAATTTATAAAAAGGTTCACTTCCAGAACCTTGAATGTATAAAAGAACACCTTTTTTTAACGAGAAATCTCCATTTGAGTATGTGTGAAAGTTTATTGTATCATTATTTTTTACTATTGAATAATGTTCAAATTTATTTTCAAAATATTTTTTTTGACCAAAACTGTGAAAAGTGAAAAGTAAAGATATTATTGCTGAAAGAATTAATTTCATAGGTTTTACGTTTCCTATAAAGACTGATAAAATTTTCGAATGTTGCATTAAATGTTTGCCAACGGTTGGTATAAGATTAGTTGCGTGTTTGAGCAACTAATTTAGCAAACAAAAACGAACGAGAGAAAATTCCGCAGGAATTTTCCAAGTAGGCTTGCACTAGCAATTAATTTTATACAGTGTTAGCGGTAGTTTTAAATTCGTATTTGTTCAGTTTTTCCATTTTTCGTTACAATGGCAATTGCACCTTCAATTTTCATAGTATCGTATTCACAAGGAATTATTGATTTGCCATCTAGGTCCATTAATCCGAATTTGTGATTTTTTGTAGTAGTTATATAACGCCCTTTAATTTCATAATTATCATATTCACAAGGAATGATTGTTTCTCCATCAAGATTCATTAAACCGAACTTATAGTTTTTTGTGGTAGTAATATATCTGTCTTTTATTTCATATCTGTCAAACTCACAAGGAACAATTACTTTTCCATCAAGATTCATTAAACCAAATTTATAGTTTTTTGTAGTAGTTATATAACGACCTTTAATTTCAAATCTATCATATTTGCAAGGAACAATTACTTTTCCATTTAAGGTCATTAAACCTTGCTTATTGTTTTTTGTGACAAATACGTAATTATCCGCAATTCTAAATTTATCAAAATCCTTAGAAAAATCAACTTTTTTGTTTTGACTTTCTAATGCTACTTCTCTTTTTTTATTAGAAGTTTTAGATTGTGCTTCAGTATTGAATATGCTGATACCTATAAATGTTAAAATTAAAACAGAAGTAGATAAGATTGAGATTTTTTTCATTGTATTTGTTTTTAAGTTAAAGATGTCTTTTAAATACCATAAAATAGTATGGTTTTTCAAATTTGAATTTTGATTTGAGATTTCAAAAAAATCAACTTCTAAGAATTCAGAAATAATTTTGATAGTAGAACTTCTTGGTTTAACAGCACCAGATTCAATTCTCTGAATGGTGCGTATTGTTATGTTGCATTTTTCTGCAACCTCAGCCTGGGTTAGCCCCTTGGTTTTTCTTATTCTAATTAATTCTTTTCCGAAATCAAGTCTATCCATTCAAATTGAAATTTTAAGTAAAATTATCTTCAATCGTAAAACTAACCAAAAATTAGTAGTGGTTTATGTGCGACATTTAAACGACATTTGGTTTTTGGTATTATTCAATCATAATTTTTGATGTAAAAATGTTTATGTAATTACCGCTAACGGTCTCGTATAACCGTCAGTTACGGGATTAAAGTTAATGATTTTCGGTTAAGCACAGACGTTAGCAATTCCGAGTGGATTCGGACGTAGTCGAATCCGCCGTAATTGCGGTTATACATTGTTACCCAACGTTTTTTATTCCGTTTTTTATTTTTTCAATCCAATTTTTATCAGTCGGTTCAACAATAATTGCTTTAAAATTTAATCTTTCACTCTCTATTCCAACACCTTTTAAATCGTCAATATGTAAGTCAAAATCAAATGCTGGTGGATACTTGGATGAGTTAATGTTCCGAGATTTTAAAACTTTTCGATTTTCTTTTTCGTTTACAATTCGGCTGACTTTTATTCCGTAATATTTTAAAGTCAATCGTATTTTTCTTTTAGTTCTAAATGATGTTGTATAAATATGAATTTCGTGACCTTGGTTTTGTAAATCAGAAATCAATTCACGAGTGCCTTTTCGTATTTCCTCAATTCCGAAAAGTTTTGCAATTCCGTTTCTATTTTCAATATCAAATTCCTTTCCGTTCGGAATTAATGTGCTGTCAAGGTCAAAACTTATATTCATTTATTTAAATTCCAAATATTGTTTTCGGTTCGATTTTCGTGATTTTTGTCAAATGTTGGGTAACGGTTTTGTGTATGATTTGGTTGTGGAAAAATCAACAATGATTTTTCCACCAAGCGAAATTGTAAGTAAATATAAGGAATTTTCCAATCGGAAAATTCCGCCACAATGAATTATACACGATGTTGCAAGTAGTATTTTTTAGTCAGTTAGTTTTAAAGATCTGAGAGTTTGTTAAAAAAA
>JABXHX010000027.1 GCA_013373385.1 Flavobacteriaceae bacterium
ATTGTCCGATTCCAGTTTTATAAAATTCCGAATTGTTTGCGTCTGAGTGTGTTCCTCTATTACTTGCAACGGTTTTGTATATGATACGTTGCGTGGTTTAGCACGTAATTTAGCAAATAAAAACCGAATAGAAAATCCGTGAGGATTTTCGTAAGTAAGCCTTCACTAGCAATGGATTATATACGTTGTTGTGTGTAGTTTTTTTAATATTTTCTCGGTATTAATCCATACCATTCTTTTTTAATTCCATTCATTTCATATGGGTTTTTGTCATTCCATAAAATTCCCAATGAATTGTCAGGTGTTGAATAAAAAAAGGCTAGAGGCAAGCCTAAATGATATTTGTTGTTCTGTTCAAAGCCTATTAAACTATGAAAATCTCGAATAGTCTTTTTTTCCTTTGCTGTAAGTGTTTGAGAGTCTTTTTCGAGTAAAAAATCGTCAGGTTTATCAAAAACTAACGATGTCCTAATTTTAAATTTTGAGTTATAATCGTTAATCTTTTTTATTCCTTTTTGAGTTCCACAAATTGCAAACAAATATGGTTTTGTACTAGAATTAAGACTGTAACCTAATACTTTAATAAAATCTATTCCTTGTTGTCCAGTTCCGATAAAGTCGTCTAAAAATATGACATTTGAATTGTCAGTTAATTTTGAAACCTTTGTTGAATCTATCAATTGAGTAGCCTTTCCTGGAAAGCAATGAGAAAATTGATTTAGGATAAATCCACCACTCTTGCCAACAGGCCCAAAATGGCTAATGTATGTTTTCGGATCGTCGAATAATTCCTGATTCTCTTTATACAGCTCACGTAACCTATTTCTTAATTCCAGACCATCTATTATAACAAGTTTTTTTAAAATCTTATTAATAGTATTCCATTCAAGATTATTTTCTCTTTTAAAAGCTACTATTGTTCGATTTCCATAGCCTTGATATTTTGATAATTTTTTCTCGTATTTTCTTAAGTTCATAACATAATACCAGAAAAAATCAACTATTTTTTCTAATATCATATTTATTGAATTTTTACAATTACCTCTTCTAATTTTTCTTTTAAAGCAATAATTTGATCTAACACATAATAATCGCTTAATAGTTCGATGTTATCGTCTGTAAATGCTTGATTTAATGTTGAAATACTTTTTAGAACAGTTGCTTTTAGTTTTTCAATTTCTAAATCTAGTATTGTAAAATAATCCATTGGAAGTTCAGGATCTGCGATGAACTCTTTCAATTTGCCAATAAATTCATATAATTGACCTTTAGAGTCGTAATATTTTATTGCTTTTCGCATTTCTCTAAATTCTTTTACATCTGAAAAACTTGAAGTTTGAGTGAATTTTGAGATTAGTCCATCAATAATTTGCGAGATTTCTAGATCACTATTGAATTCAGGTTCTTGGTTTAGTCTTTTTACTATTGGGAAAAGCTCTATGAAGAAATCCGTTGAGATTTTATCTTTTTTATAAAGTAATGTTTCTCTATATTTTTGCGGATACCACAATAATATTTTACACCTTTTTACAGTAGTTAAATTTAAACCTGTTGTTTTGGATAGAACAGAATCTTTATCTGTTTTTAATAATTCAATTATATTCTCTAATTTCAATGCTGTAGGAAATAATTCCCATTGTTCTCTGAAATAATGAATATTGAACATATGTAAAATATTCTCTGTAACATCTTTTGGCTTATCAATTATGTTTGCAGGAATTGTTGGCCACCCAAGCATTTTGCAAGATCTCCATCTTCTCTCTCCATCTAATAAAATATACCTTATTTCATTTTCTTCTCCCTCTTTTTCAATTTCATCTTCATACACTGTAATTGGAACTAGAACACCAGCATTTGAAATAGATTCTTTCAAATCCTCAAGATCTTTTTCGTGGAAAATAAGTCTAGGGTTATTTGGATTAGGAATTATATCCTCAATCTTTATATGTTTCAGTGTTTTATTCTCCATAATTACGGTTTTTTCAAATTACACACAACGGTCTTGTATATGAAAAGTAGCGGGTTTTATTCACTAATTTTTCAGATTATAACTGACCTTTAATTTATTCATTATGTTTTGTTTAAGCGATTAAACCGCTATTTTTTATATACGTTGTTGTACTTTCGTGCGTTATTCACTTAACTTTTCAACAATCTTACTTAACCATTCTGAAAATCTCGGACATTTTTCTATAATATTTTCAATTCCAATCATTTCAAATATTAATTCACCATCGCCTGTCTTATCATAATTAAAAATTCTTTCTAATCGTTTAGATGGAGCTGTGTCAGGATGGTTATTTATATCCTCTGGATTATTGTATTCACTTAATATAGAATCAATCTCTTGTAATTTTTCATCTTCATCTATTACAAGTTCGAAGCCACTTCTATTCGAAAACATCAAAGCCTCAAGTTCATGTCTTTGAATGTATGGAATAAAATCGCTGTTGTTTTGAAAATCTTGAAGTACAGCACTTTCTATTTGGTCAATTTGTAGTGAATTTTCGGTATAACCAGGGAAATTGTTAGGAAGGCGGAAGAAATCAATTAATGTAGTTATAATAACATTACCTTGAGCTAATGTTCTTGTTACTTCATTTTTAAATTTTTCATATCCTACAACACCTCCTTTTTTATGTTGCTTTCTATTTGTTATGATTGTTTGAGCATGCATAGAATTTTGAAAACCTAAATTTACCAAATATGGAACTATTAGATTTTGCACCAATATTATTTCTGTGTCTCCTTCGACTATAAATACAAGTCGTTTCATTAGATATTATATGGTTGTGCTCCGAATTTATTTTGACCCCATAAATCTCCTAAAGTAAAGTCTTCAAGCCATGTATTTAAATCTTCACTTTTTAATCTTTTAAATACAGAAGAGTTATTTTCTCTATCAGTAACAATAATATCTTCTGGTTCAAAATTATCTATTAAATTAATTGACTGAGTTGATATAATTATTTGTGTTTTTTCAGACGCTTTTCTAATTAATGCTGCTAACTTATTGATAGCCACTGGATGCAGACCTAATTCAGGTTCGTCTATAATTATTGTAGATGGAGGTTTAGGTTGCATCAAAAGTACTGCTAGACATATAAAACGTAGTGTACCATCAGAAAGATGAAAAGCATTGAAATAAGTTTCAGGAAATCCTTTTTCTCTCCATTCAAGTTGAATTTTTTGATCATTTAGACGATTAGGTTCAAGAACGAAATGATCAAAAAATGGAGCGATTGATTTTATAGTTAATTCTATGCGTTTAAAATGTTTAGGTTCTTTCTCTTTTAGATAATATAAAAAGGCAGCTAGATTTGAACCATTTCTTTTTAAACGAGTATTGTCATGAAGGTCTGAAAAACCTTTCATAGGAGATGTATCACTAGTGTCATGAAAATGATAAACATCAAATTCTTCTAATCTGTAATTCACGTAGTATGCTTGACGAGAATTTATATGTTGAAATTTTGATTCTAAAACATTTGTTTCATATTCAATTTCTCTCCAACTTCCCCATCTATATGCAGTTTTGACAGATTTAATAAATAAATTATCTTGACCAGCTTCTAATTTAATCATGAATTTATTTTCATTATCATTAATTTTAAAAAAAATGTTAATGACAATAGATTCTGTTTCACGTTTCCCAAAATGTAATAAGCTGTCTGGACCTCCCTTTTTTTGAACATAATTTTGGAAATTCCCTAGATGTATATTACGAACTAAAGAAAATAATGAAATAAAATTACTTTTTCCTACACCATTTCCACCAAGCAAAATATTTACTGGGCTTAAATCAAGACTTAGAGATTTTATACTCTTATAACCTTCTATTTCAATTTTATTTATCATTAATTAAATATCCGCAATTATTATTTTAAATAACAAAGTAAATCATTTTTTTTTAAGTCAATAATAATGTTCCAAATATTTAGCTTTTCAGCATGAAGTACAACGTATTTGTGTTATGAAAAGTTGCGTATTTGACGTGAACGGCAATTTTCCGCAGGAAAATTGAAGTTCGCAAAAAATCGATAACTTTTACTAAAGCTAAAAATAGCAATTTTTGATACACGTTGTTGCAAAAAGTAGAATTTTGATTTGAAAAAATTCCAATTTAGTAGAACTCCGATTTTGAGAAAACAATTCCGCAAAGAAATTCAATTCCGCAA
>JABXHX010000053.1 GCA_013373385.1 Flavobacteriaceae bacterium
AGTTGAAGAAGGAGATATCCTAGCTGAAATTGAAACGGATAAAGCTACAATGGAGTTTGAATCTTTTCACGAAGGAACCTTATTACACATAGGTGTACAAGAAGGAGAAACAGCACCAGTAGATAGTCTTTTAGCTATCATTGGTAAAGAAGGAGAAGATTTTACTGCCTTATTAAATGGCAATAACAATCCTGAAACTGAAGCAAAAGAAAAAGCTCCAAAAACTGAAGAACCTAAAGTTGAATCTACCAATACTGTTATCCCAGATGGAATTAAAATTGTTACCATGCCTCGTTTGAGTGATACTATGACAGATGGTACAGTTGCTTCTTGGTTAAAAAATGTTGGAGACAAAGTTGAAGAAGGAGATATCCTAGCTGAAATTGAAACGGATAAAGCAACTATGGAATTTGAGTCTTTTAACGAAGGAACCTTATTACACATAGGTGTACAAGAAGGAGAAAGTGCTCCGGTAGACAGTTTATTAGCTATTATTGGTAATGCAGGAACTGACATTACTGCTGTTATTGCAGCCCAAAAAGCCGGAACATTAGCAACTACAGAAAAGAAAGAAGCTAAAACTACAGATGCTGCACCGCAAAAAGCAGAAGAAACTAAAGCTGTAACTAACTCTACAAATGCTGGAAGAATATTTGCATCTCCATTAGCTAAAAAGATAGCCACCGATAAAGGAATTAACTTAGCTGATGTTAAAGGTTCTGGAGAAAATGGTAGAATCATTAAAAAAGATGTAGAAAGTTACACACCTGCTACTAATGTGGCAGCATCAACTCCACAAACCAGTACTTCTACTCCAACAGCAGTAACAACTTTTGCTATTGCAGGTGAAGAAAACACATCAGAAGTTAAAAATTCTCAAATGCGTAAAGCAATAGCTAAAGCATTAGGAAACTCTAAATTCTCTGCACCTCACTTCTATTTAAATATTGAAGTAGATATGGAAAATGCAATGGCATCTCGCAAGATGATCAATGCAATACCAGATACTAAAGTTTCATTTAATGATATGGTTGTAAAAGCTTGTGCAATGGCATTGAAAAAACATCCACAAGTAAACACAAGTTGGACAGATAACACTACTTTATTCCACAGTCATATTCATGTTGGTGTTGCTGTAGCTGTAGATGAAGGTTTGGTTGTACCTGTAGTAAAACATACAGATACATTAAGCTTGACACAAATAGGAACTTCTGTAAAAGACTTAGCTGGCAAGGCTAGAAATAAGAAAATTACTCCAGATGAAATGCAAGGAAGTACATTTACAGTTTCTAATTTAGGTATGTTTGGTATTGAAAGTTTTACCTCAATTATCAATCAACCTAACTCTGCTATCTTATCAGTAGGTGCAATTATTCAAAAACCAGTGGTTAAAAATGGAGAAATTGTTGTTGGCAACACTATGAAATTAACCTTAGCTTGTGACCACAGAACTGTTGACGGTGCTGTAGGAGCTCAATTCTTGCAAACACTAAAAACATATTTAGAGAATCCAGTTACCATGTTAGCGTAAGATTCTTTTTATATTCATAACATAAAAAAGCCTCGAGAAATCTCGAGGCTTTTTTTAACTTACAATAGCAAGTAATTTTAGTTCTTTGTTGCTGTCATCGTCATTTTAGTAAGCATATTTTGCCCGCCAGCATCTAAATCCATATTAATTTTAGACAATACTGGCACTCCAGATTTTCTATCTATTTCCATACTTCCAGTCACTTTCCCAGAAGCCATTCCTGTTACATCTCCAGATACATCTAACAACACTTTTTCTTTAGTAATAGATTTTACTTTGTAGATAAAATTCATAACCATGTTTTTCTCCTTCTTTTCAAAAGTCCAAGTATCTCCTACTTTTACTTTTTTCTTAGGATACACAACATTGCTTGATTGGTTTGCAAAATCGTTTGCTTGGGGTATGCTTGGCTCTACCTTCGTTTCTAACACTTCACCTAAATCATTTCCTTTAACAATTATTACTGCATTTAAAATTGGCCCCATTTGAGATTTCATCACCTTACCCATCTCATCTAAATCTTCATCTTTTTGAGAAGAATCATAAGACATACTCATTCCCCCCTGAAGCATATCCATCTCCATTCTAGTGAACTTCATCTCGCTTGTATATTCGCTACCTGTAACAGTTTTGATTTTTTGAGACATATTTATTGTCATGTTCATGGACATGGCTGTACCAACTTCTTGAGACATCTCCATTTTGATTGCATAAGAATCTCCCTTTTTATAGTTTAATCTTAGTAAAGTAGATTCTTGAGCATTTACATTCATTGTACTTATCAGTACAAATAAAATAAGTAGTTTTTTCATTGTTATTTTTTAAAAAATTTAATAGGACAAAGATACTACCAATAATTGATATACTTACTATTTTTTATAAGTCAAATCGATAGTTCATTTTAAATGCAACCCCCCAATTAGTTCTAACAATATCCTTATTAAAATTATCAGAAACCACTAAATATATATATGACAATGGTTTATACTCCCACTGCAACCTTGTGTTAACATTAAAATTTTCTCGTTGAGTATTATACTGAACGTATGTTGTCCAATTTAAACGGTTATTAATAAACACTTCTCCTGTAAAACGTGTTAAATGAAAAGTCTCTTTGCCTAATACATTTAGGTCTATATTATTAACATCATAATTCAATTGTAAATTAGCAAACGGCAATAATTGATAATTTAGATATGCTCCAGCAGCAATTCTTTTCCCATTATAATAATTCCCTTTTTGGAAATTAACACGATATCTTAGCTTTTGGTTGTTTGCTGAATTATAACCTATTTTTAATATTCCAAAATTGTATTTACCTGGTAATAATGCATTCCCATTTCTCAAAGGATCAAATCCATAAACTAAGTTTACATAATCATACTTATAAACATAATAAACCGCGGATAAATCATTAAAAAACAAAGCTGAATTAAAAAAATGTGAGGATTGTGACAGAACTCCATTCTTATTAAAATAATTATCGTTGTTATAGCTCATTATTCTAAATGAATTTAGTTTATGTGATTTATCATAAAACTTCTCATATTCAATTCCTGTATTTGTTTGAGTGTATCCTTCTCTAATAGTTTGATTATTTACAGCATCATAGTTATACAATCTTGGTGTAAAGCCAACATCTGTAATGTAATTTTTATCTACTTGTTTTAACGAAGCATTCCAAGAAAAACCTCTAGTATTATACCAAACACCAGCATGATAAAAGTTATTCTTTTTAGAGATTCCATCGTTACTGCTTTTTGCCATATTTGCTAAGGCAATCCATTTATTGTTAGTTGACTTAAAATTTAAATGAGCGCCATATACTCTATTAAAATTATCTGACGCTTGCCTGTTTACAAGAAAACCAGTAGCTGTAAAATTTTTAGACAATTGCTGTTCTGCAACGAGTACTCCAAAGTTTTGAGCTGGTTTTAAATCTTCTTCATTGGTCTGTACATTAAGAACTCCAAGTCTAGTTTTTGGTGATACATTACCTGATAGCTTTAATCCAAACTTTATGGAGTTATCAGCACCAATTCTTCTAGAATAAAACGGATTCACTCCCTGCACTCCAAGATTAGAGAATAAGTCAGAGTTTTCTATAAAGAAGTTTCTTCGTTCAGGAAAGAAAACAGAGAACCTCGTTAAATTAGTTACTTGTTGATCTACATCTATTTGAGAAAAATCTGGATTTATGGTAGCATCTAATTTTAAGGATGATGTTACATTGTACTGCACATCTAAACTTGGTTTAAACGTGTTACTCTTTGTATCATTTAACACATCCTTTTGTAGATTAGAAGTAATAGATGGTGTAATGGTAAACTTAGACTTAGAGGTTTTAGGCAAATTTTCTACAGTAAAAGTTCTTGTAAATCGCAAATCAAATGTTGGATAGTTTCTACTGACATCAGTTAAAATAGTCCAAGAGTTATTTTTAATATCTCTTACATAAAACTGTACTCCAAACTCTGAATTTTTATTTGAAATATTTAATGCTTTAAACGGAATAGCTATTTCAACTATTTTCTGACTTCCTTTAACTGTTGCTCTAGCTTTCCAAACTGTACTCCAACTAAAGTTTAACCCATAACCAGTGTTCACTTTCTCTACAAGTGCATCTACTTGGGTTCCGTAAGCGTTTACTGCAAAAAGATTACCGTTTTGCTGTTGGTTTTGAGTATCAAGCACCAAAACAAATGCATCACTAATACCAATAGAAACATCTCTTTTTAAAGAGCTTACTTGCCTCCTTTCTGTAGTGTCGTTATAAATAGCTCCAACATAAATAAACTCTCCATCGTGAAAAATTTTTACTGATGTTTGGTTTTTAGCCAACCCAATGTCAGTAGGAATTATATTATGAAAGTTTGTATTCTCTTCAAGTTGAGTCCATACTGATTCATTTAAATCTCCATCAATTTTAATTTTTGAATTTACAAACTGAATTTTTGAGTTTTGTGCTGTTAAACTAGCAACTGTAATAAGTCCTAAAACTGTAAAAATAAATCTCTTCATTACTACTTGTTATCTGTTCTTGTAGCAGTTTTACTAATAATTTTCCACTCATTATCTAACTTCTTCAGTAGAAACAAATCTATATACACCCATTTTCTTTCAGGTCCAGCAATTTCAACTTTTGCTGTTGCAATATCTTTCACAACTTCAATGGCCAATACCTTTCCGTCACGTCCATTAAAAACCCCTTTTTTTGCATTTTTAAAAAAGCTTACATATTCTTTAGGAGTATATCTTTTAAATTGACCACCCCTACCTGTTAAATATAAGGTTGCATCTTTTGTAAAGGCACTTTCTAACAATTCTAGTCTACTATAAGAACTCCCTTCAATATACTTTTGAAGCGCTTTTTCTACTAATAAATTTTCTGATTGTGCTTGAGCAAAATGAAATGCAAATAGCATTGCTACTAATAATGTGATTTTTTTCATGATTATAATTTTAGATTTTCAGCAAATCTATTTTTAGAATCAAAAAAAAGAGTGAGAAGTTATAATTGAAGTGTCCAGAATTATAATTTCGGACACTATTTTAAGAATAATGCTTTTTATATTCTGATGGTGTTTGTCCTACAATTTTCTTAAATGTTGCATAAAACGTAGATTTAGAACTAAATCCCGCTTCAAAGCCGATAGCCTCTAAAGTAAAACTGTTGTTTTCTTTTAACATTTTTTTTGCTTCATCAATTCTACATTCATTAATAAACAAAGCAAAACTTTTTCCTAAATTATCGTTTAATAATTGAGATAATTTATGTGATGATACGTTTAGACATAAAGCAATATCATTGAGTTTAATATTTGTATTTCTATGAAACTGTTTTTGCTCCATTGCTTTATTTAATTCAGCAATTAGTTTTTCAGCTTCATCATTTTCAATTTTCTTAGATTCATATTTTTTAGGAATATCTTTAAAAATTGTCTCTCTATTTTTCTTAAACATAAAAAAGAAAAACAATCCATAAAAAACAAAAGAAAAAGTTAGCGTTCCGATTAAATACAGCCAAAAATATCCAATTAAATATGCTAAATAAATTAATAGATTTCCAATAAAAACTGCTACTAACCACAATTCAGAAGTAGTGCATTCTACATTTTTATAAAATATTTTCTGAAAAATATTTTTTAATACAAAAGCTGATATAAAAATATAAACACCCCAAACTGCATAAATAAATATGACAAAGCTTCTCCAAAAATCAATATTCGTTCTATAAGGTTTTATAATCCCCACAATCAGAACTATTAATAATAAAATTAGTACATGAAGTTTCCATGTAATAGGAATCTTCTTTCTGTTATCTACAGATGATTTTAGATAATAAAATAATGAAACTCCAATTAAGAAACATGCAGATAACCCTATTTGCATAATTAATAAATCTTTGGTTTCACTAAATAACGAATAAACTGATTTGCCTATTCTTATGGTTAACATTAAAACCAAAAATCCAAATAATCTATTTTGAGTACGCTTGCGTTTTTCAAAAAACAAAAAATACATGCTCACTAAAAACCCATTAAAAACTCCAAGCGAGCTTAAAAAAAATATAATTGGGTTATCAAAAGTCATATTAAGATTGATTGAGTTTCAAAAATAAAAAAAACGCTCTGAATATTACCGAGCGTTTTGTTAATCTAACTATCATTTATTTTAAAAGTCTTGGTTTACATCCCAAGCTTCTAGTGTTTCTTTTAATGACTTAATAAACATACCACCTAAGGCGCCATTAACAACTCTATGATCATATGAATGAGAAACAAACATTTTTTGTCTAATACCTATAAAATCACCTTCTGGAGTTTCAATCACAGCTGGCACTTTACGAATCGCACCCAATGCTAAAATAGCAACTTGTGGTTGATTGATAATTGGAGTTCCCATTACAGAACCAAAACTACCAACATTAGTTACCGTATATGTTCCTCCTTGAATTTCATCTGGTTTCAATTGGTTTCCTCTAGCTCTACCTGCTAAATCATTTACAGCTTTAGTCATACCAACTAAATTCAATTGATCTGCATTTTTAATTACTGGAACAATTAAGTTTCCATCAGGTAAAGCAGCAGCCATACCTAAGTTGATGTTCTTTTTCTTAATAATATGATCTCCTCTAACAGCAATATTGATTAATGGAAACTTTTTAATTGTTGATGCAACTGCTTGCATTAAGATTGGAGTAAAAGTTAACTTCTCTCCTTCTCTTTTAAAGAAAGCATCTTTTACTTTATTTCTCCACTTTACAATATTGGTAACATCAATTTCTATAAATGACTGTACATGCGCAGAAGTTTGAACTGAATCAACCATATGCTTAGCAATCAATTTACCCATTCTGCTCATTTCTAAAACTTCATCTTCTCCGTTTACTGAAACAGGAGCTGCTTTTGGAGCTTCATTCTTACTAACTGGTTTTGGAGTTTCAACTTTTGGTTGCTCAACAACTTTTGGTGCATTACCTCTATTCGCTACGTATGATAAGATATCATTCTTTGTAACTCTACCATCTTTTCCAGATCCAGCAATTGTCTCTAATTCTTGCATAGAAACACCTTCTCTTTGAGCTATATTTCTAACTAATGGTGAATAGAATTTTCCACTATCAGAAGTTTTTGTAATCGGGGCAGCAACTTCTTCAATCGTTTTTTCTACAGCAGCTTCAATCTCAACAACTTCTTTTGGCTCTTCAACTTTTAGCGTTTCTGTTACAACAGCTTCACCACCTTCTGTTTCAATAATGGCAATGGTTGCACCAACTTCTACTATAGCATCTTTTTCAAATAATATCTCAACTAAAGTTCCTTCAACTTCACTTGGCACTTCAGAATCTACTTTATCTGTAGCAATTTCTACAATTGCTTCGTCCATTTCAATAGTATCTCCAACTTCTTTTAACCAAGAAGTAATTGTAGCTTCTGCTACACTTTCGCCCATTTTAGGCAACTTCAATTCGAATCTAGCCATTATTTGATTATTTTGTGGATTGCGAAAGTACTAAAAAACGATGATTTTTTGTTCTTTTTCATTGTAAAATTTTAAATACATTTTTTTAAATTATTAATATATCCACAAAACAAACACAGTTAAGCAGTATATTTTTATAGTTTTACCAACAAATAAGTAATTAAAACCAGATATCAATAATTTTCGAGCTGTAATTCTTGATATACTTTCTAACATTGATATCATTATATAGCAACCAAATCACCTTACTTATAAGTTTACAAGATTAAAAGTTTTTAAAAAATGATTTTAGTCATAAAAAAACTATTATTTCAGTGGTAATTTTGTTGTATCAAAAGAAAGAAATCATGAAAAAAACAGTTACTTCTATCATTTTGCTTTTTGCTATTAATTTTCTTTTCTGCCAAAAAGCAACTGACTCAAAAGAATTAAATATTTCGCTTCCAAGCAATGTAGCAATTAAAGGAACCTCCTCTTTACATGATTGGGAAAGCATTGTTGAAAAAACAAATGCTACCATGATTTTAAGCAGTATAGAAAATACTAAAGACATAGAAAGTCTTAAAGTAATTATTGGAGCTACCAGTATAAAAAGCGGTAAAAGATTAATGGACAAACTAACTTACAAAGCATTAAAATCTAAAAAATATCCATTCATCACTTTTGTATTTAAAAAAGGAAAACTGGTTAAAGAAAACGATAACGAAATTGATATTGAATTAAACGGAGATTTAACCATTGCTGGAGTTACTAAAAATGTAACTGTACTTACGAATGTTAACAAAAAAGGAACCGATATATTTTTAAAAGGAACTTACAAACTAAAAATGACAGATTATGGAATAAAACCACCTAGAGCTCTGTTCGGCACGATAAAAACTGGCGACGAAATCACTATAAATTTTAATTTAAAATTCAATTAAAAACTAAAACACAAAAATTATGAAAACTAATATTAAATCATTCATCCTTTTAATTGCCTTGGCAATGGGATTTCAGACAATTAATGCACAAGAAACACAATACTTTAGACAAGCTGGATTTGACGGGTTAAATGTTTTTGAAACTAAAAAATCTAACGATGTTGAATTTAAAAAACTTGCTATAAGAGTGGGAGGAGATTTTGCTATTCAATTTCAAGGGTTAAATCACTCTAATGACATGAACAACCTAACTGCTATTGGAAGTAATGTTAACTTACCAACAGCCAACTTAAACTTTGATGTTCAATTAGCAGATGGAGTTAGAATGCATCTAAGAACTTACTTATCTTCTAAACACCACAATGAAACATGGGTAAAAGGAGGATATATACAAATGGATAAATTAGATTTTATCAAGGAAGGCTTTTGGGAAGGACTAATGAATATTACAAGCATTAGAGTTGGGGTAGACCAATTAAACTATGGTGATGCTCACTTTAGAAGGTCTGATAATGCAATGGTAATATACAATCCTTTTGTTGGTAACTATATTATGGATTCTTTTACTGTTGAACCTTTTATAGAATTTGTTTTTCAACCTAAAGACTTTATCATAGTGACAGGTATTTCTAATGGATTATTAAATCCGACTGTAAACAATGTGGTTACCCCTTGGCAACAAACGAACATTGTTGGAGAAAAAGATTTAAAAGTTACTTTATACGGAAAATTAGGTATAGACCGTCAAGTAAATGAAGCTTTAAGAGTTCGTTTAACTGGATCTTTTATAAGTGAGCCTGGATTTAGTAACGGAAACCACTTATACAACGGAGACAGAGCAGGTAGTAGATATTACAACCTTTTTAACTATAACAACAACGGAAACTTTGTTGCAGGTGGAGATTTTGCAGGACGTTTTAACCCTGGATTTAACAAAAACTTTTCTTATCAAATCAACCCATTTATTAAATACAATGGATTAGAATTCTTCGGAATTTATGAAGTAAGTAAAGGAAGCAAAGCAAAAGGTAATGTACAAGGAAAATTTACTCAATTTGGATCTGAAGTTATCTATAGATTTGGAGAGAAAAACCAATTCTACATTGGTGGTAGATACAACTCTGTTAATGGGAATAGAGATTATGTAACTGGAGGAACACAACCTAACAAACAAAAAATTACTAGAACTAACTTTGGTGGTGGATGGTTCTTTACTAAAAATATCTTAATGAAAGTTGAATATGTAAACCAGTCTTATAACTCTGATACAAATGCTTGGTCACCGAATGCTTGGACACCTGCAGTATTATCTGGAGCTAAAATGAATGGGTTTGTTGTAGAAGCTGCGATTTCTTTCTAAATAAACAATTTCTAATAAACCCACGAAAGCGGAAGTTTTTACTTCCGCTTTCTTTTTATTTTGTTTTTAGGATTGTATAAATACTTAAAAATTATACCTTATACTCTTTTACCGCTTCAATAAATGCTTTTGCATTTTCTATCGGAATGTTGGGTAAAATTCCATGCCCTAAGTTAACAATATATTTGTCTTTACCAAACTCATTAATCATTTGGTGTACCATTTTTTTAATTTCAGCTGGTGGCGACAATAATCTTGAAGGATCAAAATTACCTTGCAATGTAATATTTCCTCCTGTCAAATAACGAGCATTTCTTGCTGAACAGGTCCAATCTACCCCTAAGGCTGATGCATTTGATTGTGCCATTTCTCCTAAAGCAAACCAACATCCTTTACCAAAAGCGATAACCGGAGCATCATCTTTTAATGCTTCAATTATTTGATTAATATACTGCCAAGAAAATTCTTGATAATCGGTTGGAGATAACATTCCTCCCCAAGAATCAAAAACTTGAACAGCGTTTACACCCGCTGCTACCTTAGCTTTTAAATATACAATTGTAGTATCTGTTATCTTCTGAAGCAATTCGTGTGCCAAAGTTGGCTGGGTAAAACAAAACTCTTTTGCTTTGTCAAAATTTTTAGAACCTTGACCTTGTACCATATAGCATAAAATAGTCCATGGAGAGCCCGCAAAACCTATTAAAGGAATTTCGTTATTCAACTTTTCTTTAGTTGCTTTAATGGCGTCCATTACATAACCTAATTCTTGTTGTACATCTGGAACAATTACTTGATCTAAAGTTTTTCTATCACGAATTGGATTTGGCAAATACGGACCAAAATTAGGCTTCATTTCTACCTCAACATTCATTGCTTGTGGTACTACTAAAATATCTGAAAATAAAATAGCAGCATCCATACCATATCTTCTTATAGGTTGTACTGTAATTTCTGAAGCTAATTCTGGAGTTCTACAACGTGTAAAGAAATCATATTTTTGTTTGATTTCCATAAACTCTGGTAAATATCTTCCTGCTTGACGCATCATCCAAACTGGTGGTCTATCTACAGTTTCTCCTTTTAAGGCTCTTAAAAATAAATCGTTTTTTATCATATTTTTTCTTTTTGTAATTTTGAACTTTTTTCAGAATCACATTATGATGAGAAGCTGAAACAAGTTCAGCTTGACATTTATTACATTTTTGATACAGCTTCCATCGACTTGTCAATGGCTTTAGCTATCTTTTTAATATCTTTTTCTGTTAAAGCTGATGATAAGAACCACGCTTCAAACTGTGATGGAGGTAAAAACACTCCATTATGCATCATTTCCCAAAAGAAAGTGGCATATTTTTTAGTATCTGACGTTTGTGCTTCTTCAAAATTCGTTACTGTTTTATTGGTAAAAAACGGATTGATCATCGATCCGAATCTATTCACAGTAATCTCTACGTCGAATTTCTTTGCAGATTCTAACAAGAAAACTTCAATTATTTGGGCAATCTCATTAAATTTTTCATACGGATTTTGCTTTTTTAACTCTGTTAAAGTAGCTATTCCTCCTGCCATGGCAATTGGATTACCCGACAACGTTCCTGCTTGGTACATTCCTCCTAAAGGTGCTACCATTTCCATTATTTCATTACGAGCTCCGTACGCTCCAACCGGAAAACCTCCACCTATTACTTTACCTAAACACGTAATATCTGCTTCAACATCTAATACTTCTTGAGCTCCTCCGAATTTAGAACGGAAACCTGTCATTACCTCATCTACAATTAATAAGGCTCCTTTTGAGTTTACGTACTCTTTTAATTGTTTTAAAAAGTTATTTTGTGGCGTTACGACTCCCATATTTCCTGCTACGGGTTCTAGAATAACTCCTGCTATATCATCGTGTGCTTCAAAGTGTGCTTTTACACTCTCTAAATCGTTATAATTTGCAATTAAGGTGTTTTTTACGGCTCCTTCTGGCACTCCTTTAGATCCTGGTAAACTTAAGGTCGCTAATCCTGAACCTGCTGCTACTAATAGTGCATCTTGATGCCCGTGGTAACAACCTGAAAACTTGATGATTTTATCTTTTCCTGTAAATGCACGTGCTAAACGAATTCCACTTAAAACAGCTTCGGTACCTGAATTTACAAAACGAACTTTATCCATTCCTGGAAAAGCATCACAAACAATTTTTGCTAATTTGATTTCATTTTTGGTCGAAGCTCCAAAAGAATATCCGTTTTTCAACGCTTTGGTAATTGCCTTTTGTACTTTTTTATGACGGTGTCCTAAAATCATAGGTCCGTACGACAATACTAAATCTACATACGAATTACCATCAACATCGATAATTTTACTTCCTTTTGCTTTTTTAATAAATAAAGGATTTCCTCCTACAGAAGCAAATGCACGTACTGGTGAATTTACCGCTCCAACTAAGTTCTCTAATCCTTTGTTATATAATTCTTGTGATTTTTTAAATTCCATTTTTTATGTTTTTTGTCCTTGCTAACAAGGTGAAGCAATCTTTACATTGAGATTACTTCGTCATTCTTCCTCGTAATGACGTTAACTTTTTAATAATACCTTAGCCGCTTCCTTAGCAAAGTAGGTAATGATAATGTCTGCTCCTGCTCTTTTCATAGAAAGTAAGCTCTCCATCATTACTTTTTCACCATCAATCCATCCTTTTTCAGCGGCTGCTTTTA
>JABXHX010000035.1 GCA_013373385.1 Flavobacteriaceae bacterium
ATTTGGCGTACTGAAGACGGAACAGAGCAAATTTGTATCGGTTCTGTAGCTGAATTAAAAGAAGAAATTCAAAAGTCAGTTGATGCAGGTATACTATCTGAAGATATTTTTGCTGATTTTGAAGTAGGAAATATGTCAGAAGAGAATTATGATAAAATCGATTTACACAAAAATGTAGTAGATAAAATTATCTTAGTTTCTGCATCAGGAAAGCCAATGAAGCGCGAAAGCGATTTAATTGATGTTTGGTTCGATTCTGGTTCTATGCCGTATGCACAATGGCATTATCCGTTTGAAAACAAAGAATTAATCGATAATAAAGAAAGTTATCCAGCGAACTTCATTGCTGAAGGAGTAGATCAAACTCGTGGATGGTTTTATACCTTACACGCAATTGGAACGATGGTGTTTGATTCTGTAGCCTATAAAAATGTGGTGTCTAACGGATTGGTTTTAGACAAAAACGGACAAAAAATGTCAAAGCGTTTAGGGAATGCAGTAGATCCATTTACTACGTTATCAGAATTTGGTCCAGATGCAACACGTTGGTATATGATTTCCAATGCAAATCCGTGGGATAACTTAAAGTTTGATATTGCAGGAATAGAAGAGGTAAAACGTAAATTCTTCGGAACTTTATATAATACCTATTCATTCTTCTCTTTATATGCAAATATTGATAACTTCACCTATAGCGAAGCAGAAATAGCGATTAACGAACGACCAGAAATTGATCGTTGGATTTTATCTGAATTAAACACATTGGTTGATAAGGTTGATAAATTTTATGCAGATTATGAACCAACCAAAGCAACTAGAGCTATTTCAGATTTTGTACAAGATCATTTAAGTAACTGGTACGTACGTTTATGTAGAAGACGTTTTTGGAAAGGGGAGTATGCGCAAGATAAAATATCAGCATACCAAACCCTATATACCTGTATGTTAACGGTGGCTAAATTAGGTTCATCAGTTGCTCCGTTCTTTATGGATCGTTTGTATAAAGATTTAACAAGAGCAACAGGAGTAGAAAAATTTGAAAGCGTACATATTGCTGAATTTCCAAAATACAACGCTGATTTAGTAGATAAGTCTTTAGAGCGTAAGATGGAAAATGCACAAACCATTTCATCGTTAGTATTATCACTTAGAGCAAAGGAGAAAATCAAAGTGCGTCAACCGTTGCAAAAAATCATGATTCCTGTATTAGATACAACGCAAAAAGAAGAGATTTTAGCGGTTGCAGATTTAATAAAATCAGAAGTAAACGTAAAGGAAATTGAGCTTTTAGACGATGCTTCCGGAATTTTAGTAAAACAAATTAAACCAAATTTTAAGGCTTTAGGTCCTAAATTCGGAAAAGATATGAAGCTGATTTCTAGTCAGATACAAAATTTCTCTCAAGAAGATATTTTTAAAATTGAAAAAGAAGGAGAAATTTCTGTGGAAATTAATGGTAAAATGATTACTTTAGAAACCGCAGATGTAGAGATTTCATCAAAAGATATTGAAGGGTGGTTAGTAGCAAATGCAGAAGGGTTAACTGTAGCTTTAGATGTTACAATAAACGATGATTTACGTAAAGAAGGTGTGGCAAGAGAGTTGGTAAATAGAATTCAAAACGCACGAAAAGACACTGGTTTAGAAGTAACCGATAAAATTAAATTAACCATTTTGCAAGCTGACAATCTAAAAGAGTCGGTATTGGCAAATGAAAACTACATAAAAGCAGAAACATTAACAAATGAGTTAGTTTTTGTAGATACATTAGAAAACGGAACAGCAATTGAGTTTGATTCAATTAAAAGCAAAATAGTAATTAATAAAATGTAAGGGTTATGGCAGAAAATATGGTAAAATATTCGGACGAAGACTTGCAAGAGTTTAAAGAAATTATTTTAAAAAAAATAGAAAGAGCAGAAGAAGATTTAGCATTGCTAGAAAGTTCTTATAAGAATGATGCAAATAATGGTACAGATGATACCGCACCTACTTTTAAATCATTTGATGAAGGAGCAGATACCATGGCTAAAGAAGCCAATGTTCAATTAGCGATTCGTCAAGAAAAGTTTATTAGAGATTTAAAAAATGCTTTGTTACGTATAGAAAATAAAACATACGGTATTTGTAGAGTCACGGGGAAACTAATTCAAAAAGAGCGTCTGAAATTAGTTCCTCATGCAACGTTAAGCATCGAAGCAAAAAGACAACAATAATTACAAGAGCTTTCAAACATTCTGAAAGCTCTTTTAAATGAATACAACCACACATTTATGTCTAAAAAAACCATTGCAATACTTACAATAATTCTTGCTATATTAATAGATCAAGCAAGTAAAATTTATGTAAAAACACATTTCGAAATCCAAGAAAGTGTACGTGTTTTTGATTGGTTTAAAATCCATTTCACAGAAAATAATGGAATGGCTTGGGGATTTGAACTTGGTGGACAAACAGGTAAATTAGTTTTAACCTTATTTAGGTTACTTGTGGTTCCGTTTATTGGGTATTGGCTGTATAAAACCATTAAAAGAAATGCTCATATAGCTGTGGTTATTGCTATTGCGCTGGTGTTTTCTGGAGCAATTGGTAATATTATCGATTCTGTTTTTTACGGAATTATTTTTGATGCTCCAGCCCATGGAACAGCAACTCTTTTTGCAGAGAATCCGTACGGAAAATTGTTTTATGGTAGAGTAGTAGATATGCTGTACTTTCCTATTTACGAAGGAGAAAGTTTTACTTTTTTTAATGCCATTTTTAATGGGGCAGATTCTTTTATTACCATTGGTGTAGCTCTATTGTTTATTTTTAATAAACAGGCATTTCCAAAAACCGATTAAGTATAATTACTGGGGTAATTTTTAGTAATTTTTTAAAGAGGTATTTGTACTCTTAAATAGAAGAGTATATCAACATAATTTTGGTGTCATAATCTTAAAACTTAAATATTATGGCAGTAAAAATTCACAAAGAAGATGTGTTAGCTCACATCAATGGACCAGAAACCTTAGCAGGACAAGTTGCAACTACAGACGCTTGTATAAGCTTGTTAGGTATGTTAAAAGTTTGTGCAAATGTTCAAGGCGATTCAGTTAAGGTAACTGTGTATTTAGCAGGGGTTGAAATTGGAAGCGGAACATTAAGCTTAACTCACCCTTCAATAACAATTGGTGGAGGTGCAGCTGGCTTTAAAGCAGAAGTAACAATTACACTAGAAACAAGTCCTTGGGCAATAGAAATTTGCGGGAAAGTTTGTGCTCCTTTTGTAGGATGTAAATCTGGATGTACAAAATTAAATCTTTAATAGAAAAACTTTTCTTTTTTATGAATAAGTCTGCCATATTATTTATAGTATGGTAGATTTTTTATTTTGAAGATTAGAAGATTAAAAATCAGGAGAAATTTCGATTAATTTTTTTTGAATGCCATAAATTACTAAACCAGCCACATTTTTTGATTGTGTTTTTAGAAGTAAATTATTTCTGTGCCCGTCAACAGTTCTTGGACTTATAAAAAGTTTTTCAGCTATTTGACTTGTAGTGTACTGCGCACAAATTAATTCTAAAACTTCAATTTCTCTTTTAGATAATAACTTTTTGTCTAAATCACACTTAATACGTTTTCCACTAGATGAAAGTAAGTTTTCATGAATTGTTTTCATTACTTCATCATCGTAATAGAAGCCTTTATCATGAACTTCTTGTATAGTATGCACTACTGTTTTTGGACTTGTATTTTTTAACAAATATGATGAAGCGCCAACATCAATCATGTTAGTAATAAAAGATTTTCCGCCATAACTAGTAAGAGCAATTATCCTTATGTCAGAATGTGTTTTGTGTATAATTTTGGTAGCCTCAACACCATTAACTTCAGGCATTTTTAAATCCATTAAAATAATATCTGGAAACTCCTCAGTAGTACTGATAAAATCAATTAATTCTTGACCGTTTTCAGCTTCAAAAATAACATCAAAACACTCTTCTTTCTCTAACAAAAATCGAATTCCTTTTCTAAAAAGCTGTTCATCATCAGCAAGAATAATTTTTATTTTGTTTTCCATAATTTGGGGGATTTTAAATAGTAATTTTTACAGATACTCCTTTTTTTATAGCAGATTTTATAGTTATACTAGCATTTAAAAGTTCAATACGACTTTCAATATTTTTCATTCCTAGACCTCTGGTGTGTTCTTGTTTTTTTTGATTAAAGCCAACACCATTGTCTTTATATTCAATAAGTAAGTTGTTATTTACTGTTTTGACATCTAAGTTAATTTTTTTTGCATTGCCATGTCTAATAGAGTTATTAATCAACTCTTGTAAAATTCTAAAAAGATGTAGTTCTTGAGTGGTTTCTAAATGATTTTTATTGTAATCAATGTGATAATATATTTTCACTTTTTTAGAAGTGTTAAAGTCATCAGCCAGTTCTTCTATGGCAGATTTTAATCCAAACTTTTCTAAAATTGGAGGCAATAAATCATGTGCAATTTTTCGAGCGCTTTCTAAAGTTCTATTGGTTACATCTATAATGCCCTTATTAACTTCTATGTACTCATTCTGAGACAATTTTCCATCTAATAACAAGTTAGAATTTAAATGAATTACATTTAGTTTAGAGCTAATTTCATCATGTAAATCTTGTGCAATACGTTTACGTTCATTTTCTTGAGTAAGAATAGTTGCATGTATCATTTCTCTTTGATGTGCTAATTCAGAAGATTTTTTTTCGAGCTCTTTTTCAACAATTTTTTTTCGTGAAAAAAAGAAAAAAGACAACAAAGCAACACTCATTAATAAGAGTAATAAAACACTAATAATTGTAGTAGTAATGATTTGATTTTCTTCAGAAAATAACTTTTCCATGGCTGGGGGATAGAAGTTCAAATCTAAAATAAACATTTTTTGCATATTTAAAGATAACTTTTATCAGAAAAAAAATGCAAATAAGATTGAAAATCAGGTATTAATACCTATTGTAAAAATCAGGTTTAAAAGGAAGCTTTTTTTAAGTTTTATGAGGAGTGTTTTTAAAGTTCTTATACCACTCAACAAAAATTAATACTTGATATATAATATATAAGATAGCATTGCTGTACCAAATAAGTTTTTTTATTTCTGCTTTAACATTTCCTACGGTAAATAGTAAGGTGCTACACAGTATATACAAGAAAAACCCTGAAATAACATAGATGTATTTTCTATTGGGGTTTTCTAGTTTTTCAAGAAAAAAGAAAAAGCTATATATTAAAAGGGGTAAAGAAGTAATAACTATTTCAAAAACATTGAATTGATGATATTTAGATGGATAATTTATGTAATAAAACCCTATAGTAATTAGAACAACAACTAAAATAATTGAAACAATTTTTTTTAAAAGTATTCTTTTTAGGACTTGCTTAAAAAATAGGCTAAGTAGAATAAATTGTCCTATAAAGTAGTAATGAGAAAGAAATAGATTATTTACTTTAATAATGAATAGATATTCAGTAGTTGTTTGTATAATTAAAGAAAACAGTAGGTAGCAAAAAAATATCTGAAAAGTTCTTGAGCTATTTTGTATGCTTTTTAGAAAAAACAGGTTATTTAACAATAAAATTAAATAACCTGTATAAGATATTATATCATATAAATTCATAGAAAGGCTTAACCATTAAGGGGGCTGTCTGGGTCACACGCATCAGGGCATGGTCTTGTAAAATCATAAATATCATCTTCTTTATCTCCCAAGTCTGTAGGCTTTTTAGAAATCATGTCTTTTCCTTGTGCATTGACACCAACAATTACTAATTTTTCCACATCATTATCATCAATACCCAGATAAGCACGTACACTAACAACACCATCTTCGGCTAAAACCTCTTGTAAATCTATTTTTGGGATATTAAATGCTCTACATTTGTGATGCTTGTTGTAAGTTCCTTCTTCTTTTCTCCATTTTTTTGTCCATTTTTTAGCTGTTTGTAAGCTAATTGTGTTCTTTTTTTTCATGATTAAATTTTTTATGAGATTTATTTAGTTTAAATATTAAAACTAACTAAAAAATAAAAAAAGCAGGCATTATTACTTGTTATTCTGCAAAAAACAGGTATTTATACGTGTTTAAAAGTACTATAATTTTTTTACGAAAACAGAAAAACATTTTTCTTTTGGGTTTGATGTTGTTGTTAAAACCAGTAAATTCGTTTTATGCCTACAGCATTAGAAATACAGATACAAACATTGCCCAATTCTCCAGGTGTTTATCAATATTTTGATAAAAATGATACTGTTATTTATGTTGGAAAAGCAAAAAATTTAAAGAAAAGAGTTGCTTCTTATTTTACAAAAAACCACGAAAATGGTAAAACTCGTGTGTTGGTTAAAAAGATTTGTGCCATTAAACACATTGTAGTTTCTACAGAAACCGATGCACTGCTGTTAGAAAATAACTTGATTAAAAAATATCAGCCTAAGTACAATGTAATGCTTAAGGATGATAAAACCTATCCTTGGATTTGTATAAAAAAAGAACGATTTCCAAGAGTGTTTCTAACTAGAAATGTTGTAAAAGATGGGTCAGAATATTTTGGTCCTTACACGTCTGTTAGAACTGCAAAAGCTTTGTTAGATTTAATCAAAGAATTGTATACATTAAGAACCTGTACATATCATTTAAGTAAAGAAAAAGTGAATGCAGGTAAATATAAACTGTGTTTAGAATATCATTTAGGCAATTGTAAAGGCCCTTGTGAAGGGCTACAAACAGCACAAGATTATCAGGTAGATATTACTGCCATTAGAAATATTATTAAAGGAAACTTTAAAGAGTCGTTAGAAAAATTTAACCAATTGATGTTCTATTTTTCTAAGAAAATGGAATTTGAAGAGGCGCAAAAAATCAAAGAAAAGATTGCATTGTTGGCCAATTATCAAGCAAAATCTACAGTGGTTAATCCGAGTATTAATAATGTTGATGTGTTTTCTGTAATTTCTGACGAAAGCTATGGTTATGTGAACTTCTTTAAAATTGCCAACGGAGCAATCATACAATCACACACTACAGAAATTAAAAAGAAACTAGACGAAACCGACAAAGAATTATTAGAACTATCTATTATTGAGATTCGCCAACGATTTCATTCACAATCCAAAGAGATTTACGTTCCGTTTAAGGTAGATGTTGGCGATGCTATAAAAGTAACAGTACCTAAAGTTGGAGATAAAAAACGAATTGTAGAATTATCGATTAGAAATGCTAGATATTTTAGGCAAGATCGTTTTAAGCAGCTAAAAATTGTAGATCCAGACAGGCATGTAAACAGAATCATGTCTCAAATGAAATCTGATTTACGACTAAAAGAAGCGCCAAAGCATATTGAATGTTTTGACAACTCGAATATTCAAGGTACCAACCCTGTGGCGGCTTGTGTCGTTTTTAAAAACGGGAAACCTAGTAAAAAAGAATACCGACATTATAATATAAAAACAGTTGTTGGTCCAGATGATTTTGCTTCTATGGAGGAAGTTGTTTTTAGACGATATAAAAGATTGCTATCCGAGAACGAACCATTGCCACAGCTCATTGTTATTGATGGAGGAAAAGGACAACTATCTTCTGCTTTAAAAAGCCTAGATGTGCTCGGTTTAAGAGGTAAAATTGCCATTATTGGAATTGCTAAAAGGCTTGAAGAAATTTATTATCCAGATGATGCTGTGCCGTTGTATTTAGATAAAAAATCAGAAACATTAAAAATTATTCAGCAATTAAGAAATGAGGCACACCGATTCGGAATTACTTTTCATAGAAATAAAAGAAGTAAAAGCGCTATACAATCTGAGTTAGAACAAATTCCTACTATTGGCAAGCAAACTATTACAACTTTATTACGTAAATTTAAATCAGCTAAGCGTGTAAAAAAAGCAAGTTTTAATGAATTAGAAGCAGCAATTGGGCATGCAAGGGCTAGTGTGATTTTTAACTATTTCAATCCCAAAAAAAAATGAAAAGGATACTTTGTTTAACGCTATTTTTTCCACTAATGTTTTTTGCACAAAAAAAGCAACCGACCGTTGGTTTGGTATTAAGTGGAGGTGGTGCAAAAGGTTTTGCACATATTAGTGTGTTAAAAGAAATAGAGAAATCTGGAGTGCAAATAGACTATGTTGCAGGGACAAGTATGGGGGCAATTGTTGGAGGTTTATATGCATCTGGTTACAGCGCAACAGAAATAGAAACCATTATAAAAAAAACAGATTTTTTTAAGCTAGTTCAAGATGTTAATCCAAGAAAAGCAAAACCTTTTTTTGAAAAAGAACATGGAGAAAAACACATACTGGTCTTACCAATAAACAAAGGAAAAGTAGGATTACCTCAAGGAGTATCAAAGGGTCAGAATGTGTTGGTATTTTTAACTGAGCTACTAAGTAGAGTAGATTATATTCAAGATTTTTCTAAGTTACCTATTCCCTTTTTTTGTATCGCTACAGATGTAGAGACCGGCAAGCAAATAAAACTAACAAAAGGTTCGTTGCCTTTAGCTTTAAGAGCAAGTGGTTCTTTCCCTACATTACTAGATCCTATAGAAATAGATAGCAAATTATTAATTGATGGAGGTGTAGCAAATAATTTTCCTGTAGATGAAATGAGAAGATTAGGTGTAGATATAATTATTGGTGTAGATGTGCAATCTAAATTATATAAAAAAGAAAATATAAAAAGCGCTCTAGATGTTTTAAATCAAATATCTAGTTATAAAATGTACGAGAATAATGCAGAAAAGATTGGGTTAGCAGATGTTTACATACAACCAGACATAAAAGAGTATACCGTAGTTTCTTTTGATAAATCTAAAGAAATATTAAAACGAGGTGAGGTGGCAGCAAAACAGTTTACATCAGTTTTTGATAGCATAGCCAAGTTACAAGTAACTAAAAGAAAACCGTTTGATTTAAAAAATTCCGATGTTCAGTTTTCTGTTAACGAAATAGAAATACATGGAATACAAGATTATACAAGGGCGTATATTTTGGGGAAGTTAAAGATTAAAGTAAACGACAAGTTAAATTATAAAGAAATTGCCACAAAGATTGGCTTTTTATCAGCAACAGAGAACTTTACCATTATAGATTATACAATTAGTAATTTAAAAGAAGGGAAGAAGTTAATTCTTAATATTAAAGAAAGTCCTCAAAAATCAATTGTTAGACTAGGTGTGCATTACGATTTAGTTTATAAAACAGGTGTCTTAATAAATTATAATCAAAAAAAAATACTTTCTAAAAACGATGCACTTTCCTTAGACTTAATTGTCGGTGACAAACCAAGATACAATTTACATTATTTTGTAGACAACGGTTTTTATTATAGTTATGGTTTTAGCTCTAGGTATAATGCATTTAGTGCAGGCGTAAAATCAAATTCGCCAGGAGTTAATGAAATAGATTTATCTTATGTAGATTTTACCAATAGAGCATACGTACAAACAACATTTGATAGAAAGTTTGCTTTAGGTATTGGAGTAGAACACCAAAAATTATCGTCTAAAACAAAAACCATCTCAACACCCACTAATGAACCTTATGTTTTTGACAATAGTAACTATGTTAACTCATATGGATTTTTAAAATTAGATACTTATGATGATAAGTATTACCCAACAAAAGGAATTTATTTTGACGGTAGGTTTAAGTGGTATATGTGGTCTTCTAATTTTAATAATGACTTTGTACAATTCTCTCAGATAAAAGGAAAGATAGGTTTTGCAAAAACTTTTTTTAACAATTTAACTGTGCAATACACTTCTGAAGCAGGGTTTACACTTGGAGAGGTAAAATCAAAAGCATTCGATTTTTTGTTAGGTGGATATAATGAGAATTTTATCAATAATTTTGTGTCTTTCTATGGCTATGACATTAGTGAACTGTCTGAGCAAACATTTTTAAAATCTACATTTCATTTTCGCTATAACTTTTATAAAAAACAGTACTTACATGTATTAGCAAATTTTGCAAGGGTAGATAGCAGTGTTTTAAACGGAATTGATTTGTTTAATAATACCAAATCTGGATATGCTCTTGGGTATAGTATTAATACTTTAATTGGACCAATAGATGTAAAATATTCTTGGTCTCCAGATACTAATAAAAAATACTGGTATTTTAATCTTGGTTTTTGGTTTTAACAAACTCAATGTTAAATTAATGTTATGAAAATGTATTTTTAAAGTTAAAAAATGTATATTTGTTTATATTGTTAACATTAAATATACATGATATGAAAAAAATAGCAGCCTTAGTATTATTACTTACAGTATCAATTTGTAGTGCACAAGAAGTAGCACCTAAATTCGAAAAATCTGCTGATTTGGTGAAAGCAACCTATTATTATCAAGATGGAACAATAAAAGAGCAAGGATTTTTTAAAGATAAGAAGTTAACAGGTAAGTGGGTTCGTTACAATAAAGAAGGAGAGAAAACGATGATAGCTTATTACAAAGCAGGTAAAAAAGTAGGGAAATGGTTTGCATGGAACAAGAACACTTTAAAAGAAATTAATTACGCTAACAATACAATAGTAAGTGTTAAAAATTGGAACCAAGCAGAAACAAAGTTAGCCTCAAACAAGAAATAGAAATTAGATTTTTTAAATAAAAAAAACCGCATTGAAAAATCAATGCGGTTTTAATTTTGATAAAAGTTATGCCTTACTTACTTTTTTTATAAAATTTATATTGTAAGTATTGGTAAGCATCTCTAGGTAATATATCAATCCACTTTTTGTATTTTAAAAACCAGTGAAAACGAATAGAAGAGAATCCTTGAGTTAAATAAGCAGCTACAAACGGATGTACATTTAGTGTAACCTTTTTATAGTTTTTATTACCATTCATAATTCTTTCTAGCTCATTTTCTATTTTATCAATTAAAACAATAGGCGCCTCTACTTCTCCGTTGACATTCGGATTTGGCTCTCTTGTTTTGATTTCTAATTCTGGTCGAACTCTTTGTCGAGTTATTTGTACCAAACCAAATTTACTTGGTGGTAAAATCTTGTGTTTAGTTCTATCAAAAGACATTTCTTCTTTTAAGCACTGATAGAGTTTCTGTCTATTTTCGGCCTTTTGCATGTCAATAAAATCTACCACAATAATTCCACCCATATCACGTAACTGTAGTTGCCTTGCAATTTCTTTTGCGGCAATTAAGTTTACTTCTAACGCAGTGTCTTCTTGAGAATTTGCTTTGTTAGATCTGTTTCCGCTATTTACATCAATTACGTGTAGCGCTTCAGTATGTTCTATTACCAAATACGCGCCTTTACTCATAGATGCTGTTTTACCAAAAGAAGTTTTTATTTGGCGTTCAATACCATACTTCTCAAATATTGGAGTTTTTGATTTGTGTAGTTTTACAATGTTTACCTTTTCTGGGTAAATTTCTTGTAAATAGTCCTTTATTTCTTCAAATAAAGATTCGTCGTTGGTTACAATGTTTGTAAAAGAATCATTCATTACATCTCTTAAAATAGAAGATGCTCTGTTTAATTCACTCAAAATTTTAGTTGGTGTGTTAGAATTAGCAATTCTTTTACACATAGTTTTCCAACGAGTTAATGAGTTTTGCAAATCCCTATCAAGCTCTGCTACCTTTTTATTTTGTGCAACAGTTCTAAGTATAACGCCAAAACCTTTAGGTTTTATACTTTGGGCTAATCTTTTTAATCGTTCTTTTTCTTTCGGATCTGCTATTTTTTGTGATACCGAAACTCTGTCTGAAAAAGGAACTAATACTAAATATCTACCTGCTATAGATAGCTCAGAGCTAATACGTGGCCCTTTGGTAGAAATAGGTTCTTTTACAATTTGTACCAACATGTTTTGTCCTGTTTTAAGAACATTGTCAATACTTCCGTCTTTGTCTATGTCTTTTTCAAAGCGGAAATTTTTAAAAGTGAATTCTTTGTAATTACCTGTGCTTACTTTCTTAAGAAATTTATTTAAAGAGTTTACTTGGGCGCCTAAGTCATGGTAATGTAAAAAGCCATCTTTAGAATAGCCTACATTAACAAAGGCAGCATTTAAGCCACTTAATACTTTTCCTATTTTAGCAATAAAAATATCGCCAACAGAAAATTTATTATCGTTAGTCTCTTTATTTAATTCCAAAAGCTTACCATCTTTTAGTAAGGCAAAATCAATATCAGATGAATTTGAACGAATAATTAATTCTGTTTTCATTCTGAAAATGGTTTTACTCTACACATTAATTTGTGTAGATGGATTAAATAATTTTTACAGGATTTTTTGCCTGTATGAAGTGTTTAAACTTCTTGTCAATGAACGTGTTTAGTTTTGTAAAGCAATACAGAAAAAGTAAGCTATTGCTTACTTTTTCTTATGTCTATTTGCTCTTGCTCTTTTTTTACGTTTGTGCGTAGAGATTTTTGCTCTCTTTCTTTTTTTACCACTTGGCATAATACGTCTAATTTTTATAAACCCAGAAGGTTTAGGTTAATATTTTTATTTAACTGCTACTTTGTTTTTTACACCTTCTGTAAAGGTCTTTGCAGGTTTAAATGCTGGTATGTTATGAGCTGGTATTTTAATAGTAGTATTTTTAGAAATATTTCTACCAGTTTTTTCTGCTCTTTTCTTTATAATAAAGCTACCAAAACCTCTTAAATATACATTATCTCCTTTTTCTAATGCGTCTTTTACCTCAGTCATAAATGCTTCAACTGTTGCTAAAACATCTGCCTTTTCAATTCCAGACTTATCTGAAATATTTGATACGATATCTGCTTTCGTCATGTTAATATATTTGTATGTTTGTTTTTTGTTTTTGAGGGGGCAAATATATGATAATTAATCTATTCCAAAAAGTGAATCTCTTAAAATTATGCGAATTTTTACTGTATTTTTACTTCGATTATTTTAAATATGAAATTTTCTAATCAATTAATTTACTGGTATTTACAAAACGATCGAGATTTGCTTTGGCGCAAAACAAAGAATCCGTATCATATTTGGTTATCAGAAATTATATTACAACAAACAAGAGTTAACCAAGGATTGTCTTATTATGTAAGCTTTGTAAAAGCATTTCCAACAGTAGTTGACTTGGCAAATGCAAGCGAGTCTAAGGTGTTAAAACTATGGCAAGGACTGGGTTATTATTCAAGAGCAAGAAACCTGCATTACTCAGCTAAATATATTGTCAATGAACTTAATGGTGTATTTCCTACCACTTATGAAGAAATTAAAAAATTAAAAGGAGTCGGAGATTATACTGCATCGGCAATTGCATCTATTTGTTTTAATGAGCCACATGCAGTAGTTGATGGAAACGTTTATAGAGTCTTGGCTAGATATTTTGGTGTTAGTACCCCTATCAATTCAACCAAAGGGATCAAAGAATTTAAAGAATTGGCACAAACACTTATAGATGCTAGCCAGCCAGGAACATTTAATCAGGCAATTATGGATTTTGGAGCGCTGCATTGTAAACCCCAGCAGCCGCTTTGCAAAAGCTGTCCTTTTAACACGAGTTGTGTCGCATTAAAAAACCAATCAATTAAAGAGTTGCCAGTTAAAGAGAAAAAAACTAAAATAAAGCAACGTTATTTTAACTTTTTGGTAGTGCTAAATGCTGAGCATGAAACGGTTTTTACAGAAAGAAAAGGAAAAGGCATATGGCAAGGGCTTTATCAATTTCCTTTAGTAGAAACTCAAAAAAGTATTACAAAAGAAGAGTTGATGAGCAATTCTGAACTAGAAAAATGGATAAGTACTATTGATGAAATATTTTTGTTTAACGAAAAAGAAATCGTACACAAATTATCGCATCAACATTTGTATACAAAATTCTGGATACTAAAAGCCAACAACATAAAGTCACCCACAATCTCTTGGAGTATGTTAAAGAAATATCCAGTACCAATCTTAATCGCTAATTTTTTAAAAAAGTTCAATCCTATAAATGGATATTTTTAGTACATTTGATAGACACAATAAACGCTAAATTATGGCAGGAACATTAAATAAAGTAATGCTTATTGGGCATTTAGGAGACGAAGTTAAAATGCATTATTTTGATGGAGGAAACTCTATTGGACGTTTTCCTATTGCTACAAACGAAACGTATACCAATAGGCAAACTGGAGAAAAAGTAACCAGTACAGAGTGGCATAATATAGTGGTGAGAAACAAATTGGCAGAAATTTGCGAGAAATACTTATCTAAAGGAGATAAAGTTTATTGTGAAGGAAGAATAAAAACTCGCCAATGGGAGCAAGACGGTCAAAAAAGATATACTACAGAAATTCATATAGTAGATATGACGTTTTTGACAACAAAAAAAGAAATTACAGCTACACAGAATCAACCAAGTAGTAACCAAGAGTCAAGCACAAATGTAGCAGAAGAAAATGATGATTTGCCATTTTAGAAAATTAAATTTTAAAGTTTGGATCCAGAACCCATAAGATTTATTGCGTTATTTTTTTTAACAATCGATGTAGTTGTTGTAGTTAACATTGCTGTACTTATACTACTCTTAATAAGTTCTGCTTTGATTTCTGGTACCGAAGTTGCTTTTTTTTCACTTTCATCAGCAGAGCTTAACAATGCGTCAGAAAAAGAACACGACAATTTATTGGTTGCACAGTTGTTAGAAAAGCCAAAAAAACTATTAGCAACGATTTTAATTACAAATAATTTTATCAATATTTTAATTGTTTTGCTCTTTGCGTTGTTAGGAGAAAGCTTTTTAATGGGTGCTGATTTTTCTATTGATTGGGGTGTTATTTCTATTCCGAGTTATGTGATAAAATTTGTAATAGAAGTTGTTTTAGTAACCTTTTTAATTTTACTTTTTGGCGAAGTACTACCTAAAGTTTACGCGTCTAGAAATTCATTGCAGTTTGCAAGATTGATGGCAAAACCAATCCATTTTTTAAGTTTAGTACTAACACCATTCAGCTTACCATTAATTAACTTAACAGGTGTTGTAGAAAGAAGGTTGGGCGGAACAAACTCTAATTTTTCAGTAGAGAAATTGTCGCAAGCATTAGAGCTTACATCAGATGAAACAACCACAAAAGAAGAGAAAAAAATACTAGAAGGTATTGTAACTTTTGGTAATACAGAGACCGTTCAAATAATGAAACCTCGTATAGATATTTTTGCTATTTCAGACGATGAACCCTATAAAGAAGTTTTGGCAAAGATTTTAAAAAATGGCTATTCAAGAAACCCTGTGTATCACGAAAACATAGATAATATTATTGGTGTTTTGTATGCAAAAGATTTATTGGCTCATTTAGATAAAACAAAATTTAAGTGGCAAAACTTATTACGTGAACCTTTTTTTGTGCCAGAGAATAAAAAGTTAGATGATTTGTTAAGTGAATTTCAAGAAAGGAAAAATCATTTAGCCATAGTTGTGGATGAATACGGAGGTACAAGTGGAATTGTAACACTAGAAGATGTGATTGAAGAAATTGTTGGTGATATTAATGATGAGTTTGATGATGAAGATTTGGCATACTCTAAACTAGATGCCAATAATTATGTGTTTGACGGCAAGACTACAATTAAAGATTTTTGTAAAGTTTTAGGAGTCGAAGACGAAGCCACTTTTGAAGAAGAAAAAGGCGAATCAGAAACTTTAGCTGGATTTATTTTAGAGGTATCTGGCAAATTTCCTAAGAAAGGAGAAATAATAAAATTCCAAAATTTTTCGTTTACTGTTGAAGCACTAGATAAAAAAAGAATAAAGCAAGTTAAAGTAACAAGAATACATGCGTAAAATAATTTCATTTATACTAATTAGTTTCTTATTTATAGCATGTAAAGAAGAAATTTTACCTAAACCTACAGGTTATTTAAGTTTAAGATATCCTGCAAACAGCTATCAAAAATTAGATATAGAAAGACCTTATACTTTTGAAATATCGACACTTGCAAATGCAAAAAACCAGCAAAAAAAATGGTTGAAAATTCACTATCCTGCCTTGAAAGCTTCTATAGATATTACCTACAGGCCAGTAGAGCAAAATCTTAGAGAGCTGCTTATTGAGGCAGAAAAACTCGTGTATGAACATGCTGTAAAAGCTGAAGAAATCACTACTAAAAACTTTGAAAACCTCAATAAGAAAGTATATGGAAGTGTGCAAGAAATTTTAGGAAATGCAGCATCGCAAATTCAATTTCATGTAACAGATAGCACGCAACATTTTATAAAAGGAGCACTGTACTTTTATACAAAACCCAACTACGATTCTATTTTACCAGCAGTTGCTTATATCAAAAAAGACATAACGCATTTAATAGAAACACTTGAATGGAAATAAAAAGAAGAGTTATTTTTTTGTTGCTTCATCAAAAGTAGCCACACTTTTTATATTGCTGGTTTTATACAATCCGCCAGCAATACCATCTACAAAAGCAGTGATATCTTCTTTAGAAATTTTATTCGCATCAAACTCAACCAGCCCTAAACTATCTTTAAAGATAACTTTTGCTGTAGTAATACCTTCTTTTTTAGAAAGTTTAGATTGAATTGTTTTAGCACAGCCAATTTCGCAAGTCATTCCAGAAATGCTAAAAGCTAGTTTTTGCGGGTTTTTAGCAACAACTATTTTTGTGTCTGATGCTTTTTTAGTTTCTGTTTTACAAGCTGTAAAAGCGATAGTAACTACGATCAACGTTGCAACAATTCTAAGCGTTTTCATAATAAAGATTGACTATTAAATGATATTGCAAATTTATCAATAAAATGTGTTGTATTGATATAAAAAACCGACTTTTGTGTGTAAATGCAGTAAATGAAAGCAAATAATCAAAAATGGTTGTATCTAGGGATACTCTCTTTAGTTTGGGGGAGCTCATTTATTTTAATGAAAAAAGCACTCATTGGCTTAACACCTATACAAGTTGGTGCTTTGCGGATTTTAATTGCAGGTATTTTTTTATTGGCCGTGGGTTTTAAAACGATTAAGCAAATTCAGAAAAGGCATTGGAAATTTATAGTGTACACGGCTGTTTTCGGAACATTTTTACCAGTCTTTTTATTTGCCTATGCTGTAAAGGGAATTGATAGCTCTATTGTTTCTATTCTAAATTCTTTAACGCCGTTTAACACATTGCTGTTTGGTGCTGTGGCTTTTGGTTTTTCTTTTAAGAGGCAACAATTACTAGGTATTTTTATCGGATTGATTGGAACAGTTATCTTAATTTTAAAAGGAGCAGATTTAAATCCGAATCAAAATTATTGGTATTCAATTTTAATTGTTATTGCTTCTATTGGTTATGCCTTAAATGTAAATATGGTAAAGAAATATTTGCACGATATTAGTGCATTAAGCATTGTAGCAGGTAATTTTTTATTGTTGATGCTTCCTGCTCTAATAGTGTTGTTTTTCACAGACTTTTTTACAGCTTTTGAAGCTACAAAAACCAACTTACATGCCATAGGCTATATAACAATTTTGGCAGTTTTAGGTACGGGTTTTGCAAAGGTGTTGTATAACAAAATGGTACATATAGCAACGCCAATTTTTGCATCTTCTGTTACCTATTTAATACCAATAGTTGCTGTATTTTGGGGCTATTTAGATGGCGAAAAACTTAGTTTTTTACAGTTGACAGCTGCAGTGATTATTTTGTACGGAGTGTATTTGGTAAATAAGAAGAAATAAAAAACCACTTTTAGCAAAAAGCAAAAAAGTGGTTTTTAAATGGTTTTATAGGTGTTTTCTACTTAAAATCTTCGTCGGTTACCCCTTCATTAATTTTAATCTCAGATACAGTAAAATCTAATTTCATTGGCCCCATAGCTAAAGATATTTTATGCGGAAATTTAATGCCGTTTACAGCTTTATAATCAGAGAAAGTTGTAGGTGTTTTTGTTTCCTTTCCGGCAACCATATTTGTAACAACCTCTTTTATTTTAAAGCCTGTTTTTATATCGTAAAATACTTCTGTTTTTCCAGAAACAATTACATAGGCATTTTTGCCATCTATGTTTTCTATCCTAACAAGTTTCCCTGTTTTATAGTTGGTATCTTTAAATAAAGAAGCGTCTTTTAATTCTTTAATTTGATCGGCTGTTAATTCAATTTTTCTTCCTTGTTGTTCAGCATATCCTTTTTCACCGTCAAAAACTTGTTTTGATAATATTTGTCCCATCCCAGAAACTACAACAGAAGTTTTGTTTGGGCTTGCAGATTTAGTAACAAGGGTTAAATCTATATTTTGTACTTTGCCTTTTGCTGTAGACATAAAGCTTTTTACAGTGCTTGTTTTATCAAAGCCACCAATAGCTTTAAAGTAGTTGTCTACTACTTTGTCGGCAGTCATTCCTTTAGGTATAGGCATGTTCATACTTGGTTTAGCTGTGCTATTTGCATTTTTATCAAAATATTTGATAGGATAATTTAATTTTTCTAAATTTTTTAATACTTCGGTAGCCTTACCAGTAACAATAATTCGGGCCTTATTTCCTTTAAAATATTTATAAGCTGCTTTTTGAACATCTGCTATAGTAACTGCATTTAAGTTTTTTAAATAGTTTTTATAAAAATCTTTATTTAAACCTAAACGCTGAATGTTTAATGCATAGTTGGCAATAGTAGCTGGGCTCTCTAATGCTCTTACAAAGCTCCCCGTATAGCTTGCTTTTGCAATTTTTAACTCTTCTTCTGTAACAGGTTGAAAACGAATGGTGTTAATTTCTTTCATAAATTCAACCACAGCGCTATCTGTTACATTATTTCTTACAGCAGCAGATGCTTTAAATTTAGTGTAGGTTTTACTAGTTCCTATAGACGAGTACGCTCCGTAAGTATATCCTTTGTCTTCACGTAAGTTGTTAAATAACCTAGCAGTTCCGCCACCACCAAGAATATAGTTTGCTAATAAAGCACTAAAATAATCTTTGTCTTTAAGGCTAAGTTGCACACTGTTAACTACAGAAATTTGCGATTGTACCGCGTTAGGCATATTTACAAAATTAATTTCTGTATGATTCACATTTGTTACTTTAGGATGTTCTTGTTTTACAATTGTTCCTTTTTGCCACTTGCTAAATAGTTTGGTAACTTGTTTTTTGATAGTAGCAAAGTTTACATCACCAATAATAACTAAATAAGCATTGTTTGGTTTAAAGTTGCTGTTGTAGTAATTTTTTACATCTTGTAAGGTGATGTTTTTCAATGTAGTTTCTGAAGTAAATTCTCCTTTCGGATGCTTTTTTCCATACACCAGTACATTTTCAACTCTACCTGCAATGGCTGCAACGTTTTTTTCAGAGTTTTTGATAGAAGTTAAACTTTGCTTCATGAGTTTGTCAAACTCATCTTGATTAAAAACAGGATACAAAGCAGCATCGGCCATTAATTCCAATACTCTCGGAAAGTATTTTGCCAACGAACTAGCACTGGCACTTGCACTCCCAAAAGAAATACTAGCACCTAAAAAGTCCACCTCTTTGTCAAATTTTTCTTTAGTAATAGTGGCACTTCCAGCACCTAGCATTCCGCCAACAAAACCAGTAATTCCCTTTTTATCCCCATATGCTTTTGGAGGGTTGTCAATTAATAAGGTAGCAGATGCACGAGGTAATTTATGATTTTCTACTACCATAACGATTAATCCGTTTTTAAGCGTGAATTTTTTAGGAGTTCCTAAATTTATGGTGGGTGCAGGACCCGGACTTGGTTGTTTGCTTCTGTCTATTTGTGCAGTTGTTGTTAACGAAAGAAAGAAAACAGCAACGATAGAAAATATGTATTTTTTCATGATAAGTTTTTTCTGAATTAGTTTTTCTTTTTAGATTCTGGTAAGTATTCTATAACAACACGTCTACTTTTTGCTAAATATTTTTTAGCAACAGTTCTAATTTCTTCTTTTGTAATAGAATTGATAATCTCTAATTCTTTGTTAATACGATTGGTATCTCCAACCAACAAATAGTTTCTTGCTAAGGTGTTAGCAATACCTTGTATGTTTGAATTAGAGTTCACAAAATTGTTTTCGAAAATATTGCGTACTTTTTGCAGTTCTTGATCAGAAACTAATTCTGTTTGCAATTTTAAAATTTCTTCATCCATGCTCTTTTCTAAAGTTGCTAAAGAAGTTTTACCAAGTGGTAAAGCTAAGATGCTGTATACACTATAGTCTTTTAAAGGTCTAGAAAAAGAACCCACTTGTAGCGCTTCTTTTTTAGTATCTACCATTTTTTTGTATAATCTAGAGCTTTTTCCGTTGCTTAGTATAGTAGAAATTACATCTAACACTTTGGCTTCTCTAGCTCTCATAGAAGGTGTTTTATAAGCTAAAATAAACGCTGGAATTTGAATATTAGCATCATATTCTTTTACTCGCTTTTCTTGTGTTCTTTCCGGCTCAACAATAGTAATTCTTTCTGGAAGTGTTCTTTTTGGTATCGCTCCAAAATAAGCTTTAATCCACTGTTTGGCTTGTGGCTTTTTAAAATCTCCTGCCACAACTAACACAGCGTTATTGGGCATATACCATTTATTGTAAAAATCTTGAAATTCAGATAGCTTTGCTGCATCTAAATCTTTAATATAACCAATCATTGGCCTGCCATAGTTGTGCTTATCAAAAATATGACGATAGGTGTCTCCGTAAATAAACTTTCCGTATGGTGCGTTATCCATACGCATTCTCTTTTCTTCTTTGACAACTTCGTTCTGAGTGTCAACAGCTTTTTGGTCGATGATTGGATGCAATAAGCGTTCAGATTCCATCCATAAACCTAGCTGTAAATTGTTAGAAGGGAATGTTTCGTAGTAGTAAGTTCTATCCCAGTTGGTGTTTGCATTTCCCGTACCACCGTTAGAAGATACAATTTTGCTCCACTGGTCTCTACCAATATTTTTAGTTCCAGTAAACAATAAGTGTTCATAAAAATGTGCCATCCCGGTTTTACCATCTACTTCATCTTTAGCTCCTACATTGTACATCACTGCAACAGTTACTACTGGAGCAGAATTGTCTTGATGTAAGATTACGTGCATACCATTTTGTAAGGTATACTCTTCAAATTTAACTTTTTGTGCTTGTATTGTTGTGTAAGCCAACAAAAGAAAGCTAAAAGTAAGGATACTTTTTCTCATAGGGTAATGTGTTATTTGTTTATAGTTTATAGGTGTTTGACGTTACAATATGTATTGTGTTACATTTTGTTGCAATTTATTTTAGAGGTTAATAAGCAAGTAAAGATACTAATAAAAATCATTGTAAACTAGTGTTGTGGTATTATAAATAAAAATGTATATTTGCACCCGCATTTTCGTTAAGGAAGTGTTTAAGTAAAGTATAAATACGCAAAACAAATAGTATGTACGCAATCGTAGAGATAGCAGGGCAGCAGTTTAAAGTAGCAAAAGACCAAAAAGTATACGTACATCGTTTACAAGGAGAAGAAGGATCAAAAGTAACTTTTGATAATGTTCTTTTAGTAGAAGATAAAGGAAACGTAACTATTGGCGCCCCAGCTATAGAAGGAGCCGCAGTAACGGCTAAGATTTTAGGTCACTTAAAAGGTGATAAAGTAATCGTTTTCAAAAAGAAAAGAAGAAAAGGTTACAAAAAGAAAAATGGACACCGTCAGTACTTAAGCGAAATTCAAATTGAAGGAATCGCTACTTCAGGTGCTAAGAAAACAGCTAAAAAAGCAGCTGCTCCTAAAAAGGAAAAAGCAGTAGAAGCTCCAAAAGCTGAGGTAAAAGCAGCAGCAACTGTTGATTATAACTCAATGACTGTAGCAGAATTAAAAGCAGCAGCGAAAGAGCAAGGTATTAAAGGATACACTTCTTTAAAGAAAGCTGAATTAATTGAAGCGTTAACTAAATAACAAACCAATTTTAAAACCATAGAATCATGGCACATAAAAAAGGAGTAGGTAGTTCGAAGAACGGTAGAGAATCAGAATCGAAACGACTTGGAGTTAAAATTTTTGGAGGACAGGCTGCGATTGCAGGAAACATTATTGTTCGTCAAAGAGGAACTCAACACTATCCAGGAGAAAATGTATATATGGGTAAAGACCATACATTACACGCTAAAGTAGATGGTGTTGTACAATTTCAAAAGAAAAGAGACAATAGATCTTATGTTTCTATTGAACCATTTGAGGTTTAAGAAATTATAAACTAAAGCATAAAAAGCTCTCAAACATTTGTTTGAGAGCTTTTTTATTTATTATTTTTAATCCAACTTTTATAATTAATAAATTATAAATTAGTGTTATGGTTAAAAAAACATGCCTACTCTTATTATTTAGCTTCTTTTATTTAAATGTTCCTGCGCAAAAAAAAGAAAATAAACAGCCTTCTAAAATTAAGATTGCAGAAGACTTTATTTTTAAACAACAACTAGATTCTGCTTTAGTTATTTTAAATAGCTTGCCAACTACTACAAGAATATCATCTTTAAAAAGAATTGCGTTAAAAGTAAATCCCTCATACAAAGATTATTACAGGTTAATTTCTATTGCAGGCAATAATTTAAATAGAGACTACAGTAGTATTTCTAATTATATCAACAATAATATTCCAACCCCAAAGGCTAAGGAAATCAATTTAGATTATGTTAAAATTAAATGGATTCAAGCAGCGAAATTAAGAGATTACAAAACAGTAGCAGAAGCCTCTGTAGAAAATGAAAAATTAGTAAAATATATAGCGCAATTTAATGCCTCTGATAAAGAAGTTAAAAAAGCAAAAATATATGCTAACATCCACGATATTGTAATTTATACCATTCAGAGGGATTTAAAAAAAGGGAAAAATTTATGCTTAGAGAATTTACAAACAGCTAAAGAAATAAAAGACACTAGGTTGATTATAGCGATGCTTTATCACCTATGTGATTTTGTGATTTTAGAAGGGAAGCTACAAGAATATATAGATTTATGCGAAGAAGGTTTAGCCTTAGAAAAAGAACTAGAAAATAAATCAGAATACTATATTGCTACCATTAGTCATGCAGTTGATGCCTATATCTATAGAGGAAAGAGCGATAAAAGAGTAGCCGAATTATTAAAAATACTGTATGAAGATGAAGATGTTAGAGAAGTAAGCTATATATATTATTCTAAATATTTAGGAACAATTAAGTTAGACTCAAAAACAGCAAAAGATATTTTTGAGCAGTTTAACGTAAGTAATATTTTACAGTTTTGTAGTAAAATAAGAGCATTAGGTAAAAAGGTGTTAAACTCAAACGATTATTACCAGTTAGTAAGAGAAAATTCTGCTACCTTAGAAAAGCACAATTACTTAAGAGAAGCCATTGTTTATAAAGATGAGGCTATTGGGGTAATAAGGAAAATTTATTCTAATGATTTGGCAAACTCATTGGCAAATGCAAAAACAAAAATTGCAGTTAAAGAAAAAGAAATTCAAATCAAACATGAAAAAGAGCGAGCAAGATTATCAATTATTATAAGCTCGTTGGTTGGTTTGTTGTTGTTAATATCTGTAATAGTTACTATTAGGGTAGTTAAACAAAGAAAAACACTAGCAATTAAAAATAAAGAAATTGCAGAACAAAGAGACGCCTTAGACAAAGCGCTTAAAGAAAAAGAATTGTTAGTAAAAGAAGTGCATCATAGGGTAAAAAATAACTTTCAAATAGTGTCTAGTCTTTTAGAGCTACAAAGCAAAGATATAGAAGATGAAAAAGCCTTAGAGCTAGCAAACGAAGGAAAAGCGAGAGTTAAATCTATGGCACTGATACATCAAAAACTTTATCAAAATGAAAGTGGCTTGGTTGATTTTGACGAGTACATTAAGCTTTTAGTTAATGAATTAACAGCTCTATATGCTTCAGATAAAGAAGTTAACACGCAAGTTAAAACAGAAAATATCAAGTTTGATGTTGATACGGCAATTCCGTTAGGCTTGATTATAAACGAGCTTATAACAAATACCTACAAGTACGCTTTTGATGCAAACAAAAAAAACGAACTTTTGATTCAAATTCATAAAAAAGCAACACAAGAGTACGAACTGGTTATTAAAGATAATGGCCCTGGTTTAGATAGTAGTATTGATTTTGTTAAAGCTAAAAGTTTAGGATTAAGACTCGTAAAAAGGTTGGTAAAACAGTTGCAAGGTACATTAAAGCAAACCAATGATGATGGAGCGAAATATGTTATTGTTTTTAAAGATGTGTATTTAAGAAAGCAAATTGAGTAATTGTTATGAACAAATTAAAAGTGCTTGTTGTAGAAGACGAAATTATTATTGCAGATAATATTTGTGATACATTAGAAGAGTTGGGTTACGAACCCTTAGAGCCAGAAATAAACTTTTCTCAAGCAATTGAATCTATTGAAAACGAAACACCAGACATTGCCATTTTAGACATACAACTATCTGGGAAAAAAACTGGGATAGATGTTGCAAGAGAAATTAATAAAAAGTACCATTTTCCTTTTATTTTTTTAACATCTAACTCAGATAAATACACCGTTTCTGAGGCAAAAGAAGTGAACCCTGCTGCGTATTTAATAAAACCTTTTTCCAAAGAAGAATTATACTCAACAATAGAAGTGGCCTTGTATAATTTTGCAAAGAACCAACACCAAAAGAATGAAGAAGATTTAATGTTAAAAGAAGCTTTTTTTATTAAGGTTAACGGAATATTTCAAAAAATAAACTTTAAAGAAATTTTTTACATAAAAAGCTCACACGTGTATGTTGAATTGTTTATGCAAGATAATCAAAAGTATGTAATTAGAAAAACATTAACAGAAGTATTAGAAAACTTAAGTAATCATTTTATAAGAATACATAGAGGATATGTAGTAAACCTACAATTTTTAGATAAAGTTACTTCGCACACAATTTTTATCAACTCAATAGAATTACCTATAGGTAAAAAATACAAAGAAAATGTTTTACATCGTATCAACATAATTTAGTTAAACAGCTAATTATTAACTATTTTTCTACATTTAGAACAAAAAAAAGACATTTCAGAACTTTTTTTTAAAAAGAAAAGAGAAAAAACGTATGTTCGAGGTGGTATTATATATTTATCAAAAATATTATTAGGGGGCTTATAATAAAACGACATTATAATATCAATTTTAGAAAGACTACTTAACTTAAGTAGTCTTTCTTTTTTTATAACGCAATTTTGTACATTTACGCCCATGAGTTTTGTTTATAATTGTGCAATTTTACTAGCAAGTTTTCTATTACATATAGTAGCCTTATTTCAAAAAAAAATAAAACTTTTTGTCTATGGGCAAAAAAAATCGTTTCAAAAATTAGCTACATTAAAAAAAGAAGATAAAACAATCTGGATTCATGTGGCTTCGCTTGGTGAATTTGAACAAGGAAGGCCTATTATAGAAAGAATAAAAAAAGAGCAACCAAGCTTTAAAATTGTACTAACATTTTTTTCCCCATCTGGATATGAAATTCAGAAAAACTATGAGTTAGCAGATGTGGTTTGTTACCTGCCCATGGATACTAGAAAAAATGCTCAACATTTTTTAGCATTGGTAAATCCAGTTATGGCAATATTTGTAAAGTATGAATTTTGGCCAAACTACTTAAGGGGATTACAACAAAGAAATATTCTAACAATATTGGTTTCAGGAATCTTTAGAAAAAATCAGTTATTCTTTAAGTCATATGGCAGCTTTATGAGAAAATCATTACAAACATTTGATCATTTCTTTGTACAAGATAAAGCATCTAAAAAATTACTGCAATCAATCAATTATTCGAATGTGTCAATAAGTGGAGATACGCGTTTTGATAGAGTATATAAAATTTTGAATCAAGACAATGAGCTAGATTTTATTTCAGAATTTAAAAATAGTCAATATACCATTGTAGCGGGAAGTACATGGAGAGAAGATGAAGAGTTATTGGTGAATTATATTAACAACTCTAAAGACGAAAAATTCATTATTGCCCCACATAATATTCATCCAGATGACATTCAAAAACTAAATAAAGCAATATCAAAAAAAGTGGTTTTATTTAGTGAAAAACAGAATGAAAATCTTAAAGATTATGATGTTTTTATTATTGATACTATCGGAATTTTAACTAAAATATATGCGGCATCCGATGTGGCTTATGTTGGAGGAGGACTAACAAAAAACGGAGTTCACAATGTGCTTGAACCAGCAACATTTGGAGTGCCAATTGTTATTGGGCCAGTGTATAAAAAATACAAAGAAGTTGTTGATTTAGTTGATTTTGGCGGATGTAAAGTAATTACAAATCAACAAGAATTTTCAGCTACTTTTTTACAATTAAAATCAGATCAAAACTATAGAAACCAATTAGGAGAAATCAATCAGAGTTACATAAAAAATAACATTGGCGCAACTGAAAATATAAGTACATATGTCAACCAAAAATTAAATAACTAATGGAATTTATCTCTCAACCTTGGGCATGGTATGTTGCAGGTCCATTGATAGCAATCATACTATTGCTTATGAATTACTTCGGACGTGGTTTTGGAGTGTCAACAAACTTAGAAACAATCTGTACCATTGGAGGCGCTGGTAAAGTATCAGATTACTTTAAGAAAGATTGGAAAGAACAATCTTGGAGCTTACTTTTTGTAGTCGGGATTATTATTGGAGGATTTATTTCTTCTAACTATTTAATGCCATCTGAAGCTATTGCATTAAATCCAGATACAGTAAAAGAATTAGCAGAATTAGGATTTGCAGACGCTGGAGGATCGTATCTACCATCAGAAATTTTTGCAACCAAGAATATATTTTCATTAAAAGGATTTGCAATTTTAATTGGAGCAGGCTTTCTAATTGGATTTGGAGCTCGTTATGCAGGAGGATGTACATCAGGGCATGCAATAACTGGTTTAAGTAGCTTACAATTACCGTCATTACTAGCAGTAATTGGTTTTTTTATTGGTGGTATAATTATGACATGGTTTTTAATCCCTATACTATTTTAAACTATGAAGAATATTAGGTTTTTAATTCTTGGAGTACTATTCGGAATAATACAAAGTAAGTCAGAAGTAGTTTCTTGGTACAGAATTTATGAAATGTTTAAGTTTCAATCGTTTCATATGTATGGTATTATTGGAGGAGCTGTAATTATTTCAATGCTATTTATGCAGTTGTTTAAAAAAGGAATAATTAAAAATTATTTAGGAGAAAATATCATTACCAAGGAAAAGAAAAAAGGATTTGTAAGAACTTTGGTTGGAGGAACCATTTTTGGATTAGGTTGGGCATTAGCAGGCGCTTGTCCTGGGCCAATGTTTGTGTTAATTGGTCATGGAACAACAACAATCTTAATTGTATTTTTAGGAGCAATAATCGGTGCGTTTGTGTATGGATTATTAAGCAAAAAAATGCCAAATTAACTAATGATTATCATGTAATTAGTTGCAATAAAAATTTACTTTAGCTTACTGTATGATGGAAAAACACTGGAAACTTTCTGAAGAAGAATTTGAAGAGAAATTTTCAAGTTGTACATTTCGTCCTTTGTGGTTTACACACGAAGCACATTTGCGTTTGGCATGGATATATATAAATAAATACGGAAGAGAAACTGCGTTTGAAAAATACAGTAACCAACTACAAGCATTTGCAAATAAATACAATGCAGATGGTAAGTATAATGCAACGGTAACATTTGCATCTATTCAAATAATGAATCACTTTATGAATGAATCTGAATCTTACGATTTTCAAGATTTTATAAATGAATTTCCACAATTAAAGGTTAATTTTAAGCAAGTTTTACAAACACATTATTCTAAAGATATTTTTACATTAAAAGAAGCAAAACAACATATTTTACAACCAGATTTAGTTCCGTTTTAAATGAGCACATTGATAGATAGTTTTGGAAGGCAAATAAATTACGTTCGGTTAGCAGTAACCGACCGCTGTAACTTGCGTTGCCAATATTGCATGCCTGCTCATGGAATTGAAATTGTGCCCAGAGATCATTTGTTAACTTACAAAGAGATGTACCGAATTATTCGTGTATTAACAGAACTTGGAGTTAATAAAGTACGATTAACTGGTGGTGAACCTTTTGTAAGAAAAGGATTTGTAGATTTTTTAGAGATGTTGTCGTTTAATGATTTGTTAGACGATATTAATATCACTACAAATGGAGCGATGATTTACAAGCATATTGAAACCTTAGAAAAACTACAAAAAGTAAAAAACATCAATTTAAGTATTGATAGTTTAAAGGCAGATAAATTCAACGAGATTACTCGTAGAAATGTGTTCGATGAGGTATTTAAAACTATGGAAGCATTAGAAAAGAGCAGCATGAATTTAAAACTAAATGTTGTAGTGCAATCTGGGATTAATACTGATGAAATCAACGATTTTGTTCGATTGACAAAAGATAAAGATATAGCTGTTCGATTTATAGAGGAAATGCCATTTAACGGAAAAGGACAAAGATCAATAGAAGAAAACTGGAATTACACTAAGATTCTTAATGAGATAAAATCTGAATTTTCGGTTACTGAAGTTCAATCAGAAAAATCATCTACTTCACGTAATTTTTCTATAGAAAATCACAAAGGTTCAGTGGGAATTATTCCTGCATTTACAAGAACTATTTGTGGGGACTGTAATAGAATTCGATTGACATCTACAGGAACTTTTAAAAGCTGTTTGTTTGATGACGGTGTTTTTAATTTGAGAGATTTTCTTAGAAACGGAGCTTCTAATGAAGAGTTGAAGGACTTGTTTTTATCACTAGTAAAAGAGAAGCCAGAAAATGGCTTTATAGCAGAAGCCAATCGAAAAAAAGGAAATGTTTCTGAAAGTATGAGTACAATTGGAGGTTAGAATTAATGTTTCAATGAGTTAATGTGGTAATTTAAAAATGACAGTAGCTGAACGCTGTGCCTACCGACATGCAGGTCGTAGGAGTTACCAAACGAATAAACAATTCAACAAATAAACAGAAATCTATGATTTCAACAGAACAAGCATTACAAACCATTTTAAATTCAGCTCAAGATTTTGGAGTTGAAGAAATTCCGTTTATCCAATCTGTTGGTAGAATTTTAAAAGAAGACATAAAAGCAGATAGAGATTTTCCACCATTCAATAGAGTAGCTATGGACGGAATTGCTATTGATTATTTGCAATTTCAAAAAGGTCAAAGAACATTTCCTATAGAAGGAATTCAACCTGCAGGGAGTGAGCAAATCACTTTACAAAATTCAGAAAATTGTATAGAAGTAATGACAGGAGCTGTGTTGCCAAATAGTACATCAGCTGTTGTTAGATATGAAGATGTTGTTATCGAAAACAATTCAGCAAGAGTGAGTATAGAAACGGTCTGTGACCGTCAGAATATTCATACAAAAGGAAAAGATGGAAGAGCTGGAGCTATATTAATTCATAAAAATACTAAGATCTCAGCAGCAGAAATTGGTGTACTGGCTACCGTTGGTAAAGCTACTGTTAAAGTTGCTAAACAACCAAAAGTAATGATTGTATCTACGGGAGACGAATTGGTTGGAGTAGCAGAAACACCGTTAGCACATCAAATACGTAGAAGCAATGTATTTACATTGGTTTCTTTATTAGAGAAATTACATATTCCTTCAGAAACAGCTCATATTACAGATGATAAACCTATACTAAAAGAAAAAATTAAGGACTATTTATCAACCTATGATGTATTGTTATTTAGCGGAGCAGTGAGTAAAGGAAAATTCGATTTTTTACCAGAAGTATTAGATGAGTTAGGTGTAGAAAAATTATTCCATAAAGTAGCACAACGTCCAGGAAAGCCATTTTGGTTCGGTGCCACAGGCACTTTAGGTTTGAATATACAGAATGTTAATCTAGATGGAGAAAAGAGTGCAGATATACGTAGTGAGAATAAAAATCAAAAGAACACAGTTGTGTTCGCATTTCCAGGGAACCCAATTTCAACCTATGTCAATTGTTTGGCGTATTTTTATCCTTGGTATCACAAGTCCGTTGGATTAGAAAACCTAATTGAAAACGCAATTTTAGCAGAAGACGTAACTTTTAAACCTAACCTAACCTACTTTTTACAAGTACAATTGAGTTATAGATACGGACACTTAATTGCAACACCAATTAAAGGAAATGGTTCTGGAGATTTAGCAAGTTTAGTAAATGCAGATGCATTTATTCAGTTGTCAAAAACAGAAGAAATAACATTTAAAAAAGGAGAGGTTTTTCCGATAATTAGATATCGCTAAATTTTTCCAAGATGTCAGTTCGAGTGTTTTTAATGAGTAAAATGAATTAAAAATGTATCGAGAACAATTGCAAAAGAAAAAGAGAAATGAAAATTTACTATGTGTATATTTTAAAATGCAATGACAAATCTTATTACACAGGATTTACATCAAACCTTGAATAAAGGATAAATCAGCACAATCAAGGAAAGCACATAGATAGTTACACCTATAAAAGAAGACCTGTTGAGTTAGTTTTTTATTGTGAATTTACAAATGTTAAATTAGCAATTGAAACTGAGAAACAATTAAAGAATTGGTCTAGGGCTAAAAAAGAAGCAATCATTAATAATGAGTTTGAAAAACTTCCTAATTTAGCAAAGAAGAAATTTAGATAACTTCTCGATACAATTTTCTCATAAATTTCGATTGTCAGTTCGAGTGGATTTGTGAGGAACGAGCAAATTGTATCGAGAACTAATATAAAACACATCTCGATACTAATTTCTACTTTCTCTGAAAGCGAAATTCACTCGATGTGACAATAAATTAAAAACTTTTAAATGAGTTTCACACATTTAAACAAAAAGAATCAACCTAAAATGGTAAATGTTTCTGATAAGGCAGTTACCAAGAGAACGGCTACAGCAAAAGCAAGCATGTTTTTAGGAAAAGAAATTATTTCTCATTTTACAGATGATGAATTGGTTACTAAAAAAGGACCTGTTTTTCAAACTGCAATTATTGCTGGAATTCAAGCAGTGAAAAAAACTTCTGAACTAATTCCGATGTGTCACCCACTATTAATTAGCGGAGTAGATATTGATATTGAAATTGTTGATTCTGAAAACATAGAAGTCTTTTGTAAAGTGACAATTGAGGGAAAAACAGGAGTGGAAATGGAAGCTTTAACCGGAGCGAATATTGCTTGTTTGACCATTTATGATATGTGTAAAGCTATTTCGCAAAAAATGGTAATAAAAGAAGTAAAGTTGTTAGAAAAAGCAGGAGGGAAATCAGACATAAAACAATGAGTGAATATGTCAATTTGAAAATAAAAAGATACTGAAATAAATTCAGCATGAAGAAACACACAAAACATACAAATATTACAAAGAAGAATAACGATACATTTGCACCTAATGAATTAGTATTGCTAGGGACAAAATGTAATGTAATCTCAGAAGTAGTACATCAAGTTTCTAAGAAACTATCTAATTATAAACTGGCATATTTTGATGCATCGCACGCTAAAGATGTTGAAAAAAACACCTTGTCGGAATATGTATTTCATCATGAAGGAAATGTGCAAATCACGGGTGCTAGTACCGTAAATAAATTTACGCAACGTTTGCAGTTTTCACAGTATGATTATGTGTTTATAAACGGAAACCACTATGCTGGGTCTAAACAAGTAGTGTTTTTAGATCCAGAAAAAGAGGCGTCAATTAATAAACGAATAGATCAGATATCTGAAGTTACATTTTTTATAAAATTGACAGATGACATTGAGCCCTTTCAGTCGTTACAAGAGAAGTTTCCAAACTGGAAAGAGATTCCAACATATGACGTATCAGATATTGAAAATATCACAAAACATGTTTCAAAACTAATACAAGAAACCATTCCAGTAATGAATGGTTTGGTGTTGATTGGAGGAAAAAGTACCCGAATGGGAACCGACAAATCAGAACTAAACTATTTTGGTAAGCCTCAAAAAGAACACGTAAAAGAATTACTAGAAAAGAACGGTTTACAAACCTTTTACTCGGTTCAGAAACCTTCAGAAAATGAAGATGAAATACACGACACATTTCTAAATCTTGGACCATTTGGAGGTATTTGTTCTGCTTTTCAAAAAGACCCAAATTCTGCATGGCTAGTATTAGCTACAGATGTGCCATTTGTGAATAATGATTTAATAAAGCTATTACTTGAAAAAAGAAATCCATCAAAAGTAGCTACGACAATCAAGGGAAAAGGGAAAGAGTTTATGGAGCCGTTAATTACCATTTACGAACCCAAAGCGTATCCAATATTGTTGCAATATTTAGCACAAGGATATTCGTGCCCTCGTAAAATGTTGATTAATTCAGAAGTTGAAATTGTAGAAGTAGATGATGCTTTGATAAGAAACATAAATACACCAGAAGAATTTGAAGCTGTAAGAAAAGAATTAAAAGCTTAATAAGATTGCTATTCCGACCGAAGTGGAGGAATCTAAAAAATAGATAGATTTCTCAATTGCGTTTCACTTCATTCGAAATGACAAAAAAGTAAAATGAAAGTAACCAAGGAACAACTTTTTAAACGTCAAATTACCTTATCAGAAATTGGTAATGAAGGCCAGCAGAAATTGCAGGGCGCTTCTGTGTTGGTCGTTGGTTGTGGTGGTTTAGGAAGCCCAATAGCGGTACAGTTAGCCGCAAGCGGAATAGGTAAAATTCACTTAGTAGATTTTGATGTTGTAGACATCACTAATCTTCATCGTCAGGTTTTTTATTCCTTAGATGATGTAGGAAAATCTAAAGCAAAATGTCTTTCTAATTTTATTCAACAAAGAACTCCTTTTACAGAAGTTAGTTTTTCAAATACATCAGTTACAAAAACGAATGTCTTTGAACTCATTTTAGAAGCAGATGTAGTTATTGATGGCACAGATTCTTTACCAACGAAATACTTATTAAACGACGCTTGTGTTTTAAAAGAAAAACCATTGGTATATGGTTCTTTGTATAAGTTTGATGGTTATGTGGCTAGTTATAACTTATTAATGAAAGATGGAAGCTATTCTACAAACTTGCGAGATGCGTTTCCTATTATGGCTACTGATATTCCGAATTGTGAAGAAGCAGGAACGTTAAATTCAATTGTGAGTTTAATTGCTACACAGCAAGTAAATGAAGTATTAAAGATAGTTACTGGGGTGGGAAAACCTCTGAGTAACGAACTGTTAGTTTACAATAGCTTACATAATAGCCAGCTAAAAATGAAACTTCAATCGTCTATTTCAAAAAAAGAGATTGAATCTATTTTTGAAAGCGAAACTTATTTTGATGCTAGTTGTGAAGTTCAAAATCCAGATTGGCTAATGTCAGCTAATGAATTTAAAAAAATAATTTTGGACACTGAGCGAAGTCGAAGTGTAGAAATTATTTCTGTTTTAGAAAATTTAGAGACCCCATTTGATGTAAATCAAACATTTACAATTTCTCAATTAGAACAAAATGAATTTACTCCTATTCAGAATCAAAACTATGTATTAGTCTGCAAAAAAGGATTGACTAGCTACAAAGCAACAAAATTGTTAAAAGAAAAATTTCCTGAAGCAAAAATCTTAAGTTTGTCTGGAGGAATTAACACATTTTAAATGACAAACCCATTATCATTTTATAATCAAGAAAAAGAAATTCTTGAGGAAAAATTATCTAAATTAAAGAAACAATTATATACAATAAGTTCACTTCGTTTATTGGTGTTTTTAATTACAGTTTTTAGTGTTTATTTTTTCTTTGGAGAAATTACATTGGTAGCAATTTGTGCATTTGTTGGTATAGTTTTATTTGGATTATTACTTGTGAAAAATGCAGCATTGCAAATCCGAAAACAAATTCTAGTAGAAAAAATTAAAATTAATTCAATCGAGATTTCTGTATTACAAGGAAACTTTGATTCATTAGATTCTGGGAAAGAATTTGTAGATGCAAATCACTTTTTTAGTAATGATATTGATTTGTTTGGAGAGCGTTCTTTTTACCAGTATTCCAACAGAACAGCTACTAAAGAAGGAGCCGCATTATATGCAAAACAGTTGACAGAAAATAGTATTACGAATATTGAAGAAAAACAAAAAGCTATACAAGAATTATCAAGCAAAGTACATTGGAGGCAGCATTTTTCTGCTATTGCAAGTTTGGTAAAAGTAGAAGTAAGTTCGCAAACAATCATAAAATATATTAAAGATTATAAAGAAGTATTACCAAATTACAATCGTGTTTTAATTACAATATTTCCTTTTACTTCTTTAGTGTTTATCGGTTTGGTTAGTTTTGGATTACTTCCTTTTTCTTATTTAGTTGCATGGTTCTTTATGGGATTATTTATTACAGGAACTCAAGTAAAAAAAACTTCAAAGATTTACAATCAATCAGGTAAAGCAAAAGAAACTTTTAAGCAATATTATAAGTTGTTGGAAGAAATTGAAAAAACAAATTTTACAACATCAATTTTAAAAGAGCAACAACAAAAGGTACGGTCAGAAAATGAAAAGGCATCGGTTGTATTTTATAAGTTTTCAAAAATTTTAGATTCGTTTGACCAACGAAATAATGTGTTGATTGCTTTAGTTGGAAATGCATTTTTTCTATGGGATATTCAAAATGCATATAAGGTTGAAAAATGGATTTCTAAGTATAAGAATATTGTAGAAAACTGGTTTGATGTTATTACCTTTTTCGATGCACAAAACACCTTGGCAAATTTCCATTTTAATCATCCAATATTTGTTTTTCCTGTTCTTTTAAAAGAAAAAGCAGTAGTAAAAGCAACAAAATTAGGACATCCGTTGTTGAACTCAGAAAAGAGAGTTGACAATGATTTTGAAATTAATAAAGAGCAATTCTATATTGTTACAGGGGCAAATATGGCAGGGAAAAGTACGTTTTTAAGAACGGTTTCTTTAACTATAGTGATGGCAAATTTAGGATTACCAGTATGTGCGGAACAATTTGAATATGCTCCAATAAAATTAATTACCAGTATGAGAACTTCTGATTCATTGGCTGACGATGAATCGTATTTTTATTCTGAATTAAAGCGACTAAAATTTATTGTAGACCAAATAGCCGATGAAGATTACTTTATTGTATTGGATGAAATACTTAAAGGAACAAATAGCAAAGACAAAGCAATAGGGTCTAAAAAGTTTGTAGAGAAATTAAACGCTTCAAAATCTACAGGTATTATTGCTACTCACGATGTAAGTTTGTGCGTGTTGGAACAAGAAAACGAAAGTATAGAAAACTATTTCTTTGATGCCGAAATTCATAACGATGAGCTACATTTTGATTATACGTTAAAAAAAGGTATTTGTAAAAACATGAATGCGTCCTTTCTCTTAAAGAAGATGAAAATTGTATAGTTTTGCCAATAGCCAATAGCCAATAGCCAATAGCCAATAGCCAATAGCCAATAGCTACGGATGCGCGTTTACCCAAACTTCACCATCAGAAAAATGTTCTTTTTTCCAGATAGGAACAGTTTCTTTTAATGTATCTATTGCAAACTGACACGCTTCAAAAGCAGCTTTTCTATGTTTAGAGGAAGTGGTAATTATTACAGGAACATCTCCAATTTGCAACATGCCTTCTGCATGATGTATGGCTATTTTTACTATCGGAAATTTATCTAAAGCAGCATCCGCAATTTTTTCCATTTCCTTTATGGCCATTGGTTTGTATGTAGAGAAATCTAACTGTTGTACTTCTTTACCTTGAGTGTTATTTCTAACTGTACCAACAAATACAGCAATACCCCCGCAAGAGTCGTCGGTTACAAAATTGTAACATTCTTGTAAGTCTAATTTTTCTGAAGTAATTTTTATGGATGTTTTACTCATAACTCTTACAAAAATAGCAAATCAAAGCGTATCTTTGCGTTACTTGTTTTAGAAGTTTTAAAATGAAAAATATATTTAGAATTGTTAGTTTTTTAGAAGGGGTTTCTTATATCTTATTATTGTTTATTGCTACACCTGTTAAGTATTTTGGTGATGACGCTAGCTATGTAAAAATGTTAGGAATGCCCCATGGAATTTTATTTATGGTATATGTCATTTTAGCCTTTATGCTAAAGAAACCAGAAAAGTGGGATACCAAAGCTTTTAGAATTGTTTTATTAGCTTCAATCTTACCGTTTGGCACATTCTATGTTGATAGAAAATTTTTACGAGATTAGCTTATTTCTCATTAAACAATTGCTATACTAATTAGCCACCACTAACAGGGGGAATAATAGCTACAACATCGTTTTCTTTTACGATATCTTGATTCGTTGCATATACTTCATTAATAGCAATAGCATACGATTGCATATTTTTTAATTGAGGAAATTTAGCTAATAACAATTCTTTAAAGTCTTTTACTAATAAAGAATTTTCTAGTTCAATTGTTACAGAAGAGGTGTTTATTAAATCTGCAGTTATCCCAAAAAAAAGAAGTTGTACGTTCATTTTTCAAAATTAATTAAATAATCCAAGGGTAAAAACAAATCCGTTTTGTTTTTGATAAATGCCTCCTTTAGAGATTACATAATCAATACGTAAAAAACGCCATTTGCTCCAACCAATATTATCAATTCCTATTGATGCTTCTGTATAGGGTTTCCGATCTCCAGTAAATAAACCTTTAGCACCAGCTACTACATGGAAGTTTAATTTATTTATCAAAGGTATTTTACTTAATAAAAATCCTTTAAAATTATGTTCACCGTGAAATTCAGCGTATTTATCATTGGTGCTGTGCGAATAATAATCTAATAAATTAAAACTGTTCATGGTTCCGTTAGGAGAAGGAAAAGCAAATTTATTTCCATTAAAATGCGCATAATCCATAAACGGAATATCTTTTTTGTTTAAGAAATATCCTGCTTTAATTCTATATTTAGAGTTTCCTAGGTTTCCTAAAGAAAAACGTTGTCCAATTCTAGTGTAGAATAAATCAGAATGATTTTGAGAATTATTAGAGCCAAATGTTTTTCTATAACCAACATACAACGATGGATAATTGTTGTTATAAACAGTGAATTTTCTATCTGGATAAGACAAGTATTTTGTTCCAAAATGAATTGTTGTACCTACATTTAATGTCCAAATTTGATGCTGATTAAATGAGGGAGAAAAATTAGCTGGGTCTTGCGGGTCATTAGCAGTATATTCCCTATTTTCTATATTTCTAGCACTGTAATTTGTAGTATTTATTAAAGGTCTTCTATCTGCATATTCTAATGAAGAGTTAAACCAAAAACCATTTGCCAATTCTTTTGAGAAACCAACATTAACAAATGTCTTCTCATAGATTTTTAGGTAATTCTGTTCGTAGAAAATAGAACTTATGGTATTGTATAATTTTGAAATAGGATTTTGATTGTTAAACTGTCTTGTGGTTTTTCCTCCAGAAATTCTTAAAATGGGACGTGTAATATTATCCCATTTATAAGCAAAAGAAAAGGTAGGTCTTAATTGTTTGTCAGAGAAACCATAGTTAAAGTTTGTGCTAAAATTCATCCACTTTCCGGTTTCGTTTAATGTCTTAAAATAACTGAATCCAAGAGAAGAATTCCACCCTTGTACAGTATTAAAACTCAAATGCTCTATGGGCGAATCAAAATTTAACGACCACTTTTTATAACTATTTCTGTAAGTGTAACCCGATAAAGGAAATGTCCAAGATAGCTTATTGTTTTTAGCGTCAATTGAGTCTAAATATTTTTTCGATTTTCGGACTATTTTAATACTATCTTTTACCACATAATCTTTTACCTCTTCTGTTGTTAAAGGTATTGGGCGCAGTTTGTTCCAGTAGGTAGTATCTTTTTTTGTAGCATTGTTTTCAAAGGATAAAATTTCTTTTCCGAAGGTATTTTTAGTAAAATTTGGATTGAAATTGTAATTTGTAAAAGCAGAAGAAAACCGACCGTTAATCTTTATTCCAAACATTCCTATTTTAAAATCTATGGTTTGAGAAATAAGTACCCAAGCCCGTGTTTCATTAGCTTTGTTAAAACTTTGTTTAAAGCGCAACCGATCTACCATAGGTAAATTTACTTGTGCTCCTGTAACAGAAATATCAGCACCATACAAAGCCCAATCATCTTCTACAATGTATAAAAATCCACTAAAAACACGATCGTTTTTTCTTTTCGGAATTACTTGAATTTTATTTATTTGTTGTCCATTCTTCTCGTAAAAACTCCCAACAAGTTTATAGCTGTAGTATCCAAAAGCATAATTGGCAATTGGAGAAATAATTTCATTTCCAATTTCAATAGTGTTTTTATAAAAGTTAAAATTAGCATCTTCTGCTCTGTTAAAACTCACGCCATTGTCAGAGCCACTTACTTTAGAGGCCACAATGTGTTCTTTGAATTTATTGGGTTTTTGATGAGATATTTTAGAGAAAGTTTCAGATAAATAAATAATTCCACTTCTGGTAGAATCTAATCCGCCACCAAAATCACCTAGCTTCTGACCTAAAATTTGTTTGGGTGCATTTTTAATTTTATACAAGCCTCTAGAGTAAAAATCTGCCGTATACTGTAAAACTTTCGCTTCGTTTTTATCTTTATTAGCAATAACATTTCTAATAATTTTATGGGCAATATTTTCTTTACTATCAATAGTTACTTCATCTAAAGTAACCGTTTCTTCTTTTAACTGAACATTTAATTTGAACGGGAAATCACGTATTTCAATCTTCTTTTTTAAAGTTTTAAATCCTAAAAACTGAAAGACCACGGTATACTTCCCTACTTTTTTTAGCGGTAATTCGTAATATCCTTCATCATTCGATGTTGTTCCTGTAACTGTGCCATCTAGATATACGCTAACAAAAGATAAGGCTTCTTTTTTAGTACTGGTAATCTGTCCTTTTATTTGCGCATTTAAAAACGATGCTAAAAACAGACAGTAAGCTAAAGCAATTTTTTTCATAAATAAGTGTTGTTTTTGTGCTACAAACATATTTGAAAAGCACTAATATTTTTCATTATATTTTGTTAAAGTCGGTAGAAATATCTAGTTTCTATTCTTATAGACACCAAACGGATGCTTTTTGTTGCCTGAAAAGGTCAAAAATAACAAATTACCCTTACTAAAAATAAGTATATTTGTCAGTTCATACAAGTAACAAATTTATGAGCGATTCTAGAAAAAGGCGAGAAGCTTTATTATACCACGCAAAACCACAGCCTGGTAAAATTGAGGTAGTTCCAACAAAAAAATATGCCACTCAACACGATTTATCTTTAGCCTACTCTCCTGGTGTAGCAGAACCGTGTTTAGAGATAGAAAAAGACAAAAAAAATGTATACAAATATACCTCTAAAGGAAATTTAGTCGCAGTAATTTCTAACGGTACCGCTGTATTAGGTTTGGGTGATATTGGACCAGAAGCCTCTAAACCAGTAATGGAAGGAAAAGGATTGCTGTTTAAAATCTTTGCAGATATTGATGTGTTTGATATTGAAGTAGATGCAACAGATGTAGATAAATTTGTTGAAACTGTAAAAGCAATTGCTCCAACTTTTGGCGGAATTAATTTAGAAGACATTAAGGCTCCAGAAGCTTTTGAAATAGAAAGAAGATTAAAAGAAGAGCTAGACATCCCCGTGATGCACGATGATCAGCACGGAACGGCAATTATCTCTGCTGCGGCATTAAAAAATGCTATAGAAATAACAGAAAAAGACATCTCAGAAGTCCAAATTGTAGTGAATGGAGCAGGTGCTGCAGCCATTTCTTGTACGCGTTTATATGTAGCATTAGGCGCTAAAAGAGAAAACATTGTAATGTGTGATAGTAAAGGAGTTATTAGAAATGACAGAGCACATCTTTCGGCACAGAAAGCAGAATTTTCCACACATAAAGACGTAAACACCTTAGAAGAAGCCATGCACAATGCAGATGTGTTTATTGGCTTATCTATTGCAGATTGTGTGACACCAGAAATGCTCTTGTCTATGGCAAAAAACCCGATAGTTTTTGCAATGGCAAATCCAAACCCAGAAATAGATTACGATTTAGCCATCAAAACCAGAGACGATATTATTATGGCAACAGGTCGATCTGACCATCCGAATCAAGTAAATAATGTACTTGGGTTTCCGTTTATTTTTAGAGGAGCTTTAGATGTAAGAGCTACCAAAATCAATGAAGCCATGAAAATGGCTGCGGTACACGCTTTGGCAGATTTAGCTAAAAAAACAGTGCCAGAACAAGTCAATATTGTGTATGATGAGATTAGCTTGTCTTTTGGAAAAGAATACATCATTCCAAAACCATTTGATCCAAGATTAATTTATGAGATTCCGCCTGCCATAGCAAAAGCAGCCATAGAATCTGGTGTAGCAACTGAACCGATTACCGATTGGGAAAAATATCAGGAAGAATTAATGGAGCGTTCTGGAACAGGAAGTAAAGAAATACGATTATTACACAACAGAGCTAAGAGCAATCCTAAAAGTATTGTGTTTGCAGAGGCAGATCATTTAGATGTATTAAAAGCAGCACAACGTGTACACGATGAAAAAATAGGAAAGCCAATTTTACTAGGTAGAAAAGATGTAATTCTTGAACTGAAAGAAGAAATAGGGTTTACAGCAGATGTACCTATCATTGATCCAAAAACAGACGAAGAAGAAGAAAGAAGAAATCGTTTTGGAGAAACCTATTGGAAAACACGTCAGCGAAAAGGAACAACCTTATTGCAAGCTAAAAAAATGATGCGAGAGCGTAACTATTTTGCTGCAATGATGGTCAATGAAGGTGAAGCAGATGCTTTAATAACAGGGTATTCAAGGTCGTATCCATCGGTGGTAAAACCCATGTTAGAGCTGATAGAAAGAGACAAAGGTATTACCCGTGTAGCAGCGGCAAACTTGATGTTAACCAAACAAGGGCCAATGTTTTTAGCAGATACAACCATTAACATCAACCCCAATGCTAAAGAGTTGGCTAAAATTTCTCAGTTAACGTATTCGTTGGCAAGAATGTTTGGTATTAAACCGAATATTGCCATGCTTTCGTATTCAAACTTTGGTTCATCAGAATCAGAAAGTGCATTAAAAATTAGAGATGCCGTTTCTTATATTCATAGACATTTCCCTGATGTGGTAGTAGACGGTGAGTTGCAAGCAGATTTTGCATTAAACAGAAATATGTTGGCAAAAGAGTTTCCGTTTTCTAAATTAAACGGAAAAAAGGTAAATGTGCTAATTTTTCCTAACTTAGACGCTGCTAACATTACCTATAAATTAATGAAACAGGTAGATGAAGTAGAGTCTATTGGGCCTATAATGATGGGCTTAAAAAAGCCAGTACATATATTGCAATTAGGTGCTAGTGTAGATGAAATGGTAAATATGGCTGCAGTGGCGGTAGTAGATGCTCAGCAAAAACAAAAAAAGAATTCTTAATAGATGATTACACAAATTAAAGGAAGATTGGTAGAGAAAAATCCAACCTATGTTGTAGTTGATTGTTCTGGTGTTGGCTATTTACTCCACATTTCTTTAAATACCTATTCTGCATTGCCAGAGAATGAAGCTATTACATTATATTCTCACTTATCTGTTAAAGAAGATGCACATACTTTATACGGGTTTGTAACTAAAACAGAAAGAGAAGTTTTTAGGCTGCTAATTTCTGTTTCTGGAGTAGGGCCAAGTATTGCAAGAACCATGTTGTCTTCTATGACATCAGAAGAAATTCAGCAAGCCATTGCCTCAGAAAATATCGCATTAATACAATCTGTAAAAGGTATCGGAGCTAAAACAGCGCAACGTGTAATTATAGATTTAAAAGATAAAATTTTAAAAACTTTTAATATTGAGCCAATTTCTGCTGTTCAAAACAATACAACTAAAGAAGAAGCGTTATCTGCATTAGAAGTATTAGGATTTAATAGAAAACAGTCAGATAAAGTTGTCAACGTTATCTTAAAAGAAACCCCCGAAGCTAATGTAGAAATCTTAATAAAAAAAGCGTTAAAAAGTTTATAATAGAACTTGAAAAAAAGAGTCTTTCATATATTCGTAATTGTAGTTGCTTTGTTAGCAACTACTTCTGTTTTATCACAAACAACTAGTTCTAAAAAAGATACGATTCAATCAGATACGGTTCCAACTTTAAAATACAATTTTAAAGCTACTCAAAAAGGAAGCCTATTTTTAAATAGACCCACCAAATACTCGGTTACGTATAATAAAAACTTAAACAAGTTTATTATCGTAGAAATGCTCGATAACTTTAAAGTTGGTTTGCCTATTTATTTATCACCTAAAGCTTATGAGAAGTTTAGATTGCAACAAGATGTAAAAGAATATTTTAAAGAAAAACAACAAGCTTTAAGTAAAACCGGTAAGAAAAATGAAAAGAGAAATTTGTTGCCAAAATATTATGTAAACTCACAATTTTTTGAAACCATTTTTGGTGGAAATTCAGTTGAAGTTATTCCCTCTGGAAATTTAACCATTAAGTTTGGCGGAATCTATCAACATATAGACAATCCGCAATTAACAGAAAATAACAGAAGTAGTTTTACTTTTGATTTTGATCAGCAAATAAATGCAAGTATAATTGCGAACATTGGAAAAAGATTAAAAGTAACGGCAGACTATGATACAAGAGCTTCTTTTGATTTTCAAAATTTAATTAAGTTAGAATATACCCCAACAGAAGATGATATTATACGTAAGATAGATGCAGGTAATATCTCTATGCCTATTAAAAACTCATTGATTAATGGAGCGCAAAGTTTATTTGGGATAAAAACGCAATTACAGTTTGGAAAGACAACGTTAACCGCAGTGTTTTCTCAGCAAAATTCAGAGAGTAAAACCATTACTGCAGAGTCTGGCGCATCTATCAATCCGTTTGAGTTAAGAGCAACAGATTACGATGACAATAGACACTTTTTCTTATCGCATTATTTTAGAGAAAATTATAGCAATTCATTGAAAAACTATCCTTTAGTTAGTAGTCCAATTAATATTAACAGGATAGAGGTTTGGATAACAAATAGAAATTCTAACACAGAAGATTTTAGAAGTATAGTAGCTATTTCTGATATTGGTGAGCCTAACAAACCAAACTATGTAGGTACAGGCGTAAATCCTACAAACCCACCGCAAGTACAGGGAAATAGTATCCCATCAAACAACGGTAATAACTTGTCAAATTTATTAACGCCATCAAGCGGAATTAGAGATATTGCCACAACAGAAGCTACATTAAGTGGCTATGGACTTAATCCTGGAACAGGGTTTTCTATCCTTCAAAATGCCAGAAAATTAGATGTTAGTGAGTATACACTAAACAGACAATTAGGGTTTATTTCTTTAAACAGAAAACTAACAGATGGAGAAGTGTTGGGGGTTGCTTACGAATATACAGTGGTGGGGAGTTCAGAAAGTTCATTTAAAGTAGGTGAGTTTTCCAACGACGGAGTAGTAGCACCAAGTAATATCGCAGTAAAATTATTACGAAGTGAAATAATTACCACCAAAAGAGCAGGTACACAAGTACCTTTCCCTACATGGCAATTGATGATGAAAAATATTTATCCGTTAGGTGTATTTCCATTAACCAACGACGGGTTTAGGTTTGAAGTACTTTATAGAGACGATAAAACAGGTGTGCCAACTAATACTTTACAAGATGCCACAACACCTGGTATTTCTAACAAAACCCTATTACGTGTTTTAAATTTAGATAAATTAGATCAAAGTAATTTTGCGGTTCCAGAAGGAGATGGTTTCTTTGATTATGTAGAAGCAATCACGGTACTATCTGAAAAAGGATTTGTAATTTTTCCAGAAACAGAACCTTTTGGTAAAGACTTAAATGCATCTTTAAGCACGCAAGCAGACAAAGATAAATATGTGTTTGAGGAACTGTATACAAACACCAAGGCACAAGCAAAAAACAACTATCAAAATAAAGATAAGTTTTTATTAAAAGGCTATGCAAAAACACAAAATAGTGCTGGTATCCCGTTGAACTCATTTAATGTTCCTCGAGGTTCTGTAAAAGTTACTGCGGGCGGTAGACAATTGGTAGAAGGCGTAGATTTTGTGGTAGATTATAATTTTGGTAGAGTTCAAATTATAGATCCAGGATTGCAATCGTCTGGAATTCCTATCAATGTTTCTACAGAAAACAACTCGGTTTTTAATCAGCAAAGAAAAACCTTTATGGGCTTAGAAATTGAGCATCGTTTTTCGGATAAGTTTGTGTTAGGCGGAACCATTTTAAATGTAAATGAAAAGCCACTTACACAAAAAATTAACTTTGGAAACGAACCTATTAACAATACTATTTTTGGTTTAAATGTAGATTACTCAACAGAAGTTCCGCTATTTACAAAATGGGCAAATAAGTTGCCTTTTGTAGATACTGACGTAGCATCGAATTTTTCAGTAAGAGCAGACTTGGCATACCTATTACCAGGGTCGCCAAGCGGAATTGATGTGAACGGGCAAGCAACGTCGTATGTAGATGATTTTGAAGCTTCTCAAATACCAATAGATTTACTGTCGCCTTTAAATTGGTTTACAGCCAGTACACCTCAAACGCAAAACTTAAACGGTACGGCTACAGATTTGACTTATAACTTTAAAAGAGCAAAACTAGCTTGGTATTCTATAGACCAATTGTTTTATGGTAATGGAAACAAGCCCGCAAATATTGATAATGTAGAGCTATCTAGATCAGAAGTTAGACAGATTGGGTTTTCAGAATTATTTCCAAATACAGAACTAGATATTACTCAAAATATTTTGGTTAGAACTTTAGATTTAGCATATTTCCCATCAGAAAGAGGGACCTATAATTTTGATACGGGCGCAAATGTAAATGCAGACGGAACATTCGCAAACCCTGAAGATCGTTGGGCAGGAATTATGCGACCATTAACAACCAATAATTTTGATCAAGCAAATGTTGAATACATCCAATTTTGGATTAAAGACCCATACGAGCATTACTCAATCACAAACCAAGAAGGATTGCCAACAGGTGTTGATCCAAACAATCCAATAAATCAAGTAGGAGATTTATACATTAACCTCGGAAATATATCTGAAGATATTTTAAAAGATAACCGAAAGATGTACGAAAATGGATTACCAGCAGATGGTTCTGGTAAAAACACCACCACATCTGTTTGGGGTAATGTACCAACCAATCAATCTATTTTATACGCATTTGATGTAGATGATGCAGCCAGATTAAACCAAGATGTAGGGTTAGATGGGTTAAAAAATAAAGATGAGTTGAGTTTTTATCAGTCAAAAGTAACAGACATTAGTAAGTTAAACCCTGATGATATTGCATCAGACAACTTTAAATACTTTAGAAGTACTGCTTTTGATAATACCAACGCATCTATCATTACAAGATATAAAAGCTTTAATAATACAGAAGGAAATTCGCCTACTGTAAGTTTATCTACAGAATCTTATCCAACATCTTCAACAACATATCCAGATGTAGAAGATATTAATAAAGACCAAACCATGAATACCGTTGAGAGTTATTTTGAGTACAAAGTTTCTCTTAATAAAAACGATTTGGTAAAAGGAATCAACAATATTGTAGACGAAAAAACGACCGAAGTTACTTTGGCAGATGGTAGCACAAGAAAAACAAAATGGTATCAGTTTAGAATTCCAGTTAGAAGTGGTACACCTGTTAACGGTATCTCTGATTTTAACAGCGTACGTTTTATAAGAATGTTCTTAACCAAATTTAAAATGCCAGTGGTATTGCGATTTGGTCAGTTAGAATTGGTAAGAGGCGATTATAGAAGGTATACCAAAACCTTAAATCCGGCCATTAACCCACCACAAGACTTAACCAATAGCCAATTAAATAAATTTGAAGTGGGTGTGGTTAATATTGAACAAAACGAAGGGAGGTATGTGTTACCTCCAGGAATTGTTAGAGAGCAGTTACAAGGTACTTCTAGAATACAGCAGCAAAACGAGCAATCGGTTTCTTTAAAAGTTACTGATTTGCAACAAAACGAAACAAGAGCTATTTACAAAAATATTAGTGTTGATTTAAGGATGTATAAAAATTTAAAAATGTTTATACATGCAGAGCCAGTTGTTACAGGTAGTGTTGCAAACGATGATTTGGTGGCAATTGTTAGATTAGGGACTGACTTAAACGATAACTTTTATCAGTTAGAAGTGCCGTTAAAAGTTTCGCCTAGCGGAAGCTTAGAGCCTACCAATGTTTGGCCAGAGGCAAATAATTTAGATGCTGTTTTAGAAGAATTGGGAAAATTAAAACTACAAAGAGACAAAGAAATTCCGAATTCTGGCGGTGCTATTGCAGTAAATAAACTCTATCCATTTCCTTCAAACTCAGAACCAAAACAATTGATTTTACGAGTAAAAGGAAATCCAACTTTAGCTGCTATTAGAACCTTAATGTTAGGAGTTAAAAACACTGCTACAACTCAAAAAAGTGCAGAAATTTGGTTTAATGAATTGCGTTCTTCTGGATTTGATAATAAAGGCGGATGGGCAGCTGTATTAAGTGCAGATGCAAATTTTGCAGATGTTGCAGATATTGCTGTAACGGGTAGAGTACAAACCATTGGCTTTGGTAATGTAGAAGATAGAGTTACACAAAGAAGCATAGAAGAAACCAAGCAATATGATATTTCTACCAATTTAAACTTGGGAAAAATGATGTTTCCTAAAAATTGGAGGATTCAATTGCCAATGAGCTACAGTATTGGCGAAGAGTTTAGAGATCCAAAATTTGACCCGCAATATCAAGATGTAAAGTTTGCAGATGCCAAAGATGCCAATCCAAATAGTAAAAATGCACAAGATTATACATTGAGAAAAAGCATCAGCTTTAACAATGTAAAAAAGAATAGAAATCCGCAGTCAGTAAAAAAACCGAAACCATACGATATTGAAAACTTTACGGTAAATTATGCTTTTTCAGAAGAGTTTCACAAAGATTATAACATCGAAAAATACTTAAATCAGAATTTAAGAGCGGGAGCAAGTTACAATTATACCATTCAGCCAAAATTTATAGAACCTTTTAAAAAATCTACCTTTTTTAACAAAAGTAAATATTGGCAGTTTATTAGAGATATTAATATAAACTTATTACCAAAAACAATAGGAATCAATTCTAGAATTAACAGAAATTATGTACAGCAAAAATCTAGAAATTTAATTGAAGGCTTGCCAACACAACCAACCTTAACGCAACGTAGGTTTTTATTTGATTGGGATTACACCATAGGTTTTGATCTAACAAAATCATTAAAATTCAATTTTAACGCAAATAACAGTTTTATCTATGACAATTTTGGAAGTGGAGAAGAGGTAGCTATTTTTGATCAGTTTTTTAACACGGGTAGACCAGATCATTACAATCAAAAATTAAATGCAACCTATAAATTACCAATCAATAAGTTTCCGTATTTAGGTTTTGTAAATGCAGATTATGCTTATACTGCTAATTTTGATTGGCAAGCGGCCTCTAAAAGTTATGTGGATAGAATTGGAAACCTGTTACAAAATTCTAACACACACAATATAAGCACAACATTAAGTTTTACAAAGTTGTACCAAGACATTGGATTGAAGAAATTGTTTTCTAAGAAAAGCAAGGCAAAAGCATCAAACATCCGTAAAGGACCACCGTTACCAAATGCATTAAAAAACAACACAAATAATAGCCAGACAGTTTTCACCAAAAACAAATTCTTAATTGGTTTATACGATGTTATTACAGCTATAAAAACCGCAAAGTTTAGTTATTCAGAGAATAATGGTACTGCTTTGCCAGGCTATATAGGTAGCGCAGGTTTCTTAGGTAGAGATCAAGTAAACGGAGGAGTTGCGCCAACACTAGGTTTTGTATTTGGTAGTCAAGTAGATATTAGAAACAAAGCTTTTGAAAAAGGATGGTTAATTGATAGAGCTGTAGGGTCTGAATATTATAGCAAAACATACAGCAACACACATTATGAAAAATTAGATTACAACATATCGTTAAAGCCGTTTAAAGATTTAAATATTGAACTGACAGGAAACAAAATAAAAACCAATAATATTTCTCAGCAGTTAGATGTAGTTGGTGGTGCTTTAAACACAGCTACACCAATAACACAGTCGGGTAATTTTAGCACAAGTTACTCAATGTTAGCGAGTATGTTTAAAAGTTCAGATCAATTATTCGATACATTTTTAGCAAATAGAACAGTATTATCACAACGATTGTCGTCAGAAAACAACTTGCCAGTTAGCGGTTATAAAGTAACTGGTCAGCAAGTATTACTGCCATCTTTTTTGGCAGCTTATTCGGGTAAAGATGCAAGCTCAGTAGGTTTAGGAATCTTTAAAAATGTACCAGTACCAAATTGGACTTTACGTTACAATGGTTTGATGAAGTTTAAGTGGTTTAAAAAGAATTTCAGAAGTTTTTCTATTACTAACGGATACAAATCTTCTTACACCATTTCTAATTTTACAAACAATTTACAATTCGATGCAGCAAATCCGACTAAAGTAAATATTTCTGGAAATTACCAGCCAGAGTTGCTGATGTCTTCTGCGACTTTGATTGATGAGTTCTCTCCCTTAGTTAAGGTTGACATGAAAATGAAAAACTCATTCTCTTTTAAAGGAGAAATTAGAAAAGATAGAACCTTAACATTAAACTTTGACAATAGCACACTTACAGATATAAAAGGAACTGAATTTATTTTCGGAATTGGTTACCGACTAAGGAATGTAAAACTAAATACACGTTTTGCAGGTAAAAAGCAGCAATTAAAAGGAGATATAAATATGAGGGCAGATGTAACGTTTAGAGATAATCTTACGTTAATTAGGTCGGTAGATATAGAAAATAATCAAATAAGTGGTGGTCAAAAACTTTTATCTATTAAATTTGCGGCAGACTATAATTTAAATAAAAACATAACAGCATCATTTTATTACAATCATAACGCGTCTAGATATGCTATTTCAACAACATTTCCAAGACAATCAATCAATGCTGGTTTCAATTTAATTTATAACTTAGGCAATTAAAAAATATAACAACTATAAAATAAAATTACAATGAACATTCCTTCAGAATTAAAGTACACAAAAGACCACGAGTGGATTAAAATTGATGGCGATACAGCTACCATTGGTATTACAGATTTTGCTCAAAGTGAGCTAGGTGATATTGTTTATGTTGATGTAGATACAGTTGATGATGAAGTTGAAAAAGACGATGTTTTTGGGTCTGTAGAAGCAGTAAAAACAGTATCAGATTTATTTATGCCATTAACGGGTGAGGTTACAGAATTTAACGAAGCGCTAGAAGACGAACCAGAATTAGTAAATAAGGACCCGTATGGAGATGGATGGATGATAAAAGTAGCCATTTCTGATGCTTCTCAAATAGAAGAATTATTAGATGCAGAAGCGTATAAAAATCTTATTGAAGGGTAAAATTATTTTTATTGCTTTAGGTATTACACTACTGATATGTTACTTGAGTTTAAAAAAACTTTCTAGCTTACAAATTCAAGTATCTCATATAGATAAGGTGTTTCATGCCATTGCATACTTTTTTTTAGGGATTAGTTGGTTGCTGAGTTTTCCAAAATCGTATAGTAATAAAGTTGTAAAGTACACAATTTTAATATGTTGTGTTCTTTTTGGCATAATTATTGAAATATCGCAATCAACACTTACAACTTACAGAACAGCTAGTTTGTTAGATGCAATAGCAAATACAGTAGGAGTTGTAGTAGCAGTAATCGTTTTCAAAAGTATTTATAAAAAAATTATTGCTATTTAACCTTTATACTTGCATAAGTCGTAAGAAATTAATTAAATTAGCGAACTATTAAAAACAAATTAGGATGGAAATTAAGAAAAATCCAAAATCTAACTTAGAAAACTACTCAAAGTTGTTTATTCAGTTAGGGTTAGTTTTAGCATTGTTCATTACCTATGTAGCAATGGAAAACAAGACGTATGACAAAGCAGTTGATGCTTTTGGTGATGCAGTTATGCAAGATGTAATAGAAGAAGATATTCCAATTACCGAAAGACCTGAGCCTGTAAAACCTAAGTCTCCACCACCACCAGCTCCAGAAAAAATTGAAGTTGTAGAAGACGAAAAAGAAGTAGAAGAAACAGTAATAGAAACTACAGAAACAGATGAAACTGAGGCAGTTGAGGTAGAAGAAATAGAAGAGGTAGAAGAAGTAGAAGAGGTGGTAGAAGATGTGCCTTTTGCAATTATTGAAGAAGTGCCTATTTTTCCTGGATGTACTGGAACAAAAAAACAAAAAACAGACTGCCTAAATAAGAAGATAAAATCTCACGTAGTTAAAAGATTTGATAAAGATTTAGCTGGTGAATTAGGGCTGTCTCCTGGTAAAAAAAGAATTTGGGTTGTATTTAGAATTGACCCTAAAGGAAACATCACAGACATACAAGCTAAGGCACCACATCCAAGATTAAAAAAGGAAGCAATTAGAGTAGCAAAAACCTTACCTAAAATGACTCCAGGTAAACAAAGAGGTGTTCCTGTAGGAATGAAATATACCTTACCAATTGGGTTTAATGTAGAATAATACAGAATTTAGTATCATATAAAGAGCAACTTTTTAAGTTGCTCTTTTTTTGTGGCATCTTTTTTGAAACTCATCAGATAAAAACTAAATTATTATGAAAAATCAAAAGAAACATCCCAAAAAACAACTAGAAAAGTATTCAAACATTTTTATGCAACTTTCTTTAGTATTAGTATTATTTGTAGTTTACCAGTTGATAGAACACGAAACCACTAGAAAGACTTTTGCTGTTACTATTCCAGAAACAACACCTGATTATCTGCTAAATATTGATGATATACCATTAAAGCAATATCAAAAAGAAGAAAAAAAGAAAACTGAGAAGATAGCGATTAAGAAAATTATTATTGATGAGATAGATGTCAAGAAGAATGAAGAGCATATAATAAAAGAAATTTTTAAAGAAGATCTTCCTAAACAAAACAACATAGACATAAACAAAGTATTAGAAAGTTACATACCAGATGATGATGTAATTGTAGAGGATGTAGATTTTATTATTATTGAAGATGCGCCAATTTACAAAGGCTGCGAAGGACTAACGAAAACAGCAAATAAAAAATGCTTTATCAAATCTATACAGAAGTTTGTACTGCAAAAATTCAATATAGACCTAGCTCAAGATTTAGGACTATCATCAGGAAAGTATAAAATTTTTGCGCAATTTGTTGTTGCAAAAGATGGTAATGTAACAGGAATTAAAATAAAAGCTCCGCATCCAAAACTAAAAAAAGAAGTTAACTCAATTATAAAGCAGTTACCAAAGTTTACACCAGGTATGCAAAGAAATATTCCTGTTAATGTAAAATTTACACTACCCATTTCTTTCAATGTAGAATAAGAATTTAAATCTTTTAAAAAGTGCCTAAAGGCACTTTTTTTATATAATGTTGTTAGAGAAAACTATCGTATTATTTACTATTTTTGTTAGAAAGAAATACAGCGATGCAATTATCTCAATATTTAGATTCAACTTATCTTAAGCTACCTAATCAAGCAAATATATCAGAAGCAGCAACGAAAGAGAAAGTACTTCAATTGGTGCAAGAAGCTATTGAATTTGATTTTAAGCTAGTAATGATTCGAGCAAACTATATTTTGTTGGCAAAAGAAATGATTGCAAAAGCAAATTCAAAAGTAACCATAGGTACCGTTATTGGATTTCATGAAGGAACCTGTACGATTCAAGAAAAGCTTCAAGAAGCTAAAGAAGCTGTTGCGTTAGGTGTAGACGATTTAGATTATGTTATAAACTATAAGGCTTTTAAAGAAGGCGATATTTCTTTGGTTACAAAAGAGATTGTAGAAGGGACAAAGATTGGTTTAGACAATGCTAAAATTGTCAAATGGATAATTGAAGTAGCAGCATTAACGAATGCTGAAATTGCAGCTATTTCTAAATTAATAAAAGAAACCGTTATAGAAAATTTTGGAGAAGAAAATGCGTCAAAAGTATTTGTAAAATCCTCTACAGGATTTTATAAAACTACAGATGATAAACCAAACGGAGCAACCTTTGAAAGCATACAAATAATGGTGGATAATGCAAAGCCGTTAAAAATTAAAGCAGCAGGTGGAGTAAAAACAAAAGAAGATGCTTTAAAAATGATTACCTTAGGGGTTGAAAGAATAGGAACATCTTCTGCTAAACAAATCGTAGAAGGTAAAGAAATAAACTCATCATATTAATGAACTCATATCAAGCACACAAAACTGCTGTTATAGATGAAGGTTGTACAATAGGAAACGGAACAAAGGTTTGGCATTTTAGTCATATCATGCCAAATTGTAGCATTGGAGAAAATTGTAATATAGGTCAAAATGTGGTAGTTTCTCCTGACGTAGTTTTAGGAAACAATGTTAAAGTACAAAATAATGTTTCTATCTATACAGGAGTTATTTGTGAAGACGATGTTTTTCTTGGGCCCTCTATGGTTTTTACAAATGTAATAAATCCGAGAAGCGCTGTAAACAGACGAGGTCAATATTCTAAAACAACAGTAAAAAAAGGGGCGAGTATTGGTGCAAATGCAACAATAGTTTGTGGAAACGATATTGGTGAGTTTGCCTTTATTGGTGCAGGAGCAGTGGTAGTTAAAGAAGTGCCTGCTTATGCTTTAGTTGTTGGAAACCCATCTAGACAGATTGGATGGATAAGTGAATATGGACATCGATTAGAATTTGACGAAAGCGGATTGGCAACATGTCAAGAAAGTAAAGAAACCTATCAATTAAAAGAAAATAGAGTTACTAAATTGTAATTTTATAGATAAAAACATTTATACTTAGTTTTTTAGATTTATGTTAAATATAAAATGTGTTAATCTTGTTTATACTAAGCTGATAAATAAAAAACAATAAACAAAAACAGATGAAAAAAATATTTTTTATAGTTGCTTTTTTTTATTCATTAATTATTTTTAGTCAAGCAGAAAAATATCCTGTATTTAAAGAGTGCGAAGGGCAAGAGTTAAAACAAATAGAAGCTTGTTTTTATAAACAAACCAAAAGTTTGTTTTTTAAAGAGTTTCAATCACCAGAAGTTCTTCAAAAAGAAAATTATAAAGGTGCTGTTAAGGCTATTTTTGTGGTAACAAATACTGGAAATTTCCAGTTAATTTACGTCAACAGCCCTTATAAAGAATTAAATGAAGAAGTAAAAAGAGTTTTTAATACGTTGCCCACCATTACACCTGCAAAGTATAATAACCATTATGTAGAAATGCGTTTTGCGTTGCCCATCAATTTTCCGATAAATGCAAATAATGATGTAATTGAAGAGTTTACACCTATAAAAATAAAGGAGGTAAAAGAAGTTAAGCCAGCTGCAAAAGTAACAGTTCCTTTTAAAGAGCATCAAAGTCAATTAAACGTACCGTTTCAACATCAGCGTTATATCGATTATGATTTCGCACTAAATAGAGCAGTAAATACGCATACAGCTACAAAACCATATGTGTATAGTAAGTTAAATACTTTTATAGATTTAGATGCAGAAAAGAATAAATTTTTTAAAAAAAATCAAACTTCTTGGGCGGGTAAAAAACTTTGGAATGAACATTTGTTAGAAGTGCAAGGAGATGGCTATTGGTTTAACTTAGATTTTCTGTTAGACGTGCAATTAGGAAAAGACAATTCAGATGTTTCATATACATTTAACAACTCAAGAGTATTAACAGTAAACGGTGGTCTTGGAAACGATTTTTCTTTTTCTGCAACTGTTTACGAAAGTCAAGGAAGGTTTACCAAATATGTAAATGATTATATCACAAATAGAGAGTTGACTTTTAGACCAGCGTTTTCTTCAGGATTAGTTCCAGGTAGAGGAAAAGCAAAAGGTTTTAAAGCCGATGCTTTTGATTATCCTGTCTCTGAAGGATATTTAGCATACACTCCTAATAAATTTTTACAATTTCAGTTTGGTAGCGGAAAGAATTTTATTGGCGATGGATATAGATCTGTGTTACTCTCTGATGTTTCATCACCAATGCCTTACTTAAAAATGGATGTAAATTTTTGGAAGTTTAAATACACCAACTTATGGCTTTGGGGAACAGATGTGACAAGACCAGTAGTTGTAAATAATGAGCATGCTAGAAAATACATAGCCATACATTATTTGAGTTTAAATGTCAGCAAAAAATTAAACATAGGCTTTTTTGAAGCGGCAATTTCTAGAGGCAATAATGGTTTTGATATAGGATTTATGAATCCGTTAATGTTTTATAGGTCTGTAGAATTTAGTAGAGGAGAAGATGCTGGGAATGCACTTTTAGGCTTGACCGCAAAATATAAATTAAGAGATAATTTTATACTGTATTCTCAATTGGCAGTAGACGAGTTTTCTTTTGGAAAAATAAGTGATTTGAGTTATTGGGGAAATAAATTCGGATTTCAACTCGGAGCAAAATATTTTGATGCATTTAAGGTTAAAGACCTTTATGTTCAGGCAGAATTAAATACAGTGAGACCCTATACATTTGCACATAAAGACCCTGTTTTAAACTACGGAAACTATAGTCAATCTTTAGGACATTTATGGGGAGCAAACTTTTGGGAAGCCTTAGGTATTGTAAACTATAAATTTAACAGATGGTCATTAAACGGTAAAATGATTTTAGGAAAAAAAGGATTTGACGATTCAGCAACTGTCAGCAATGGTGGAGATATTTATAAATCGTACGACCTTAGAAAAGGAGACTATAATAACTCATTGGCTCAAGGAAATAAAACAACTATATTTATTACAGACTTACAAGCTAGGTATTTGTTAAACACCGCAAACAGATTAAGTTTATTTGGAGGTCTGACTTTTAGAAAATTTTCTCCAGAGACAGAAACAGCTACTTTTAAAAGCATGAATTCTATTTGGTTAACACTAGGGATTAAAGCAGATTTGTTTAATTGGTATTTTGATTTTTAAAAAAAGCTTAAAATTTTCTAAAAAAAAAGTTTTTATTTATGAAAAACTTGTATATTTGTAACGTGGTGTAAAAACCACTTTCTTTTTCATAGCAATTTTCCCACTCTATCTTAGAGTGGGTTTTTTTTTGTCTAGATTTTTTTAAAAAAATAAGGACACAAAAAAAGTCTTAACATATATTTGTTAAGACTTTCGTTGTACTGAAGATGGGACTTGAACCCATACGGACATTACTGTCCACTGGATTTTAAGTCCAGCGTGTCTACCAATTCCACCACTTCAGCATTGGTACTATAATAATGATAGAGCGAAAGACGGGATTTGAACCCGCGACCCTCACCTTGGCAAGGTGATGCTCTACCCCTGAGCTACTTTCGCGCAGTATATTCTAAAGAACTAGCATTTCTCTCAATGCGGATGCAAAGTTAACACAAAAAAAGAAACAGCAAAGAGATTTTTTAAAAATTTTTAATGAAAAAGGATTGACGTATTTATTTCTTAAAATGACTATAAAATCATTCTAAAAAAAATATCTTTGCAAACAATTAAAAATCTGAATGAACACAGTTTCAACAATAGAAAACAAGTTGATTTTAAAAAGCTTTATCGTAGATTTTAAGCAGCTTACAAAAGTAGGATTGTCTTTAAGTGTTGTTTTTTCTTCAGTTGCAGGTTATTTACTTGCGGCAGAAACCGTAAATGTTTGGATAATACTTCAGCTAGCTATAGGTGGTTATTTAATGGTGGGAGCTTCAAATGCGTTTAATCAAGTTATAGAAAAAGATACAGACGCTTTGATGAAAAGAACCAAAAATAGACCTTTGCCAACTGGTAGAATGAAAGTGTCTACCGCCTTAACAATTGCTATTTTATTTACCATTACAGGGATAGCAATACTGTATGCAATAAATCCAAAGTCAGCTTTGTTTGGAGCCGTATCTATATTCTTATATACTAGCGTGTACACACCATTAAAATCAGTAACACCTTTGTCGGTTTTTGTCGGAGCAATTCCAGGGGCAATTCCCTTTATGCTAGGTTGGGTAGCGGCTACCAATCATTTTGGTATTGAAGCAGGATTTTTATTTATGATTCAATTTTTTTGGCAATTTCCACACTTTTGGGCAATTGGCTGGTTAGGGTATGAGGAATATAAAAAAGCCGGATTTAATATGTTACCAATGGGTAAAAAAGACAATGGAGCCATCAAGCAAATTATCTTTTATACGGTAATTATGATTGTTGTTTCTGTAGCACCCGTGTTAAAAGTAACAGGTCAGTTTTATATTTATCCAATCACAGCAATACTCATTGCATTTTTGGGCTTTAGTATGTTGTATTACGCTATTCGGCTATATAAAACACACGCAAATCTTGATGCAAGAAAACTAATGCTTGCAAGTGTGTTTTATATCACTTTTGTACAAATAATATATGTAGTAGATAAATTTTTACATTAAAATGAAGGAAGAAAGTTTAGCATCTGAATTGAAAAAAGGAAAAAAGAAGTCTGCAAAACCCATGTTGTGGGTTTCTATGATTAGCATGACAATGTTTTTTGCTGGATTAACAAGTGCATACGTAGTAAGTAGAAAAAGAGAAGATTGGGTGACTTTTGATTTGCCTTCAGCATTCTATATAAGTACCATATTAATTGTGCTTAGTAGTATTGCTATTTATCTCTCTCAACGTTTTCTTAAAAAAGACAATTTAAAAGCAAGTTTTTTGTTTTTGTTAGTAACCTTATTTTTAGGTGTAAGCTTTATTTATTATCAATACGAAGGATTTAATTATCTAAGAAGTGTCGGGTTATTTTTTACAGGACCAAACAGTACTGTGTCTACATCCTTTATTATAGGGATCACATTTATGCATATTTTACACTTGGTAGCGGGGCTAATTGTATTATTAGTAGTAATTTATAATCATTTTAAATCTAAGTACAATGCTACAGAAACACTTGGTTTTGAGCTGGGTGCAATATTCTGGCACTTTATAGGAGTGCTGTGGATTTATCTATTTTTCTTTTTCTATTTTATTAGATGATGAAAATTATGTAATTTTGACGAATCTATTTAAAAAATTAACTAACATAGACATTTATGGGAGCAACTATTGCTGCAAATACTGACAAAAAAGCTACTTGGGGCGGAGGCGGAGTGAAGCCTTTTGGAGCTAGCTATGGAAAAATGATGATGTGGTTTTTTATCGTATCAGATGCCTTAACTTTTTCTGGGTTTTTAGCCGCTTATGGTTTAACAAGGTTTAAATTCATTGACTCTTGGCCAATTGCCGATGAAGTTTTTACGCACTTTCCGTTTTTGCATGGGGTACACGCGCCAATGTACTATGTAGCATTAATGACATTTATCTTAATCTTTTCTTCTGTAACAATGGTGTTGGCAGTTGATGCAGGTCATCAGATGAAAAAGAAAAAAGTAGCTTGGTATATGTTGTTAACTATTATAGGAGGTTTAATATTCTTAGGCTCTCAAGCATGGGAATGGAAAAACTTTATCAATGGTTCTTACGGTGCCGTACAAACTAAAGAAGGAAAAATTTTACAGTTTGTAAAAGACGGACATCAAATAGCCTTATCAGATTTTGTGGTAAGTAAAGAAAAAGAAAGAACATCGCATACAAGATTTAACGGACTGTGGTTTACAGGGAACGAAAACTTACCAAACTATTCTGTTAGCGAAGTAGTAGATGCTTATAAGAACAATTCTGCAGTACAAATAAGGATAGAAAAAATAGATTTAGCTACTAAGAAAAAGGTGGTACTTTCTAGAGAAGAAGGAGCGCGTTATTTACTAGATGCAAAACAAGTAGTTGAAGGAGCAAACTTACAAGTAAATGAATATGGAAATCCAATTTTTGCAGATTTCTTTTTCTTTATTACTGGTTTTCACGGTTTCCACGTATTCTCAGGAGTCTTAATAAATATTATCATTTTCTTTAATGTTATTGTTGGAACTTACGAACGTAGAGGACATTATGAAATGGTAGAAAAAGTAGG
>JABXHX010000039.1 GCA_013373385.1 Flavobacteriaceae bacterium
GCTAATTTTTTTAAGCCCCAATCTTCTTTAGAAATCATTTCGGCACCTTTAGAAACCAAGTAGTCATTAAACTTCTGTACTGTTTCCTTTATCTGAGTGTCAGATAAAACGGGATTCAAAATGAAAACAGTTTCGTAATGATTCATAAGTATTAATTTAAAATTTATTTTTAAGGCTGCAAATATACAATCTTTTTTCTAGATAAACCTTGCATTTTTCAAAGAAAATTTCTTTGATTTTAACTATGTTTGTATGAATGATACATTAATTGCAAAAACAATGCAAGTACCTGAGTTTCCTAACCTTATCCATTATGCCATTCCGTTTTTTATATCAACGGTTATTCTAGAAGTTATTTTAACTGTTAGAGTTAAAATGAAAACATACGAATACAAAGATGCACTTACATCTATTTCAATGGGATTAGGCAATGTAGCTATTGGATTAATAAGCAAAGTAATGGTATTAAGTGTTTTCTACTTTTTTTATACTACTTTTCACCTGTTAAAAATACCGTTTGCTTGGTGGGCATGGATTGCTGTTTTATTTGCCGAAGATTTTATCTATTATTGGTTTCATAGAATTAGTCATGAAAACAGGTTCTTTTGGGCAAGTCATGTTGTACATCATTCTTCAAAAAAATACAACCTAAGTACGGCTTTGCGACAAACTTGGACAGGTAGTTTTACTTCTTTTATTTTTTGGATACCTCTTGTAATTATCGGATTTCATCCTGTAATGATTTTAGTGCAAATGTCTATCAGCTTAATTTATCAATATTGGATTCATACTGAGTTAATTACAAAGCTACCAAGATGGTTTGAAGCTGTTTTTAATACACCGAGCCATCACAGAGTGCATCATGCTACAAATCCGCAGTACTTGGATAGAAATCACGCTGGAATTTTTATTATTTGGGATAAACTTTTTAGAACATTTGAGCCTGAAGTTGAACAGCCTGTTTACGGATTGGTTAAAAATATTGAGACCTATAATCCGATTAAAATTGCTTTCTTAGAATGGTTTTACATGTGTAAGGATGCTTTTACCAGTAAGACTTCTTTTGTAAATAAGCTAAACTATTTTATGAAACCTCCTGGTTGGAAACACGATGGAACAGGTATACTTTCTTCAGATATGAGAAAAAAATGGGAAAGGGAAAAAAGTGAAAAACGAAAAGTGAAAAGTGAAAAGTGAAAAGTGAAAAGTGAAAAATAACTAAACCCTAACTACTAGCTACTAAAGACCAAAGACCAAAGACCAAAGACTAAAATTAACAATCTATATTCAAAATTCGTAATTCATAATTGTTCACTGATAATTGATAAAAACTAATAAAAAAGCCAAAAGCAAGAGCTAATGGCTTAGTAATTAGAAACTGATAATTGGCAATTAATTTAAATCAAAGCGCAATCCTAACGAAAGGTTTCTCACTTCTTGTTCTTTAAACAATGGATTCAAATCGTATTTTGCATAAAAACCTATACTTCTGTGAGCTACATAAGCACTGACTCCATAGTTAAAAACGTTCATATTAAAATTATCTTTTTGCACTTCTTCTACTTTTATATTATTAGCATCTGTGTATTCTATATACTGTCTTGTACCTAGTTTAAATCCTGCAAAAGCTCCTACTCCAATCCTTAAAGCTCTATGTGTTCTATCTCTTTTAGATCCATCTCCATATTCTCCATTTCTAGAAAAATCAAATTCTAAATGCAACGGAAAAGTCATTTGCACATGTCTCAATCTATTTTCAGATAAGTTTTCTGCATGAGTTATCAAATTGGTTTTTGTTCCGTTTTTTACATGGTACATATTGTTGACGGGTCTTAAATTATTCCATAAAAAAGACATTCCATATTTTATATACCAAATAGAAGTTGGCTCACTTAAACGTGTTTTCCAGGTCCAACCTAATTCATAAAAATGAGATTGCCAAAATTTATAATTAGAGTTTTCTAAACTAACTAATTGATTATCTACCAGCGCATTATTTACACCTAAAGCAAATACAAATTGCGATGTTGTTCTTCGGTTTCTTCTATCGTAATCCGTCCAATTTTCATCCCAATCTCTATTTCTTTTTCTTCTTGACTTATAATCTTCATTATCATAAATACGGATGTTAAATTTTCTCCTTCCAATTGTAAAAGAACCTTCATCTTCATAAGTGTCATCAAATTCTTTGGCACTTTTAATTTTACCATTTGCTTTGTCTTGCACTAATCCTTGCAGTAAAGTCTGCTCAACAGCTACTTTCTGTGATATAACTTTGGCATGGTACTCAGCGGCCTCTTTTTTTAGTTTCTGAGCTTGCTCTGACGAAATTTCTCCTTTTTCTAACTGAGCATTTATTTTCTCAACTTTTATTTTTAAAGCTGCTTTTTCTGTTTTTGTAATTAACTCAATACGTTTCGATATTTTTTTTACTTCATCTTCAAAAGTTTTTTCTTGAGAAAATGCAATTGTTGTACAAAACAACACTAAGATTAATAGTATTCTTTTCATTTTTATAATTTTAAAATTAAACTTTATTTATAGAAGTTTGGAAATCTTTTTATACTAATTATTACCCTTTTATTCTATTTATTATTTCTTTTTACCTTTAAAATAACTCCTCCGATTCCTGAGTAAATTATTCCGAGTATTGTACTAATAAACATGTATATTGTACCTCTAACAATTGGGTTTGAAGATTTCTTTTTCATATTTAATTCTTTAATTTGATTTGTTGTTAATTCTAAATTGCCATTTAAAAGTTTTTGTTTCGAAACCTCCAATAGTTGATCTGAAAGTTCTGGATTTATCATATAGTTCAAAATAATTAAATATATTAGATACATAAAACTACTTATAAGCCCTATTATCATTCCAACCTTTAATACATGGATTAACAAAAACCTGTTTTCACTTAAGTTTTTAAGAAGTAGCACTGCAACTAGATTTGCTATAAAGAAAATCACCCAATATAAATAACTCAATCGTTGATCTTCATTAAAAATCATTCCTGTTGTATACCTAATAATTCCTATAACAACTACTATAAACCCTAAAGCTATACCTAATTTAATTCCTATTTCATATTCTATTTTTACGTTCATTTTCAGATAATTATTAATTATTCCTACTAGCAATTGCAGAAGCTAAACCGGTAATTTTACCTTTTACTACCTGCATAAAACTTTTCTTAAATGTTTCTTCGTCAATCGTTTTTTCAACATCAGTCAATAAGGTATTGGCATCAATTTTTAAGTTGAATTTTTTCAATTCTTTTTTGATGTTTTTTAGTACATCTGTCCTATCTAATTGGTACTTTTTATAAAACTCATTGATATCTTTATTAGGATGCGAAACAGCATACAGTAGTGCATCACTATTAATTATAATACCTGTTTGTTTAGTTATTTTTTTTAACTCTTTAGATTTAACAACATTAGTTACTGCTACTTTTGTAGGAGTTTTATCTACTGCATTTAACAAAGCATTACTATCTATTATAATACTGTTTTTTGTTGGTTTTTCTATAGCTGCTTTTCCTTTAACGGTATTCTCTGCAACTACTATTCTTGTATTATCCTTTACAACACTAGGTACTTTTAATTCAGTAGGAGTTTTCTTAACTACCCTATTTCTTTCTACTTTAGTTGTGTTCTCTTTCTTCTCTTCCTCTTTTTTAACAATTACTGTTTCTTTTGTTGTATTATTAAAAGTTGGCTTAACCAAATCATTCGTATCAATTGGGGCTATGACTATCTCATGAATAGTTGGTGTAATAGGTTGCTTATTGTCTTTGCGATTTATAAAAAAAGCTACTGAAATTAGCAGTAGTATACTCGCAGCATATCCTATATATTTAAACCAATTATTTTTTTTAGGTTGCTCTGCAACATCTAATTGATCGCTTAAGCGCTCCCAAGCAGAAGCAGAGGGTTGCATGGTTCTTTTTTGGAACGATTCTCTAACAATTTTATCAATCTTATTTGTCTCCATGTACTAATTCGTTTCGTTTTAAATACTGCACTTGTAACCATTTTCTAGCTTTAAATAATTGTGATTTAGATGTACTAACCGTAATCCCTAATTCTTTTGCAATCTCAGTGTGTTTATACCCTTCGATAGCATATAAATTGAACACCATTTTGTAGCCAACAGGCAAGCAATCTATCATCTTTTGTATATCTTCTACTTCAGTAGATTCTAAACTTTGTGTAGCCTGATCGTTAAACACAAAATCTTCATCTGATAACTGAACTGGATTCTTTTTACGTAAATAAGATATACATGTATTTACCATAATTCTACGAATCCAACCTTCAAAACTTCCTTCGTTTTTAAACTTAGAAATGTGTGTAAAGACTTTTAAAAATCCAGATAACATCAATTCTTCTGCATGATGCACATCTTTTACATATTGCCTACAAACACCCAACATCTTAGGAGAATACAGCTCAAATAACTCCTTTTGCGCTTCTCTTTTTTGTTGTATGGCTTCAGTTATTAACTGATTCGTTTGGTTATGCAATGTTCTAATTTTCAATCCGGATTGAATGGTTTTAAACGTCTTACAAATATATAGACTACAAAGGTTTTAAAATGGTTGCTTTGAGGTTAAAAATTTTTAGTGGTCAGTTTTACCGCTCATAAATAATTGACCAAATATTACTCCTTTGTCTGTATTAAATATTTCTTTTTGATCTTTATATTCTATTTCTATTTTCTGACTTGCACCTCCAATAACCAATCCACTACCATAATCTTTCACAATAGACTTATGTTTTTCTAGCTCATTAAGAAATTCATTTATAGTAAAAGAAAACCTTTTATATCTTAATTTTCCATCTAGACCTTCAATAAAACTTAAGAGTGTGATGCGTGAATCATACAGTTGAATAGATGAAATAATAGTTGATTTTCCATAACAACCATAAAAAATAAATTTTATTTCAATTTCCTTTGCATCTGTTGAAGACAATTTATTTTCAATCAAATTAATTGCATCAATAATAGAATCTTGATTAATATTGGATTGAGAGTTGACACTATTTGGAATAATTAGAAAAATAAATAAAAGTCTAAATATCGCTTTCATATTAGTTAATTAACTAATTAATAGACGAGTATTTTTATATTTTGCTACAGTAAAACAACTATCAATCCAATAGTTTTAAATCTCATTTCGAGCTTGTCGAGAAATCTACACTAAAAAATTCCTCCATTACAGTCGGAATGACAACTGATTACTTATTCCTTGAACATTGACTACTGTGCATCCACATCCACAATAAAACGAATGGGTCTAAATTCTTTTACTGATTGAAATGTAGTTTTAATTCTTTCTAGTTGCCTTTTAGTTTCTGCTAAATTCTGTTTTGGAGGAATCTTAATGGTTAAGTTTTTAATATATTGATTCCGCACTCTTGAAACTACAGGAGCTGTTGGACCTAATACATTTTCATGAAATACATTCTGTAAGGCTTTTGCCAACCAATTGATTCCACTATCTACTTTGGTATAATCTTTATGTTTTAAGGTTATCTTTATCAATCGATAGTATGGTGGATAATGATATTGCCAACGCTCTTGTAATTGTTCTTTATACATTTCTGCATAATTGGTTGTAGATACTTGTTGTAATATTTGATGATAAGGATTAAAGGTTTGTATTGCTACATTTCCTTGTTTCTTTGCTCTTCCAGCTCTACCAGAAACTTGTACCAACATATCGTAACAGCGCTCATGTGCTCTAAAATCTGGAAAGTTTAGCATATTATCTGCATTGAGAATTCCCACTAAAGAAACGTTGTTAAAATCTAGTCCTTTAGATAGCATTTGTGTACCAACTAAAATATCTATTTCTCTTGCTTCAAATGCACCAATAATTTTCTGATACCCATGCTTACCACGTGTGGTATCTAAATCCATTCTTCCAATATTATAATTTGGAAATAGTTCTTTTAGTTCTAATTCAATCTGTTCAGTTCCAAATCCTTTGGTGTCTAGTGTATTACTTCCACAAGCCGAGCAACTGTTTGGCTTAGCACGTTGGTAATTACAATAATGACATTTTAATTCGCTTCTGTACTTATGGTAAGTTAAACTTACATCACAATTAGGACATTGCGGTGCCACTCCACAAGTTGTACACTCAAGCACAGGAGAAAATCCTCTACGATTTTGAAATAAAATGATTTGCTCTTTTTCATCCAATGCATCTTGCATCATAGTTAATAAACGATCTGAGAAATGACCATTCATTCTTTTTTTACGATGCTTTTCTTTGATATCAATTAACTCAATTTTTGGCATTTGCACATTCCCAAAACGTCTGTTTAATTCAACCAATCCGTACTTGCCATTTTGAGTGTTAAAATAACTTTCTAACGAAGGTGTAGCAGAACCTAATAAAATTTTCGCTTTGTGTTGGTGTGCTAATACAACTGCTGTATCACGTGCATGATAACGTGGAGAAGGCTCAAATTGTTTGTATGAAGTTTCGTGCTCTTCATCAACAATAATTAACCCTAAGTTAGAAAATGGTAAAAATACAGATGATCTTGCTCCTAAAATAATTTGTGCTTTTAACTTTTGTTCTAAAAGATTATTCCACACCTCTACTCGCTCGTTCATTGAGTATTTTGAATGAAATACTGAAATTTGATTTCCAAAATAGTTTTGTAAACGTGTTATTATTTGGGTTGTCAATGCAATTTCTGGCAACAAAAACAATATTTGCTTTCCAGAAGCTAAGTTATCTTCAATTAACTTGGTATATACTTCTGTCTTACCAGAACTCGTAATACCATGTAACAACACCACATCTTTTTCTTGAAACTGCGATTTAATTTCTGATAAAGCAGTTTCCTGAAACTCATTTAATTCTTTTAGCTGATTTGTTTCACCTTTAAAATTGATTCTATCTGTCTGTATTTGGTAAAACTCAAATACGTTTTTATCTACCAATGTTTTAATTACAGCTGCAGAAACTTCAATTTTGGTTTCCAATTCTTTGGCTTTAATAGGTTTCTTATCTACAGCCAGCTGAAAATAACCTAATACGGCTTCTCGTTGTTTTTTAGCTCTATTTAATTGCTCTAATAATTGCTGTAAATCAGTATCAGAATTATAAACAGAATTTAGTCGAACATACTTAACCATTTTAGGCTTGTACTGCTCATATATTTCTTCTTTGACAGAAACTGCAGATTTGTGAATCAATTCATTAATTACAGGCAATACATTTTTCTTTCCTAAAATATCAGATACTTGATGAATCGTTAACTGTGATTGATGCTGTAGCGCTTCAAAAATTAAAAACTCTTCATCATTCAATTCAGATTCATTTTGAAAAGCTTCATTTTTTAAGACAATTGTTTCACTTTCTAGCAAAAACGCCGATGGTAATGCTGCTCTATAAACATCACCTAAAGAACACATATAATAGCTGGCAATCCATTGCCAATTTTGTAATTGAATTTCAGTTACAATAGGTTTTTCATCTAAAATCTGAATAATCTCTTTTGCTTCATACAGCTCAGGTGGATTTTGGTGAATATCAAACACTAGCGCTGTATACATTTTTGTTTTACCAAATGAAACTGCAACTCGCATTCCTCTTTGCAAAAATTCTGCTTCAGACTTTGTTACCAAATAAGTAAATGTTTTCTGAATTGGAATGGGTAATATGACGTCTATAAAGTGAATAGGAAAATTGTTTAGCTACTAATTATCAAATATAAAAAGGTTTAAGGTTATAAAAAAGCCTTGTCATTTTTTTGTAATATTGTAAAAAACAGCCAATTATGAAAAGATTCGTATTTTTCTTATTTATTTCTTTAAGTACAATCTCCTTTTCACAAACAGATTCTGGAGATATAGAAACATATTTACAATCTCTTATTAGTAATTTACCTGCTGAAGCTGGAGATGATTATGTCACTCCTACTAATGCAGATTTAACTTCGTGGACAACTATAATTGATGCCATTTTATTAGATGATTTAACTACTGCAAGAACAAATGCAGCGAATGTAAATTATGAAATTGTCGAGTACACAAATACTTCTATTTCACCAAATAAAGTTTTTTATGTTCTAAAAGAAAAAGCGATACAGTCTAATTATTGGGGCACTTATATTTTTAGTAAAAACCCCGAAAGAAGTCAGTTAGTATTACAAGCTCCACACTCTGCCTACGATTTTAACACGGGTAAAGAAGGAATTTATATCTTAAAAAGATTAAATGCCAGAGCTTTATTTTTAAATGGTGCACATCGCTGCAATCATTCATCATCTTCTACTTGTGATGGAACTACTTCTGTATGTTCTGGTTCTTCTGAACCTTTTAAAATTTCTGATTTGGCACATAATACCAATTCAGTTTTTCAGAAAACAACAGAAATATTATTTAATTCGGTTTCAAATTCTGTATTTATACAGCTACATGGTTTTTCTAAACAAAGTACAGATCCGTATGTTATATTAAGTAATGGAACTGATAAAACTCCAACAACTGATTATGCATCGATGTTAAAGACTGCATTATTATCTACTGATAACAGTTTAACATTTAAAATTGCACATATTGATACTGATTGGACACGCTTACGAGGTTTTACCAATACACAAGGAAGGTATATTAACGGAAGTGCTAACCCGTGTAATACTTCACCTACAGTAACTTCTGGGAGGTTTATTCATGTAGAACAAGAAAAATCTAAACTACGTCAAGATAGCTCAGGATGGGATAAAATGAATACAGCACTAGGTACTATTTTTACAAAAACTTTATCTGTAGATGAATTTTCTAAAAAGGTATTTTTAACATCAGAAAATCCTTTTAAAAATCAAATTACATTTAGGGCAAAAAATGTTATTAAAGTTGAAGTTTTAAATGTACTTGGTAAATCTATTTACAAGAAAAACACCAATAAAGAAAACATAACCATAAATACCAAAAATTATAACACTGGAATTTATTTCTTAAAAGTTTATACTACTGACAATACTTACTCTAAAAAGCTAATATGTGAATAGTAAGAATTGGAAATCTAAAGGGAATTTTATCTCTATAAACAATCATAATATTTTTGTTATTGATGAAGGAAATTCTAATAATGTTCTAGTAATTTTACATGGTTATCCTACTTCAACTTTTGATTACTATAAAGTACTCCCTCAGCTTACAAAAAAATATAGAGTAATATTACATGACCATCTTGGATTTGGCTTTTCTGACAAACCAAAAAACTATTCGTATTCATTAATAGATCAAGCAGAAATTGCTTTACAACTATGGAGTCAATTAGGATTGAAAAAAGTAACTCTTCTGGCACATGATTACGGTACTAGCGTTGCTACTGAGATTATTACTAGACATAATGACAACAAAATTAAATTAGCAATAGAATATCTTATTTTATGTAATGGCAGTATGCATGTAGAATTGGCACAAATGAGAACCATTCAAAAATTATTAAAAGGGCGATTTGGTAAATATGTTGCTATGTTTACAAACTTTCCTATTTTTAGTAAAAACATGCAAAATGTTTATTATGATAAGGATAAAGTTTCTAAAAATGAATTACAACAAATGTGGATTCAATTAATGCATAATAATGGAAGAAGAGTTATTCATTTAATTAGCAGATATAATAATGAAAGATATACTTATTGGAATAGATGGATTGGTGCTTTAAAGGCAACACAAATTTCCACAAAAATTATTTGGGCAACTGAAGACCCTGTTGCCATCAAAGAAATGGCAGAATTACTAAGCACAGAAATACCAAATAATTGTGTATATTGGGTAGAGAATTGCGGACATTTCCCTATGTTAGAATGCCCAAATGAATGGACAACACTTGTATTACAGTAAATGAAAGAAATTGAAAACTTAATTGATCACTACCTGACTACCAGAAATGTGTATGGTGCTGAAGATGCACTAGAAAAAATGGTGGAACTCACTACTAGAGAAAATTATCTACACATTATCAATTATATTGAAAACAAGGATGTAAAAAAACATGAGCTAGATCTAAGTATGTATATTGTAGAAATTGCATGTAAAGAATACCAAGATTTAATACCAATAATCAATTCTAAATTAAAAGAGTATTCTGATAATGATGCTATAGAAGATTTAGAAAATGCACTAAAAAAAATAAACGCATGATTCGATATAAAAAAATAAGAGGCCACAAACGCATTTGGAAAGATATTGATTATTGGATTGAGAATTCAAAAAAACTCGACATCGACTATTTAAAATCAAATCAAAGAGAATATGTCAAGTTTTGGGTGTATCCGTATTCTGGTATTAGTGTATTAAATAGCGCTTTTACTCCACCCAAAGGAAAAACTAGACAAAAGATTATTAATGGATTACTAGCTATATACAATAGCTGGAAACAAGAATTAGATAAACTTAATGAACCTTACTATTTAAGGATTTGGTTTTATAATGATGATGTGTCAAGATCTCAAGTGGTGTGTGCAATTGGAGAATGTTTAAACTTTTATGAAAATACTTTTTACAACCCAGATGAAAACAAACCTTTTCCTATAAATGATTTAGGATTACAATGGAAACATCGTCATTTTGAAACTCATGTATGCAAATTGGATATTGGTGAACCTGATGATTTTTTCTCTGAAAATGATTACTTACAAAATAAAACATGGGTTGAAAGAGTCATGAAAAATCCAGCAGCTAGAATAACAAAACAAAAAGAGTACAATGGTAAAACAACTACTTACTACTCTATAAAGTCAACAGATGTTTGGCTTGGTGGTACTAACTAATTGCTGACCAAAGTCCCGTGCTTTTTTGAATCTGCGTATAGGTTTCTAAAATAGCGCGGTTTTCTTCGCGAGAAAGATGTGGATCTTTTTGAAGTAATTCTATTGCAGCATTTCTGGCTTTCACTAAAACTGCTGTATCTTTCACAACATCTGCAATTTTTAAATTTAAGACACCACTTTGTTGTGTTCCCATAATATTTCCCGGTCCACGTAATTTTAAATCCACTTCGGCAATTTTAAATCCATCAGAAGTTTCTACCATAGTTTTTAAACGCGTTTTTGCCTCTTCAGATAATTTATAGTCAGACAATAAAATACAATAACTCTGATCTGCTCCACGTCCTACTCTACCACGTAATTGATGTAATTGACTCAATCCAAAACGCTCAGAACTTTCTATGACCATTACACTAGCGTTAGGTACATTTACGCCCACTTCTATGACGGTTGTAGCAACCATAATTTGGGTCTCTCCCTTAACAAAACGCTGCATTTCGTAGTCTTTATCAGCTGATTTCATCTTACCATGCACAATACTAATTTGGTATTGTGGTGCTGGAAAATCTCTGGCAATACTTTCGTAACCATCCATCAAATCTTTGTAATCCATTGCTGCAGATTCTTGAATTAACGGGTAGACAATATACACCTGTCTGCCTTTTGCAATTTCATCCTTTAGAAACTTAAAAACGGCCAGTCTGTTTTTATCAAAACGATGTACGGTTTTTACCTCTTTTCTACCAGATGGCAATTCATCAATCACAGAAATGTCTAAATCACCGTACACAGACATAGCTAATGTTCTCGGTATTGGAGTGGCAGTCATTACCAAAATATGAGGCGGTAATTCGTTCTTTTTCCACATTTTAGAACGTTGTGCTACGCCAAATCTATGCTGCTCATCAATAATGGCAATGCCAAGATTTTTAAAAACAACCTTATCTTCTAACAAAGCATGTGTCCCAATTAGAATGTGCAAAGTACCATCTTCTAAATGCTGATGGATTTCTTTGCGCTTTTTGCTTTTGGTGGATCCTGTTAAGAGCTCAACCTGTATGTCCATTGATCCTAGTAGCTCTTTTACAGCATTAAAATGTTGGGTTGCTAAAATTTCTGTGGGTGCCATCAGCGCAGCTTGAAATCCGTTGTCTAATGCCAACAACATGGTAAGCAATGCAACAATTGTTTTACCAGAACCTACATCACCTTGCAACAAGCGATTCATTTGAACTTCTGATGCCACATCTTTTCTAATTTCTTTCAATACCTTTTTCTGTGCATTGGTCAGATCAAATGGCAAATTATTTTTATAAAACGAATTGAAATAGTTTCCAACATTTTCAAACCGATACCCTTTGTTTTTATGCTGTCTAATTAGTTTTTTTCTGATGAGTTGCAGTTGAATAAAAAACAATTCTTCAAATTTTAAACGATGTTGTGCCACAGCGAGTTTTTCTTGCGATGTTGGAAAGTGAACATTTAACAAGGCTTCACTTCTAGAAATTAAATTGTATTGAGCTATAAACGTTGGTGAAAGAGTTTCTTTTACCTTAGCATCTATCTGTACAAATAAATTCTGAATAAGTGTTCTAACAACTTTTGTGGTGATATTTTTTTTAGTCAGTTTTTCTGTGGATGGATATATGGGCTGCATGGCAGACTGCACCTTTTTTTTATACTCGGTAAGCAACTCCATCTCTGGATGCGGCATAGAAAATGTATTGTTAAACAAATTTAGTTTTCCGTAAATTACATAAGGAGTATTTATTTTTAATACCTCTTTTACCCATTTTACACCTTTAAACCAAACCAACTCAATACTGCCAGTTTCGTCACTAAAAATGGCAACCAACCTACTCCCTCTTTTTTGTTGTACCCTTTTTACCTGTGTAATTTTACCTATAACCTGTACTTCTGCCGCAGTAGATTGCAACTGATTTATTTTGTAAAACCTTGTTTTATCTACATAACGATACGGGAATAAATGCAGCAAATCATTACAAGATTTAATGCCTAACTCTTGCTGCAACAACTCAGCTCTTTGAGCAGTAACACCTTTACAATATATAATCGGACTTTTTAAACTGAACACTGTGTATTATCAATTTGAATATCTAAAATAGACATTTTGCGAAGAACCCAAAAGAGAAACTTCTTTTTTAGAGAAATCAATTAAAAATCAAAAAAGAATCTCATCTTTATTTGTACCTTTGCATGCTCCAAGAAAATAAAATATCTTGGATAAATATTTGTAAATGAGATTACATAGAAACTTAGTGTATGCAGTTATTGATAGTTTAAGAGATATCTTTAATGAAGGGGAGTATGCAGGAAAAGCTGTAGAAAAAGCATTGAAACGAGATAAGCGTTGGGGAAGCAGAGATCGTAAATTTGTTGCAGAAACAATTTACGAAATTGTACGTTGGAAACGCCTGTATGCAGAGATTGCCAATGTAAAAGCACCTTTTGACAGACCTAATTTATGGCGAATCTTCTCTGTTTGGTGCGTTTTAAAGGGGATTCCATTACCAGATTGGAACCAGATTGAGCCTACTCCAACCAGAAGAATAAAAGGAAAATTTGACGAACTATCTAAAATTAGAAAGTTTAGAGAGTCTGTTCCAGATTGGATGGATGCATTATGTGTTGATGAACTGGGAGAAGAACAATGGACAAAAGAACTGGCTGCTTTAAACAAACAAGCAGAAGTTATTCTTAGAGTAAACACACTTAATATTAGCAAAGAACAGTTGCAGAAAGCATTGAGAGTAGAAAATGTAATTACAGAAACAATTCCCAATTATCCAGATGCTTTAAAATTAACTGAAAGAGCAAATGTGTTTAAAACAGAAGCTTTTAAAAAAGGATATTTTGAAGTACAAGATGCCTCATCGCAATTAGTTGCTGCCTATTTAGAGGTAGAACCAGGCATGAAAGTAGTAGATACCTGTGCTGGTGCTGGAGGTAAATCTTTACACCTATCGGCATTAATGCAAAACAAAGGGCAAATTATTGCCATGGATATTTACGAAAGTAAATTGCGTAAACTTAAAGTGAGAGCAAAAAGAAACAAAGCACATAATATTGACACTAGAGTGATAGACTCTACCAAGCCAATTAAAAAGCTACACAACAAAGCAGATAGAGTTTTAATTGACGCTCCCTGTTCGGGATTAGGTGTTTTACGTAGAAACCCAGACTCTAAATGGAAACTGCAACCAGAGTTTGTAGAAAACATAAAAAAAACACAACAAGAAGTATTACAGCAATATTCAAAAATGGTAAAACCGGGCGGAAAACTCGTGTATGCAACCTGCTCTATACTTCCATCAGAAAATCAAGAACAAGTCCAAAAATTCTTAGCATCAGAAGCAGGAAAAACATTTACTTTTACAAAAGACAACAAAGTATTCGCTTCAGAATCTGGTTATGACGGATTTTATATGGCTTTATTAGAAAAAGAATAAACATGGTAAAAAAAATACATTACATCTTATTATTTCTTCCTTTTGCACTCATAGCACAAATACCATCTGGCTATTACAGTACTGCAACAGGAAGTGGTTACACCTTAAAAACTCAGTTAAAAAGTATTATTACAACCGGACATACAGACAAAGGTTATGCTGCTTTATACAATGCTTATGTAAAAACAGACAACGATTCTTTTTACGAAAATGATAACACAGTATTAGACATGTATTCTGAAAACCCTACGGGAGCAGATGCTTACAACTACAATCATAATACTAGAAATTGTGGTAATTACAATTCTGAAAATGACTGTTACAATAGAGAACATATTTTTCCACAAGGTTTTTTTAATAGTGCTTTACCGATGAGATCAGATATTCATCATGTATTTCCTACCGATGGCTATGTAAATGGAAGACGTTCTAATTATCCATTTGGAGAGGTTAGCAACGCAACATGGACTTCACAAAATGGCTCAAAACTTGGTCCAAATACATTTAATAATTATAGTGGAACTGTGTTTGAACCTATTGATGAGTTTAAAGGAGATATTGCAAGAGCCTTATTATATTTTGCTACTAGATATGAAGATGAAGTTACCAGTAATACCTGGGATAACCATACAGATGCAAATAATCCATTAAACGGCACCAACAATCAAGTATACGAAAATTGGTATATCAAACTATTGTATAAGTGGCATACAGATGACCCAGTAAGTCAAAGAGAGATTGTTAGAAATGATGAAGCTTATAAATTTCAAGGCAATAGAAATCCGTTTATTGACCATCCAGAATATGTAGCTCAAATTTGGGATAGTGTGCTTAGTACTAAAGCATATGATTTAAAAAATATAATTAGCATTTATCCAACAGTAGTAACAGATAATTATCTAACGATAAACAATAAAAGTTCAATCGTTCTCAATAAGCTAAGTATCTTCTCTATGAGTGGAAAAGAGATACAAACTATTTATCAACCAAAAAATAAAATCAATCTGAGTAAATTAGGTAGTGGTTTGTATATCATAAAGTTAATCTCAAAACAAGGAGTTAATCTTCAAAAATTTATAAAGAATTAAACTAAAGCGACAAATTAAGTCGCTTTTTTTTTGTTTAAAACCTAGTGAATAACTCTTTAATTCAACCAATATTTTAAATCGAAAATTCAAGGATTTGTATTAAATTTGCGTTTTAAAAACAACACACAAACACACTACAATGATTCATTTCTTTGGAAACCAAAACAGCAAGGTATTTGCTGTGCAAACAACAAAAGAATTATCAGCTGAAAATATCACCAAATTAAACTGGCTTTTTGGCAATCAACCTAAAATAAATGCGGCGTCTATAGACGCTTTTTTTATTGGCCCACGTGCAGCAATGATTACCCCTTGGAGTACCAATGCTGTTGAGATTACTCAAAACATGGGAATTGAAGGAATTATAAGGATAGAAGAATTTACTGCTTCATCAGCTGATTTTTCTGATTTTGACCCTATGATTTCTCAAAAATTTGAAGGACTAACACAAGACATATTTACCATTGCTATTACGCCAGAAAAAGTATTAGAAATTGATGATATTGCTACTTACAATCAACAAGAAGGGTTAGCTTTGAATGAAGAAGAAATTGATTATTTAGAAAACTTAGCTACTAAAATTGGTAGAAAACTAACAGACTCTGAAGTTTTTGGATTTAGTCAAGTAAATTCTGAACATTGTAGGCATAAAATATTTAACGGAACATTTGTAATTGACGGAGAAGAAAAACCAGTTTCTCTATTTAAAATGATTCGTAAAACTTCAGAAACAAATCCGAATGATATTGTTTCTGCATACAAAGACAATGTTGCTTTTATTAAAGGACCAAAAGTAGAGCAATTTGCTCCTAAAAGTGCTGACAAACCTGATTACTACGAAACAAAAGAATATGAATCGGTTATCTCTTTAAAAGCAGAAACACATAACTTTCCCACAACAGTTGAGCCTTTTAGTGGAGCAGCAACAGGTTCGGGTGGGGAAATTAGAGATAGACTAGCTGGAGGAAAAGGTTCTCTACCGTTAGCTGGAACAGCAGTGTATATGACATCTTACTCTCGTTTAGAAGAAAATAGACCTTGGGAACAAGCTATGGATGAGCGCAAATGGTTATACCAAACTCCGATGGACATCTTAATCAAAGCTTCAAACGGAGCATCTGATTTTGGAAACAAATTTGGGCAACCCTTAATTACAGGTTCTGTATTGACTTTTGAACATGAAGAAGATGCTCGTAAGTTAGGCTTTGACAAAGTAATTATGCAAGCTGGCGGAATTGGTTACGGTAAAGCCAATCAAGCTTTAAAAGCTACTCCAGAAAGCGGAGATAAAATTGTAATTCTTGGCGGAGATAATTATAGAATCGGTATGGGTGGTGCTGCAGTATCATCTGCAGATACTGGAGAGTTTTCTTCTGGCATCGAATTGAATGCCATTCAGCGTTCAAACCCAGAAATGCAAAAAAGAGCAGCTAATGCCATTCGTGGAATGGTAGAAAGTGATGAAAATACAATTGTTTCTATTCACGATCATGGGGCTGGTGGACACTTAAACTGTTTATCTGAATTAGTTGAAGAAACTGGTGGAAATATCGATTTAGATAAATTACCTGTTGGAGACCCTACGCTATCAGCAAAAGAAATTATTGGTAACGAATCTCAAGAAAGAATGGGGTTAGTTATTGGAAAACAAAATATTGATACGTTACAAAGAATTGCAGAACGTGAACGTTCACCAATGTATACAGTTGGTGATGTTACGAATGATCATAGGTTTACATTTAAATCTAAAACTACTGGTGAAAAACCAATGGACTTAGATTTACATGATATGTTTGGAAGTTCTCCAAAAACAATCATGACTGATGCTACGGTAGATAGAAACTATAAAAATTTAGCCTATTCTGTCGCTAATTTTAAAAACTACCTTGAGCAAGTTTTACAATTAGAAGCTGTAGCTTGTAAAGATTGGTTAACTAATAAAGTTGACCGTTGTGTTGGAGGTAAAGTTGCGAAGCAACAATGTGTTGGTCCATTACAAATTCCGTTAAACAATGTTGGTGTAATGGCTTTGGATTACAAAGGAAAAGAAGGAATTGCTACTTCAATTGGCCACTCTCCTATTTCTGGATTAATTGATCCAGTGGCTGGAAGTAAAAATTCTATTGCAGAAGCTTTAACAAATATTATTTGGGCACCATTAAAAAATAATTTACAAAGTGTATCGCTTTCTGCAAACTGGATGTGGCCTTGTAAAAATGAAGGTGAAGACGCTCGCTTATTTAAAGCCGTAGAAACCATTTCTGAGTTTGCTATTGATTTAGGCATCAACGTTCCAACAGGAAAAGATTCGTTGTCAATGAAGCAGAAATATCCGAATGAAGAAGTAATTTCTCCAGGAACTGTTATTATTTCTGCTGCTGCTAACTGTACTGATATTACCAATGTTGTTGAACCTGTTCTTCAAAAAAATGGCGGAGATATTTATTACATCAATTTGTCTGAAGATTCATATAAATTGGGTGGTAGTTCATTTGCACAAATTTTAAATAAAATTGGTTCTGAAGCTCCATCAATTGTTAATAATAGTAGTTTTAAAAACACTTTTAATACCATTCAAGATTTAATAAAATTAGGTAAAATAGTTGCTGGGCATGATGTTGCCTCAGGAGGATTAATTACTACGCTATTAGAGTTGTGTTTTGCTGATGTAAATTTAGGTGCTGATTATGATTTAAGTTCATTAAAGGAAGTTGATTCAGTTAAATTATTATTTGCTGAGAACTCTGGAATTGTTTTCCAAGCGACTGATAATTCAGTAGAAAGTTTATTGAAAGATGCTAATATTACCTTCCATAAAATTGGAGAAGTTAATCAAACTGGAACAGTAACTATTAAGAACAATTCAGACAATTTTAATTTCTCAGTTTCTGAGATGAGAACTGTTTGGTATAAAACTTCATATTTATTAGATCAAAAACAAACAGCAAATGGATTGGCTAAAGCAAGAATTGAGAATTTTGCCAATCAGCCATTACAATATACATTCCCAAATCATTTTAAAGGAAAACTTCCAGTAATTGACAATTCTAAACCTAGACCAAAAGCAGCCATTTTAAGAGAGAAAGGATCAAATTCTGAACGTGAAATGGCTAATGCCATGTATTTAGCAGGTTTTGATGTAAAAGATGTACACATGACAGATATCATTTCTGGTAGAGAAACCTTAGAAGACATTCAGTTTTTAGGAGCTGTGGGTGGTTTTTCTAACTCAGATGTATTGGGTTCTGCAAAAGGTTGGGCTGGAGCTATTAAATACAACGAAAAAGCAAACACAGTTATCAATAATTTCTTTAAGAGAAAAGATACTTTATCTGTTGGTATTTGCAACGGTTGCCAGTTATTTATGGAATTAGAGTTAATTAATCCTGGGCATGATGTTCATGGAAAAATGTTACATAACAATTCTCAAAAACACGAAAGTGCCTTTACTTCGGTAAAAGTACAAGAGAACAACTCTGTAATGTTATCTAGCTTAGCTGGAAGCACATTAGGCGTTTGGATTTCTCATGGTGAAGGGAAATTTAATTTACCAAAAGCTAAAGAAAATTATAACATAGTAGCCAAATACGGCTATGAAACTTACCCATCTAATCCAAATGGTTCTGACTTTAACACAGCAATGCTATGTGATACCACAGGTCGTCACTTAGTAATGATGCCACATATAGAGCGCTCTATTTTTCAATGGAACTGGGCTAATTATCCACAAGGAAGAAAAGATGAAGTTTCTCCTTGGTTAGAAGCGTTTACAAATGCTAGAAAATGGGTTGAAAAAATAAATCTATAACGATTTTCTTTTTACATAAAATAAAACAGCTTTTGGGAAATCCAAAAGCTGTTTTCGTTAACTATTAATTCAATTAATTACTCAAACTTTAGATATTTGATTAAATCAATTTTGGTTGCATTGAAAGCTTTTAAACCGACCACAATAAAGACCAACATGGTTAAAATAATTGGAGTTATAATAAATGGTAGTATGGGCATTTCTATTCTATACACAAAATTGTTTAACCAGTTTTGAATAAAATAATACGCTATGGGTATTAATATAATTGATGCGATAACCGTTATTTTTAAAAAGCTTTTTATCAATTGATACATAATTTCTTTTACTGATGCTCCTAAAGTTTTTCTTATGGCAACTTCTTTTAAACGTTGTTGAATGGTTAATGTAGCCAATGCAAACAATCCTAGTAAAGAAACAAGTATTACTACTGATGTTAAAATAAAAAATAAGGTTTGTTGGTTTTGATATTTTTTATAGGTTCTGGCAAAACGTTTATTTACAAATTGAGGATAAAACGGATAACCTTGCTCTATGTTTTCTTTCCAATAGCTTTCTATAAACTTTAAAGTTTCTTGCACATTATCTGGCTTTACTTTTACTTGAATTTTCCAAAAATTTTGCTTCATCCAGTCAAGTGTATTCCAATGAAAAATCATTGTTGGTGGTATTTTAGCATCTAAACCTGTTATATGATAATCTTTAATCATTCCTACAATAGTAAAATCTTTATTGCCACCAAAACCAGGTCTGATTTTTTTCCCAATAGGATTCTCATAAATATTAAATGATTTTGCCAAAGTTTCATTAATTAAAATATTACTAATAGTATCTGAAGCTATTTCTTCTTTCAGCTTTCTGCCTTTTATCACTTTAATATCCATAATATCTAAAAAGTTATAATCTACAGCATTAGCATAAGTTTGAACAGAATAATCTTTATAATTCACATTTGTAGAATTTGAACTCCCTCCTCCAATCGTAAATGAATTACTAGTTACTGCTTCTATATTTGGATGTTTTATCAATTCATTCTTAGCCAACAAATATTTTTTATACCTATTATCTCGTTTATTTAAAGAGAGCATTACCACTTGGTCTCCTTTAAACCCCAAGTCTTTTTCCATCATATAAGTAACTTGTTTGTTTATAATTAAAGAACCCGTTAAGAAAAAACCAGAAATTAAAAACTGTGTTCCTAGCATTAGATTTCTTGCAAAAACACCTTGCTTACTTCCATTGATATTGCCTTTTAAAACCTCTACCGATTTAAACTTTGCTAAATAAATTGCAGGGATAATTCCTATAAAAAATGCTATAAATACAGCTAATATTCCAACACTTGCTAATAGAGAAATATTTAAAAGAGAAATGTCTTTTCTCATAAAACTATTAAATGATGGCAATAGCATTTCTACCAAAACTAATGAAAGTAGGAAAGCTATTATGCCTTGTAAGATAATTTCTAAGGTATATTGTCTGATTAAAGAAGTTTTAGACAACCCTAGTGTTTTCTTCACTCCCACTTCTTTTGCTCTTTGTGTAGCTGAAGCTATAGAAAGATTGATAAAATTAACACACGAAATAAGAATTAACAATACTGATAGTGATAGCAAAATAATTATCAATTGGTAATTTCCTTTTCCTTCGGGTCCAGCTTGACTTGCAATGGTCTTTAAACGTACATCTGTTAAAGGCTCTAAAATGATTTCTGTTCCGTATTTTTCTTCAAATTCTTTTGGAGAAATACCATCTCTTTTTGCCTGAGGTACTATAGCATTGTCATACCATACATCGTTTGCTTTTTTTGTAATTGTTTTTAAATCTGCACCTTTGGTAGTTTTTAAAAACAATCCTTTAGAAAAACTTCCCCAACTGCCTTCTGGTTGTTCTTTAAATTGCGTAATAACATTTGGCATAAAATAATGCTTTCCTTCAATTTTATATACCGTAGTTATTGTAAACGATTTACCATTATAGCTAATAGTTTTACCAATGGCAGATTGCTTACCAAAATATATTGCTGCTTGCTTCTCTGATATCGCTGCGTTAGAGTGTACTTTTTTAAAAGCACTCACACTACCTTCTACAATTTTAAAAGGAAAAACATCAAAAAAGTTTGCATTTCCTCTTAACATGTCTGTTGTAAAAAGCTCTTTATCTGCAATTTTTACTACAAAATCTCCATACCACCCATCACTTAAATAGTACTCAACAACTTCTGGAATATCTTGCTTGTATTTTGGACCTTCTACATTAGTACTAGAATCCCAAACCTCACCATCTGACATTTTATGTATTACTCTATAAATCTGATGCTTATTTGGATTTTTTGCATTATAGCTTTGTTCGTCTTGCAAATACAATAGCACAATTAACAAACCTGCAAAACCAAGTGTTAATCCTAAAATATTAACTAATATGTTGAGCCAATTTTTTTTACTATTTCTAAAAAATATTTTAAACCACGTTTGTACCATGTCTATTCAAATTTTAAATATTTAATCAAATTAATTTTTGTTGCATGAAAGGCTTTTAAACCAACAACTGCAAATACTAAGATTATTAGAATAACCGGAGTTATTATATATGGGGTTAAAGGCATCTCTATTCTGTACACAAAGTTTTCTAGCCAATTTTGCATAAAATAATAGGAAATCGGAATTAATATCACAGAAGAGATTAATACAATTTTTAAAAAGTTTTTGATTAACTGAAACATGATTTCCTTAACAGATGCTCCTAGTGTCTTCCTTATGGCAACTTCTTTTAATCGCTGCTGTATTGTTAGGGTTGCTAATGCAAACAATCCTAGTAATGCAATAATTATTACTAAAACAGCTAATATTAAAAACATAACTTGCTGCTTTTTATACTTATCGTATGTTTTTGCAAATTTTTGATCTAAAAACTCATAGGTAAAAGGATATTTTGTGTCTATATTTTGCCTCCAAAAATCTTCTATCTCTGCGATGGTTTTATCAAAATTTTCTGGCTTTAATTTAAATTGAACAGCAGGAATCCAATTTTGAGGAAAATCAAAGCTTGTCCAAAGCACAAAAAACATTGGTGTTATTTTAGTATCAAAACCATCAAAATGATAATCTTTTACCATACCTATTACTTCTAAAGGAGGTGCATTATCATTTAACCAACCTAAGTTAAGTTTTTCTCCAATTGGTTTATTGTATATACCCAACTCTTTTGCTGCAGTTTCGTTGATAATTATTTTAAGTGAATCTGACGCCAACTCTTTAGAGAAGTTTCTTCCTTTTAATAACTTTATTTTAGCAAAATCTAAGTAGTTATAATCTATGATATTTGCCGCTGAGTTAAGTCGTTTATCATTTATGTTGTGAATTAAAGAAGTTCCATTAACAAAGCCATCACCAGGGACAAACAGACTCGAAGTAACATCTATAATATTTCCTTTTTTTGTTAACACTTCTTTTGTTAACAGATACTTCTTATACTCATCATTTATATTATACACATCAACTGTGAGTACTTGATTTTTATCAAAACCAAGTTCTTTTTGCATCATATAATTTATCTGATTACCAACTATTAGCATGGTAATAATAAAAAAGCCTGAAATTAAAAACTGAAGCCCTAACATTACATTTCTAGCAAGATTTCCCTTTCTACTTTTTGATATATTTCCTTTAAGCACTTCTATTGCTTTAAAGTTAGATAAGTACAAGGCAGGAATACTTCCTACGAAGAATGCTATAACTATAGCAGCAATAAATAAAGTTACTAATGAGCTTGTTTGTAAGATTGATATTTCTTTACCTATAAATTGATTAAAATGTGGCAATGCCAATTCTACAATAATCAAAGCCAATGCAAATGAAATAAGCCCTTGTAACACAATCTCAGATACGTATTGAAATGTTAGTTGCTTTTTAGACAGTCCAAGTGTTTTTTTTACACCAACTTCTTTTGCTCTTTGACTTGCAGAAGCTACCGATAAATTGATAAAATTCACACATGAAATAACAATTAATAAGATAGACAGTCCCAATAAAATTAGTAACAGTTGATAATTTCCTGTACCGCTAGGACCCGCTCTTTTTGCCGTAGAGTGTAAATAGATAGTGTCTAGCTTGTCTAGTAAAATGGTTGGTGGCAAATATTGCTCATTAAACTCTTTTAAACTTACACCAGCTGCTAGTGCTTCTTTCTTAGTAATATTGGCAATTATTTGCTTCATTTTTTCTTTTACAAGCGTTAAATCTGCTCCTTTAGAAATCCTACAAAACAACTCGTTGTTATGATTTCCCCAATGCACTTCAAAAGGTTTAGCATACTGTAATAATAAATCTGGTTCTTGGTGAGAATTTTTTGGTAACTCGTAAACACAAGCAACTATATAACTTTTCCCATCTATTTTTACAGAATTACCTACTGCTTTATCGCCTTTAAAAATACGTGCTGCATACGTTTTAGACAAGGCTATATGTGTTCTTGTTTCTGTAAACTTTATTGCAGTTCCTTCTACAATTTTAAATGGAAAGAAGTTAAAAAACTGAGGTTCTGTAAATAATGTTTTATCATTAAACTCAAACTTCTTTTTATACTGAATGGTTCTACTTCTATAAAATGGTCCAACCATTAACGCCTCGGTAACTTCTGGCAGCTCTTTTGGATAGGTAAGATACATCCCAGGGTTTGATGAAAACCAAACATCTCCAGTGTTAGGTTTTTTAATATTTACTCTGTATACTTCGTCTTTGTTTGGATTCCATTGATTATAACTTTGTTCTTCTTTTAAATACAGAAGCACAATTAATAAACCAGCCAAACCTAATGTTAAACCACTTATATTTATAAGTGTGTTTAACCAATTTCTCTGTTGATTTCTAAAAAATATTTTAAACCAAATATGTAACATCTATGCAGTTTTTATTTAACTAAAACATCTACTTGATGCTCATTTGTTTTTTGTGAAATTATCTCTCCATCTTTTAATGTTATGATTCTAGATGAAAATTGCGCATCGTAAGATGAATGTGTTACCATTACTATGGTTGCTCCTGTAGCATGTAATTCTGTTAATAATTCCATTACATCGTTACCACTTTTACTATCTAAATTCCCAGTTGGTTCGTCTGCTAAAATCAATTTAGGATTGGTCACCAATGCCCTAGCTACTGCTACTCTTTGCTGCTGACCACCAGATA
>JABXHX010000085.1 GCA_013373385.1 Flavobacteriaceae bacterium
AAAATTCAAGTAGATTTTAAACAACAGAACAACACCATTACTATTCAAATTTCTGACAATGGTAATGGATTTGACTTAACAAAAGTTTCTAGAGGCAATGGGCTAAAAAATATGGAAAAAAGAATTACGGAAGTAAGTGGTAAAATAAACATTAGCTCTACAGATAAAAATGGGACTACCATAATTATAGTTTTAAATACGTAATTTTACTAATACCATGTGTTGTGCCAATACACTAAATTTGGTTTAAACCAACCGAACTAATTATGAATATTAAAATTTGCATTGCAGAAGATAATTATTTCTTAGGAAAGGCTATTGAAGAAAAACTATCTTTTTTCGAAGACATTACCCACAAGTTTACTGCATCAAACGGTGCAGAACTGATTGGTAAATTAGAAGAAAACAGCAATGTAGACATTGTGCTGATGGATATTCAGATGCCAACCATGGATGGAATAAAAGCAACAGAAATAATCAAAAATAAATATCCTCAGATAAAAATTATTATGCTCACAGTTTTAGATGATGATGATTATATTTTTAAAGCTATAAAAGCTGGGGCAAACGGTTATTTATTGAAAGAAATAGAAGCAGAAAAATTACACAGAAGCATTATAGAGGTGTTAGGTGGCGGTGCGCCTATGTCCCCAAGTATAGCTTTAAAAACTTTAAACCTATTACGAAAACCATTAGATTACACTTCTAAAGAAATTGACTTTGACGAAATAAAACTTAGCAAACGAGAAACAGAAATCTTAGAACAGTTAAGCAAAGGTTTAAAATACAATGATATAGCTAACAATTTAATTATTTCTCCCGCAACAGTTAGAAAACATATTGAAAATATCTACAAGAAATTACAGGTACACAATAAGATGGAAGCTGTACTAAAAGCTCAAAAGCATAAATTAATTTAATTGTTTAAAATATTTTACTAACTTTATCATTGATTACCCCAATAATAAAATAATGATAAAAAAAGGATTCATAGGAATTATTTCTGGCATTTTGATAGGCATGTTTACCACATCGTTCTTTTTGCCATCAGGAACACCAATCATAGAAATCTTCTTAACAAAAATAACTGCAACTTCTATAGTTACAGGTACTATTTGTGGTTTTTATGCTGCACTTTCTAAATCGAAATTACAAATTTTTTTAGTTTCTATTTTAATTGGTATGGCTGTTTTTTATCTCAAATATATTATAACAGGACACAACTTTGACCCGTTAACCATGGGGGCTTTTACGGGTGCTTTGCTAGGAGGGATATTTGCTATTATTAGAAAAATAACTACCTCTCTAAAAATAATGAAACGCTTAAAAAGACAACGTCAAGCCGGTTTTAATAACTATAGATATTAAAGATATTGGTCTACATTTTGCCAAGGGCCACCGTTAATTACATCAACCCCATTATTCTTTAAAAACTGTGTAGCTTGTCCACTTCTACCTCCACTTAAACAAACAGCAATAACAGGCTTATTCCAAGATTTAATTTCATCTAGTTTAACTGGCACTAAGTTCAAAACTATATGCTTTGCACCTGTACTATGGCCTGCATCCCATTCTCCTTTGGTTCTTACATCTAACACTACTGCTCCTTTTTCTAAATATGCTTTAATCTCATTACTCATATCTTTTCTTTTAAACAGGTCAAAAAATCCCATTGTATTTGCTTTAAATTTTTAATGGCACAAAGCTACACCTTTTTCTATAAGTGTTGTGTAGTTTTTGTTACACTTTAAATTTTCTAAATATGTTAATAGTGTTTCTTTTTGTGCAGTGTAATTGTAGTTTACTGCCAACTCATATAGCTCGAGAGGCAATAGCCAGTCTTTAGAAAACTGTGATGAAACTTTTGAGAAAATTTGTTCAATATCTTCTTCAGAAACAACCCCTCCTTCTCTTAAACCTCTAACCGCTTCATATATTTTATATAGTGCTTTGTCTGTAGCTGAATACTGAATTTTATGTGTTTTTGTTTCAGAAACCTTTGCCAAATCTTCAAATGAATCTACAGATGCTGGCCCTGCGTAAGCAGAAACAACTGCTACGCCTACTGCCATATCATATACTCCCCAACTAGGGTCAAATAAAACGGTATCTTGATGCGTAACTGTACAATTTTTAAAAGAAATCAATTGAATTTTTCCTCTTAAATCTCTAGTGCCAGTAATAACTTCACCTACAACTTTCACTCCACCTTCAAACTCTAAAGTGGTTTGTTTCCCTTCGTAAATTCCGTATGCTTCGAGATCTCTTGGACTCATGTTTTCAATCGGAATGTTAATTCCTTTTAATTTACCAATCGGACTTCCAAAACCTTCTGTATGGTATGCTACTCCGTGACCAATTAGTTCTTTATCCCTATTAGCCAAGGCTGTTTTATCTTTGGTTTGTACATAAATTGGCTTACCATCAAATTCTAAAACATTAGAGAAATTTCCAGAAATTTGCAATCCAGTACTCAATTCTATCGTTCCTAAACTTCTAGAATCAATCAATTTTTTAATTCCGTTTAAACCTCCTTTTCTCAATGCCATTGTATTTGCAAATTGCTCTAAAACTAGGCTTAGTTTTGCAAAATCTGGTGTTACAAATAGCTGTGGTTGTGGCTTAGTTATATCAAAGCTTACATTGGCAGCTTCTAATGTATAAGGTATTTTTTTTACTTCATCTTGTAAACACCAAGAACTTTCTCCGATGGATGACAATAAACCTGCTCCATAAATTTTTGGATTATCCAACGTTCCTATTAAGCCATATTCTACTGTCCACCAGTGTAGATTTCTTATTTGTGCCATTTCAGACAATTCGCCCAAGTTATTTTGCAATTCTTCAACAGCAAGTTGAGCAGCATCAATTTCTTCTTGGGTAGAATTTGGGTCTTCTTTTAAAATAGACAATAATCGAATGGCTTCGTACATTTCATAATCTTTTGATGATGAGATGGCTTTACTTCCTATTTCACCAAAACGTCTTAGGTACTCTGCATATTCTGGATTAGCAATAATAGGCGCATGACCTGCTGCCTCATGAATAATATCAGGTGCTGGTGTATATTCTATATGGTCAATGGTTCTCATATCAGAAGCAATAACCAATACATTATATGCTTGAAACTCCATGAAAGCATTTGGTGGAATAAAACCGTCAACAGAAACTGCTGCCCAACCAATTTCTTTTAAAATTCGGTTCATTCCTTCCATTTGCGGAATTGCATCAACAGAGATTCCTGTTTTTTCTAAACCGTCAACATACGATTCGTGTGCTACTTTTTTTAAGTAGTCTACATTTAAACGCATTACATAACGCCAAACCGCTTGGTTTTGCGCCGTGTATTCTTCGTAAGGCTGATTTACAATAAATTGATGCAAATGCTTTGGTAATTTTTTGGTGACTTCATTCAATTCAAAATGACTTTCCATAGATGTCTATTATCGAGTATAACAACTCTTTTTTAGGATTTACTAATAGTTGTAAAGTTACATATTTTGGTTCTGATTTTCAAGATTTCATTTCTGAAATGAGCTATTTTATTATCTTAGCGCAACTTATATAATTTTTTAGTTTGAAAAGCTTATTTTTTACCCTTGTATCTATATTGATATTAGCATCTTGCAATAACACAAGATCTATCTATGTAGACCTTTCTAAAGATATTGTTTCTCCCAAAACTTATGTTGTTCATAAAATAACATCTCCTTTAAATATTGATGGAAAAGCTGATGAAAAAGATTGGAATGATGCAACGTTTACAGATGAATTTATAGATATTGAAGGTGTTAAAATTCCATCACAGAAGACTCAAATTAAAATGCTTTGGGATGCCAATTTTCTATATGTCTATGCAAAACTCTATGAAAAACATATTTGGGGAGATATTACAGAAAGAGATCAAGTTATTTTTTACAATAATGATATTGAAGTATTTATTAGCCCGTCTAATGACACACATAATTATGGAGAAATAGAAGTAAATGCGTTAAACACTGTTTGGGATTTGGTTCTAAACAAACCATATAATGCAGGAGGAAAACCTAAGAGCAGATGGAATTTAAACAATTTAAAAACGGCTGTTTTTGTAAAAGGCACCTTAAATAATCCAAATGATATTGATGAATATTGGGCTGTAGAAATGGCTATACCTTTAAGAGCCTTTGCGGAATTAAAAAACCGACCGAAAGTGAAACCAAAAGACGGTGAACAATGGCGTGTTAATTTTTCAAGAGTTCAATGGGATCATGATATTAATGATGGAATCTATTCTAGAAAAAAGAAAGACAATAAATTCTTACCAGAGTACAATTGGGTTTGGTCAAATCAAGGTGCTATCAATATGCATTTACCAGAAAACTGGGGTTATATACATTTTACAGATAATCCTCCTTCAAAGCCAATTCAGTTTAAACATCAAACAGATGTTATTGCAGAACAGATGGTCTATGCCTTATATAGAAAAATTGCTTTTAAAAATTTAAAGCACTTAAAAAAAGAATCTATCGGTACTCAAATTATTTTTAAGCCAATAACGATTCAAAACAAAACCTTACTTGCCAATTTCTTAAAAACTCATACTGGTTTTACTTTACAACTAATAAACAAAGAAAGTCAGATGGAGTATCGAATAAATGAAACTGGTCTAATCCAACGAAAATCAACTAAATAATAAGACTTGTGAAAAAACTAATCCTTCTAATTTTAATCATCAGTTTTTCTTGTAACTCAAAAAAAGAAACTAAAAAAGAAAAGTATTCTTTTACATTCAGCTCTTGGACAAATACAGGAAAAGAATTTAAAGAAAACATTTGGCTAAAAAAACTTAATTATTATGATTCTTTAGGGATTAGTGAAATATTAGTTGGAGGCAATCCAGAAATTTTAAAGAAAATCATTCCGCTAGCCAACAAAAAAAACATTAAAGTTCATGGTTGGATGTGGACACTTAATAGACCTGGAGATACAATTTCAAAAAAGCATCCAGAGTGGTATGCTGTAAATAGAAATGGGCAAAACTCGTTAGAATATAGAGCTTATGTTAATTACTATCAATGGTTAAGTCCATTTCATCCTGATGCTAGACAACATATAAAAAAAAATGCTAAAAAGTTAATGGAAATAGAAGGATTAGCTTCTGTTCATTTAGATTATGTTCGATATCCTGATGTAATTTTAGGTGCAGACTTACAACCAAAGTACAATCTTGTTCAAGAAACTGAAATGCCTGAATATGATTACGATTATCATCCTCTAGCTAGAGCTGGATTTAAAAAGATTTTTGATAAAGACCCGATTGATTTTAAACATCCTGAACTATCTACCGAGTGGAGACAGTATCGTTTAAATGCTATTACTAGTTTGGTAAATGAAATTATTGAAATAGCCCATGCTAAAAATAAAAAAGTAACAGCAGCTGTATTTCCTTTTCCTGAAATGTCTAGACAAATGGTACGTCAAGCGTGGAATGATTGGAATTTAGACACCGCATACCCAATGCTATATCAAAACTTTTATAGAGAAAATATCAACTGGATTGGATTTGCAACGAAACAAGGCGTATCTGATGTAGATTTCCCTATAATATCAGGTTTATACGCTCCTGCATTAAGGGACCCAAAAGATTTAGAAAAAGCTATTTTAATTGCGAAAGAAAATGGTGCAAAAGGAATTGCTATTTTTACTGCAGATGGCTTAACTAAAGAACAACAAGCGGTTTTTGTGAAATTGAAAAACCAACAATAACTGTAACATTTACAACTTTTTACACTCTAATAATTAAGTATTCATTTTAAATTAATTGTGATGAGAGGGAGAAACTACAACGGACTAACAGGGTTTTCAAGTCATGCTGCTTCAATGCTTACTAGTTTAAAGAATAACTTAAAGCCAAGAAATATTGATCGCTATAAATCTTCAAGTATTTCTGCTATTTATAAAAAAGGAAGCATTGACAAAAAAGCAAGTCCAAAATTACTTACAGAAATCCGCGAAAAAACAATTAGAGAAAATAGAGTTCGCAGACTTAAAAATATAATCATCTTAAGTGTTATTGCAATGACATTCTTTTTAATTATCCGGTTAAGTTAACTTTAAAAAGATATCTCTAACGGTTTCGTAAAATTAGTAGGTACAAGCTAAATATCTTTCTTATTTTTACATCATAAAATAAGCACATGAATAAAAAAGTAATCTTACTAATTTTAGATGGTTGGGGTATTACTCAAGACCCAAAGGTATCTGCAATTTACAATGCAAAAACACCTTTTATAAATTCACTGTATAATGATTTTCCAAATGCAAGTTTACGCACAGATGGAGAACATGTTGGTTTACCTGAAGGACAAATGGGAAACTCAGAAGTTGGACATATGAATTTAGGTGCTGGAAGAATTGTATATCAAAATTTAGCAAAGATTAATATTGCAGTTCGTGAGGGAAAACTAGCACAAGAACAAAAACTTGTAGAGGCTTTTGATTATGCCAAAAAGCATCAAAAGAATGTACATTTTTTAGGACTAGTTTCTAATGGAGGTATCCATTCTCACATAGACCATTTGAAAGGATTGTTAGATGCAGCCAATAAAAGCAAGGTAGAAAATGTGTACCTACATGCTTTTACAGATGGAAGAGATTGTGACCCTAAATCTGGAAATTATTTCATCAATGATATTCAAGATTATATGCAAGATACTACTGGAGAACTAGCAACCATTACAGGTAGATATTATGCTATGGACAGAGATAAACGTTGGGAAAGGGTAAAAATTTCTTACGATGCTTTGGTAAATGGAATAGGTTCTAGATCTACAGATGCTTCAAAAAGCATTACAGAAAGTTATGAAGCAGGTGTTACTGATGAATTTATCAAACCAATTATTATGACAGATAATAATGGAAATCCAAAGACTACAATTAAAGATGATGATGTAGTTATTTTCTTCAATTTCAGAACTGACAGAGGGAGGCAATTAACACAAGTTTTAACGCAAGAAGACAAGCACGAATACAATATGCACAAATTACCATTGTATTATGTTACGATGACAAATTACGATGAAACTTTTAACAACATACATGTCATTTATAATAATGACAATATTGAAAATACCTTAGGAGAGGTGTTAGCTTCAGCTGACAAAAAGCAAATCAGAATTGCTGAAACAGAAAAATATCCACATGTTACATTTTTCTTTTCTGGAGGTAGAGAAAAAGAATTTATAGGAGAAAAAAGACTCTTGTGTCCTTCGCCAAAAGTTGCAACTTACGATCTAAAACCAGAAATGAGCGCCTATGAAATTAGAGATGCCATCGTTCCTGAATTAGAAAAAGGAGAGGTAGATTTTGTGTGTTTGAATTTTGCAAACGGAGATATGGTTGGTCATACTGGAGTTTTTGAAGCCGCAGTAAAAGCTTGTGAAGCTGTAGATAACGCCACTAAAGATGTTGTTACCACTGCATTAAACAATAATTACACAACCATACTAATTGCTGATCATGGTAATTGCGAAACAATGATTAATCCAGATGGAAGTCCACATACTGCTCATACTACAAATCCAGTTCCAATAATATTAATTGATACAGAAATCAAATCAATAAAAAATGGTATATTGGGCGATATTGCTCCTACAATTTTAAAATTAATGGGAGTAACGCAACCAAAAGAAATGACACAAAACCCTTTAGTATAAAATCAGTATGAAAAAAATAGTATTCTTTCTTCTAGTTCTTTTTACAGCAACCACATTTGCTCAAAAAAGCACAGCTAAAAAAAATGCCTCAGGAGATTTAGTGGGCATTGCTAACAAAGCAGATTTTAAGCAACAACCTTATAACAATTGGTTTTCAACAAACTACAACAATTACACTATTGATAAAGCTACAGCAAAAAAACTAAAAAAAGCATTGAAAGGGGTTACTATAAAAGGTTTTATGGGCACTTGGTGTGGAGATAGTAAAAGAGAAACACCAAAATTCTACAAACTTTTAGATTTAGCAAAGTTTGATTTAAAAAACCTAGAAATGGTTACTGTAAACAGAGCTAAAAAAACACCTGATAATTTACAAAAAGGTCTTGACATACGTAGAGTACCTACCTTTATTTTCTATAAAAAGGAAAAAGAAATTGGCAGGTATGTAGAGTATGCAAGAGAAACACTAGAAAAAGATATCTTAAAAATAGTAACTGGTAAAAAATACAAACACGCCTACGATTATTCTAATTAAACATGATTCCAAATAACCATTTGATTATTGCTATAGATTTTGATGGTACCATTGTTGAAGATGCATTTCCTAACATTGGTAAACCCATGTTATTTGCCTTTGAAACCATAAAAAAACTACAGTCTGAAGGACATAGAATTATTTTATGGACTTACAGAAATGGTGATAAACTACAAGATGCCGTTGATTTTTGCAAAGACAATGGAGTAGAATTTTATGCCGTAAATAAAAGTTATCCAGAAGAGGAATTTGACGGAAAAATTAGCCGAAAAATTCACGCAGATTTATTTATAGATGATAGAAATGTTGGTGGATTTGCTGGGTGGACAGAGATTTATAAACAAATATTTGACCACGAACCAGATGTACCTAAAAAGAGAGGTTTTCTCTCTCTATTTAGGTAACACTAGTACAACATTTATTTAATAGCCTCAAAATAAGATCGATCAATTTCTTCTCTAAAATCTGGGTGGGCAATATTTACCAACTCTTTTACACGTTGTTTAATTGTTTTTCCATATAAGTTAGCAACACCGTATTCTGTAACCACATATTGTACATGTGCTCTAGTAGTTACAACACCAGCTCCTTGTTTTAAGAACGGAACAATTCTACTGATTCCTTTATTAGTTACCGAAGGTAATGCAATAATCGCTTTTCCTCCTTCGCTTAAAGATGCACCTCTAATAAAGTCCATTTGACCACCAACTCCAGAGTACATATTATGCCCTATAGAATCGGCACAAACCTGCCCAGTAACATCTACTTCAATGGCTGAGTTAATAGCGACCATTTTTGGATTTTGACTAATAATAGTAACATCATTGGTATAATTAGATGCTCTCATTTCTACAAAAGGATTATCATCTACATAATCGTACAAACGTTGCGAACCAATTAAGAAAGTAGACAAAGCTCTCCCTCTATTAACTGCCTTGTAGTTTCCGTTAATTACATCTTTTAAAATTAGATCGATTACTCCATCAGAAAACATTTCTGTATGTAAACCTAAATCTTTATGGTTTCCCAATCTAGACAACACAGCATTAGGGATAGAACCAATCCCCATCTGTAAGGTACTTCTATCTTCAATTAAACTAGCTACATGGTCTCCTATTTTATGTTCAATTTCTGTAGGAGCAGCAACCTCGTGTGCATGCAAAGGTTCATCGCAATCTACAAAAGCACTAATTTCTGAAACATGAATAATCCCTGCTCCAAAAGTTCTTGGCATTTGTTTATTAACCTGTGCTATTACATAGTTGGCATTTTCTATTGCTGCCAGTGTAGCTTCTACAGAAACCCCGAGCGAACAATAGCCGTGTTTATCTGGAACAGAAACCTGAATCAAAGCTACGTCTAAATCAATAATATTTCTTTTAAATAGCAGTGGTAGTTCACTTAAAAAAACAGGCGTATAAGAACCATTTCCTGCTTTTAACGTATGACGAACATTCTTGCCAATAAAAAATGAATTTACATGAAAGCTTTCTTTCAGTACTGGATTAGCATAAGGCGCATCACCCTCTATATGCAAATGACAAACTTCTACATTTCTCAACTCTTCATGTCTGTTAGACATGGCATTAATTAATTGTTGCGGAGCTGCAGCAGCAGCCTGAATATAAACTCTGTCGTTTGATTTTATTACTTTAACTGCTTCTGCTGCTGTTACCGATTTGTACATAATTCTTATCCTTAAAATTCTGTACAAATTTACAAAGACTAATCGCTTAAAAAACTATCAAATATCATATTTTGAATAAATAATTCGTTTTTTAATAGTTCCTTTTTTTAAAGTATCTTTGCGCACTAATATCTTTTTTGAAATGATAAAAATTAAAAGCTTAGAAGAGATTGAAATCATGCGCGAAAGTGCTTTAGTTGTTTCAAAAACTTTAGGAATTCTTGCTAAAGAAGTAAAACCTGGTGTAACAACTTTACAGCTAGATAAAATAGCCGAAGATTTTATTCGTTCAGAAGGAGCTATTCCCGGTTTTTTAGGTTTGTATGATTTTCCGAATACACTTTGCATGAGTCCAAACGCACAAGTTGTACACGGAATTCCAAATAACAAACCACTACTTGAAGGTGATATCATTTCAATAGATTGTGGTGCTTTAAAGAATGGATTTTACGGAGATCATGCATATACTTTTGAAGTGGGTGAAGTTGCTCCAGAAACAAAAAAGTTATTAGATGTTACCAAACAAAGTTTGTACGAAGGGATTCGTCAATTTAAAGCTGGTAATAGGGTTGGCGATGTTGGTTTTGCCATTCAACAATACACAGAAAAGCATGGCTATGGTGTGGTAAGAGAGTTGGTAGGACATGGGTTGGGAAGAGAAATGCACGAAGATCCAGAAATGCCAAATTATGGAAAAAGAGGACGTGGAAAAAAGTTTGTTGAAGGTATGGTTGTTGCTATAGAACCAATGATTAATTTAGGCACACACAAAATCAATCAGCTAAAAGATGGCTGGACTATTTTAACAAGAGATGGCAAACCTAGTGCACATTTTGAACATGATGTTGCCATCGTTAACGGAAAACCAGAGTTGCTTTCTACTTTTCAATACATTTATAATGCTTTGGGCATTACATCTGATGAAGAAGATGAATTTAGACAACAAAAATTAGTATTATAAACTTCTATTCTTTTGAAAGTCATTTTCAAATTTTTCTTAAACCTTATTCCTAGACCAATACTTATTAAACTTAGTTATTGGATAAGACCCCTCATTGCTTTTTCTTTAAAAGGAAATAAGTTTACAGACCCAATTGACGGAAATAGCTTTCGGAAATTTTTACCCTATGGTTATGGTATACAAAGAGAAAATGCTTTATCACCAAGCACTTTGTCTTTAGAACGCCACCGACTGCTATGGTTATATTTACAAAACGAAACCGACTTTTTTACATCTAAAAAAAAGGTATTGCATATGGCTCCAGAGCAATGTTTTTTATCGGTTTTTAAAAAGCAACCAAATTTAGACTATACCACTGCAGATTTGTATTCGCCTATAGCAGATGTCAAAGCAGATATTTGCAATTTACCTTTTGAAGATTCTGCTTTTGATGTTGTTTTTTGCAATCATGTGTTAGAACATATACCAAACGACACCTTAGCAATGCAAGAATTATATAGGGTAATGAAACCTAACGGATTTGGAATTTTTCAAATTCCTCAAGACCTAAATAGAGCAACTACTTTTGAAGACAACTCTATTACCGATGAAAAAGAACGCGCAAAAATTTTTGGACAATACGACCATGTAAGAGTATATGGTAGAGATTATTTTGACAAACTGCGTGCTGTTGGTTTTAAGGTTGATGAAGTAGATTACACAAAAAAAATCGCTCAAAAAGATGTTGAACGATTTTGTTTATCTAAAGGCGAAATCTTACCTGTTTGTTTTAAGTAGTTTTAAGGATGTTTTCTTAAAAAGTCTTCGAGCATTTCTAGTTTTTCATCTCCTAAAATAATATACAGCACTCCGTCTATTTCTCTATGTATTCTAAATCCACCATTTTCAATAGCAATTACTTTAGACGCTCCGTCATAGGTACCATTATCGTTTTCTGGAGCTTTTACTTTTGCTCCGTTTTGATTGACCCAAAAAGATGTTCCTTCGTTTTCTACCAATAATTTTTCTTTATAAAAACCTCCAACAGCATTATAATCAGTAGCTTTTAAGACAGTACCATCTATGCTACACAGAAACCCATAAACTGAATAATCGGTATTATAAAGTGGAAAAATACCTCCACCAATATGACCTCCAAAATTGTACCATTTTCTATCAAGTCTTACTTGTCCATCTTTATTGTATTTCTCAATTTTATCGGTCTTTTTTAAATCTTTAAACAAGGTCTTTTGGTCATCTACAGTTAAAAACTTATTTGTGTTTATATTGTAAATAAACGCTTTCAGAGCATTGTTTGGATAGGTAACAACTATCCCATTTCCTCTAGGCATCATTACTGCTCCATAATGTGTAGACAATGGGTTAAACGATGATACACTTGGCAATACTTTACCAGATTTAGCTTGTGTATTGTAAGCATAAATCTGTGTTGGGTTTGTTGCTTTGTTTAAGAAGAGTACAATTCCGTCAAATGCTTTTACAGCTTTGTAAGTGTCTGCTTTTAAAAGTACTGTACCAACATCATTTGTCAAACCATAATAATCGCCCTGCTTAAATGTAGCTATTCCATTTTTATTAAAATCATTTACGGTGGAGTATTTTAAGGTCAAGGCATCTGCCCTTTTTTTCCATATATTTTTTAAAGAATCTAACCTTTTTGTTTCTTTTTCTTTAGCAATACGCGCTTTTTCTTTTTTAGCCTTTTCTATTTCAATTTTTTCTAATTCATCTTCAATCTCTACATACAATTCTAATAATTGATTGTATTCTTCAGATTTTTTCTTTTTTGATAATGTAAAGTATTGTTTAGCGTAGGCTTTGGCTTCTTTAAAATTACTGAGTTCATATTGTATTAATGTGCCTAATCTTGCAATACTCGCTTTTTTAATAGTATCTAGAAGTTTCATTGCCTTACCGAAGTTTTTATGAGCGTCTTGTACTTCTAGATTCGCATAATTTGCTTGTGCCTTTTTAATATAAACGTTTGCTATTTCTTCGTTAGTTTGCCCCCAGATGTTTGCACTCAAAAATAGGAGCATAAACATATACACAATTTTTTTCATCTTAGTTTAATAAAAGTTTGGTAGTTATTTGTACGTATGCAATATACATTTTTTTAAGAAAACACAAATCGTTGCATTGCTCTAAAAATTTTTATACGTCTGAATACTACCGTCTGTATCTACAAATATTAAATAGACAAATAGCTGTTTGTTTTTTTCTACAAAGGCTCTTGTTTTTTCGAAACCCATCGCCATAAATGCTGTTGCAAGCGCATCTACATCTGCACAATCAGCAGCTGAAATAACAGAGGCACTTAGCAGGTTACTTTCTGTAGCATATCCTGTTTTAGGATTGATGGTGTGCACATATTTTTTTCCTTCTTTAGAAATTCTAAACTTTCTATAATTACCCGATGTTGCCATAGATTGATTAACCAATTCTACCGTAGTCTGAATAGATTGCGTTCCGTCTGTATTCGGCTTTTCAATAGCTACTTTCCAATTTTTATTTTTGTTACTTTTACCTTTAGCTCTGATTTCTCCGCCAATTTCTACTAGGTAGTTTTCAATATTTTTACTTTCTAGAAACCTACCTATCACATCAACTCCGTATCCTTTTGCAATTGAATTAAAATCTAGGTATATTTCTGGTTGCTGCTTTACAATTTTACTGTTTTTTATGGCTATTTTATCAAATCCAACAAATTGCATCATACTGTCTACAGCGTTTGCTGTCATTTTTAGTGCTAATTTTTTAGGACCAAAGCCCCAAGCATTGACTAGCTTACCAACAGTAGGGTCAAAATACCCATTGGTTTTTGTGTAAATCGTTTTTGATTTATAAAAGACTTCTTTAAAAAAAGCATCTACAACAACTGTAGTATCTGCATTATTGATCTTAGAAATATCGGATGTTGGTATATAAGTTGACAATGATTTATTTATCAAATAAAACAAACTGTCTATAGACTTTTGATAATTACTTTGTGAAGCATCTATGTATGTAATATGGTAGGTAGTACCAAAGACAAATCCTTCAAGCGTATTTTTTACTTTTTTTTCTGAAGTACAAGCAATTACAAGACTTATAAATAGTAGTAAAAAAAACTTTCTCATACGTAGTAAATTTTAAGAAAATCAAAGATACAATATTAAATACTCATAAAATACTCATAAAAAGCAACAAATACCTATGCATTTGACATCTATTTTTTTAAATTTGCTCAACAAATAATTTTAAAAAATGAAAAAACTAATTTTATCATTTATCGCTGTAGGCTTATTAAGTTCGTGTGTGTCAAAAAAAGAGTACCTAGCACTAGAAACCACACACCAAAAAACAAAAGATGAATTACTTGCTGTAAAGGCTAACTTAACAAAATGTTTGATTGACAAAGAGAAAGAGCAGTCTTTAGTCACCTCGTATAAAAACAAAATTTCTGATTTAGAGTCTACGGTTGTAGAATTAAAGAAAGACAAGAAAAAAACATTAGAGTTTGTTGACAATTTAACTGTGTTAACAAAAGGTGCTAATGACAACATTAAAGAGACTTTAATTCAGTTAAGCAAAAAAGACCAGTACATCAAATATATTAGAAGAGCAATGTCTAAGAAAGATTCTTTAAATCTTGCTGTTGCTTTTCACTTAAAGAAAGAGTTAAAAGAAGGCTTGGATGATGAAGATATTGAAATTAATGTAGAAAAAACAGTGGTGTTTATTTCTATTTCTGACAAATTATTATTTAAAAGCGGTAGTTACAGTGTAACAGACAAAGCTTACAAGGTGTTAGAAAAAGTAGCAACTGTAGTAAAAGGACAACCAGAAATGGACATTTTAATTGAAGGTCATACAGATGCTAAATCAATTAAAACAGAGTTTATACAAGACAACTGGGATTTATCTGCAAAAAGAGCAACTTCTATTGCCAGAATTTTACAACACAGATTTAAAGTAAAACCAAGCAGAATGTCTGCTGCTGGTAGAAGTAGCTATGTACCAGTTGCTCCAAACGATACTGAAGCAAATATGGCTAAAAACAGAAGAACAAAAATTATTATCATGCCTAAGCTAGATCAATTCTTTGATTTATTAGAAGAAAAGGCTGAGTAATCTATAACAACATCTATTTTAAAAACCCGTTTCTAAAAAGCGGTGGTGTGGTTTTGAGAAAGCCAAAGAGATTTGTTTGAAATAATTGAATACTATAAAACGCTTACTTTTTCAAGTAAGCGTTTTTTTAGGTACTAATTTAAACATGAAGCGGAATAAAACTCAATAATAATGAGTTCTAACAATTTTTTAATATTTCAATGAACATAAGATACTGTCCTTTTCAGAACGGTATCTTTATTTAACTTACCGGTTTTCAATAATAAAAATTATTAATCTTCATCAGGTGGTCGAGTAGACAAGGGGAATTTCACCCCAAGCCTCTCACAGAAACGTACGTGACAGTCTCCCGTCATACGGCTCTTGTTATCCAATCCTCGGATACATAAATCGCCAATGAGCTAATAATGACGGATATCGAGCTTTCATTCTCTTTATCCAGTTTCCTGAACGCCTCTTGGTTCTTAATCTTTTGTACTTTGACCTTACCCATTTCAAAATTCGGTATTCTAAAATGGTGAACGCTTTTCGTAATTCACGCTTTTGAAACAAACTATAGTAGTTAATCCAACCTCGTAATATAGGATTGATATAATTCCCTATATCCTCTAATCTAGCTTTCACCTTATTCTTAAGCTTCCAACTCTTAATCTCTAGTTGAATTGCTTTTAAAGATGATTTGCTAGGGGCTGGCAAGAAGCCTACATAATACATACCCTTCTTATTACTGCTAAATCTTCTTCGGAAAGTATATCCTAGAAAATCAAACTGTATTTGAGGGTAATCACCTGTACGCTTACTATCTTTACAGTAAACAATTTTACTCTTGCTCTCATTAAGCATAAGTTTACAAGACTCAAAACGTCGTCTTATATCTGAATACAGTTCTTCGCTTTGTTGTCTGTTATGGCAATGAACAATAATGTCATCTGCATAACGCTCAAACTTAATATGCGGATATTTAACAGCTATCCACTTATCAAAAACAAAATGTAAAAATAGATTTGCAAGTAAAGGACTTATTACACCTCCTTGAGGGGTACCGCTTTCTCGAAGTTGTAATCCTTCTTTACTAAACACCCCTGCTTCTAACCATCGCTTAATGTAAAGTAATATCCACCGCTCTTCTACAAAACAAATTAATGCTTTATACATTAATTCATGTGAAATATTATCAAAGAATCCTTTAATATCCAAATCAATAACCCAGTCAGTTTCCCAACAGCGCATCCTACATTGTTTTAATGCTTGGTGTGCTGATTTATTTGGTCGATATCCATAAGAATCTTTATGGAATATCCTTTCTAATCTAGGTTCAAGAAGCTTCTTTACAACCGTCTGAGCTATCCTATCAGTTACTGTAGGAATACCTAAAGGTCGTTTACTCCCATCTCGTTTGGGTATTAAAACTTCCTTGACTGGCAAGGGAAAATAACTACCCGAAGACATCCTATTCCATAACTTGTATAGATTGTCTTTCAAGTTTACTTCAAAGTCTTTAATACTTTGTCCGTCTATCCCACAAGTACCTCGGTTCTTCTTGACAAATAGATAACTGTTATAAACCAAGTGCTTGGAAATAATAATTGATTTTGTGTGTACTTTCAAACTCCTCCTTATTTTTTTTATAAGTTGATTATCTAAACACACTGGATAACTTAAGCCCTTCACTCGATCTCAATTACAGAAACTTCAACACTACTATGACTTAATCCGAACTCTTATATAGCATCGGTATTATAGCTCTTGTGCTTCGCTAATTCCCCTTACATCTATATAAGAACTCCCCTGTTCCATACTAAAGCCTGTATATAAGTATTGCCCCCTTAATGCCGCCAATCATACAAGCAGTAATTTAGGTAACTCTTGTATCTCCTCTCTTGAGAACTTTAAATAGATAACTAGAAATCTATTCGCTTGATTAAAATTGGTTGTCCTTTCGACACTTCTTCGATAGGTTCACTCTCGTTCAACTCTTATATACGCACCTAACAATTCGTGTTGTTGCCTTTTCCTTTACGCTCAATACCTATCTGTCACCAAATAAGCACCTAAAGGTGGTTTAGTAGCGGTTCCTAACAAACGCTACTGGTAGACCTACTACCATCTTTAATACAGCATTTAACTCTAGTCCAGCATTAGAGTTAATTCAGGGCACACCCAATTTAGGACACTACCTCTGACCCATTACCCTATTTTACTAACTTTTATTTATGGCTCTAGCTATTTCTTCAAAAGAGACTATTAACTCCAAAAACTCTAATTCATCAAGTTCTTTTTGAGACCACTTTATAAAAGCTAAAAATTCTTTTGGTGCATTCTCTGGAATTATTTGTAATGTCCTTCCTCTTTCAAAATAAAACCAAATACTCTCTATATTACAATTGGGACATCTAGTTGAATGATGATCTAAAGTTTGCAATCCTTCAAACTCAACTTCACAATTCCCGCATATATTCTTATCATGATTATTTATTTTATACCAATTCTTCATTATTTTAAATATTTTATCCAAGCCTTGCTATTAGGTCCATTTAACAATCTTTGTTGAACACCTTTTGATAAACTACTCCAATTTCTCAAAACCGAAGGTATTGTTTTTTCTCCAAGTTTTTTCATAGCTGCAACCCTATGATGTCCTCCTGATATAATAAGCCTACCATTTGGTAACCTTACAACAGGAATTGCTTGTTTAATATCAAACCCTTTTTTTGAAATTAACTTTGCCAAATCATCTATATAATTCACCCCTTTTCCAACTCTAGGAACAGCATGTAATGGATTTAACTTACCGATACTTAATTCAACTACTTTTTTGCTTGTCTTACCAACTCTAGCACAGTTACTGCTCTCCCAAACAAAGCATAGATTCCTGTTTTTGCCAATAAAAACTCAGCAGCAATAACTGTGAGAACAAAATCAGTTAATCTCATTCCAACTCCTTGAGGTGCATCAATTTTTCTATATTTAATTCCATCAGCTATTAACTGTTTTTCTGTTACTCCTTTTTTAGTTGTTTTTACATACTTACCATCGATATATATTTTATCAAAGGCATCGTCAGTCTTATGAATAGTTACTTTTCCGGTTTTTGAATTTATACGAATATTATCTGTTGGACTATTTCCATCATTAGCTTCTTGAGTTCCTTTACTTTCAAAATAAGCATTTGCATTACTCCAATCATGCATTCCAAATTCACTATCTGCTCCACTAGGATCAGTAAAAATAACTGGGTTATCATCAAAAGCAGTATAGGTAGACATTGAATGATGCGTTACAGGATCTATTCCTGTCCAACGAGCTATAGCTGGGTCATAAGCTCTTAAATCCATCTCATACAAATTCAGACCTAAACTTTCTTCAAGCTCTTTACCATTGTATTTGTATTTCTGAGCCACAGAATTCCCACCATTGGTTCCGTAATTATACCCTTTATGCTTAAGACCGAAAGGATAATAGTATACCGTCTTTTTTGAGGGCTTTTGATGTTTTTTACAGTGTATTAGCCTTAAAGTAGGTGGAGTTTCAATATGTAGCGGAAGACATCCCAATTTATATTTTTCTCTTTAGTTTTTTATCAGCCATTATTTATAAAGTTTTCTTCTTTTTTATTGATTGCGATTGTCTAAAAAATCTATTATCTAGTTTTACTTCTTTGATGGGAATAGTTCCAATTGCATGTGCTTTTTCAATGCGAATGGATAGGTCTTCACTTTCTAAGATCTCTCGGATTTCGGTAAAGTCATCACACCAAATCTCTTCTTGGTGTTTGTCCAAACTCTGACTTCTTTCTTGAGATCGATCTTCGTCTGCCACTACTCGTGCCTGAATTCTCGATAAGTTCTTCGGGCTCATAAACTCTACTCCGTACAAAGAGTTTTCTGCTTTTTTCACTACCAATCGACCGTTTTCTACCCAAGCGGTTTCCATGCTATCGTTGACTTCGTATCCTGCTTTGGTCAGTGCTTTTTTGATTGCAGCTCGACGGGTTTCTACAATGATTGTCTCTGAGAGTTGTTCGTACAGTTGCTTAGCTTTTTTAGTCGCTTCTTCAATGTTCTCAGTGTTATCACTGGTTAATAGCGATTCCCATTTTATGATTACAGTTAATTCTTGATTTAATCCTTTTAGCTGTTGTAAAGCTTCACTTAATTCTTGTTTGACAGTTCTTAATTCCAATTGTTCTTTGTGGAAAGTAGCTGCTTCTAGAATCAAGGAATCTAGTTGCATTGTGTAATGTGCATCGCTTTGATTCAGTTCATTGGCTTTCTGCAAAAACTCTTGAATCTTGTCTTGAGAAACATCGTCTACATACAATTCTTTCAAGGTTTGCTCAAACTTCTGCTGTCGGTTCAATTCTTTAGGAATGTCTTTACTCCAAGCTTCCACCGACAATAAGGAAGCTCCTGCTGACAGTCGCTCTTGAATTTCTTTTTGCTCGGGAGTCAAACTTCCTTGCTGATGCAAAGCTACTTTCAATTGATCGTACAAGGCATCAATTTGCTGACCGAACTGCACTACGTCTTTGGTAATCAATTTGGGTTCATCAATGGCTTCAAAGGGAATGTTCTTTTCTTGAAAGAGTTTCTGCAACTCACCATGTGTACTTTTCAATTGTCGGTAATGATTCCAAGTACTGGTTTTCTCTTTGGTAACTTTCTTTACCAACTTGGTTTTCTCGGCTTCCAAATACTTAATTTGGTTCGGAATTTCACGTTCAATCTTCTCATAGTCGTCTGCTGAAATTGCTTGGTAATGTGCCAAGGTTTCTTCCAAACCACGGATCAGTTCGTCATTGAGTACACCATTTTTCTGGGCGTACTTTTTCAAACTTTCAATAGTATGTTGTAATCTTGTCAACCATCGGGTTTTGATTATTTGTCGTTCTTCAGGCGTGACAATGCGTACTACTTTAGGTCCGCTCATGGGTTTAGTTTTAAGGCGTGTTCTATGACTTCTTTCAATCGGTTTTGTTCTGCTTCAGTATCTTTTAACCAGCGATAGGATGTGGTTCTATGAATCGTTGGAATGGTTTTTTTCAAAACTTGTAATCGCCACAATTCTCTATATCGAGCATTCTTCAACAGGACATTGTTTGGTGTATCGCACTCAATTCCCAAGACAAATCGACCGTTGTTTTCGATTGCTAAATCCAAATAGAAAACATTGTAATCGTTATTCTCCACGACTTCATATCCTAAACTTTCAATATAGGTTTTCACTGTATTTTTGAATCCATCATTTTTCAATTGAATGTCTTCCATTGAATTCTTTCCAGAGAGCTTCTTTACTTTGTCTGTAGCGACTTCAATCTGACCATTGGAATGAATTTCCGAAAAGTTCAAATAGGACTGAATGAAATCCCTGGGTTTGGATGGCTGTCGACCTGTGGACAAAACATCAGAAATATCTTTGACTGGCATAGAAGTGGCAATGACCACTTTGTAGCGCGCACGTGTGATGGCTACGTTCAAACGTCGCTCTCCTCCTCGATGTCCTAAAGCTCCAAAATTCCGTCGGAACACACCATGAGGATTCAATCCAAAAGTGGTACTGAACAAAATCATATCGCGTTCGTCTCCCTGCACATTCTCTACATTTTTCACAAAGAACCCCATATCTTCACCTTCTTGCTGTTTGTTTCGTTCGTGATTCAACACAGCTCGAAAAGCTTCATCGGTCAATTCTCGTTCTTGGATTTTATCTTCAATGAGTTCTGCTTGCTTTTTATTGAAAGTCACAATTCCCGCACTGAATCGCTCTGATTCGGGCAATTGCCAATGTTCTGAAATGTAATCGATCAAAGCATCAGCTTCCTCCTCGTTGGTTTGTTCCTCGTAAACCCCATTGATACGCAAGACTTCCAGTGGTTTTTTGCTAATAATTTCCTTCTTCGGATGATAGACAGGAACATGCAATTGTCCACCGTAAAAGGCATGATTGGAGAACTTGATCAAGGATTGGAATTGTGAGCGATAGTGAATTTCCAAAGTCGTCACTGGTAACACAGATTTTGCCAAGGTAAGCAGATCAGGACAGTCTTTGACTTCTTTGCGATTCCAAGCATCTTGGTAACTTGTCAATTCTGCTTCAGAATGATCTTCACTCAAACTCAACTCTTGTACGTCTTCATCATCGTCCATTTTTTGTGCGAAGAATCCTGTGGGCGGCATCTGTTTTTCGTCGCCACTTACAATGACTCTTTTCGCACGATAGAGTGCTGGAATTGAATGATCAATCAGCATTTGTGAGGCTTCATCAAAAATCACCACATCGAACAATCCTGATTGCAATGGTATGGCTTGGGACACGACTTCGGGGCTCATCAACCAAACAGGACGTAAATCCATCAATCCAATATCGGTCCCCAAACTGATGAATTCTCGTAATTTTTTGTAGTTCTTTCCACGCAATCGGGTGATACTATTCCACTCAGTTTTAGATCCTAATTTACCAACATCAATACTGAGGTTTAATAATTGTCGATTGAGATCACGGATTCTTCCTAGTAAGCTTTCCAAAGATTCCACATTGAGCTGAATTTCGCGTTCACTCATCAACAAGGACGGCGATTCTTTTTCGATGCGTTGTTTCCATCCTAGCAATCCTTCTCTTCGCACTGTTTTCTGAATCACACTGCTCCATTTTTCGGAAGGAAACTCCGTAATTTCATCTTCATATTTTCTTAGCAAACTAAACAACTTCAGCAAACTTCTGTGATCATTTCCAACACCCAAACGCATTCTGAATTTTTGATAAGGACTATAGTGTTCCATATCCAATAGCATTTGTTGCAAGATGGAAATATCAGCATCGTTCTTTCGAATTTCTGCAGAAAACTCTTCGGAAATCTCAGGTTCTAACCATTCTCGTAAAGATGTTAGCTTTTCTTGGGAAGATTGTCTGGATTCGTAACGTTCGTGGGCATCTTGCAGCTTGGTCACAAATTCCTGATATACTGAAACCATTCCTGTTTTTAACAAGTCTCTGGCTTCATTTTTTAATGGACAACTTTTTATGCGATTCACCCATTGAATGGCTTCTTGCAATTCGTTGTTTTTGCTTCCAATTTTTACTCGTAAGAATTTGGCTTCAGTGATGTTCTCTTTGGCAACTTTGAGCTTGTTTAATTGCCTAAAAAACTGACTTCGATAGTTTCGGAATGATTGCTCTTGTTCAATAGCAATGGTCAAATCTTGTACCGATGCTGACTTGAGTTTTACCTGTTGGAGTTTCAGTATTTTTTTGAGTCGACCTTTGTGAACAAAACCAAAAGGGTTCAGAAATTTGAAAAAGGAAGTACTTAAAAAATAATCACAACTATTTGCAAGTTTCTCCAACTCTTCATCGTCTAATTTTTGCAAGCTTTCTGAGAAGTACTCGAATTGCGAACTTTCGATCAACTCAGCTAATTGATTGGAGATTTTATCGAGTGCTTTGGAAATATCTTGTGCGATAGAGGTCTCATTATATTCGTCATACAACAAGTCAAACCAATGCTGAATGTTGAGCACATCATTTTCTGAAATATTCTTAGTTTTTTGTCCGTATTGATCCAGCCAATCACCGTAGTATTGAGCTTCTGAACCGTCAAATGCACTCGAGGTTTGTTTCAAACAAGCGATACGTTTTTCTTCTGCCTGATGGAATTGTTCTAAATCTTCTTGAACTGCATTTCGTGTAGCTTCATCAAATTGGGCAAGTTTGAGATTGACTAAGGAACTACTTTCGTAAGCTGAAGGCATCCAATAATGAATCAAGCCTTTGACTTGTTCTTCGAGGCGATTGAGTTCGTCAGCAGTTTTGAATTCAAGGAATCCTCGAGCTTCGGGAACATCGATATAGAATTTAGATTGTAATTCTATCAACTCGGAAAGAATGTTTCTGTATGTTGCTCCTGAAACTTCATCTACCACATGAATTTCTTCAGACAACACGTTCAATTCTGATTCAATTCGATCGATTTGCTTGGCAAGACTATTTCGTTGAATTTCAATCTCTCGGAGAGAACTTTCATGCTGGAGTTTCTCCAAAAAGTTTGGAATCTGTTCTCTGACACTCTGAATCGTAGTTTGTCGATCTCGATTGATATCTGTAATTGTCATGACCCGTTGTTCCAATCCGACGGCTTCCAGTCGTTTTAGAATAACCTGAATGGCAGCTCGTTTTTGCGACACCACTAATACCTTTTCTTGACGTCCTATACAATCGGCGATAATGTTCACAATGGTCTGACTTTTCCCTGTTCCTGGCGGACCTTCAATGACAATCCCAGGATTCAATCGACTTTGCAACACCGCTTTTTCTTGGGATGGATCGACCGCGACTACTGTATATCGATCGCTTTCTTGAATCTTCTCTTCAAATTTGGCAATTTCAGGTTCGTTGATCTTTAACATTGGTTCCATTGCCGTGTTGGAATGTGCCAACTTTTGTAACATTCGTATGTCTTCACTGATGGCTTGCCCTGTGAAATTGGCATTGAAAAAAACTGCGGAACAATGTAATTCCTGTCCAGATTCTTTTCGCATGTAGGAAACCGCAGGATGAATCGTAAGTTCGGTGTTTTTAGGTGTAATAAACGACCCCAACGCATCAATGACCTCTTGAACAGTCAAACTTTGTTTAGCAAGAATTTCCAAACAGATTTTCTTGATTCGATCAAAGGAATCACCATCGAGAACACTAGACAATACTGGATTGACTCGTACTTCACCGTTGAGTTTATCGAATGAAATGTCCATCCGTGGCGCCCCTCGATTATTCAATGTAACATCTACAGGCCACAATAGAATTGGTAAGATTCGTGGTCGATGTTTTAATTTACCTTGACTCACCAAGAACGGGAACCCCAAATACAAAGAATCCAAGCCCGTATCGCGTTTGAAATTAGCAGCTTTTAAGAGCATTCTTCGTGTGCGTCGTTCTAATAAATGATTCTCACTAAAGGCAATCGGATCGACTGTTTCTGTACTAGAAGAACGATTGATGATTCGTTGTAGAATCTTTTCTGATGGTTTGAATGATGTTCCTAATTCAGTGATATCGATTCGCGCAGAATGCGTGGAAATAATCAGTCTTACCAAGGGTCCACGGGAAGAAGCATGAATGATTTTCTTCTCATAGAATTGCAACAAACTTGATGCAAATTCATGTTTTGGAGGCGTAATCCATTGTTCCTTAGGGAGTGATAAACACAGAATAGATTGAATCAGTGGCAATCGCTTTTCAATTCGAAATTGATCTGCCCAGCGATTCAAGGCATCATTGTTACTTTTAGAAAATCCTTCCAAATGTTGAGTAAGTAGCTCGTAAATTTCCAATCTGGATTTGACGAGAAATTCTTGGTAAAAGTCTTTGTTTACTTCGATTCCATTTCTCTTCGCGAGTTTCACCGTATCTCTTACCAATTGCTCTAAGGAGTCAAACTGATCGCGCTCGGCACTGATGATGAGGATGATATCTTCTTCACTGAGTCGGAGATCACCCATCAAATTGGACAGACTCATGTTGTTCGCATCAGGATAGAGCTGACGTAACAAATCCATTTCGGATTTCAATCGTACTCGTGAAGTACTCAAGGAGTTGAGAGTGAATCGATCTTGATTTAGTTCTATTTCTAGATTCTTCGATTTTCTAGCAATATTTAGTTTTCTGGATTTTAGATTCACCAACCATTTTTCACGATCAATACTTTCTAAATATGCTGGAATCTTTCCTTCAATGAGTTGCGTTGCTATTTCAGGATTGCTCAACAACCAAGCGGGAATGATAATTTGACCTCGCCAAGTTAGTGGCAAAGATTCGTTCAAATGCATCAAAGCGAGTGAAAATCGCCACTCCAGATCGATACCTTCCATCGTTCGGAGGTTTCGAATCGTGGATGTTAATTTTTTGTCTTGTACAGTTTCATCGATCCAACTAGACAACTCTCCCGAAGTAAAAGTTGCTAATCCACTTTCCCAATTGGATTCCTCGGCAGCTGATAAAGCAAAATAACTTGGATTTGAATGAATTTCATCACCCAGTTTGATGGTTTTTTCATTTTTCTGTACGACGGGTTTTTCGGATTCTTCAAGCGGAGCAATGTATTCTTTTTTCAACCATTTTTCGACTTGGTTCCAGTTCCATCGTTTCAGCGGATCTCTGCATAATAACCCTTTTAGCAAAAGCAAAAATCGCTCATCGATATCTGTTGGTAATTGCACGCCTCGAGTCACCAAATGGATCATGAAGGCTTTGTCATTGATGTTTTGAAAAAAGCTTCCTTGGGTAACTTGTTCTAAAACTACCATTCCTAAACTCCACCAATCTGATGCGGGGCTTATGCCACCAATAATTGCTTCAGGAGCTGTGTATCGTGTGAGCTCTAAAGGTGTATCTGTATCTAAGTCGTAATCTGACAAACGTGCAGAACTGAAATCAATTACCACAAGATCAAAACTGTCTTTTTCACGAATCAAAATATTGTTCGGGCTCAAATCTCGATGACGAATTCCTGAATCGGAAAAATCTCGCAAAGCTCTCCCAATTTCATCAACTAATTTCTCTATTTGCGCTTCTTCTAAATAGGCTGATTTTCCAATGGAACCTCCTGTGATTCGCTCCGTCACTTCAAAAAATCGATCTTCCCAAATACCTGTTTGAATCAACTCCGCCACATGATCTGTATCTGATTTTTGTAGCACATTGTAAATGGCTTTGTCAGGTTCGCAATCTTTGTGATAGAGTGTCAAAAAGTAAATTTGCTCTAGATCATTTTTGACCAAAAAACATTCTTTGGTAGCACTGGAAATTTGGATGGTTTCCACGACAGTATAAATGTCAATTTTCCGTAATGTTTCTTCTTCTCTTGCAGCAGCTGGCGTGTCCAAGATATCTGCTCCACATTCCATGCACATGAAATCATCGGGACCTACTTCATGTCCATTTTCACAGCACTTTTGGACAGGTTTATCTTTGATTTTCACCTCAACAACACCACCAACCGGAGTTTGCTTGACATTCATCAACAACCACCCACAAGAACGATCTCCGACTGTATTCTGACAATACATTTCATGAACGGATCGTTGGCTTTTGCAGGATGGACATACTCTCACATACTTCATGGCTTCTGAAGTTTTATAACACCTTGTGTGTGATGTAGATAAATATGATTTTCTTTAGCAATTTCAGCAATTTCAGTCATTCCATTACTAGGAATGCCCGTCATCCAAACCGTATTCTTTTCAAACTGTACGTCTAATTTTTTCTCGGGTGATTTTTCTAGAGAACTTTCGAAATCACGTTTTCCTAAATCCGTCAACAGATGCATTTGCTGATTGTCACTTCCCATCAAGGCTTTGGTTTGTGGCTGCTTGTAATCGTAAGGTTCGGAAATCAATACATCAATCCAACCATTGCAAATCTCTTTTTTTGTTTTTAGTTGTTGAAAGGAATATCCACTGTACATCAAGATGGATTTTTCATATGGTCTTAAAAATTGCAGCAATCCAAACAATGCTTCTTCTTGATCGAACGGTTCTCCTCCAGAAATGGTAATTCCATCGCTCTCAGGCAACCATAGCTCCAACAATATTTTCACTTCTTCTAGGGAAACAGAATTAATCCCAAATTGCCATGTATCCACCGAAATGCATCCTTCGCAATGAATAGAGCAGCCTTGGAGCCAAATGCCAATTCGTTTTCCAGGACCGAGGGTAGTTACAGGGAAATGCAATCGAGAAATTCCAATCTTCATAGCGTTAGATTCTTTGGAGTTTGATATGAGTGGATCGGTTTTCGTTGAAAATTTCAGTGGCTTCCACCACATCTCCTTTAGATGGGTTCAAAGAGAACAACGCCCTTGAAATGGGTGTGATGAAATGGTATTCAATCATATTTCGTACACCTCGTCCTCCATTGGTTAAATCGGAAATAGACAATTCTTTTAATTGATTTCTGACATCTGAACTCAAATTCAATGTGATCTCCAATTGTTCTTGAATGGCTTTGATATGATTGTCAATCATCATGTCAAAAATGAGTTCACCTACATCTTTTCGGATATAGTCAAATACGATGATGTTTTCTCCAATTCGATTCAATAACTCGGGACGATTCAAGTCAAATTTGAAGTAACGATCGATTTCTTCCTTCACTTTTTCTTCCACCACTTCATAAGTGTCTTCGTAACGAACATTAGGAACGCGTTCTCCAGTTAATGACTGCTTGTAGATTCCCAAGTTGGAGGTAAACACGATCAAGGTCTCTGAAAAATATACTTTATCTCCGCGTCCACTTGTGAGGACTCCATCGTCTAAAATTTGCAAGAATTTATCTAAGATTCGCGGATGTGCTTTTTCAATTTCATCGAACAAGATTACGCTAAAAGGCTTTTCTCTGACTGCGTTGGTCAATTCACCACCGACATCGTAACCTACATAACCTGGAGGTGCACCCATTAAACGTTGTGAAGCATGTTCTGCACTGAACTCAGACATGTCAAATCGGATGTAGGAACTTTCGTCGCCGAAGAGCAAACTGGTCATAGCTTTTGCTAGTTCCGTTTTTCCAACTCCGGTGGGGCCGGCTAAGAAAACCACTCCTCTAGGGCGATTGTTTCTTTTGGAGGAGCCGACACCAGTGATAGCGCGCTTTACAATATCCATCAAATGCTGTACGGAATGATCTTGACCTTTTACGCGAGTTCGGATATAGGCTTCACCTTCTTCAATTTTCGTTCTGTCAATTTTCATCCACGGATCTTCTGTTACTCCCAACTTGTAACGTCTCACTGCGTCAGCGATGTAATCAATGGGAATTTTCTCGTATCTTGCCAATTCCAAAATCGCTACCAAATCGAGTAATAACAACCCTTCGGTTTCGTCCACAAAATCATCGATGACTTTCTCAGCTTTTTCTGGGCGGGAAGAGAAAAATCCTTCCACCAGCGGAGTGAGCAATCGTCTACGTGCAATGTGATCGGGTTTGCCAATGGGAATGTGACGGATCTTAGGATTGTTGACGATCATCCAATCTGGCAAATCGCCTTCTTTGTCGACAATCCAAATAATACTGCTGTAAAAAGGTTTTGGTGGCGATCCAAACGGTCGTGTTTCTGTTTTTTGAGACAAAACATGTGCTTGACTAAACGTATCGTGTTCTGCTTTTAGCAAATTTTCAGGGTTCATTAAAAACTGAGAGGCAAAATCGATAATGAGTGCAATCGGTTTCTTATCGTAATTGACAATGTTTCTCAAAACAGTATCAAAGGTCGTTAAGTTGTTATAGACTCCATCTCTTTTCAACGGAATCTGTAACTCTTTGAACATCGCTTCTTTTTCTTTGGCTTCTCCTTCAAAAAAAGGAATCTCAAAACCTTGTAATGGGTTGTAATAAACTACCTGACTATAACCATAGTTTTTTAATTCTGTATCAATTACATTTTCAAGTTTATGCCACCCAAAACCTTGAGAATCATTTCGGATTAATTGCAAA
>JABXHX010000068.1 GCA_013373385.1 Flavobacteriaceae bacterium
AATTGACCTATGCTTTCAATTCTTTACTTAGGTTCAATGTTCAGAGTTCAATGTTCAGTTACTAACCTTGAACTTCGAACTTCGAACCCTGAACTTTTCAACCTTCCCACCCTCCAATGCTTCACTTTAAACTTTAAACTCCCTAATTTTCCAATCTTTAAATTTTCAATCAGCCCAAATGCCCAAATCCCTCCTTATCTCATCCCTTCTCTGTATCCTACTCGTGATGCTTGGAATCAATCGGGGATTTGATGTGTCGGATGAAGGATTGTATGCCCTTTTGGCTGACCCTATTCAGGAAAACATTGCGGGAGTATTTAATTATGATCTTTTTTTTAAGCTCATTTTCAAAGTAAGCGGACTACAATTTGGATTAATCGGCCTTCGAATTTTAAGACTTCTGACCTGCTTTTTAGCAGCTGGAGCATTATTGAAATTTTGGAGAAACCTTACTAATACTCCTCATCACTCATTTTCTAACTTTCTAGTTTTTTTTAGCGCCATTATGGGAAGCTATGGGTTTTTATCTCAAACTCTATCTTACAATTCCATTAACCTAATGGTTGGTTGTATTTGGTTAGGCATAGTTTCAAAAGAAAGATTCAGCTCCTTAAATCTAATTACACTAGGCTTCGCATTAGCACTTCTTTTTTATAGTAAGGTCACTGTTTTTGTGATTCTTTCAATTTTCACCTTTGGATTTCTCTTCTGGAAACAGAACCTTGCATCACTCCTTAAATCAATTCTTATTATTGCTTTACCGTTTCTATTCTTGGAAAATTTGTTTTTTTGGACTTTGGATGATTCTGGTGTATTTCGATATCTCGCAGCTACAGACCTTGTAAATTACAGAGCAGATTATAGTTACTTTTTGCTGATCAAATATGGCCTAGTCGGATTATTTTGGGTTTTATGCGTATTTATTCCCTTTTATATTTTTGGTTATTTAAAAGGGGAAAAGATAATCTACCGACTGATTTGGGGAATTTTTTCCATCGGATTATGGATTTGGATAGCTCGTTTTACTACCATCACAGAAGAAATAAATCATTATTTGCTTCTTGGTACAATTGCGCTATTGGCCTACATATTTCCAAGTTTGAAATTCAATGAAATTTCAACCAATCAAAAGGTCTACATAAGCCTTTTATTGATTTTTCCTTTTATACTTCATTTTGGGAGTAATGTCTATTTTTTAAGATTGGCTATTCATTATTGGGTGTTTTGGTTGCTGGTTCTTTTCTTTTTTGTGGATTTCAAACGACCCATAGGCAGAGTTGTTTTTAATTTTATTCTTCCAGCTTCAACACTGATTTTGGTGGCAAATGGAGTTTCATTATATAGCTATAACTATTACAATTATTTTGAAGAAACTGACCTTTGGGAGTATAGAGAGGGAAAATCAATCTTATTACCCAAAAAACAAGTTGACCTTTATCAAAAACTCAAAGCAAAACTCAATGAGCAGGATGAAACAAAAATGATTTCGATTTTTAGGAATCCTGGAATTTCATTTATGTTGGGAGAAACTAATGCTCTTACACCTGGAGTTTGGGCTCCAGATCAACTTCAATATTTTTTTCCAACTGATTATCTCATAAACACCATTATTTACAATGGGAGCTTTGAATTTCCATTTTCGGAAGAAAACTGGAAGCTAATCAAAGAATATGAAGCTCCAGAAAAAGAGTCACTGAAATTGTACTTTAAAGAATGAATTCAAAAAACTCATTTTTCTTTTGGGTGGTGTTGGGTCTTTTTGCTCACCTGTTAATAGGCTTCTCAGATTGGCGATTCGATGCAAATGATGATGTGTTGATGATGTGGTTGGTTTCAGGAGGCTACACAGGGGATTATGAATCTTATGCGGTTTTTCTTCATCCTTTTTTAAGTAGCTTCTTGGCTTCACTTTATTCTATTGTTCCGAATATTTCTTGGTATCCAGTATTTTGGTTTTTGTTTCTTTTTTTCGCTTATGTTGGGGTTATCTTTTCAATATTTTACAAGTCTAATACGATTCGAATTGCTTGGGTCCTTTCCTTTTTTGTTTTATTGGTTTGGATTCATTTTTGTTTTTTCCTGCAATTTACATTGGTAGCAGGAGCCGCAGCATTTAGTGCGTATTTGATTTTTGAAAAGGCCCTGAAATTCAAATCCAAGATATTGTATGGAATTTCGATTATTTTGATTGTTATATCAATTCTAGTTAGATGGGAGTCTTTTGCTCTTTTCTCTATTGGTTATGGTTTATATCTCCTTGTTTGCTGTTGCAAGGACAATTTCAGGAAGATCATTCTTCATTTAATTCCAATTATTAGTCTTTTTTTATTTTTCAGGATCTCAGATTATGTGTTTATCAATGCTTCAGGGTTGGCAGATTTTAAGGCCTATACAAAAGCCCGCTCTTCTGTATTTGATCATCCTGCCTTCTATTCTTTAGCTACAAAGGATTACCTCGCCCCAGGATCTAATTGGTTTTTCTTTTCATTAGGGATGATGGATGGTAATCAAACCAACTTAGAAAGTTTGAAATCTTTGAAAAATGAACTCGATAAAAATCTTTTTTCTGTAAATCAGGCTTTTAGGTCTTTCGATCGAATCAAGGAAATTATGGTATTCCAAAGATTTAAGGCTGTGATGAGTTTATTTATTGTGCTTGGATATTTTGGGCTATTCTTTTGGAAGCCAAAAAAGATGTTGTTTTTCGGTTTATGGATCCTCTTTATAGTGGTCTTTAATCATTTTTTCATCATCAACCCAAGGGTTTTTATTTTACTTTTCATGGTACTTTTAATCCCTATCTTGAGCTATTCGTCACAGAAAACTAGTTACTCAAGATTCCTGATTCCATCATTTGTGATGCTATTTGGGATCGCGATCATTCACTGCAGAAACTTCATGGTAGAAGCTAATCGAAGGGATTTGATTGAGGAGGAATTTGATGCACTAATCAATTCAATTGATCCAAATCAATTGATGGTATTTGAGGGATATAGGCAGAATTTTTTACCGCTTAAATATTCCAAAATAAATCCAGTTCCATACATCAGTGTGGGTTGGATATCCAATAGTCCGTTTCAGAAAAAGGCCCTCGCTCGATTTGGTATCAAAGAATTTCAAGAAGCTGACAATTATTATTTGTTTGGAATAGATGTGGGTGATACCTATTACTTTAATGATTTTATGCGGTTTTTGGGTAAAAATTATTCTGAAATCAAGGAATTAAACAGTGATAACATCCAATTTTTTGAATTCAAGGCTGATTCTAGTAATCAAAATTGACAAATGATTATCATCTTATGGTTACCCAAGTAACTGCAATTAAATAGGACATCTATTTAATTCAAGATTTCAAAATAATTTGAAATTTACTTTTCAAGTACTTATTTTAACCGAGTAAAATTTTTACTCACATTCTTCATTAACAGACCTTGCTCGACTCTCTTGTCACATCCAAAACTCGAATCAAACTGCTCCTGAAGTTTTTTTCGCACACCAATTCCGGGTATTTGCGTTCCTTGGCCAAGGAATTCGATGAGTCGACGAATTCGGTGCGGGTGGAACTCAACCGTTTAACGGATGCTGGCTTATTAGTTGCCGAAGAGGAGGGAAAGACCAAAATGTACAAAGCCAATGAAGGGCATCCTTTCTTCCAGGAAATCAAAAATATGGTTTCCAAATT
>JABXHX010000013.1 GCA_013373385.1 Flavobacteriaceae bacterium
GAATCCGCCGTAATTGCGGTTATACATTGTTGGCAACTGACTGTTTTTTCTTTTCTAAAATTAAATCACTATATGAAACCGATATAAGATTGTTTTGATATATTCCGAATAATTCTAAATAAAATTCACACTGATTTAATAATTCATCTTCTCCAATAGTTCCATCCTCATCAATGGCTTCAATTTCTATAAAAGTGCCTAAGTCCTTAACTGTGTCAATATGAAATTTCACGTTTTCAATGAAGTAGATTTCTCTCTTTTATCAACAACGGTTAGTATTCCTATAGAATTAGATAATATCTCTTTTAATGTTAAATCTGGTTTAGACTTAAAAAGAGCTATTTTGGACTGCTTTGGCCCTTTTTTATCTTCTCTGATATAATAAATTAAGTTGTTTTCAATATTCCCTTCTCTTAACTTTAATCGTCCTTGCTTAACATTGAAGTAGGTGTCAACTTGATGGTTAATTCCTTTATTTATCGCGTTTTTGGAATTTAGTAGTTCTCGGATTTCAGATTGGTTATCTGATTTGGCTTTAATTTCAACGTTTAAAATGCTCATTACAATTATTTTCATCTGTTTTTGCTTGTTGCTAAACATTGTTGGCAACTGGCTTTTTACTTATTTTTAAAATTCAAACTATAGTTAAGATTTAAACAGTTCTATAGTTCATTTCGCTTTGGTCCGATCATTAAGAATAAATTATTGATCAATTTGTTATATTCTTTCCACTCGCCTAAGAAAGGGTATACAATTTGACTATGATCAGTGTTGCAAGTATTGCTTTTCGAAAGAACAAAAGCAATAATAGACTGAAGCATTAAAACATAAAACAGGAATTATTCAAATAGATAGATAATAATTAAACTCTTTATTCAAAGGACAGCATAAATATTTAGTGACATTAGTAATTGACTAGTGTTATTTTCTTGTAAGCTTCATCTCTAAAAATTTAGTCCAATTTATTCCATCCCTACTAAATTCTCCTATTTCCGTCCACTTATCTTTTGCACTAAAATCTACAGTAAATCTTACTTTACTGCCATTCGTATTTTCCATACCCCATTGAATCACTTTGTTTGCAATAAATTTAATTTCTGATAGTGTAGATTCTCCATTTTTGTAAGCATTCATAAGTAGTCTTTTTTTCTCAGAATCGTATGATATAATTCCAAAAGCATTATGAATGGTCGTAGTATTATTTTTTATAGTATCGGTTTTAGTTCCTATGCCTTCAACCACTATTATACTTTTTCCAAGTTTATATTCTGCTTTCTCTTTTACTACGGAATTCTCTTTACCTTTTCTTGTCATCATCCAGCTAGTTCCCTCCCATTCACCAATCATAAAATCCAATTGTTTCACAGAGGTATAGGGCTTAACAGAATCATTTTGTGCAAGGCAAAAATTAATTCCTAGTATTAAACTTAGGATTGTAATCGTTAGTCTTCTCATAAAATTGTCTTTAAATGTTTCAGGCAAAATTAGTATTCTGAATAGTCTTTGCTGTGTAAAAACGCGTTCATTTTATGTAAAAAGTTCAATGCTTTCTGTTTTCAAAAGAAATTCTTTGAAAGAAATTTTCATATACTTTTTAAAGGTATTGATAAAATGAGAATGGTCTGTATAGTTATTTTCAAATGCGGCCTCAACAATGCTATCCTTGTTCAGATACACCATTCTTGTAGTGTTTTGAAGACGGTGAATGCTTCTGAAATTGGACATAGTCATTCCAGTAGTTGATTTGAATTTTTTTTGAACGGGTCTTATAGATAAAGGAATACTTTTTATCAACTGATTTATTTTAACATCTTGTGTCAATTGTAAACAGATATACTTTACCAGAGGATCGATTACAATTTTTTTATTTTCAATTAGTTTCAGTAAACCTTTCTCAATTAAGTGATAATCAGTGAAGTTTTGAGATAAGAAATTGATATTTATCTCTTTAAATAGATTGTTTATGAAATTAGGAGCAGGATTTGTCTTGTTTATTAGTTGTTCTTTATCAGGTATAATACTTTCAATTTTAACCCAAGGGTTTATTCGAACACCTAAATAGAAAGAGCCTGGATAAATAGTTTGCAGCAACCTTTCGGTTTGTGGTCCTAATAGTCTTATTCCTTTGTAAAATGGTTGGTTAATAAAAACAATTGACACCGTATTTTCGGGCATAATTTGATGAACAAATTCTTGGGCTTCATTAGTCGCCTCAGGTATTTCGAAGGTCCAATAATTTAAGACAAGGTTATTAAACTTATCTGAAGGTACTATTTCTGTGTATTTCATTTTCAGCTTGTTGCCAATACATTTTTATATAAATCCGTTTTCATGATTTATATCAGCAGTTAGCTAAGTTACCAAAAATTGGACTTAGAATCAAGGCAAATTCAAGTGCGTTTTCAATTCATCATAAGAACTTATTTGCTTCGCCACTTTTTCTTTATGTAGTATAGCTTGAATTTGCTGAGGAATGTCAATAGTTACATTCAAAGTTTCTCCTACCACGTCTAAAAACTTTACCGGGTGTGCTGTTTCTAAGAATACACACAAAGTATTTGGATTGTTTTTTAAATATTCTTGAGCACCAAGGTACCCAACAGCTCCATGTGGATCAGCTATATAACCTGAGCTTTCTTTGATTTCTTTCATAGCATCTTTGGTTTCGTCATCTGAAAAGGCATACGAAGAAAACTGCTCTTTTAATTTGTTGACGTCATTATCAAACAATTCTTGAATACGAATAAAATTACTTGGGTTTCCAACATCCATCGCATTAGAAATGGTTGCTTTAGATGGCTTCGGATAGTACAGTCCGTTTTTTAAATAATTTGGAACGGTATCATTCACATTTGTAGATGCTACAAAATGCTTTACTGGTAAACCAAGTTTTTGAGCCATAATTCCTGCACAAATATTCCCAAAATTTCCACTAGGTACAGAAAACACTAAGTCTTTATGTTTATTTTTCAATTGCTTATACGCAAAGAAGAAATAAAACATTTGCGGTAACCAACGCGCCACATTGATAGAATTTGCAGATGTTAATGTTCTAGAAATTTCATTGTCTAAAAAAGCGGTTTTTACCATTTCTTGACAATCGTCAAAAACACCCTCAACCTCTAATGCTGTAATATTCTGACCTAATGTTGTGAGTTGTTTTTCTTGAATATCGCTTACTTTTCCACTTGGGTATAAGATGACTACATCTACACCTTTAACACCTAAGAATCCGTTTGCTACAGCACCACCTGTATCTCCAGATGTAGCAACCAAAACTGTAACTTGATTGTCATTATCCTTATTGAATTCTCCTAGACAACGTGCCATAAATCGAGCGCCGACATCTTTAAAAGCCATGGTTGGTCCATGAAACAATTCTAATGAACTGATATTCTCATTGATTGGAACTACTGGAAAATCAAAATCAATGGTTTCTTTAATGATTTGTTTTAATCTTTCAGTTGGAATATCATCCCCAACAAATTGTTGAATCACTTCATACGCGATTTCTTCATTTGAGAAATACTCAATATGATTGAAAAAGTATTCACTTAATGGTATAATATTTTCTGGAAAATACAAACCTCTATCTGGCGCAATTCCGTTTACCACAACATCTTTAAAAGATACTTTTGGTGATTTATGATGTAAACTATAGTAGTTCATGATTCTTTATTTTTTTGTTGTTCAGAATGACGATTCTTAGAGTGTTTTTATTCCGTTTGCATTAACTTTAGATACGTGAATATCAAAATCAATTTGTAAGTTTTTATATGTTTTAGCCATTGCTAGTCCTACCTTTTCTGCGGTTAATTTTCCTTTGCTCAATGCAAATATTGATGGTCCAGATCCAGAAATACCACCACCTAAAGCTCCTGTTTTTTTTGCTGCTGCTATAACATTGTCGAATTCTGGAATGAGTATGGAACGTGATGGCTCTACAATTTCATCGTGTAATGAGCGTCCAATTAAATTATAATCTTCTGTATATAACCCACTGATGAGCCCACCAAGATTTCCTAATTGTACTACCGTTTCTTTTAAGGTAACTTTTTTCTTTAATACCGCTCTAGCATCGGCAGTTTTAACTTCAATTTGCGGATGGATGACCGTTGCAAACAATTCTTTTGGGTTATTAATTTTAATGATATCCAATGGGTTGTAACTTCTAATTAGAGTAAATCCACCTAAAAGGGCAGGGGCTACATTATCTGCATGTGCAGTACCACTCGCTAATTTTTCTCCTTCCATGGCAAACGGAATCAATTCTTGCAAAGAAAAAGGCTCGTCTAATAATTTGTTTACGCCAAAAACTGCTCCAGCTGCACTAGCAGCAGAACTTCCAATACCACTACCAGGTTTGATGTTTTTATAGATTTCTATTTCAAAACCATATGGTGTATCCACTTTTTCTAACAAAGCCAAAACAGCAACTCCAGCAACATTTTGTTCTATTTCTAATGGTAAGTTTTGCCCAACAATTTTGGTGATTCGTACACCTTTTTTATTGGTTTTTCTTATAATCATTTCATCTCCGATAGTATCTAAACAGAGTCCAAGTACATCAAATCCGCAAGAAACATTAGCGATGGTTGCAGGTGTAAATAGTTTAATTTTTTCCATAATTATACATTTCCAATTCTAATTACATCTGCAAAAATTCCAGATGCTGTTACATCAGCTCCAGCTCCAGCTCCTTTTACTTGTAAAGATTGTACTGGGTATCTATCAGTAAAAAACAACACAATATTATCACTACCTTCTAGATTATAAAAAGGATGGTCTGACGGAATATGCTGTAATCCAACTTTTGCTTTTCCATCTGCAAATTCAGCTACATATTTTAACTTGCAATTCTTGTCAGCAGCTTTTTTATAGATGTTTTGAAAGTGTTGTTCAAACTCTGTTAAGCTTGCATAAAAATCATCATTGTTAGAAGTGTTTAAACTTTTTTCAGGTAAAAACGAATCATTATCAATATCAGATAATTCCAATTCAAATCCACTTTCTCTTGCTAAAATTAAAATCTTTCTAGCCACATCAATACCGCTTAAATCTATCTTAGGATCTGGCTCTGTATACCCTTCATTTTGTGCTGCTTGAACCACATCATGAAAAGATGTACTCTCATTAAAATTATTGAATACATAATTTAAACTACCAGATAACACTGCTTGAATTTTCTGAACTCTGTCTCCAGAAGTAATTAAATTTTTTAAGGTATCAATAATAGGTAAACCTGCACCAACATTGGTTTCGAATAGAAATGGAGCGTTGTATTTTCTTGAAACTCTTTTTAGTGTTTTATAGTTTTCTAAACTAGAAGCGCAAGCAATTTTATTACACGTAACTATACCAATATTTTTTCTTAAATATTGTTCATACATCATAGAAACTTGTTCATTAGCGGTATTGTCAACAAAAACGCTATTCCTTAAATTTAATGAAATTGCTTTATTAAAAAAGGCATCCAACGAAGTAGGTTCACCGTTCAATAATGATTTTTTCCAATTTGATAAATCGACACAACTTTCATTAAAAAACATTTTTCTAGAGTTAGATATTCCTATAACTCTCATATTTAATTTTAAATGCTTTCTTAAATATTCTTGTTGTTGTTTTACTTGACTTAAAAAACGTTCTCCTACATTTCCTACACCAGTAACAAACAAATTCAGTTGCTTTAATTTTTCTTCAAAAAACTGTTCATGCAAGGTATTTAATGCTTTTTTAGCATCCCATTTATGTATAACAGCAGAAATATTTTTTTCTGAAGCTCCTTGAGCAATAGCTCTAATATTTACATTGTTTTTACCTAAAGCACTAAACATTTTACCACTTAATCCTTGATGATTTTTCATATTATCTCCAACCAAGGCTAAAATTGCCAAATCAGATTCTACCAAAACAGCATTTACTTTATGTTGGTTGATTTCTACCTCGAAAGTTTCGTTGATGCTTTGTTCAGCAATTGCTACATCATCAGTATAAATTCCGATACAAATAGAATGTTCTGAAGAAGCTTGTGTAATTAAAACAACATTGATGTTTTTTAGCGATAAGGTTTCAAACAAACGTTTTGAAAACCCAGGTATTCCTACCATTCCACTTCCTTCAAGTGTTAATAAAGCAATATTTTCTATGAATGTAATTCCTTTTACAGGTTTATTTTCTTCTGTTTTTTGTGTGATTAATGTTCCTACATCAGTAGGAGAAAAGGTGTTTTTAATTACAATAGGAATTTCCTTTTCTAAGACAGGTTGTATGGTTGGTGGATAAATTACTTTAGCTCCAAAATGTGACAATTCCATTGCTTCTTGATAAGAAATATGTGGAATTGGAAATGCTTGCTTTACAATATTAGGATTTGCAGTAAACATTCCGCTTACATCTGTCCAAATTTGCAATTCATCAACTTGTAAAGCAGCTGCATAAATGGCAGCAGAATAATCAGAACCACCACGACCTAAAGTAGTAGTTTTACCCTCTTTAGTAGCAGCAATAAACCCTGGTAGAATTGTAATTTGCTCTTTAGAATTAGAAAAATACTCTTGCGCATTTTTGTTAGTCAATTCAAAGTTTACAGTCGCACTTTGATAACTGCCATTGGCAATAATTAATTCTCTACTGTCTTTGTAGTTAACAGATAAACCTATTTCTTTAGCTGCTTTAGCAATAATATATGAAGATAATAACTCTCCAAAGCCAGCAATTGTAGCTAAGGTTTTTGGTGTTAATTCTTGTAATAAATTACAGCCTTCAAATAAGGTTTCTAAATGATTGAATATTCTTTTTACATAACTAATAACTTCACTTTGTTGTGTAACAGGAATTAATTTTTTAATTACGGTTAAATGATACGATTCTGTTTCTTGTAATAGTATATGGTATTCAAGATTCTGAACTGCTGCATTTGCAATTTTTAACAGATTGTCTGTTGTTTTTCCAAAAGCTGAAACTACAACTACTAATTTATCTTTTTTTGCTGTTTGGTTGATTATTGCCAAAACTTTTTCAATGGTGCTACTGTTTGCTACTGATGAACCACCAAATTTTAAAACTTTCATGAATAATTTTTCTAAAAATACTTTTGAGATTTAAATGCTATTTATCTCGTTTTGTTCTTACAAAACAATAAATATGACCTGATGATTATATGTAAAAAAAGATACCCCTAAAGGGTAATAGTAATAATGGTAAGAATAATAAGCATAGCGAAAGCCTTTACAGAAGTAGAGCTAGTAGAAATTGCTATGGCTTTAGAATTATTCATGCTACAAATGTATAGCATATTTTAAAACGACAAAATTTTTATCGCTTTTTTTAGGATATCTTTTTTTACAGAGGTAAGCCTTTATGATATATCAATTGTTACTTGATTTTTTAAGATATCTTGAAACGTTTCTCGTTCTCTAATCAAATAATCTTGCCCATTATAGATCATTACTTCAGCTGGTTTATACCTAGAGTTATAATTAGAAGCCATAGAAAAACAATAGGCGCCGGCATTATGAAAACATAATACATCACCTTCTGTAATTTCATTAATTCTCCTATTAGTTCCAAAGGTATCCGTTTCACAGATATAACCCACAACAGAGTAGTAGCGCTCTCTACCAGTTAGGTTTGAAATGTTTGTTATATGATGATACGCATCGTACATCATTGGTCTAACTAAGTGATTAAAACCACTATCAACACCTGCAAAAACAGTAGATGTTGTTTGTTTGATGACATTTACTTTAGCTAAAAAGTATCCAGATTCGCTGACTAAAAATTTTCCAGGCTCAAACATTAATGTTAAATCTTTACCGTAATCTTTACAAAACTGATTAAATCGTTTAGATAATTGCTTTCCTAATTGTTCTATATCGGTAGAAATGTCTCCTTCTTTATAAGGGACTTTAAATCCGCTACCAAAATCTATAAAATCTAAATTTTCAAATTGAGTAGCTACATCAAACAAAATTTCGCTAGCTCTTATAAACGTATCAATATCTAAAATATCTGAGCCCGTGTGCATGTGAATACCATTGATATGCATTCCTGTATTTTCTACTACACGTTTGATATGTGGTACTTGATAGATTGATATTCCAAATTTAGAATCGATATGACCCACAGAAATTTTACTGTTACCTCCAGCCATTACATGAGGATTAATACGAACACAAACTGGTATTTCTGGATGCTTTTGTCCAAATAATTCAAGTATTGATAAGTTATCAATATTAATTTGAACGCCTAATTTAGCAACTTCTTCAATCTCTTCTAAAGATACTCCATTTGGTGTAAAAATAATGTTTTCTGGAGCAACTCCAGCCGCTAAGCCTAATTGAACTTCTTGGAAAGAAACAGTGTCTAAACCTGATTCAAACTGTTTAAATAGCTTTAGAATATTAATATTAGACAATGCTTTTACAGCATAGTTTATCTTTACACTTTTTACTTTAGAAAAAGCATTAATAATTCGATTGTATTGAGAACTGATTTTTTCAGTATCGTATACATATAAAGGGCTACCATATTTGTTTGCTAATTCTACTAAAGTCTTGCTGTCCATTTCTGATGTAATTATTCAGCAAATGTATTTATTTGTTTAAATGAATTGTAAAAAATAAAAAATTATAACAAATTGTTTAAAATTGTGTTATTTGAATTGCAACGCAACTTTTTCTGTGATTTTTACAATAACTTCTGTAGCTTTTAGCATAGACTCAACAGGTAAGTATTCGTAACGGCCATGAAAATTATGTCCGCCAGCAAAAATGTTTGGACAAGGTAATCCTTTATAAGATAATTGTGAGCCATCAGTTCCACCACGAATTGCTTTAATTATGGGTTCTATATCCAGGTCTTTCATTGCTTCTTCAGCAATATCGACGATATATTTAACGGGTTCAACCTTTTCTTTCATATTGTAATATTGGTCAGAAATTTCTACCTGAATCAACTCTTTTCCCAATTGCTGATTTAGCTGATTGGCCGTTTCTTGGAAGTGTTTTTTTCTATTTTGAAAAAGATTCATATCATGATCACGAATAATATATTCTAAAATGGTTTTTTCTACTTTTCCGTTCATGGTATGCAAATGATAAAAACCTTCATAACCAGTAGTATGTTCAGGAACTTCTTTATTTGGTAATGCATTGATAAATTGACTTGCAATGGTCATTGAATTAATCATTTTTCCCTTAGCGTATCCTGGATGCACAATTTTTCCTTCGATGGTAACTTTTGCACCGGCGGCATTGAAATTTTCATATTCTAACTCGCCAATCTGACTTCCATCCATAGTGTATGCCCATGCTGCACCAAACTTTTCAACATCAAATAAGTGAGCGCCTTTCCCAACTTCTTCATCAGGAGTAAAACAAATTCTAATAGTACCGTGTTTAATTTCTGGATGTTGAATTAGATATTCCATAGCAGATACAATTTCTGTAACACCTGCCTTGTCATCTGCACCTAGAAGTGTAGTACCGTCTGTAGTAATTAGTGTTTGTCCTTTGTACAACAATAAATCTTCAAAATAATCTGGAGACAATACAATGTTTTCTTTTGTGTTTAAAATAATGTCTTTTCCATCGTAATTTTCATGTATTTGTGGGGTGACATTTGTACCTGTAAAATCTGGACTCGTATCTATATGTGCCACAAAACCAATGGTAGGTACATGGTAATCTAAATTACTAGGTAAAGTAGCCATAAGATAGCAATTCTCGTCTAGTGTCACATCTGTTAAACCAATGTTTTGTAACTCTTTCACTAATTGTTTTGCTAAATTCCATTGTTTTTCTGTACTAGGAAATGCAGAGTTATTAGGATCTGATTGTGTATCTACAGTTATATAGCTAACAAATCTTTCAATAATTTTTTCTCTATTCAATTTGTAATTCAACATGCTATTGTAAAGTTAATTTTCCAATTTTTTTATTACCAGATAACCAAGCCGTATTTTTGTCTATAAATTCAATAGCATAATATCCATCGGTACTAATATCTTTCCAAGTAATTCCGCCATCATTTGAAAAAGAAACCCCAGTTTTACCTACAGCTATAATCTCTTTTCCGTCTGTATCTGGAATGTATTTTATACAACTTTTATAATTCGGATTTTTACCATCGGCAACCAAGTTCCATGTTTTTCCCCCATCGGTTGTTATGGCTTTATTAGCCGTGTTTTCTTGTGGTTTAGAATAATTACCGCCGATGATAATTCCGTTATTTTCATCATAAAAATCAACGGAATAAATACCTTGTGGTCCATTGCCTTGTATGATAGGTGTATCGTAAATAGTCCATGTTTTTCCTTTGTTATCAGACTTTAATACTCTAGCTTTTGTTCCACCAGTAACCACCCAAATAGTATTTTTATGCACTTTAATATTGGTATTGCTTGCAGCAAATGACGCTTCGCCATCTTTTACTTCGGGTAAATTTGAACAATCAATTTTTTTCCATGTTTGTCCTCGATCAAACGTCATAATAATAGAAGTACAATTGTCTACTGGGTCTCCAATTGCTATGCCCACTTTTTCATCGATAAATTTCATTGAATCATAAAATACCTTTGGTCCTTCTTCTTTGTATACCAATGTAGGATTACCTCCTGTGATTTGATATAAAAGGGCGGGGGTACCTATACTAAGTGCAAACATTTCCTTACCGTTGCTGGCAATACTTCTAAAATGTGGAGCAATAGAATCGTTGTAGATAATCAATTGTTTATTCCAAGTTTTTCCGCCGTCTGTAGTTTTACCAATATCGCCTTTAGAGCCTACATAATATACGGTGTTTTTGTCTATGGCATGTATTGCACGAATACTTGTACTATCAATTGTAAACTTATCTATGCTAACAGACTCAATATTTCTTGCCTTTTTTTCTTGTTGACAAGAAAGGCTTACAATGACTAAAAAAAATAAGGAAATAAATTGTTTCATTTTTTATAAATTAGAGCGACTAATTTACAATATTGCTTTGTGAATTGATGAATGATGTAATTAAAATTTTATTTTTGATTTATGACTTATAAAAAAAGTGCGTTGGTAATTTCTGGGGGTGGGAGTAAGGGAGCCTTTGCAGGAGGTGTGGTTGAATACTTATTAAAAGAAAAAAAGAAACATTACGATAGCTTTATTGGCACATCTACGGGTAGTTTAATGGTGTCGCATTTGGCACTTGGGATGATAGATGAGCTAAAAAGTTTATATACTAATGTGAACCAACATACCATTTTTAGCAATAATCCATTTCATATAAAAAAAGTTCATGGTGTAAAAGTGATTACAATCAATCATTTAAATACGCTGTGGAATTTTATAAACGGCAGAAAAACTTTTGGAGAAAGTAAAAACCTTCGTAAGCTAATTAAAAAGCACATTACCGAAGAGATGTTTTTTAAAATTATTAAGAACGATACCGAGGTTGTAGTAACAGTTTCTAATTTAACAACCAATAAAATTGAGTATAAAACTTTACGAGAATTCAGTTACAATGATTTTTGCGATTGGATTTGGGCTTCGTGCAATTATATTCCTTTTATGAGCTTGCTAGAAAAAAACGGTTGCCAGTATGCCGATGGTGGTTTTGGTTGTTTGGTGCCAATAAGAGAAGCTATTTTAAGAGGCGCAAAAGAAGTAGATGCCATTATTTTAGAAACAGAAGTAACACAGATTAACCGTGTAAAATCTAAAAATCCATTTTCTTTATTGTTTGATACATTTGATTTTATGTTAGAGCATGTAGAAAGACATAATATTACTATTGGTAAATTAACAGCCAAGCAACACAATGTACAGTTGAATTTGTATTATACTCCGACTGTACTCACAACCAACTCACTCATATTTGATAAAAAATCAATGAGTAGGTGGTGGGAGTTTGGTTATAAACATGCACAATTAAAGGATGAAAAAAAGATGAATGATTTTAGACCAAACGTATTAGAAAATTCAGCAGAAAAAAGCACTTAATTTGTGTTGGGTAAATCTTGTTTGATAAAAATTCCTCTATCTGTTAATTTCTGATTTTCAACCGAGTTGAATAAAAACTCAAAATTTGTTGGATTACAATTTGGAGTAGTAATTGTTCCGTTTGAAACATAATTCAGCACTTTGTTTAAAATTGGATCTGTAGTTTCTCCAAGTTTTCCTAAGTTTAACAAATCTTCTTGTGTACAAATAGTTAAATTCGGTGCAAAACCATTGGTATAGGTTTCGTCTTTAGCATTGTAAAATTCTAAGACAATTGGTTGTACAGTAACAGTATGGTTTTTACTACGCCCCTCAAAGTCATAATCAATAGAATTGTATAAAGTAATAGCTCCTTTATTATTTCCACTAGTTGTTGTACTATTAATTAAATGCACATTGATATAGCCTTTTAACCCATTAATTAGCAACTCTAAACTAGAAGAGCTTCCGTTAGAAATGATATAAACATCGGTAAGCTGTAAACTATTAATTGGAGTAGTGCTGTTAATTTTATCGGTAAATCTTGTTAGTAAAGAATCTGGCTGATGCAATTCAAACCAAGGTTGCGCTTTACCATTCCATTTTTCTTTGAGAAACGTTTTGGTGTTGAATTGCCCAGTTATCATACTTCCAATTTGAGTAATATTTTTTGCAAAACTTCCGCCACCAATATTGTATCTAAGATCTAAAATAAACTCGTTAACTCCTTGGTTTTTAAATTGAAGAAATGTATTGTTTAATTCTTTTAAGTAGTTTGTAGAAAAGTCATTATTATATAGAAGGTATCCAATATTTTTACTTCCGTTTGTGAATTTTTTCGCTAAAAATATAGGTTGATGCGAATAGTTGGTTTTGCTAAGTGATACAATTTTTCCGTTAGGGGTTAACGTGTTACCATCAAAATTTGCAAAGTGTAAATCAAACGATTGAGTGTTGTCAAGTAAATTTCTGTAGTTTGTTCTTGTTAATTGTGTATTGTTTACCGCATAAAAAAACTCGCCACGTACAATTGATTTATTTGCGGCATTAGAAGAAGGTAATACGTAAAGTACATAACCTATAACATTGGTGGCACTACCAGGCTCTGCAATGATTCCGTATTCAATTCCTGTAGTGTTAGAGCTTCTTAAAGGTGGTTCGGTAATTTTATTGTAATCATCAACTAACCTAGATAAATTATCGGTAGTTGATCTGTCAAAAACTAAACTTGAAAATAAATCATTAGGAGTGTTAAACCCACGTAAATAATTGTTCAGTTCTGGTTGAGAATTGAAACGTCTATCAGATAAATCTGGTATTTTATCTTGATACAAGTAATAGGCATTCATCGCTTTCCAAACAAAGTCATTGATTTCTACATCAGCTGGAACTTCATCTTCTTTTGTACAATTAGACAAACTACCAATTATACAGAGAAAGAAAACGAGTTTATAGAGGTTTTTCATAAATGTATTTTGTTAAAAACAATGTTTCTATTTATAACGCAATTTAAAGAATTATAGTACATTTAAAAAAACTCGTGTAACAAAATTAATTCTGTTTCGTCGTAGAGATGTAAAAGCAATTAAAAATATAGTTTTACAGTTGTAATTATTAAGAATCAATGAATCAATCAGACTTTTTAAAATCTGTTTTACCATTTAAAGACAAAGTGTTTAGACTAGCTAAAAGACTTTTGGTCTCTACTGAAGAAGCTGAAGATGCTACACAAGAGTTGTACTTTAAATTATGGAAAAACAGAGCAAAAATAGCTGAATATAAAAATATAGAAGCCTTTGCAATGACCATGACAAAAAATTATTGTTTTGATAGATTAAAATCTAAACAAGCATCTAATTTAACATTGGTACATAGCAATTATAAAGAAAAAGAAACCGCTCTAGATAAAAAAGTAGAGCAAAGAGATAGTGTTAGCCAAGTACACAAGCTTATTGAAAAGTTACCAGAACAACAAAAATTGGTGATACAATTAAGAGACATTGAACAGTACGATTTTGAAGAGATCGGAAAAATGTTAGACTTAAAGCCAACGGCAGTTAGAGTAGCCTTATCAAGAGCAAGAAAAACAATAAGAGAAGAACTAATAAAACAACACAATTATGGAATTATCTAGAATAGAACAGTTGTTAGAAAAATACCTAGACGCAGCAACCACCTTACAAGAAGAAGTAACGTTAAAAAACTATTTTTTATCTGGTAACGTAGCACCTCACTTGCAAGAATACGAAGCCATGTTTAGTTATTTTACAATAAGCAAAGCAGAAACTTCTGCAAAACCTATACAATTAAAAAGTCAAAAGAAGAATTGGAAATGGGTATCTGTTGCGGCCTCTGTTGTCTTGTTGTTTAGCGTATATATGGGTAGTAAGTATATACAAGAGCAAAAAGCAAAAGCACAATTTGCCAAGGTAAAAGATGCGCTTAAAATGTTGTCTACCAATCTTAATAAAGGTAACGAAGCAGTTGCAACATTATATGTGTATGAAGATACCGTAAACAAAATTTTTAAACCAAGTAAATAAATTATAAGTAAACAAAAGTAAAAAGAGAAATCATGAAAAAAATAATCGTATTAATAGCACTAGTAGTAGCACCAGCAATCAGTTTTGGACAGTCTATGTTTGACAAACTTGAAAACATGGATGAAGTATCTTCGTTTATTGTAAATAAAGATGCATTTCAATTATTGCAAAAGTTTGGTAGTGACAGTATGAAAGGAGATAACGAAGCTGTTGAAATCTTTAAAATGATTCAAAATTTAAATGAATTGAAAGTATTTAAAACAAATGATTTAAAGGTTTCTAAAATGATGGAAAGTATGGTAGTAGAAGCAGTAAAAAAATCAAAACTTACACAGCTAATGCGTATCAAAGATAAAGGTTCTAGAGTTAGAATTTATGTAAAATCTGATGGCAACAAAGATTATGTAAGCGAAGTCTTGATGTTTGTTAACGGAGTAAGTAAAGTAACTAATGGGCAAGCTGAGTCTGCAATTGTTTCTTTAACAGGTACAATTGACGTAAATAAATTATCTAAATTAGCAGACAAGTTTTCTAAATAAGAAAAGTGTTCTAACTAATAAAAAATAGAGCGTAAAAATTGCTAGAAAATTTTCACTTAAAACAAAATCAATGAAAAAAATAATAACCATAGTAACAAGTTTCATTTTAGTGTTTTTACTAACATCCTGTAATAATGAATCGTTGCAAAAGTACCTAGTTAAAAGTCAAGAAAAACAAGGATTTATAACCTTCGATGTTCCTTCTAGTATCTTGCAATTAAGGTCAGACAATGTTTCTCAAGAAACAAAAGAAACCTTAAACAGCATAAAGAAAATCAATTTTGTAGCATTGCCTTTTAAAGATAATGCAAAAGAAATTGAAGCAGAAAGAGTACAGCTTGAGAAAATTTTAAAGAATGATGCATACAAAAGTCTTATCAAAATGAAAGATAAAGGAATTAAATTAAGTCTTTATTATTCTGGTCAAGAAGATGCCATTGATGAGGTAGTAGCATTTGGCTTTGGGAAAAAACACGGCGTAGGAGTTGCCAGAATTTTAGGAGATAATATGAATCCTGCAAAAATTCTTAAAATGCTTAATGAAGTAAAGTTAGATTCAGATAATGTAAGCTTAAAGCAATTCAACTTACTATTGTCAGGTAAATAAAAAGAGTTTACAACCATATAATAGCCCAATTTTTGATTAAAAATTGGGCTATTTCTTTTTAACGAGCTGTTAACAGCGATACAGCTTAATTTTCTTACTTTTGAGACTCGTTAAGAACTATTTATTATGAAGTTATTTAAAAGTATTTTTCTTATTACTTTACTGTTTGTACTTCCATTAAGAGCACAAATAAACAACCCATTATCATCATATAAAAAAACAAAAGAGAAAACCCATGCACTTGAACACACCAAGCTTAAAGTTACATTAGATTTTAAAAATAAAGAATTAAATGGTGAGGCTTGGATAACAATGCGCCCTTATTTTTATGCAACAAATAAAGTCGTGCTCGATGCAAAAGCAATGTTAATTCATGCTGTATCATTGAATAATAAAAAGTTAGCCTATCATTACGATGCAGAAAAAATTTATATTGATTTACCAAAAAAATACACCAAAGAAGAGCAATTTACCATTTATATAAAATATACAGCAAGACCAGAAAAAGTAAAACAAAAGGGTAGTGCCGCTATTACACAAGCTAAAGGATTGTATTTTATCAATGCAGATGGGTTAGACAAAAGTAAACCAACACAAGTTTGGACACAAGGAGAAACTGAAGCGAGCAGCTGCTGGTTTCCAACAATTGATAGTCCAAATCAAAAGACATCACAAGAAATTTTTATTACGGTTCCTGCTAAATACAAAACACTTTCTAACGGTTTGCTAGAAAAACAGACCAACAATTCTGATGGTACTAGAACAGATTATTGGAATTTTAAGAAAAAACATGCACCGTATTTGTTCTTTTTAGGTGTTGGAGAATTTGAAGTTATTAAAGACAAGTATAAAAACATTCCAATTGAATATTATGTAGAAAAAGAATATGCTCCTTATGCGAAAGACATTTTTGGTTTAACTCCAGAAATGATGGCTTTTTTCTCTAAAATTACGGGTGTTGAGTATCCGTGGAGCAAGTATAGTCAACTTGTAGGAAGAGATTATATAAGTGGCGCTATGGAGAACACAACGGCTGTAATTCATGGTGAATCTGCATATCAAAAACCAGGACAATTAATTGATGGAAATGTGCAAGAAAATACCATTGCACACGAATTGTTTCACCATTGGTTTGGCAACTTGGTAACTGCTGAGAGTTGGAGTAACCTTGCGTTAAACGAATCGTTTGCTAACTATAGCGAGTATTTGTGGAGAGAGTACAAATACGGAAAAGCTGATGCTGATGCTTATATGGTTGAAAACATAGAAGGCTATAAGTTGGGAGCTAATTACAATAAAAATTTAGTCCGATTTTATTATAAAGATAAAGAAGAGTTATTTGATGCGGTGAGCTATAATAAAGGAGGAGCAATTTTACACATGTTAAGAAATTATATTGGCGATCAGGCATTTTTTGAAGGAATAAAATACTACTTAACTACTAATAAGTATCAAGCTGCTGAAGTGCATCAGTTACGATTAGCCTTTGAAAAGATTTCTGGTAAGGATTTAAACCTATTTTTTAACCAATGGTTTTATTCGAATGGACATCCAAAAATTCAAGTGAGTTATGATTACAATACGATAGAAAAGAAAGTTTCTGTAAATATTTTTCAAACCGATAAAGAGTTTCATTTTCCGCTTGCCATAGATATAGTAGAAGGAGGGAAGACCTATCGTAAAAATGTATTTGTTAATAGAAAAGATGCATCGTTTGTCTTTGAATACACCAAAACACCAGAAATTATTTTAGTAAATGCTGACGGAGTTTTACTAGCAGAAGTTGTAGAGACAAAAACTTTACAACAATACATCAGTCAGTATAAATATGCTAAAAGCTATTATCATAAAAGAGCAGCCATACAGCAAATCATAAAATTTCAAGAAGATAAAGAAGCTTTTAATACGGTAGCTAATGCAATGAGTGATTCGCATTACAAAATTAGAGTATTGGCTTTAGAGAATATCGATTTAATAAATAAGTTCTCTAAAAGGGCAGTGATAGCTAAAATTAAAACCATTGCAACAAGCGATACAAGTACTCTTGTTAGATCTGCTGCTATTGAAACTTTAGGCAAATTGACTGAGCCAGAAAACTTACCAATATTTAAAGAAGCATTGAAGAGTAAATCGTACAGTGTTTTAGGAAAAGCTTTGGTTGCTGTTTATTATGTAGACAAAGCTTCGGCAATTAAACTATCAAAAGAATTACCAGATGATGTTCGTAAAATTTTAGCAACACCTCTAACAACAATTTTTATTGAAGAAAATGATGATGCAGAGTTTGAATTTATTGCAAAAAATGTGCTATCAGGTATGTTTTTAACCAATGATAAAAAAACACAAGCCATCTATAATAAAGCTTTTGAAAAAATTGCTGCTAGTAATAATACACTGGCAATTCAGAATTTAATTGATGATATTGTGGCTAAAGGAAAGCAGTATAAGCAATACAACTTTGATAAAACAGCTATCAATTTAATGCGACAGATGATACAGTTGCAAAAGAAAAGTGCTGTTGCTAAAAAAGAGAATCACATTCAAATGATTCGTTTGGGGATGACGAAGTTGTTAAACTAGCCAATTCTAAATAAAATTTCAAACATTTTAAATAGGATAATTGCTATAGTTTTAAATCATTTATTTTATTAAAGAATGCTTTTTTGTAGGTTTTACCCATAGATAAATCATTATTAGATATAATAAAAAAATAGAGTTGGGTTTAGTAATTATTTTTTCTTTTGAATTAAAATAATTTAGTGAAATAAATAGTTGAAGGAATTTTATATTTTTGGTCGAAGGAAAAATTGATAAACTATAAAATTGAATTTATTTTTACTCACTTTATCATTGCTAACACTTTTTATTGCAGGAGGTCTATACTTTAAAGAACAAAAGTTAAAGAATCTTTCTATTTCTATATTCACATTGTTATTTGGTTTAGAAATTTTGTATTTCATTTCCGGAACAACAGAAATGGCGTTAGCCTTTCCATATATTCGCGGGCGTTTTTATTTTAGTATTGGTTTTCTTTATGGTCCAATATTACTTTTTCATTTTCAATCGATTATCTTAGGTAAAACAAAAATAGAGCGTAAAGACTTTTTGCATTTTTTACCCTTAATAGTATTAAATGTATCTATGTTAGATATCATTATGATGAGTACAGTAGAAAGAAACAGTTATTTTGAGAATGTAGATAATTTTTTTAATCGAATAATCTATCTTAACTATGCAAGAAGTGCACACCAAATTCTTTATGCAGTTTTATTAATCAGGTTATTTTTTAAATATAAACCTGCTATTGATGTTAATAAGAAATTTTATTTAGGTGCTTTTTCTATTATTTATATTATTACAACCGTTGTTATTTCGTTGCTAACTGTTTTTGCTAGTGGTTGGCAAGATTTTAAAATGTATTATACATTGTGTACATTATTAGTACTTATTATTGGTTATATATTATATACAGAGCCTAATTTTTTTAAAGCAATAAAAATCAAATATCAAAATTCAGGTATTTCTGAAGTTGATTTAGAAAAAATAAGACTTAAAATACAACATCTTTTTGCCGAAAAACATACCTATTTAGATAATAATTTAACAATTGATTCATTAGCAACTTTATTGGATGTTAAAAAGCATCATGTTTCGCAAATGTTTACTAACATTCAAAAAGAAAATTTCAATGATTTTGTAAATAGACATCGAGTAGAATATGCCAAAAGCCTTCTTAAAGACAAAAACTTTAAACAATATAAAATAGAAGCCATAGCACAAGAAGCAGGTTTTAATAATAAAGTTACTTTTTACAAAGCATTTTCAAAATTCACCAATACTACACCTTCTTTATATAGAAAAGAATTAAGTAAAGAATAATTTTTTTTAACAGAATTGCATAATTTATTGTAAGACAAGTTGAAAATAATTTCAAGATTTACTTTTTTAAATTATATATTATATGAAGCTATCAACAAAAAATCTAATTAGTTACTACTGTGTATTTTTATTTACTTCACTCTCGTATGGGCAAACAGAAGTAAATGATTTTGATGACAAAGGAAAAACTCCTTTAATAAATGCCATTTCTAATAAAGATATCCCAAAAGTTAAACAATTAATTCGTCAAGGAGCAGATGTGAACTTAAAAGAACAAAAAAGTTTACAAGGAACACCTTTAATGTATGCTGCCTCAACAGGAGATAAAGTTTTGTGTCAGTTATTAATAGACAATGGTGCAAATGTAAACCAATTAGATATTAATAAAGATCCAGCATTAAATTGGGCTACGTATTATGGGCAAATAAAAGTTATGAAATACCTTATTGAGCAAGGAGCTGACTATAAAATAGTTAGTAAGCATGGTAATGCTACCGATGTAGCTTTACGGTTATGGCATCACGATTCGGTAGCTAATGTATTTAGACCTTACTATAAAAATAAGAGTATTACAAAGCATGAGTATAAGTTTATAAAAGCTGTAAAAAAAGAGGATTACAATGTCATTAATAGGCTATTAAAAAAAGGAGTGTCTCCCAACCTAAATGATGAAATAGGTATTCCTGTTTTACAACTAGCATCCCAAAAAGGAGATGAAAAGATGGTTGCGTTTTTGATTAAGAATGGTGCAGATGTAAACTGCTTAAATAGAGTTGGGCAAACTCCTTTAGCTTGGGCAGTAAGGTTTGGACATTTAGAAACCGCAAAATTATTATTAGATGCTGGTGCTAACCCTAATAAAACTGACACAAAATACCAACTAACACCACTTATCGCAGCAGCTGTAAATGGCGATGTTAAAATAGGAGAGTTGCTTTTAAAAAACGGAGCTGATATATCACATAGAGAAATTGTAAACAATGTCACTGCGCTACATTGGGCAATTTTTCAAAACAAGACTGAATTTGCAAAGTTTTTAGTGAACAATGGAGCTAACTATCATAAAAAAGCATTGCAAGACAATCAATATTCTGCTTACGACTTGGTAGGCTTTTATAAAAATGAAGAATTACAAACTTTTTTTGATACAAAAGACAAGGAACAAAAACAGAAGAAACTCATAGGGTCATGGAAAATAAAGGAAATCCACTATTTATATCCAGATACTACGTATGTTTTTAAGGCTTTCGATTATGGTCGATTAATTCTTTCTAACAGCCACTATGCTATACAATATAACCCTTATATGAAGAAGCGTACACCATTTAGAAATTTATCAAAAGGTGAAGATGCAGAAATAAAAAGAGCATTTCAATCTATTGTATTTAATAGTGGACGTTATACCCTAGAAGATGACGTTATTCATACCATTGCAGATGTTGCCAAAGTACCAGGATTTGAAGAAGGGCATCAATATTACAGAACAAAACTAGTAGGCGATAAGCTTTCTCTGACGATGTATGATGAAACTTATCCTAATGGTCAAAAGCCTGAATGGTTTGGGAAATTAAAAATAAAATTTATCCTCAAAAAAGAGTAGAATACAACTTCGTGTCTACAACAATCTTTCTGGTATTTCTTTACTTCTATAATAAATCCAGGAATTGTAATTGAAAAGGCAGAAGTTGTAGAATGGTAATTTTAAAAATAAACAGAAATGAAAACTTTATTTAAATATTTTCTATTGCTTTTAGGTGTTGTAATAATTGCAATAAGCTGTTCTAAATCAAGTAAAATACCTTATGGTGAAATAAATATATTAGATAATGAATGGAAAAATAGTAGTTCTATAAAAATTACCGACTCAATTAGTCTAGAATTAATTCAAAACAAAGAAAACCTTTTTTTTACATGTTATATCTAAAAATAATGCCTGTTTTTTACTAAAACAAATGATTAATATATCAGAAGTAACCATTGTATGTGGATTCTGTAAACCTAAAAATTGGAAACAAAGCTTTCTTTTAACGCTAGATCAAAGATTTTCTGGGCATTATTCAAAGTTTAAAATGTAGAAGGAAAATAATTATATGAAAGGACTATTAGAATTATTGAATAATATTAGATATGAGTGTTATCCAACTTTTGATCCCGTTATCAGAATTTATGAAATAACTAAGAAAATAGATAATTATGAATAAAGCAATATTAATACTACTCTTCTTAGTATCAGTATTAACAATTGGATGTAATCAAAAAATAACACGAGACTCATCAACACTAGCTTCAAAAGAAACATTGATTCTTGGAGTTTATCATTTTGATAACCCTAGAATGGATACTTACAATCTAGAAATCGATGATTACTCTACAAAAAAAAGACAATCTGAAATACAAGAAGTTGTTGATTTACTAGCAAGGTATAATCCGAATAAAATATTTGTAGAATTCTTACCAAGCCAACAGATTAAACTAGATAGTTTGTTTACCCTATATGCAGATAATCATTTGTCATTAAAAGATATTAAAGGAGGACAAAATGAGGTTTATCAATTAGGGTTTCGGTTAGCAAAACAATTAGGGCTTAAAGAAGTTTTGGCAGTTGATCATCATGGGGCATTTTTAGCGCCTTATGCTGATTTTATTGCAGACACACTTTCGATAAAACCCTATCAAGATTATAGTGTAGATTACAAACAGCAAATGAAAAAAAGGCAAAAAAACTTTTCTAAAAACACTATAAAAGAAAATTTCATTTACCTAAATGATTGGCAGCAAATTTTAAATAATCATAACTATTACAACAGCGTAGCAATAACTGTAAAAGATACTTTAAATGTGATGTATAGTTATAAAGAGGTGGAACAGGAAATTGATGGAAAGGCTTACCAAATGCGTTCTTTTGATTTCAATAATATTGGTGTAGAGCTAGTAACTGAATGGTATAAGAGAAATCTATTCATATATCGTAACATACTTGAAAAAACAGAAGATAATGATAGAATTTTAATCATTTTTGGCAGTGGACATGTACGGTATTTAAAACAATTATTTGACGATAATCCCGAGTTCAATATTATAGATACGAACAGTTTTTTAAATACTAAAAAATAAACTCATGAGACAAAGAATATTAAAGTTGGTGTTTAGTAAAAATAATTTAGGTGTTTTGTTTATAAGAATTGCTTTTGGTTTTCATTTATTGCATTATTCTTGGAATGATGTAATAAACTTTTCAGCAGGTGATAATGCCGAATGGCTAGGATCATTAGGTGTGCCGTTTCCTTTTATAATGTCTTGGGCATATATTTTAACACAATTTATTGGTGGTATTTTACTAATTATAGGTTTTAAAACTAGATTAATCGCTATACCATTAATTATTACATTTTTAGTAGCATACTTTCTAGTTCATGCCTCTGACCCGTATAAAGATTCTTTTCAAGCCATTCAAATGTTAGCAGTCTCTTTCTTCTTTTTGTTTAACGGTTCTGGAAAATTATCGTTAGATGATTACTTAAAAAGCAAAATAAATGGAAAGGAAGTATAAGTATATATATATCTTTTTCATCGTTATATTGGTATTAGTTCCGGTAGGTTTTAAAAGATATTTTATAAAATTATTTAATGAAGAAAGTATAAACAATATCCTTCACGTTCATACTTTAATAATGACTATATGGTGTTTGCTATTAATTATTCAGCCTGTACTTATAAAAAACAGAAAAAACAAAGTTCATAAATTAATTGGTAAACTATCTTACTTATTTTTCCCTTTAGTTATTTTTTCAATTTGTATAGTTATTATGTACTCATTTGAAAGAATGAAGGGGTATTTATCTCTTGATGAAAATTTAAGTCAGCTCTTTTTACCAATATCACAACTATTATTATTTGTTCTATTTTACCTATTAGCAATGTTGAATGTAAAAAAAACAAGAATTCATATGCGTTATATAATAGTGTCTTCTGTTGCTCTTTTTGGACCAACCATTGGACGAATAGATTTTGGGCTGGGTGATTTTAATACAGACTTATGGTTTATGGATTTATGCCTTTTAGCATTTCTTTTATATGATATACATTATAAGAAAAGCTATAAACCATTTTTAATAGGGTGCATTTTATTTTTTTTAATACATATAGGTAATCTATGGCTTCCAGATACTTATATATGGAGAGAAGGAGCTAAAATTATTTTTATGTAATGGGAAACCTGTTCCGTCGACTTTCTTAAAACTACTGTAGTTTTACGTCTAAATTACCCACATATACAATCAATAATTTTAATTAAATGAGAGCTCTTTACTTTTCATATTTTTAAGTATACAAATAACGGCTTGTACTCGAAAGAACCCCATATCAGAAGAGCAAACAAAACTAGTAGATAAGATATTATGAGACGAGGTATGAGGGAAGCATAATATGTGTGAAATGTCATTTATGTTACTTCTACTATTTTTAAACAATTGTATAATCATCATTACACAACAATTGATAGACAGAAACACCTTAAACTTCTATAATAACCTAAAGATTATCCATAAAATTATAACACTCGTATTCTTTATAGTATTTTAGTCTTTTTATGTTAAAAATGAAAGTTACGTATTTGAAAATTTTCTTGCATTTCTTTTTATGGTTGTTATTGTTTCTATACCCAATAGCATCTTTAACAGATCAATATCTTATTAATAGAAATTGGTTATCATTAGCCACTATTTTTATTGCTTTTTATGTTAACTATTTTGTGTTAGTAGATAGTTTTTTTCTAAAAAATAAAAAGTTATTATTTTATATTTTAAACGTACTTCTTGTTGGAGTTCTATATGCTTTAATAGGCTATACTGTTGGAAATGCTATATTTCATCCATCATTCAATGGAGAACCATTACGTGAAATTAGAAGTGGTGCTATGACTACTGTTCAAGTCATTTTACCCATCATTTTAAGTATAGGTATGTGCGTGGGCTTAAAAGTAAATACACGCTTGAATAAAAATAAGTTATTGTTACAACAAGTAAAACAAACCCAATTAAATACAGAAATAAAATATTTAAAGTATCAAGTACAACCACACTTTCTGTTTAATACTTTAAATAACATTTATGCATTGATTGATGTTTCGCCTACTAAAGCAAAACAATCCATACATACTATGGGTAAAATGATGCGTTACTTACTGCACGATGCATCAAATAATAAAATTCCTTTAGTTAAAGAAATTGAATTTTTAGAACGTTATATAGATTTAATGCAATTACGAGTGTCCTCAAATTTAACAATAGAAAAAAACTTTCCAATCATTAACCAACCCATAAAATTAGCACCATTGTTATTTATCACTTTTGTTGAAAACGCCTTTAAACACGGTATTGATGCTATTAAAGATAGCTTTATTAACATAGATTTAGAAATTGAAAAAGAGCACATAAAATATTCAGTAATCAATTCATCATTTCCTGAAAAAGAAAACATTACCGATTCTGGAATTGGATTAGAAAATCTAAAAAAGCGATTAGATATATTATATCCTAATGACTTTAATTTGATAACCAAAGAAGAGAACAATACCTTTATTGCACAACTAACGCTTAAATACAAAGACTAATGCTTACCTGTATTCTAATTGACGACGAACCTTTAGCGCTTAACCTCTTGGAAGACTATGTTAATACGACACCTTTTTTAAAGCTGATAGCAACATGTAATAGTGCAATTGCTGCTATGGAAGTATTAGAAAAAGAAGCTGTCGATTTAATTTTTACCGATATTCAAATGCCAAATTTATCGGGAATGGAGTTTTCAAAACTAATTAAAGATAACAAAGCTAAAATTATTTTCACCACTGCTTTTGAAGAATTTGCAGTAGAAAGTTATAAAGTAAATACGATTGATTACTTAGTAAAACCCATAAGTTATCCTGAGTTTCTTACAGCTGCCAATAAAGCCAAACAACAAATATTACAAGGGGTTAATCAAGTGGGAATTGATGATTATATTTTTGTGAAATCAGATTACAAACTAATCAAGATTGATTTAAAAGATTTGATTTATGTGGAAGGGCTTAAGGATTATTTAAAATTTTATACGGTGACTTCCGAAAAACCTATTCTTACCCTAAAAAGTATGAAATCGTTAGAAGAAGAGTTACCTAAAAATCAGTTTATGCGTGTACATCGTTCGTTTATAGTAAATTTAAAAAAGATAACGACTATTGAGCGTAATCGTATTGTTTTTGGAGATAAATACATTCCTGTTTCAGAAAAATATAAGGATGATTTTTTGAAATTTATCAAATCGGATTTTTAATAATAGACAAAATCTGCTCAAACGTCTATAATTCTTCTATAGCTGTCTATTTCATTTTAAAAACTAGGTGAGTTTATTCAATTTTGATGTGTAAAAAATATACATCAATGATTAGAATACTTATTTTAATATCTATTAGTTTCACTACATTAACTACTTATTCGCAAAACAATTCAAAAAAACTTTCTAAAGGCGAACTCAAAGAAACCATAAGCCAGATCACTAATTTATTAAAAGAAAAATATGTTTTTCCAGATAAAGCTACTCAAATGACTAAGCTTTTAAACAAACATTTAAAGAAGGGCACTTATAATTCGTTTAAAAATCCGAAACAACTTGCAGAAAAACTTACAAAAGATTTGCAATCCATAACTAACGATAAACATCTACGAGTTTTCTTTAGCCCCAAAAGTCAACGAGGAGTAAGAGAAATAACTGCAGAACAACGAAAGAAGTTTGAACAACAGATGGTAGCCATGGAAAAGCGAGATAATTTCTTGTTCAAAGAAGTTAAAATCTTAGATGGAAATATAGGCTATATAGATTTTAGAGGTTTTCGAGATCCTAAATATGCTGGTGAAACCGTTATTGCCGCATTAAGTTTTTTACAAAATACAGATGCCATTATACTTGATTTGAGAAACAGTGGAGGTGGATATCCACAAATGGTTCAGTTGATTGCTAGTTATTTTGTTGATGAAGAGCCTGTACATTTAAATACATTTTATAATAGAGTAGAAGATAAATATAGTCAGTATTGGACCTTACCTTATGTTCCTGGGAAAAGATTACCAAACGTACAGTTATACATACTAACAAGTAGCAGTACGTTTTCTGCTGCTGAAGAATTTTCTTATGACTTGAAACATTTAAAACGTGCTATACTGGTTGGTGAAACTACTGGCGGAGGAGCACATCCAGGAGAATCATTTCAGATAAACGATACATTTAAAGTTTGGACTCCAACAGGTAGAGCCATCAATCCCATTACGAAAACAAATTGGGAAGGCGTAGGCGTTATTCCACATATAAAAACTACTGAAAAAGCAGCTTTAGTTGAGGCACAATTAAAAGCATTAGACTCTTTAAATACTCTTAATAAAGATCCTTTTAAAAAAGGATATTATAAATGGCATATAGAAACGTTGAATGCCGCTAAAACACCTGTACAAGTTCCTCTAGCAACCCTAAAAAAGTATGTAGGAACTTATGGTAGAATAAACATTTTATTAGAAGACGACACGCTGTATTATCAAAGTGGAAATGATGAAAAATTAAAACTAACTCCGATTAATCAATTTACGTTTCAATACGGCGAGCTTACCGATGTTAGAATGATTTTTTCAATCATAAATAACAATGTAGAATTAACAACAAAAAATGTGTACGGTAGATCGGACACGTATAAGAAAAACAAATAAAATGGAGAATACAATTCAAACATCAAATTGGAAAGGGTACACATTAGACCTCATTATTTACATAGCCATTATGTTTTTAATTAGAGAAACCTCTATACCTAATTCACATTATTTGGTAACAGGTTTTTTATATTCTGGGACTACCTTGTTGGTAGCTACTTGGATGATGAAAAGGCGAGGTGTAACTTGGAAAACACTAGGTTTAGTTAAACCAAAAAGCATTAAAAAAACACTTTTAAGTTCTGTAGTTATCTTTATCACTATCATAGCCACATTGCTCATTTTTAATGTGATACAAGATTCGTTATCTATTGTTAAAGAGAGTAGTGAATCTGCACAAGGAACAAATACAGGGTATTCGTTACGTAATGGAGATTATGGATATTTCTTTTCGGTAATTCTTTTTGTTTGGCTACAATCAGCTCTTGAAGAATTACTAGAAAGAGGTTTTTTAATCACTTGGGTTGAAGGTTTGTTTTCTAATGTAAAGTTTAGAACAGCTATTGCTATTATATTTCAAGCGTGTATTTGGGGTTTTCGACATTCGTATGATATTTCAGAGCGTTCAATTTCTGTGGCTCTAATCGGAATAATTATGGGCATTGCCTATATAAAACTCGATAGAAATTTATGGCCAGTAATTATTGCACATTGTGCTATGAATACGATGTCTATGATATGAAAAATAGAATAATAAGATATTTAAAACATATTAGTGCTACTTTCTTTTTTTTAATTATCGCAGCAGTAATTTTCGGACTAAATATCGGAGTCTTTTTTAGTGTTCATCTACTTTATCAAATTTAAGGATATTATCTTTTTATATTTCTATCAAAAATCACGCTAAGATCTAGATCTATAAATAATAAAATTATAAACTATGAATAGTATTAGAACTATAAATAACATTTTTTATGTTGTTACTTATATGTTTTACAAAGCAATATTTTTTGAGAAGTAGACAAATTAATCAGTGAGTTCAAAGAAATAATTTAATTTTTAATTATGATTATTAATTTAGAAGAGGAATTTTATTTATTGAAAACTTTTGCTGCTTACATATTTGGAATTATAATGTTTGTTGTAATGTTAGCTTTTAAAAATTTTAAAAGTCAACCTAGAGAAACTGTAGATAAGAGCAGTTTTCATGTTATAGAAATAGACAATAAATTAAATGAACAGAAATTTAACAAACAAATTCTTAACTTTACAATTGAAAAGTAAAAAGCTAACAAACTTTTTATTAAAAATGATTTTAATACATTGTATTATAATGTACTTGCGTTATGTAACTTGAGCTTTGGTAAAATCAATAGTTTTATTTGCTGATTTTTCTTCCAAAAGTTTTCTTTTAAAAAGCTTCTTTTATAAAGTTAATGGAACACTCTTTACACGAAGCGACGATAGGAGAGGAGTGGAATGTGTGTGGAATGACAAAATTATTAAATACTTTATTAGAACATTAACCTATAGGTTTTTGGTGTCATTCCAGTCTCTTTCTTAAAAGCAGTATAAAAAACAGATTTTGAATTAAAGCCAGATTCATACATTATAGTTTCAATTGTTTTTTCATTTGTACTATACTTTTTTAGAAGATATTGCGACTCTTTTATTCTATACTCAATAATTAATTTACTAAAATTTTTATTCAAAATAGAGTTTGTAAAATTTGTAATTTCATTAGGTGTAACACTAATTTCTTTGGCAAATCTCTTTAAGTTAAGATCTGGATTTTTAAATAGTTTATCTGTATTTAAAGCATGATTAATTTTATTACCTATTAGCTCAATTTTATTTTCAGGCAAAAGGTTTCGCTTCTTTATCTTTAATGGTAATAGTTTAGAATTGGTAATAACGGAATAAAAAAAGTAAACTAAAGAAAACAAGAATATAAACTCGCTAATTAGATAAATAATCCATGCAAAACTTTTATCAAACAAGTTAAAAACTTGCCAACCATAAAACTCTAAAGACCAAAACAGATTCCATAATAGAAACCCAATAAACATATATAATAAGTTTTTATATACTTTATTTTCATCTTTAACCTTCAAATAATATATAGATAAAGTAACATAAAATAAAAAATAAAGTCTGACGAACATAAAAACAAAAATGAGTTGAGACTCAATAAAGTCAGCATTAATAACAAACCAAAAAAGAAAAATAATTGCTGTTGAAAATTGCAAATAATGTTTAAGTTTTAAAACAAAACCTTCTTTTAATATAGATAATGTTATGAAAAAGAGTAGAGGAGAATAAATTAGTTCAATAAAAGGAATAGCTAATCTATACTCTTGAAAGAAAGAATACTTCTCTATAATCCAATCGGTATAACCAAAAAAACAATAGACTTCGACAAGTAATTTAAGAGTCAGGAATGACAGGAATAATCTAATAGTAATATGCTTGTTGTTATATTTTATTATAAGATGAACAACAAAGAGAATAATTAGAATGATTTCTGTGTAATCAACTACACTTTTTAACCAATAAAAATTCATGCATTAAATACTTTTTTAATTCGATTTTTACAAGTTTAAAAAAATTAACTCTTAAATTACTGTTAAAAATTTATTTTTTTAGTTCGAATTTGTCAATTAGAACTTATTAAAAATAATAATTCTATAAAATTGTCGTGTTAAAATAAATGCAATGCAAAATGATATAAATTTCAGAGCAAAATGTTCTTCAATCTTTAATAGACTGATACTCTTAATTATAGTATTTTTTATAATTGAAAACGTAAATAGTCAATCAAGATTATTAGACCATCAATTTGATTCCAAGTTTTTAAGAGAAAATAGAATTGTAAATGTTTACTTACCAAAAGACTATTTCAGTAATAAAGATAACTATCCTGTACTGTATTTACTTGACGGAGAATATATTTTTGATTTTGCTAAAGGGTCAGTAGATTTTTTGTCTAATGAATTTGGCTTTATGCCTAAATTGATAATTGTCAGTATTCCAAATACAGACCGAATAAGGGATTTGAATGTAACTTTTAATTCAACTGATGGATATATCAACTTCCTATCATTTTTAGAGTTAGAATTATTACCCTTTATAAATTCAAAATATCGTACAAATAATTTTAATACTTTATACGGTTGGTCTACAGCTTCAAGTATATGCACTTATTTATTAGCTACAAATTCTAAAATGTTTAAGGCTTATATAGAAACAGGTTCTGGTATTGGGAAAAAAACAGCCGAATTCATAAAAAATGAAATCCAGAACCAAGATTATCTAAACACCTTTTTATACGCTAATACTGAAGATAATTCTGGAAGAGAGAAACATTTATGGGTATATAAGTCGGTTTTGGATAGTATTAAACCCCATGGCATTAACTATATGTTTAGCATTGAAAATGATTCTCATGTTGGTGCAATGTCTAAAGGTTTATATGAAGGATTGAAATTTATTTTTAACGGATATTACATTCCAGAAATAGAAATAAAAAAAGGAAAAGAATCAATAATAGCATATTATAAATCATTAGAAAATATATATGGCTTTAAAGTAAAAATACCTTTAGGAGCTTTTATTGAATGCTCTTCAATTTTATATCAAGATAAACCACTTGAAGCAATTTCATTATTAGAATATGGGCTAACTATTTATCCAGTTTCTTCAGAATTATATGGAACTCTAGCTGAAATATATGAATATAGGAACCAATACGACAAGGCAAAAATACAATACAATAATGCTTTTTTATATGCAGAATCTAATTCAATAGCAAAGAGAAAGTATAGTGTATTGATGAACAAATTTAAGGAAAATTAATTAAGTTTTTTAGAGTTGAAAATGATTAAAATAAAAAGATATAGTTTAGTTTTTAGACTACTCTTATTTAAAAGTAGCTTATTATTTATAACTTCTTGTTCTAAAGTGGTAATTAATAAAGAAAATTTTATTCAAGAGCTTAAAAAAGAATACAATTTGTTTGAGCCCAATAATGTGATAGATATTAATTATACACGAGTAAATTATAATGCTTACCAAAGCTATAATTACAAAAATCCAGATAGTTTATTTATTAAAAGTCATGTTATTATTAATGTGAATGATAGCGTGTATTTTGCTAGTAGAATTGCAAAATTTCCAGGAGTCCATAAATTTTCTCAACAAGAATTTCAAAAAAACAACATTGGATTTATATATGACAGTTTAGGTGTTGTATTAGGAAAAAGAGTATTAAGGCAAAATAAGGCAAGCTATAATCAAGTTAAAAACGAAGTTTATTCAATATTAAACTTTTATTATATTCAAGATTTAGTTACAGATAAAAGTGTAGAAGTTTTGGGTTTTAAGAGTACTTATAATGGTTTTTCAGTTAGCATTAAAAACAAGATAAATGATACCTTGATATACTCTTTTATAGAAAATCCAATAGAGTTAGTTTCCGTTGAAAATGAAACTTCCAAAGAGCTATGGAATTTTCTTGATTTCAATAAAAATTACGCTTCTAAAATTCAATATTTTAAAAATGGGCAATTAAAATATGATTATAAAATTAACAGTCTCTATACAAAAGATAAAATAGCTGATAGTTATTTATCTCTTCCACAGGGTTATGAGGATACCAATATAATTGAAAATAAAGAATTAGAGTTAACTAAAATTGGAGAGAATATTTATCTAATAACAAACGTAGCAAATGATAGAAACATAGTATATCAGTTAAATCGAAATAAGATAACTGTATTTGGAGCACCAATTTCTGATAAATTTTCAGAAGAAGTATTTAACTTAATTAAAAAAAAACACCTTAATGCGGAAATTAATAAAGTGTACATTACTCATCCTCATAGTGATCATATTGGAGGCTTAAAATTTTATGCAAATAAAGGAGTTAAAATTATAACTGACAAGTATTCAGCAGATGCTATTAAAAATTATCCAAAATTTATTGAGCATGCTCATTCATTTCAATTTGATTATATAAAAGATGAATCTGTAATTGACGACGTAAAATATTACTTCCCTAAAAACAATCATAGTAAATCGCAAAGCTTTGCGTATTTCATTAATGAGAATTTAATATATCAAGGCGATTTTATTCAAATTCCAGCAGATAACTCAATACCTAAACATGTATCAGAGACTACCATAAGTTTTGTTGATTTCGTAAGGTCAAAGAATTTACAAATAGACAGAATTATATGCCATCACCGAAACAATAATTTAGATTTAGACATTTTAAATACTATAAAATAGAACACCTATGATACTAAAACTCACATCAAAATATATACTTACATTTTTAGCATTAACTTTTGTAATGCACGAATTGCATGAAATTGTACATACAACTGTTGGCAGAATTATTTGCGGATGTTGGGGTAAAAGAGATTTTAATTTTTGGAGTATTTGTGAAAGCTGTACAACAGAAAAATCATATTCCTTATTAGCAACATTTGCAGGTCCTGTTTTTACATTTGCCATGATTTGGATAGGTGCATTTTTACTTTCCAGCAAAAATTCAATTCAAAAAAAAGCGCTAGGGTTTTCTTTAGTTTTTGCTAATTTACCATTCGGACGTATTTTAACAGCATCGTTAGGTGGAGGAGATGAAGTTTACGCATTAAATAAATTATTAGATAATCATACTCTAGCCTGGTTTTTAGGTTTAATGTTTATTATTTTAATTTTGATTGTACCATTATATAAATGTTTTAAAATAATTGAGAATAAGAAAAAAGTATTATGGTTCTTAATGTTCTTTATATTACCGACGGTTATAGATCTTTTTGTTATTCTTGGGCCATTAAACTTTCTGCTAAAAAAAGGTGTATTAAGTAACTATTGGATTTTAGGCTCACCAACATTAGTAACTCTTTGGACTATACTTGTGACTCTGGTTTATTTATTTACCTATAAAAATATTTATCGGATTTATAAACAAATATAGTATTCTCATTTTATCGAAAATAAAATTTTTAAAGTATTTTACTAGTAAGTTTATATATCTAATTTGATGTTATAGTTACAAGGCTTTTTTTTCTACAATATTATATATTCGACCTCATAAAACTTTGGTTAAAACAATAGGTGAGTGGAGCGATCATATTTTAGGGGTTTAGTTACTCATTTTGTTAGTTTTTATATACTTTAAAGCATTTACTTTAATAATCTTGGTTAGTTACAATGTTTTCTAAAATATAGCGATTGAGCCGTACATTGTTTCCAAAGGTTTGTGCAGCCTTGATTTTTTTGTTTCTTTTTTTATCAAGAAAAAAAGATATGCAGACACTTAAAAGCTTTAAACAAATGCACAATGTGAACAAGTGTATAGAAATTTTAGAGCGTGGATTTGAGCTAGGGAAAATTTTATACTCTTGTGACTAGCTTACGAGAATGTCGTAGAAAAAAATCTTGAAGGATTTTCCTCGAATACGAGAATTATAATTAAGAGCAAAAGGTTTAGCTTTTTTTGATGTGGCCAAGCGATGGCAAATTGTGTTTAAAAATAAATGCCATAAAGCATTTAAATTTTTAAAAAGCAATCTAGCGGTTGGGCGCGGCAATTTTACATAGCGACTAATTATAGTACAAACAGCAGAATGTTTCTTATTTAGTACTAAACCAAAAAATCTAATGTTTAATGACCCAAGTTCTACAATTTATTTTGCGTAAAAGACTTTCTGGGATATTTTACATGATATAACATTATAGCTATCAAATGGCATAACAACTGGATATAATCGAAATATTACATTTGTACTATAATTTATATTATGTTAAATAATAATTTTGATTATATTGAAAATAATATTGTTTTATATAACCATACCTCTATATTGAATCGGACTTCTATGAGAACTTTGTAATTGAATATCAGTACGTAAATTTGAATAAATATAAATCCTAAAAGTTAAACTCTCTGATTTGTGTTTTAGGTTAAAAGAAACTACATACCTATTTTTTCTTAGATCCTTTTTTACAGTATAGCCTTTACATATTCCTTTGTAAACAATAGATCCTGAGGCATAATAACTTGCGACGGTTTGTGTTCCATAATATGGCATACTAATGTCAACCTGAGTATTATTAATTTTTATATAATTAGGATTGTCAGCCAAATTAATATTTCCAATTGAGTTTCCTGTACCTAACAACCCTACATTAGAAACTGCAGATAAGCCCGAACTATTTGTAGGTATTGCTATGGTAGAATTTATAGAAAAATTTTCTGAAGAGATAATATTGTCTAGCCTTTGCATGGCTTGATCATCAGATAATTTTTGCTTATTAGTAGCACATCCTACACTTAATAGCAGACAAAATAAAATAATTATAGGCCTCATAATTAATAGTTTAACTCACTAAAGATACTAAATTAAATTAAGAAAAGAGTATTAAAAATAATATTGGAAATATCATTCCAGCCAATGCTAGCTTCCATCCTCTTTTCTTGAACCCTTTTTTACCAGCTGGAATTAATATTCCGGTAATAGCAATTAATAGCATTGCAGCACCAAAAATATCAGAATACCAAATCCAAAAAGAATTCGTTGTTTTGTGTAAATACATGGTATGTCCTAGGATTGGGACTTTACGTTTAAATTCTAGCACACCTTTATTATCTGTCAACTTCATGTCTAAAATACCATTTTCCTTAAAATAGATACGTAATTCACCGTTTCTTATTCTGTGAGTTTCATAATTTACATTAAAATTTTTTGTAGCAGCTATTAAAAATTCTTTTGTTATTTCTTTCTTTTCTGTTGGTAATACTAGCTTTACTTCTTTGGTTTCGTAAGTGTAATTCATTGGATACCAATCTTGTCTATGGTTTAAAATGATACCCGAAAAAGAAAATGCGATAATCAACCCTACATAGAAATATGCAATATCCCTATGTAAACTTCTGTTTGTAACTTTCATGTTTATTCTTTTGAAAGTACAAATTTATTTAGAATTATTCTAAATAAAAAATTAATATGCGATTAATTCTAGTAAATCAGAACAAAAACGATTTTTTGCTAAAAACTGATTTTCTAGACCTTTGTCAAAAGGCACAGGTGTTTCAAGGCTACCTACTCTTTTAACTGGTGCATCTAAAAATTCAAAGCAGTTTTCTGTAATCAATGCAGAAATATCACTTGCAACTCCACCAAACAACGTATCTTCTTGCAAAATAATAGCCTTACCAGTTTGCTTTACAGATTCGTAAATAGTTGCAGTATCAAGAGGTTGTAACGTTCTTAAATCAATTAAATCAGCAGAAATCGTAGGGTTCATTTCAAGAGTTTCTAATGCCCAATGTACTCCTGCACCAAAAGTAATAATGGTAACGGTATTTCCTTCTTTAATTTTTGCTGCTTTACCCAATGGTAAGGTGTAATAATTTGTTGCTACTTCTTGATAAACAGAACGGTACAACGCCTTATGCTCAAAAAACAACACAGGATTTGGATCATTAATAGCACTTGTTAACAAGCCTTTAGCATCGACAGGAAAAGCAGGATACACTACCTTTAATCCTGGTGTTTTGGTAAACCAAGCTTCATTGGTTTGTGAGTGAAATGGTCCAGCACCTACTCCTGCTCCGCAAGGCATTCTTACAACTACATCAGCTTGTTGATTCCATCTGTAATGTGATTTTGCTAATAAATTTACTATAGGGTTGAATCCAGTTGATACAAAATCAGAAAACTGCATTTCCATGACGGCTTTCATGCCATTGACAGACAAACCATAGGCTGCAGAGACAATGGCAGATTCGCAGATAGGTGTATTTCTTACACGTTCTTTCCCGAATTTTTTCACAAAACTATCGGTAATTTTAAAAACACCTCCGTATTCTGCAACATCTTGTCCCATAATCACTAAATCCTTGTGTTGTTCCATCGATAATTTTAATCCATCAGAAATGGCATCAATCAATCGGACTTTCTTTTTATCATCAGAAGGCACTATGATTGTTGGCGTATAGCTTTTATAGACATCGTTTAGCTCAGTTTCTAAGTCAATCTCTATAGGCTTCTCATCAAAAGCGATTTGTAAGTGTTCATTAATTTCGTGTACAATTTCTTCTTTAATCTTTACCTCTTCTTTTTCAATTAAAATATTTTCTGCACGTAAATAGGCCTGAAAATTTTCAATAGGATCTTTAGCTGCCCATTTTTCCATCAACTCATGCGGAACGTATTTGGTACCACTAGCCTCTTCATGTCCGCGCATTCTAAAAGTTTTAAACTCAAGCAATACAGGTCTTGGTTTTTGTCGAATACTTTCTGCCAATTCAGATACTTTGGTATAAACTTCCACAATGTTATTTCCGTCAATTATATGACTCTCCATACCATAACCTATTCCTTTATCAGCAATATGTTTACATTTAAATTGTTCAGCAACCGGAGTTGACAAACCATAGCCGTTATTTTCTACACAAAATAACACTGGTAAATCCCACACTGACGCAACATTTAAAGCTTCATGAAAATCTCCTTCACTTGTACCGCCTTCTCCTGTAAATACAGCACAGACTTTTTGTTGTTTTTTTAGTTTATTCGCAAGGGCAATACCATCTGCAATCCCTAACTGTGGTCCTAAATGAGAAATCATTCCAACAATATTGAATTCTTGTGTCCCGAAATGAAAACTTCTATCACGTCCTTTCGTAAATCCGCTTGCTTTACCTTGCCATTGAGAAAATAATCTATACAAAGGTATATTTCTAGTAGTAAACACGCCCAAGTTTCTATGCATTGGTAAAATATACTCATCATCTTGTAATGAAGAAGTAACACCAACAGCTATGGCTTCTTGACCGATACCAGAAAACCATTTAGAAATTTTTCCTTGACGTAATAAAATAAGCATCTTCTCCTCAATTAACCGAGGCTTTAACATTGCTTTGTACAATTTTAATAATTGTTTATTGCTCAGTTTGTGTTTTGTGAAGTTCATTTGATTAACCATACTGTATCTGCCTATTTTTTAGCGGAGCCAATGTACAATTTTTTAACTAAATTTTATTTAAAACTGTAGCTGCTTTTAGTAAGGTTTTTCAGTTTTTGTAAAACAAATTAGAGTTGTTTTTTTGTCGAACTCATTTTTACAAAAACAGTTAATGATATAGTGGTAAGATCTAATTCTCTTGCGCTACATTAAATAGTTGTTATAATTAAAAAAGGCTATCTAAATTAATAACCGTATTTAGATAGCCTTTTTATTTTATAGATAAATTCACTTACATTTCTTTAAAAATGGCATGCATCATTCTTTTTTTATCATTGATACTTTCTTCTAAAGAAATCATGGTTTCAGTTCTGCTTACCCCTTCAATGTCATCTATCATATAAATAACATCTTTAGCGTTGCTTGTGTCTTTTGCTCTTACCTTACAAAAGATATTATATTTACCTGCAGTAACATACGCTACTGTAACATTAGGAATTTTTCTTAGCTCTTCAATTACTTTTTGTGTCATAAAAGTTTTTTCTAAAAAAATACCTACATGCGCTATAAATGAGTAGCCCATTTTTTCGTAATTTAATGTAAGTGTAGAACCTTCAATAATTCCCTCATCTTCCATTTTTTTTACCCTAACGTGAATTGTTCCAGCAGAAACAAGCAATTTTTTGGCGATATCTGTAAAAGGTGTTCTTGCGTTTTCAATCAATACATCTAAAATCTGATGATCAATTTCATCTAAAACAAATTTTTTCATTTTTTGTGTTTTATTCAAATAATACAACAAAAATATGAATTATATTTAAAAATAAAATAAAATTAGTAAAAAATATGTATTATTTTGTGAATTTTGTTGAATGACCTATAAAGCCTGACAAATCTCCTTTTCTTTCTAAAACCTTTTGTGTAATAAATGTGTTGTTAACTACCTTATCTACGTATAGATAAGCTTTTCCTTTATTACTTGATGCACTTATCTCAATAACATCAAAAAAGTTCTGTTGATTATTTGGAATGGTAAAATAAGGCTTGTATAAAGTGTAGTCGTTTGTCGTAGCTATGTGAAATACTCCTTGTAACAAAGCGAAAAAGTTAAACTTTCTGGTAACTTCTCTTTCATAATCATTTGGATAATGTCCTGCTTCTATCAAGATAGTGTTGTAGCCTAGTTTTTGGAAATTGTCTCCAGTGGCCGTTGGATAAAATTCGTCTGTATACCTTCCAATATGATTTGGTATAATTTGCTGCAGCAAGGCATTCATGGCTACAATCACATTCATAGTTTGCTTTCTACCACTCGTTATTTTTCTTGTTTCTTCCTCAGATGGAGCTAAAAAAGAAATGGTTGCAGGGTTTTCGGTACCTTCCACTCCAAAAATTGTACGTTGGTCGTGTAGATTAAAGCAAAATTGTGGCTTAAATATTTCTAAAACACTTCTTAATAACTGACTTTCTACTGCTTTTTTATCAACAGCATCTCTGTTTAAGTCAACTCCGTTTGCATTTACTCTTGTATATTTTAAAGCGCCGTCTGGATTTAGCATCGGTATGCATAAAATTGTTACTTGCTCTAATATATTATTTACTGTACTGTGATTGGAGTCTGTTAAAAAATTAAACAAATCAAACAGTGCTTTCGTGCCTGTACTTTCATTGCCATGCATTTGCGACCAAATCAGTATTTTTTTTATGCCTTTGCCAATTTTTACTGAATAAATTGGAATGTTCTCTTCAGATTTTCCAATTTCAGTTACTTCAAATTTATCAGAAAGTTTATGTAATAATGGAGAAATATGCTCAAAATAAATCCATTTGCCATAAAGCTTATCTTCTTTACATGTGTTGTATATTTCTTTAACTTCTTTGACGTTTAGTATTTCCATTAGCATCAATTGACATCACAAAAGTACAAATACTAATTTTCTGCACCTATACTTTTCTAACAAACATTTACTAAGAGAAATTTACAAATGTATCAACATTATATTGGTTTTTGTAATTAGTTTTTCATAAGATATATTACATTTTTGAATAGTTTACAATTCTCAATTTCATTCGATGAATTGAAATAGATTATTTCTATATATAAAAATTAAAATACTGTCATTTAGGTGTTTAAATTATCTTATATAAAGTGTTAATTTATTAAACTGTTAAAATTTATTATTTATCATTAAGAATATGGTTGTTAAGTGAAATTATCGGTTTACATTTGTAATATTAAATGTAATTTACAATGGTAAGCAATATTGATTTTACAAATAGGCTTAAAAAAATAATGAAGTATTACAATTTAACTGCTTCTCTATTTGCTGATAAGATAGATGTGCAGCGGTCGAGTATTTCACACATTTTATCAGGAAGGAATAAACCTAGTCTAGATTTTGTTTTAAAAATTACAAACACTTTTGAAGACATCGATATTTATTGGCTACTAAATGGCAAAGGAACTTTTCCTAAAGTAGTAAAAGTAAATCAACCTACTACTGATGCTACTACCCTTTTCTCTGAAGAAGTTGTAAGTAGCTCATTAAAATCTGAAAAATCAATTCAACGAATTGTAGTATTCTATTCAGATGGAACTTTTGAAGAATATAAAAAATAGAAAATCAGCTATATAAGCTAGTAATTATTGTTTGATTAATTTAATGGTTTTTATTACTCTATTGATTGTTATAAGCTTAGAAAAATAAAATCCTTTTGGGTAGTTTTCTGTATTTAAGGTAAATGTATCTTCATCAAACCTTATATCAACCATCTTTCTACCAAATGCATCATAGATTATAAGCCATTTTTCTCCTTCTATTCCTTTAAAAGAAAATGTAGTTTGTTTGTTGAATGGATTGGGATAATTTGCAAACTGTAAATTACTTTGTGTAGCTTCATCAATTTTTAAAGTAGTGCTTGGAATGAATTTTAAGGCAACTGGTCTGTGATCTGAGATATTTGATTTGTAGGTATTCCAGCCACCAACATACTCTTCTAGCTTAATAGTAGTTGTTACAGTAGTGTTTTGTTGAAATTCATCAAACAACTCATTGGTAATTAATATATGGTCTAAATGTGATGGCCAACTTGGGTACGACCAATTAGTAGTATTCCCAGTGGCGATACTCATGTCTGCAAAGGTGTAGTTTTGAGTGTCATTAATAAATTCTTGAAATACATTATTGCTACTATTATCGGTAAGAATATCGTTTAAGTCTCCTGTTAATATTACATTTTTAGATGTTAAATACGCATCAATATACTCTTTTAATAATCTAACAGCATTGAGTCTTCTATTTTCTTCATCACTCGTGTTTGAGGTGTTTAAAATACCATCTCCACAACATTTTAAATGATTGTTAATCAAGATAAATTGTTCATTTTTAAAATTAAAATCTAAGACCATTGGATATCTTGGAAATGGAGACCAGAATGTAGTTGAGTTATAAATTTCGTAGGCATTATTAATCTGTATGGTACTCTTTTTATAAATAAAAGCCAAACCTCTAAATTTATCAGAAGTAATGTAGCCATCATAATTTGGTAGCGCATTTATTAGTTGATTAAAACTGTTACTATCGCTTACTTCTTGTATTGCGTACACATCTGCATCTAATGCGATAATAATTCTTTTTACATAATCTATAGTAGTTTGATTGTTTTTCGGGAAATTTTCAATATTCCAAGTAACAATTTCTAAAGCAACGTCGGTACCAAAAGAAATATCTTCTATAGTTTGACTTATAGAAGATATACTTATTAATAAAAATAATATTAAAGACTTAGTTTTGCACATACTTAAAAGTAATATGCAAATTTAAGAGAAGTGTTTAATAACGCTTAACATTTATATAATTATTTATTCTTTAATTATTTTCTTTGTAACTATTCCTCCTTCAATATTAAGTCTAACAAAATAGGTTCCATTTGATAATTTAGATATATCAATACTCTTATTATTAATTTCATTCGCTTTTTCATACTGAACTAGCTGTCCTTGTAAATTAAAAACTCTAAACTCTCCTTTAGAGCTGCTTTTTAAATTTATAGTTATCTTATTTGAAGTTGGATTTGGGTAAACCATTACTGATTTTTCTAATTCATCCTTGTCGATAGATAGAGATTTGTTATATAAATCTGAGCTCCAAACACCTCTACCATAAGTTCCTGCATAAATCTTATTTTCTGCAGTGTTAATTTCTAATTCATTGACTTTTACATTCGGTAATAAATTAGAAAAATTTTGCCATGTAGTTAAAGTATTGTCTATGTAGTAAATTCCATAATTCATCCCTACATATAAACCATCATTTCCGTTATCATCCCAAGCTAAAGTTAACGCAGCAAAATTTGGCAATCCAGAATTTTTGGTTGTCCAATTTACACCTCCATCTGTAGATACTTGTACTTTAGCAGAATTAGCTGTGGCTATTGCAATTTTATTTGGATTAGAAGGGTGAATAGCAATAAAGTTAATGTGTCCTCCAGAATATCCGGTTAATAACGTCCAAGAACCTGTACCTGTAGTTGTTTTATAAAGGTTTGAATTTTCTGATGCGTATATGGTGTTAGCATCTGTTTTTGCAATTTTTAGATTATCTAAAGAATTTGTAAAATCTTGTGAGATTGCTGTCCAAGTTGTTCCTCCATCTGTAGACTTATACACAATATTATATCCAACGTAAATAGTGTTTGCAGCAGTTGGATCTTGTTCAAATGGTGTTACCCAATTTCCTTTCCCAGTGGGTGTTGTTAAATCAAACCTTGTTGCTCCAGAATCAGTAGATTTAGACATTGATCCATTTTGCGTTGTACCATAAAGTATTTTGCTATCATTTTTATCAATAAAAGTTTCCATTCCGTCAGCACCTAACCAATGTTTCCATACGCCTCCAATTAAAACATTGGCACCATTATCTTGTGACCCACCAGTAATAATTGCTGGAGACGTTTGTGAAATCCCTATTTTATAAAATTGATGTATTCCCATTCCTTGAGTTTTGCTAACATAAAAATTGGTATCAATGGTACCTGCAGGATCGTCAGCGATATAAATTCCGCCATCACTAATTACAAATAATTCCGTACCATAATAAATCATATCATCTATATCTGCATGGCAATACCCTAGGGTTGAGCTTGAGTACCATTCAGATGTTGGAGTAAAAGTAGTTCCTCCATCTAGAGATCTAAATGAAATAATACCAGCAATATGAACTTCATTAATATTTGTAGGAGAAACTGCAATTGCCATGTCTCTAGGCGCTTGACCTCTATCATCATCTGCTAGAGTTGAATAACCAAAATAGTTTTTCCCTGTATGAGTTTTTTTAGTAAAAGTTGCTCCATCATTTGTAGAGACATAAAAACCACCAAACTTACCGTTGTTTTCTTCTAGTACATATACGGCGTTTGCATTTGCAGGCGATACAGCTATTAATTTCTCTCCAGTTCCAAATCCTGTAGTTACGGTAGTCCAACTTACACCGTTGTCGGTAGATTTGTGAAATTGAGTCCCTGTTGCATAAATTGTATTGTAATCTCCAGGTTTAAAATCAACATCTAAACCAGAGCTGTCGCCTGTTACTTTCGTCCAGTTAACACCACCGTTAGTAGATTTGTAAATACCTGACCAATTATCTGTAGCAAACATAATTGAAGTATTGTTAGGGTTGACAATAATTTTAGTTACTGGTCCAAATCCTAACTTACCTAAGGCAGACCAAGTATTACCACTGTTGGTAGATACATAAATATTACCAGAAGTAGATCCCCAATAATATTTAGTTGCATCAGTTGGGTCTATAGCTAATGAGTATACTGCCATACTTGTAAAATTATCACTTAGTGATGTCCATGTAGTTCCTTTATTGGTAGACTTCCAAACTCCGCCAGTTGGAGAACCAACAATTAAATGATTTACATTTCCTTCTTCAATTGCTAAACTTGTGATTCTGCCAATACCGTGATTCCAACCACTACCTAACGTAACGGCATTTGGCCCTAATTGTTTCCAGTTAGCTGTAGTAGTGATGGCTTTTCTAGATGTGTTGTTTAATAATCTATTATACTTTTCTAATTCTTTCAAATAAAATGAACTAGAATTCACATACCCATAATCATTCACCATCCTTTGCGCATTGTATTCCCATCGTTTATATTGTTTGTAACCTGTTCCCTTCCCTTTTCCTGTGATAGAAAAGTATTGATTGGCAGAGTTCTGAATTGACTTTAGTGTATAGTTTCCTTTATCAATCATTTTTTTATATTCTTGTGAATATACTATTGATGCTAAGAAAAATAGGCTGACTACTAGTGCTTTTCTCATAAGATGTAAGTTTGTTATTTTGGTTAGTTTCTTGATTTACAAGTACTCAAATATACATATTAATAGGGAAGGTTTGTTTTATTGGGTTGTTTAATTTTTTACCATCGTATATCCAAAGGCTAACCTTATTTGATGTTATGTAAAGTTAAGCTTTCTTTAAAGTGTTAAAAACTGTTAAATTATTGTCGTATAGGCTAAGCTTTTATTGAACTTACTTGTTGTGTTGTAGATTTGATTTAACTTTACTAATTATATATTTTAAATAAACTCAAATGAAATTTAGTACACTAAAAACGGTATCAATAGTAGTATTGCTTTTTTTTCTTGGCGTAAATGTATCTGCACAAGATAAATTAAAAAGAATGCCAGGTTATAAGCAATTTGCTAAAATGTCTCCTAAGTTATACAGCTCAATAAAAAGAGCTCCAACTTCTGTTACTTGGGCAAAAGATGGTAAATCGTTTACCTATGTAAAAGATGGTTTAGAACATACTTTTGATGTGCGTAAGAAAAAAGTTGTTAGCACAAAGAAAGCTGAGAAAAGACAAAGAAGATTTAGAAGAGGAAATAGACCTGCACGTGGTAGGCAATATGCTTTTGCAATTTCCCCTGATAGAAAATTAAAAGCATTTACAAAAAACAGAAACTTTTATATTAGTAAACCAGACGGTTCTAATGTACAAGCCATAACTACGCAAGGAAATGATAAAAACCAAATAAAATTTGGAATTGCTACTTGGGTTTACGGTGAAGAACTGGGGCAAAACACCGCAATGTGGTGGTCGCCAGATTCTAAAAAAGTTGCTTTCTATCGTTTTGAAGAAAAAGATGCTAAAAAATATTATGTTATTTACAATCAAACTAAAATTCAAGATTCTTTAGAGATTGAAGCGTATCCAAAAGTTGGTGCAAAAAATTTACCTGTTGATTTATTAGTGTATGATTTAGAAACCAAAAAAACCATTACGTTAGATACAAGAGACGGTAAGCCTTATAATGATGGAGCCATAGGAACATATTTATATGACATCAAGTGGTCTCCAGACGGAAAAGAGTTGTTATTTCATAGTACAAATAGAAAGCAAGATATTATGGAGTACAAAGCTGCAGATCCTGTAACTGGAAAAACAAGAGTTATTGTCAGAGAAAAATGGCTGCCTAGTTTTACTAAAAATTCTCCAGAAATCTACGAATTAAAAGATAAGAAAAGGTTTATTTGGGCATCAGAAAGAAATGGCTTTAATAACTATTACTTGTACAATTATGACGGAACGTTACTTAATGCAATTACGCAACATCAGTTTGAAGTTGCAAGAATTGTTAAAGTTGACGAGAAAAAAAATCTATTATACTATTTAGCTCGTAGCGGAGACAACCATATGAAAATGCAACTACACAGAGTTCGTCTTGATGGGAGAAGAGATACGAGGTTGACAGATCCGGCATTTAATCATACTGTAAATATTGCTCCAACAGGAAAACACTTTATTGATGTGGCTCAAACTCACAATACCCCTCCTTTTGTAAACTTAATTGATGCTAAAGGAAAAAAGGTTGCTGAAGTTGCTAAAAGCGACATGACTAAATTTAATGAAGCTGGATTTAAAACAGTTGAAGTTTTTACGTTTACATCTGCTGATGGAGAAACGGAATTACACGGTATGATACATTTTCCTTCAAATTTTAACCCTAAGAAAAAATATCCAGTAATTTTAAGTAATTATGGAGGGCCAGCAACAAATGCATTCAGAGAAACTTTTGTCTATCCAAGTGCTATTACAGAATTTGGTTTTATTGTATTAAATATTGATGGAAGAAATGTTAGAGGAAGAGGAAAACGCTTGTTAGATAAACTCTATGGTAATCTAGGAATTGTTGAAATGGATGACTTTGCAGAAGGTGTTAAATCGTTATATAATCGCCATTATATAGATAAAAATAGAGTTGGTGTTTTTGGAACATCATACGGAGGTACTACTGCTGCAATGAGCTTATTAAGGTTTCCAGATGTGTATCATGCAGCTGTAGCAAACTCTGCTGTAACTGATTGGAGAAACTATGACAATGTATATACAGAAAGGTACATGAACTTGATAGAGAATAATAAAAAAGGATATGATGCCTCAAATTTAATGAAATATGCAAAAAACTTAAAAGGAGAATTGATGATTTTTTATGGTACAAATGATAATAATGTGCATCCAGCAAACTCATTACAATTAATTCAAGCTTTACAAAAAGCAGGAAAAAGTTTTGAAGTACAGGTGGGGCCTGATAAAGGACATACAGCTGTTAACTTTTATAGAATGATGGAGTTTTTTATTCAGCATTTGGTATTGAATCAAAATGGATATATTAATATAAGGTCAATGGATTAGTTACAATCATTTTGAACAAAATAAAAAGCTTCTAAATTAAATTTAGAAGCTTTTTATTTCAATCAGTTTTAAAATTATAACCTTCTTTTAAATCCATATATCAACTGACCAAAAAAACCTTTAGGAAATTTTTTTTCATCAGCAAAACCTAATTCAATAGTACCACTTTCTTCTGGTATATAATTTGTTTTAAATAGATAATCCCAAATGCTTAAACTAATTCCAAAATTAACTCCATATGGTAAATGTTGAGGTAATTCTTTGGCATGATGGTATAAATGCATTACAGAATTGTTAAAAACATATTTAAAAATACCCCAAGTAATTTTAATATTTGCATGATTTAAATGCCCAATAGTAATAGCCGTAAAATGAACAATATAGGCTTGTTCTGGCTCAAAACCACCAAGTAGCATCACTCCTATTGTTTTTAAAGGTTTGTACAAAATATTTTCCATCCAATGATAACGCAAATGTGCTGCAAACCCCATTTCTTTAACAGAATGATGCACTTTATGAAATTGCCATAAAAATTCAAACCTGTGTAATAAAACATGGGTAAACCATTGTACAAAGTCTAATAAGATAAAGAAAATTATAAGCTGAATCCATTGTGGATAGTTTTGTAAGTTTATCATAGAAAAACTACCCATTTCTAGTCCAAGTGAAAAAAAAGTAAGCTCTAAAACCGAATAAAACCCTGAAATAACGATAGTGAAAAGAAAGAAATTAAAGAACATATAAAAAGTATCTAACCAAAAATCCTTTCTGATTACTGCTTGGTTTTTTCGCCAAGGAAATAGTACCTCAAATCCCCAAACAATCAAAGATATTATAATTAATCCCCAAAAATAATTGGTATACCAAGGTACTTCAAACAATATAGATTTTTGTGTCCAATCTAAGGTTCCTAAAAAAGCTTCTTTAAAAACGGCATAATATTTGTTAAAATTTAACATTAAATTAAGAAATTATAGAAAGCTAAATGTATTAAAATTTAATGCATAATTGCTTTTTTTTCTTTTTTTTAAATCAATTTAAAATATATCTTTACACACAAAAATTACACTTTTTAAGACTATGAGGTTCAAACTAACCCTAATTGCACTACTCTTTTTTCAAATTGCTATTGCTCAAAAGAATGAAGAAACAAAATTAACAATTGAGTTTACCAACATTAACAAGTTAGACTTTATAAGTAAAATAGAGTCTAAAACAAGTTACAAATTTTTCTATTTAAAAAAATGGATTGATTCTATTCCTGTGAGTGGTAAATACAATAACGAGAGGATATCAACAATACTTGATGATGTTTTTGAAAAGACAACAATTAATTACCATATAACAGAAGATAAGAGAATTGTTCTCACCAATAATGTTCTAATACATACAACACTTCCTATAGAACTATTATCAGTTAAAAAAGAAGATATTGTTACTAAAACAGCAGAAATTAAAAAACCTATTTTATATGTTGAGCCACAAAATGTTTTACAGCAAAAGACAATAAGAATAGGTAAAGAAGTTAAGAATGCTAAAAGAAAAAGATACACCATTTCAGGTTATGTGTATAACAAACAAAACAATAAACCTATAGTAGGTTTGGTGTTATCGACCAAAAATAAAAACACGATTACAGATAGTTTAGGTTATTACTCTCTTCGATTAACACCAGGTTATTATGAAATAAAAACGAAAGCCATTGGAATTAAAGACCATAGCCAAAAAGTTGTAATTTACAATAACGGAAAGTTAAACTTTAATCTAGAAGATAGTTCAGAAATACTTGACGAAGTAGTAATTAACGCAGAAGCAGATAAAAATATAAGAGAAGTCGCAACAAGTATAACTGAGTTTAAGGTAGAAGAAGTAAAAACCATCCCATTAGTTTTAGGTGAAAGAGATATTTTAAAAGTTGCGGCAACTTTACCAGGTATTAAAACTGCAGGTGAAGGTTCTTCTGGTTATAGCGTACGTGGAGGAAAAACAGATCAAAATTTAATTCTTTTAGATGATGGGGTTGTATACAATCCAACCCATTTTTTTGGAATCTTTTCTGCTGTAAATCCTTTTACAACTGGTAAAGTAAAAATATTTAAAGGTAGTGCACCGTCAGAATATGGAGGTAGGCTATCTTCTGTATTTGATATTAAAACTAAAGATGGGGATTTAAACAAATTTAAAGGAGAAGCATCCATTGGTCCTGTAACTAGTAATATTACATTAGAAACGCCGATTAAAAAGGAAGTGTCTTCATTAATTTTTGGAGCAAGAGGTACTTATTCTAATTGGATTCTAAAATCTTTAGACGACACATCTCTAGATAATAGTTCAGCTTCTTTTTATGATGTTATCGCCAAGTATAAACACAAAGTAAATGATAAAAACAACATAGAAGCAACTGGTTATTATAGTTATGATGATTATAAAATAACCTCAGATTCTTTACACAGTTACAGCAATAGACTGTTTTCTCTTAAATGGAATAAAACCATTAACGAGAAACATAATGGTAGCTTACTTTTAGCAAATAGTCAATATAAGTTTGATATAGAATACCGTGGCGGAGCCGATTCTGATTTTGATTTAGGGTATAAACTAAATGAAACACATCTAAAATTAAAAATGCAGTATAGATATAATCCTATGCATCATTTTGATTATGGAGTTTCTAGTAAGTTATATATCATAAATCCAGGGAGTAAAAAACCAAACGGATCTACTTCAATTGTTAAACTGATAGAAGTAGAACAAGAAAAATCATTAGAATCTGCCTTATTCATTACCGATAATGTAAAATTAAATGATAATTTTTCTTTTGATGCAGGCTTACGATACTCATTATACGCATCCTTAGGAAAAGGCACAAAAAATATTTATCAAGCTAATAAACCTAAAAATGAATCTACCATAGTAGAAGTAAAAACCTATGCTAATAATGAAGTCATTAAAACTTATAGTGGACTAGAGATTAGGACATCTGCTAGATATAAATTTAATCCTACTTTTTCAATAAAAGGGAGTTATAACAATACTTTTCAATACATACAAAGTTTGTCTAACAATACAACAGCATCACCTACAGATACTTGGAGACTTTCTGGCTTAAATATAAAGCCACAAGAGTCCAAACAAGTTACACTAGGCTTATATAAAAACTATAAAGAGAATGTATATGAGTTTAGTGTAGAAGGATATTATAAACTATCTAATAATATTTTAGATTATAAAGTTGGCGCAGATTTATTGATAAATCCAAATGTAGAAACCGAGGTATTGCAAGGAAAAGGCAAGGCTTATGGAGTTGAGTTTTTAATAAAAAAGAATGAAGGGAAGCTAAACGGTTGGTTAGGATACACCTACTCTAGATCTTTTTCTAAGTTTGATGGGGTTTTTAGCGAAGAAAGAATTAATGGCGGAGAATTTTTTCCATCAAATATAGATAAGCCACATGATGTAAGTTTGGTAGCTAATTATAAAATGACAAAGCGCTTTAGCTGGTCATTTAATTTGGCATATCAAACTGGTAGACCTGTAACCTACCCAGTTGGAAAGTATACATATAATGGAAATCAATATGTATATTATAGTGAGCATAATAAGTATAGAATACCTGACTACTTTAGGCTAGATTTAGGATTGAACATTGAAGGAAACCATAGAATTAAAAAGTTTGCGCATAGTTTTTGGAACATCTCTGTTTATAATATTCTTGGAAGAAACAACCCTTACTCTGTATTTTTTGTAACTAAAGACGGACAAATTAATGCCTATAAGAGTACTATTTTTTCTGTTCCTGTTCCAACAATTACCTATAATTTTAAATTTTAAGACAGAATGAAAAAGTTTTTTTATTATACAATAACAACTATTGCCATCGTACTATTAATTAGTGCTTGTACAGAATCATTTCAGATAGAAGCTAGAGATTTTGATAAAGCTTTGGTTGTTGAAGCTTCGATTACTGATGAAGATAAATATCAAGAAATAAAATTGACAGAAGCTTTTAGGTTAGATGAAACCTCGCCAAAACCAATAACAAATGCAATTGTTAAAGTGCAAGGCGAAAATAATAACACAGTAGATTTTAAGGAAACTACTCCAGGAGTATATCTATCTACAGTTAAATTTGCTGCCAAAGTAAATGTAAACTATCAATTATCAATTACTACTTCTAAAGGTGTGGTGTATGAATCAAAGCCAACAAAAATTACGAGTGCTTCTAAAATAGATGATGTATATGTAACTTTAGGTAAGAACATTGCTAATGAAGATGAATTTAGCATAAATGTAGATTCTTATGACCCAAATAACAAATCAAAATACTATCGCTACGAGTATGAAGAAACGTATAAGATAGAGGCTCCTTTTTGGTCTCCTTTAGAAGCAGTAGTAATAAATTCAAATCCAAAAAGGGTAGAAATAATTAATAAGAAAGACAAGACAAAAAAAGTTTGTTATCAAACTAATTATTCTAAAGGAATAATACAAACAGAAACTTCAGATTTGTCAGAAGATAGAGTAACCAAGTTTCCTGTAAGAAAGATCAATGCTAAAGATTTCATTATATCTCACCGTTATAGTATTTTAGTAAAACAATATGTTCAGTCATTTGAAGCTTATACCTATTATAAAATTTTAAATAAATTTTCAAACGCATCTAATATTTTATCACAAAGCCAGCCTGGTTTTTTTAGTAGTAATATATCTTCCACAACAGATAAAGATGAAAAGGTTCTCGGCTTTTTTGAAGTGAGTGCTGTCTCTGAAAAGAGAATCTTTTTTAACTACAGAGATTTTTACGATACAGGTAGACCACAATATCCTGAAGTGTGTAACACAACAGCTCCAGAAAATAGAAATGGACCAGGAGGAAATGATTTAGTGATTCATATAGAATCTAAGCAATGGCTATATTTTGCAGACAATAAGAATGCAGATGATGCTTACCCAGGCCCTTATCTTTTAAAACCTGTTGGTTGTGGAGATTGTACTAAATATGGAACCAATGTTAAACCAAGTTTTTGGGTTGATTAATAATGAAAAAATTTGATAGAGCATATTATTTCCTAATCATTGTACTACTAATAGTTTCTTGTACAGAGCCATTTACAATACAAAATATAGAAGAAACTGAAGCTTTAGTCGTCGAAGCTTCAATTACTAATGAAGTTTCTTACCAAAGCATATACTTATCTAAAGCTATAAACTTAACTGAAGACAAGTTAAAACCAGAAGTTAATGCAATTGTTTACATAAAAGGTGACAACAATACTGTATACAATTTCAAAGAAACTACCTCTGGAGTTTATGTTTCTACCAATACATTTTCTGCACAAAAAAATGTAAATTATCAATTGTTTATTGAGCTTGCTAATGGAAAAAAATATGAGTCTTTAAAAGAAAAAACAACAAGTAATTCTCAATTCAATGATATTAAAGTTAAGTTACATGAGAACCTTGACGGAGACCAAGAGTTTAGGTTATTCGTAGACAGTTCAGATCTTACTGGGAATTCAAAATATTATAGATATACGTATGAAGAAACGTATAAGATTGTTGCTCCATTTTGGTCGCCATATGAACTTCAATCTGATAAAAATAGCAGCACTGGGTATAAAATTGTTCGTAAGACAGATTTGACTAAAGGTGTGTGTTATAGCACTAATGTATCTAACACAATTATACAAACAGAGACAACAAGTTTAGAAAAAGACAATGTACTTTTTCCAATAAGAAGAATTTCTGTTGATGATTTTATTATATCTCATAGATATAGTATATTAGTAAAACAATATGTTCAATCATTTGAAGCATATACTTATTATAAAGTTTTGAGTAAATTCTCAAACGCTTCTAATTTATTATCGCAAAGTCAACCAGGATTTTTTAACGGTAATATATTCTCTACAACAGATAAAGAAGAAAGAATTATTGGTTTTTTTGAAGTGGTTTCTGTAAATAGTAAAAGAATATTTTTTAATTATAGAGATTTTTTTAAAACAGGTAGACCAGATTATATTGAAAAATGTGGATTATATTCTCCTTCCGCCAAAAAAGATCCAAATTTTGGACTAATTTCTCCTTTGGAAGATGCATTAGAAAACGGCTGGGTTTATTTTAGTGAAACAGGTTTTGATACCAAAGAAATAGGTCCGTATAATTTAGTAGCTAAAGAATGTGGAGACTGTACCAAATCAGGAACCAATATTAAACCAAGTTTTTGGATAGATTAAAAAATAAATTAGTAAAAAAATGAAAAGAATTTTAATAGTATTAACCGTAGCTATTGCAAGTGTTTTATCACTTAACGCTCAGGTAACAATAAGTAAAAAATCTATTGATACTTATAAAAAAATTAAACCAGAAACTATTTTTATACAGCAAAACAAAACACTTATATTTTCAGGAGAACAACTGTTGTACAAAGTATATTGTTTAAATAAAGACAATACAGTTGGAATTAGTAAAATAGCCTATATAGAACTTATTGATGAAAATAAGGAGAAAATTTTTCAGCATAAAATTGCACTTAATTTAGCAACTGGCTACGGAGATTTTACCATTCCTTTTACAGTACCATCAGGAAATTATAAACTTATTGGATATACACAATGGATGCGCAATGCAGGATCTACCAATTATTTTGTAAAAGATATTTATATTATAAATCCATTTGCTGAAAATCAAGCTGGTATTGTATTGAATAATCAAAAAGAAGCTAAGCAGCAAACTGCTAGAGTTCAATCTTCTGTAATTAAATTACAACTTGATAAAAAAATATATCAACCTAGAAAGAAAGTAAGTTTAGAGATAAAAACATCGCCTAACAAACAATCATTTGGTAATTACACGCTATCTGTTAAAAAGCTAAATAATATTTCGGTTGATACTGCTAAAGTGACTATCAATAATTACTTACAAACACAATTCAATACTCTTAAAAATAATTTTCAAATGAATGGAAAGAGTTTTTTAATCTATCCGCCAGAACATAAAGGGCAGTTAATTACAGGTAAGGTATTAGATATTAAAAGTAAGCTACCAGCAGTAAATAAAAGAGTTGCCTTGTCTATTCCAGGTAAAAAGTTTGTTATAAAAATAGCCGAAACCAATCAATTTGGTGAATTTTATTTTGATTTAGACAAAGAGTTTGAAGGTGATAAAGCAATAATACAAGTATCAGATAGTAAAAGAGATAATTATAAAATTACTTTAAGTACTAAAGCTATTTTCGATTATTCTAAATTACAATTTAAGAAGATAGAATTGTCTGAAAATGATTTAAAAGCAATTAAAAAGAAAAGCGAATACATACAAATTGAGAATGCTTATAATGAAGTAAAGAAGGATAGTTTTATCAAAAACGAGCCTAAAGTTACATTTTATAAGCCAGATTACACTTATAAATTAGATGATTACAAAAGGTTTCCTACGGTACATGAAACCATGATAGAAGTGATAGATCATACTTGGGTTACTACAAAAAGAGGAAAGCATACATTTTTTGTTAGAGATTACAAGTCTACTAGAAAAGAAGACGTTTTACCATTACTTTTAATTGATGGTGTAATGATTCAGAACCATGAAGATTTATATAATTTTAATATCAAAGATATAGAAACCATCAACATCATTACAGATAAGTTTCTCTTTGAAAAGAAAGTCTATGGAGGTGTAATTTCTGTTCTTACTAAAAAAACAGACTTCACTCCTATTTCAAAAGGTTCTTATTTGCTCGAACTACATCTAACAAAACCATTATTAAGTAAAAAATATTTCAATCAAAACAGCAGTAATAAAGCATATCAAAGAGTACCAGATTATAGAACTCAATTACTATGGAATCCTGTTGTGAATCTTAATACAAACTCCTTACCTATTTCGTTTTACACTCCAGATAGTAAAGGTATATTTGAGGTAAAGCTTGAAGGATTTACATTCGATGGCGCACCAATTACGGTTGTAGAAACAATTAAAGTTGAGTAATTTATGATTGCTATGTTGTTGTTTTACTCGTATTGATAAAATACACCCCTAAAAGTAAGATACTTGCAGCAATAATAGATTGTAGTGTAATTTGTTCGTCTAAAATAAACCAGCCTAAAAACAACGCTATAATGGGATTTACATAAGCAGATGTCGATACTTTTTCTGGAGATACTTTACGCAATAAAAAATTGAACGCAGTAAATGCTACGATGCTTCCAAAGATTACTAACAAGGTCATAGAATTGATAGTAGCACTACTCCAATGTATAGGCATCTTCCATTTTTCACCAAATAACAGGCTAAATACAGATAGAATTAATCCGCCTGTTAGCATTTGATATCCAGAATTTACAAAATAGCTTTTGTGCATATCGGCTTTCGAAACTAAAATACTCGCAAAAGACCAACTGAGTATGCATGTAAAAATCATTAGTATACCAATAATGCTGTTATTACTGTTAAAAACTTCTTGCTGATTTACAAGTAGATATATGCCTAAAATACCTAAAAAGACACCTACTATTGCTAATTTTTGAATCTTTTGTTTATAGATGATTCTCAAAAGTAACAAAACAAATAAAGGCATTGAAGAAGCTTCTAAAGCAGCAAAACCAGAATCTACGTATTTTAATGCCCAAACAAAAACTCCATTGCCATAGCTTAAAAATAAAAATCCAGCTACTATATTATTTATAAGCTGCTTTTTGGTTATTGATAAAGGAATTTTTAAAAAGTAAGCAATTGCAAAAATTAACATTCCTGCAAAAACAAAGCGCAGTGAAGATAAAAACAGCGGAGCTATTTCTTGAACAGCAATTTTATTTAGCATATAGGTAGAGCCCCATATCACATAAATAGCAAAAAAAGCTAAAATAATTAGAACAATTTCTTTTGTAAACTTCACGTAAAATTATATAAACTACTATTCTGCTGGTCTTCCATGAATTTTTTCAAACAACTCATCAAAATTAGCACGTAAAAATAATCTTAATTTTGTTCTGTAATCATTTTTTAGCCAGTCCATAAAGTTATTAGTACTTTTACTAATACATTTAGAGTATCTGTGAAGTCTAAAATCTATATCGTCTCCTAATTTTTTTGCTAAATCTAAGGCATCATAAACATCTTCACTATTCTCTATACACATTTTAGCATGATGCTCTATAGATTTTTCTAACACTACTTTAGTAGATTCTCTGTTTTTAATTGCATCTAAATACACCTTTTTTATATCAAAGCTAATATCCTCTGAATTTGCAAATTCTTTTCTGAGCGCTTCTGGCATTTCATACATAAAGTTATCTTCAATATCTTCATCACTCATCAATTTCTCCAAATAAAAATTTGGAGCTCTAAAAATTTGTTGCCAATCTAAATCTGCACCCCACGGGCCAAACCTATGAAAGTTATTTCCTAAATCTACGATGTTAAATGTAGTTTTATCGTTTAGTATCCTTGAGCCTCGACCAATCATTTGGTAATAAAGGGTTAACGATTTTGTTGCTCTGTTAAGAATAATAGTGTCTACAGTAGGCTCATCAAAACCTGTTGTTAAAATACTTACAGAAGTTAAAATTGCATCTGGAGTATTTTTAAACCATTCTAAAATTCTTTGTCGTTCTTTTTTGGTGGCTGTATTATCTAAATGTGCAATAGGATATCCAGCTGCTCTAAAAGTTTCATATACATAAATAGAAGTGTTAATTCCGTTGTTAAAAATTAATGTCTTTTTTCCTTTAGAACGCTCTTCGTAAGCCTGTAATAATTTCCCTAGCATTTGTGTATTAGTATACAAATCTTCAGAAGACTTTACTGTATAATCTCCATTAGATCCAACAACTAAAGATGTTAATCCTACATTGTAGTAGTATGTTTTTGGCTTCGCTAAAAAATTGTGATTAATTAACGATTCAATTGTTTCTCCAACAATTAACTCATTATAATTGTCTTTCATTGGCAACTTAACATTTGAGCTAAGTGGTGTGGCAGTAACCCCTAAAATAAATGATTGCTCAAAAAATTTAAAAAGCTTTGTAAAAGAGTTGTAATGTGCTTCGTCAATAATTACCAAACCAATATCAGAAATGTCAAGTTTGTTATCGTTTAAACGATTATTTAGCGTTTCTACCATAGCAACAAAACAACTATATTCTGATTGGTCATCAAGGTTGGCTGTACTATCTACTACTTTATTTGTCACTCCAAATTCAGAAAGCATGGTAGAAGTTTGCTTACACAACTCAATTCTATGAGTCATTACCAAGACTTTTTTCTGATGATGCTTTAAATATTGCCTAACAATTTCAGAAAAAATAACAGTTTTACCTCCCCCTGTTGGTAATTGATACAGTAAGTGATAGTCATCTGGAGCTTCTTCAAAACGTTTAAAGATTTTATTTATAGCTCCTTTTTGGTAACTGTATAAATCTTTTCCTGTTTTACGTTCTTCTAATTCTGGAGAAGTAATTGTTTCTGACATAAATCTCTTTTTATTAAAAATGCAAAAATACACAGTTAAAAGGGTTATAACGAATCATTTCTATATTTTTTTAGTTATTTTTTACGTTGATGAAGTATAATTTGTTAATAATTAATATTTTAGCTAACTTGTACTTATCTAACTCTAATAAATTAATTATGACAAACTCAACTAACAAACCTAACCCTCTGTTTTGGATTATTGGTATTGTGGCCTTAATTTGGAACGCTATGGGTGTATTTGCCTACCTTGTAAGAGCATTTATTACCGAAGAAATGATTGCTGCTTTACCTAAAGAACAACAGGCAGAATTTTTAGTAGAATACCCAGCATGGTATACGGCAGCTTTTGCTTTAGCAGTTTTCTGTGGAGCGCTAGGTTCGTTGCTACTTTTATTAAGGAAAAAACTAGCATATCCAATGTTTATCATTTCTGCAATTGCAGCTATTGCACAGCACATATATCTATTTATGAATGTAAAAGAAATGGATATGAAAATGCCTATTCTAATTATTGTTTTTTGTCTTTTTTTAGTTTGGTATTCTAAAGATGTAATAAGCAAAGGGTATGTAAAATAATTTTATTTCCCCCAAATGTTTTGATGCGGAGCCACTTAAGAAATTAAGTGGCTTTTTTATTAACTAAATATTATACCTTTTAATAATAAATGATTTTGATAAATTACTTAGTTTAGTCAAAAAATTTAACATCATGAAACAACTAACTTTCTTATTACTGTGTGTTGTATTTGGTTTGAACGCACAAGAAAATCCAAAATGGATGCGTTACTCAGCCATATCACCAGATGGTACACAAATTGTTTTTACCTATAAAGGAGATTTATATAAAGTATCTTCTAGTGGTGGACAAGCGACACAATTAACCTATCATACCGCACATGATTATATGCCTGTGTGGAGTAAAGATAGTAAGCAAATCGCTTTTGCTTCTAATCGCTATGGAAACTTTGATGTATATGTTATGAATGCTAGCGGAGGTAATGCTTCACGACTTACTTTCCATTCTACTAATGAGTACCCATATTCGTATACATCAAATAACAAAGCAGTTCTATTTGGTGCAACTCGTCAAGATGACGTAAAGCACAGACAATATCCAACAGGTTCACAACCAGAACTCTATAGTGTTCCGATTAAAGGTGGTAAAGTATCACAAGTTTTTACCATACCGGCAGAGTATGTGCAAGTTTCTAAAAATGGAAAAATCCTGGTTTATCACGATAAAAAAGGTGGAGAAAATGAATTTAGAAAGCATCACCGTTCGTCTATAACAAGAGATATTTGGATGTACGATACCAACACAAAAACACACACAATGATTACTTCTTTTGATGGTGAAGACAGACACCCTGTTTTTAGTCCAGACGAAAAAAGTATTTATTATTTAAGCGAACAAAACGGTACGTTTAATGTGTATAAAAAAGCATTGAACAATTCAGGTCAAACACAGCAACTTACCAATTTTAAACTTCACCCAGTGCGTTTTTTAAGTATTGGAAACGGAATTCTTTCTTTTGGATATGATGGCGAAATTTATACCATGAAAGAAGGTCAAAAACCAAAAAAAGTAAATATACGTGTTGTTACACAGAATAAAGACAACAGTGATAAATACATTTCAATAAACGGAGGAATAAGAGAAATGGCAGTATCACCAAATGGTAAAGAAATTGCATTTATTGCTCGTGGTGAAGTGTTTGTTACTTCTGTAGATAAATCATTTACTAAAAGGTTAACCAATACACCAGAGAATGAACGTTTTGTTACTTGGGGACCAGAAGGTAAATCGGTGGTTTACAGTAGTGAGCGTAATGGAAAATGGAGTATTTATAAAACAGAAAAAGTAAGAAAAGAAGAGCCTTTCTTTTATGCTGCTACACTTATAGAAGAATCGCCAGTCATTGAAAATAAAAAAGACAATTACTTGGCTCAATACTCTCCAGATGGTAAAAAACTTGCTTTTATAGAAGGTAGAAGAACCTTAAAAGTAAAAGATGTAAAATCAGGAAAAGAAACAATCTTGTTAACACCAAAAGATTTATTTCACATGAGAGATGGCGACAAGTATTTTACTTGGAGTCCAGATAGTAAATGGTTACTGGTAGATTGGAGCAAGACTTTAAGTAATAGCGAAGTGTTACTAATGGCTGCAGATGGATCTAAGAGAGTAAACCTTAACGAAAGTGGGTATTATGACAGTAGTCCTAAATGGGTAAATGGTGGTAAGCAAATGATTTGGTTTAGCAATAGAAATGGATTGAAATCGTACGCAACCAGTGGACAATCTCAAAGTGATGTATACACTATGTTCTTTACACAAGATGCTTGGGATGAGTTTAATTTAAGTGATGAAGATTATAAACTGCTACAAGCACTTAAAGAAGAAGAGAAAAAGGCAAAAGCAAAAGCTAAAAAGGATAAGAAAGATGATAAAAAATCAACAAATAAAAAGAAGGATACAAAGAAAAAGCCTACACTATTAAAATTTGATTGGGATGCTATGAAAGATAGAACCAAAAGATTAACCATCCACTCTTCTAGTCTTGGAGATGCCGTGCTGTCTAAAAAAGGAGATGAATTGTATTACCTAACTAGGTTTGAGGGCAGAGCTAATTTATGGAGTACAAACTTAAGAACCAGAGCTACAAAAATGTTGATGAAATTAAATGTTGGTGGTGGTAGTTTACAGTGGGATAAAGACATGAAAAATTTATACCTTCTCAGCGGAGGCAGAATATCTAAATTAAACCCGAAAGCAAAAAGTAGAAAGGCAGTTAATATTAGAGGTGAAATGAAGTTCGATGAAGTAGCTGAAAGAACTGCCATGTTTAATCATGTTTGGATTCGTACCAATGCAATTTTCTATGAGCCAACATTCCATGGAGTTAATTGGAAAAAAATGAAAAAAGAATACCAAAAATATTTGCCACATATTGGTAACGGATTTGAGTTTTCAGAAATGCTATCAGAAATGTTAGGAGAACTAAACGTTTCTCATGCAGGAGCAGGTTATAGAGGTGTTAGCATATCTAATGCTGATGCAACGGCATCACTCGGAATTTTTATGAATCATAAGCATACAGGTAATGGAATCTTAATCGATGAAATTATCAAAGGTGGTCCATTAGACAAAGCTAAATTCAATGTAAAAGCAGGGATGTTAATACAAAAGATTAACGGTGAAACAATTGATAAAGACCAAGATGTGGCTAAGTATTTAAACAGGCAAGCTGGCAAGTTTATGTTGTTAGATATTTTAGATCCTAGAACTAAAAAAACACAGACCATTACAGTAAAGCCAATTTCTATTGGAGCAGAAAATGGCTTGTTATACAAAAGATGGGTTAAAATGAACGAAGAAGAAGTAAGAAGGAAAAGTAAAGGTCAGTTAGGTTATGTGCATATTCCTGGTATGAGTGACGGTCCTTATAGAAATATTTACCAAGATATGATGGGGAAATATGCCGATACTAAAGGGGTAATTATTGATACTCGTTTTAATAGCGGTGGAGATTTAGTTGCAGATTTAGCAATGTTCTTTACAGGTACACCATTTATTACTTATGCTACTGAAGCCAAGGTTGTAGGCGGTGAACCTACTTCTCGTTGGACAAAACCAACATTAACCATGTTTAATGAAAGTAATTATTCTGACGGACATTGTTATGCTCAAGGTTATACAGATTTAAAGATTGGAAAAACAGTAGGAATGCCTGTGCCTGGTACGTGTAGTTTTGCCGGATGGGAAGGTTTACCAAATGGTGGTTATTGGGGAGTTGTACCAATAAGTGCTAAAAACAAAGCAGGTGAATGGATGGAAAACAATCAGACAAATCCTTTGATTCAAGTTAAAAATATGCCTGGACTTATTGATAAAGGAAGAGATCAACAATTAGAACGTTCTATTAGAGAATTACTAAAAGATGTAAATTAAAAAAGAATATAACAACTAAAAAGCGAAGCATTTAGCTTCGCTTTTTTTTATGATATTTTTCCAAATAAATCATCCTTGATTTTGGGTAATTGCAAGTGAAAACGAACCGCTAATAATCGTATACTAATAACAGTAAAGATGGTAGCTAAAAACTGTATAGTGTTAGAAAATTCTAAGTAATAGGTTAATAAATATACGCCTCCTCCAGCTAAGCAAGCTGAAGCATAAATTTCTTTCTTAAAAATTAACGGAACTTCATTGGTTAACACATCTCGTATCACTCCACCAATTACCGAAGAAACCATTCCCATTACTACAGCTATAAAAGGATGCAATTCATAAGACAACCCTTTTTGCACCCCTAAAAGTGTAAACACACCAATACCAATAGTATCAAATAAAAAGAAAGTTTTACGCAATGGTGCAATTTTACTTTTAAATAAAAAAGTAAACACAACAGCAGCTAAAATGGTCCAAATATAATTTAAGTCGCCAATCCAATTTATAGGGTGTGCATTAATTAATACATCACGTGTCATCCCTCCACCTACTGCCGTAACAAAAGCAATGATAATCACACCAAATAAATCAAAATCTTTTTTAGAAGCTACCAATGCACCAGATATAGCAAAAGCAAAAGTTCCAATAATATCTAAAACGTAAATTAAATCCATTGTTTAAAATGAAATTTCTGTAAACTGTATTTCTAATTCTTTTTGAATTTTGTGAATCTGCTCTAATTCATTCGGTAAAATCAGCGCCAAAGAAAAACCTGTTTTACCAGCTCTGGCAGTTCTACCACTTCTATGCGTGTAATATTCTAATTGCTCTGGTAATTGATGATGTAAAACAAAAGCTAAGTTAGTAACATCAATACCACGAGCAGAAACATCTGTAGAAATTAAGCATTGAATTGTTCCATTTTTAAAAGCACGCATAGCTTTATCGCGTTCTTTTTGTTGCATATTTCCTTCTAAAGCTTCAACAGAAAAACCTTCTTCTTTTAATTGTTTTGTTAAATTTTGAGTACCTGCTTTAGTTCTACAAAAAATAATTCCTCTATCATTGGGTCTTTTCTCTAAAAAAGAAACAATTAAGTTTGTTTTTTCTTTAATTGACGTTTTTATGAATTGATGCGTAATATTTTCATTGACCAAACTGTTTTTGTTTACTTCTACCCTAACAGCACTTGGATTCATATACTTTTTGATGATTTTTTTGATTTCTTCTGGCATAGTTGCCGAGAATAGCCACACATTTCTACTACCATCTGTATATTTTAAGATTCTATTCAAATCATGTTTAAAACCCATGCTAAGCATTTCATCAGCTTCATCTAATACCAATGTTTTTACACTTTTAATGTTTACTTCACCTCTTTCAATTAAATCAATTAAACGTCCAGGAGTAGCTATAACTACATGTGTAGTTCTTTGTAAATTCTTTATTTGTTTATCAATTTTTTCTCCACCATACACTCCTTCACAAAATATTCTATCATCAGTATGCTTAGTGAATTTAAAAAATTGTTTTTTAATTTGCTGCACTAATTCTCTTGTAGGTGATAAAACTAGAGCTTGTACTTCATTTTTAGAAGTATCAATCTTATGCAAAATTGGTAATCCAAAAGCAGCTGTTTTTCCAGTACCAGTTTGAGCTAAACCAATAAAATCTGTTTGCTTTTGTAATAAAACAGGAATGGTTTTTTCTTGAATATCAGTTGGTATTTTAATATTCAATTCTTTTAATGAAGCAATAAAATCTTTACGAACTCCTAAATTTCTAAATGTTGACATATGCATAGTTTGAAAGTGCAAATGTACGCTTATTTACCAGCTTCTAATTATATCATCCATCCATTTTACATATACAGTATTATTTACATGATTTAAATCATCAATATCACTTGAAGTAATATACGTTCTAAACTAAAAATTTGATTGGTATTAGACTAGAGCAAACATACAATAAAACTGAGCTTACTTAAAGAAATCATAAAATTTTGTAAAAGCAATATTCTTTAACATTTCTTTCTGAATATGACTCCAAGAAACACTGCATCTTTGGCATAAGCAATAGCCCCACATGAATAAAATAGTCAACGAATTAGGTACAGAAAAAATTAGCAAACTTTTAATTAAACAAGCTGTACCCGCTTCTATCGGAATTCTAGTAATGTCTTTAAACATGATTGTTGACACTATTTTTGTAGGTCAATGGATTGGTATTATGGCTATTGCTGCTATAACGGTGGTATTACCTATTGCTTTTTTAATTTCTTCTATTGGAATGGGAATTGGTATTGGTGGAAGTTCCATTATCTCTCGTTCTTTGGGTTCAAAAAATTATAGCAAAGCTTTTAAAACTTTTGGAAATCAAATTAGCTTAACACTTACCTTGTCTGTACTTTTTGTGCTTTTGGGAACTTATTTCTGCTTTCCTATTTTACAACTATTCGGTGCAAACGGGGAGATTGTAACTCCTGCAACAGAATATTTTCATGTAATTATTTACGGAGTTCCGTTTTTGGCTTTTGCCATGATGGGGAATCCTGTTATTAGAGCGTTGGGAAAACCGAAGTTTGCCATGTATGCAATGATTTTACCCGCCATTTTTAATATTCTATTAGACATCGTTTTTATTAAAATATTTGGTTGGGGAATGTTTGGTGCTGGTTTGGCAACGGCTATTTCTTATGCTGTTTGTGGGCTATTTGTTTTAGGATTCTTTTTATCCTCAAAAAGCTCGTTAAAAATCATTTCGAAGAACTTTTTATTAGAGTTGGCTATCGTAAAAGAAATTATAGCTCTGGGTGGTGTTACTATTGTTAGACAAGGAACTATTAGTATTCTTGTGGTGGTATTAAATTATACACTGTTTAAATATGGCGGAGAAATTTCAATTGCCATTTACGGAATTATAAATCGCGTAATGATGTTTGCCTTGTTTCCTGTATTGGGTGTAACACAAGGGTTCTTACCGATTGCTGGTTTTAATTATGGAGCAAAAGATACTAAGCGGGTAAAAGAAACTATAAAAACTGCAATTCTTTATGGAACTGGAGTTGCATTACTCATTTTTTTCTGTATTGTATTATTTACAGATGATGTTGTACGTGTATTTACAGAAAATTGTGAGTTACTACTTAAAACTCCAAATGCCTTACTTATAGCTTTTTTAGCAACTCCAGTTATTACTGCTCAATTAATAGGTTCTGCCTATTTTCAGGCAGTGGGTAAAGCTTGGCCTGCTTTATGGTTAACACTTTTAAAGCAAGGTGTTTTCTTAATACCCTTAGTGTATATTTTACCTCAATTTTATGGAGTTACTGGAGTTTGGGTTTCTTTCCCTATTGCTGATATACTTGCTACAAGTATTACAGTACTGTATTTACGTAGAGAACTAAATAAAAATCTGATAGCAATTGATTAGAATGATTTTAATTATTAATACTTTATTTTAGACTTCCTTTATATTAAAGATTCCCCATTTAAATTTGTAGTCAGTATATCTGAAAACAAATTAAAGAAAGGACGTAATGCTTTAAAAGAACTATCTATTTCATTTAAAAAATTTGGAGATAACACTTCTTTATCTGTAAACCTCCTTACAGCAATAAATCCTTTTTTACGCAATAAATCTACATCTGGGTGCTCTTTATCAAAACCTCTTGGTGCAGACTTTAGCTCTTCACCTTCAAACTTTCCATCAAAATGTTGTACAAATATTGGGTCATTTAAAATAGCTCTAATTTCTGTAGCATCCAATTCTATTTCTTTACGTATTCTATGCAAATCATCTTTCTCTGGTTGCCAAAAACCACCACCTAATAAAGTTTCTCCAGGTTTTATTTGCAAGAAATAGCCGCCACGTAAATGCTTGCCTAGTCTAGAAAAAGAAACTGCAAATCTTGGATTGTAAGGAGTCTTGTCTTTTGAAAAACGAACATCTCTATAAATACGATAGATTTTCATCTTCTCAATTTCATCATGCTTTTCTAAGTTTCCTTGCATACCTGCAAAGAGTTTTTTTACATGATTCTGGATTTCTGTATACTTAGGCTTGTGCACTGTAAACCAATCCCTATTATTGTTTTTACTTAAATCTGTTAAAAATTGAAAGGCTGATTTTTCTAATTGCATGAAATAAAATTTTTAGTGTTTCAATATACAAAAAAGGATTCCTATTTTCGTGCAAGCAAATGGATTTTAACAGTAGAGAAATACAATTACAATATGAAGGGTTTTTAAACACTTCATTCTTATGGAATGATTCTTTTTATGGCTTAAGTCAATTAGTATTACCTAATGTTCCTCCTACTTCTTTTGAAGGTGCACTTTCTAAAAATACACGGTTAGGAAAACGTGTGGAATCTTTTGTATCGCATTATTTACAACAATTTGAAGAGATTCATATTGTAAAAGAAAATGCACAAATTCAGAATGGTAACATTACCGTTGGAGAAATAGATTGTTTGTTGTTACAGAAAAATGTTCCTACTCATTTAGAGATTGTCTACAAATTCTATCTGTACGATGCTTCTGTAGGAACTACTGAAGTTGAACACTGGATTGGTCCAAATAGAAACGATTCTTTATATCACAAATTAGACAAACTACAACACAAACAATTGCCATTACTGTATAAAAAGGAATGTGAACCATTACTACAGAAACTCGACTTAGATCTTGACACAATTCAACAAAGAGTACTGTTTAAAGCACAATTGTTTGTTCCGTACGCCAATGAAAATATGGTTTTTAATCAATTGAATTCGGCTGCTGTTTCTGGGTTCTACATCAACCTACGCCAATTAGAACAGTTTAAAGATTGTAAGTTTTACATTCCTACAAAACTAAATTGGTTACTTGAACCTCATAAAAATGTAAGCTGGCTGATTTTTGCAGACTATAAAGTGAAAATCACCGAAATCTTATCTCAAAAAACATCTCCACTCTGTTGGGTAAAACAACCGAATGGAGAAATTTCTAAATTCTTTATTACCTGGTGGCAGCAACCAAAGGTTGTTTAAGTAGGTGTCTCTCCATGCTTTGTCATTCCTGCGAAAGCAGGAATCTATTTTTGATTAATTAGACCAATCAATTTTTCTTGAGACATACATTACCGTAGCAAGAATAAAGAACAATCCAATACTTCCAACAAGCAATGCGTAGCTTTCTAACTGAATAATAATGAAAATAAAAGCATATAAAGCTGATAATGAAGTTCCCACAAGCATCATAAATCGAATGCTTTTTAAAATATTTTTAGCATAAATAGTAATCAGACCAATTACTGAAATACTCGCTATTCCATAAGCTTTTAGAAAGTTACTGTGCTCTGAAATTGAAACCAATAATGTATAAAACATTAGCAATGCGAGTCCAATCATTAAATACTGAAATGGATGCATATTAATTTTACTCATGGTCTGTATTAAAAAGAATACTAGAAAAGTTAAACAAATCACTAAAAATCCATATTTAGCCGAGCGTTCACTCTTTTGATATTCATCTACAGGAATTTTAAAATTTACTCCGAAATCAAATTGATTTAAGTATGGTAATTCTCCAAAATGTTGTTGAGAAAATGGACGATTGATATCTAGAATTTTCCATTTTGCATTAAATCCATTTTCGCTTATTTTATCAGGGTTGTAGGGTAAAAATTCCCCCATAAATTTTGCCGTTTTCCAATTTGAAGCTATTTGTGCAGTGGTTTCTTTACCTATAGGAATAAATCGAATTTCTTTACTACCTCGAACACTAAAATCTAATGAAAATGAGAAAGGTTTTTTTGATTTTCGAATCTCTTTTAAAGCAACAGCACTGCTTTCTAAGGTGTAATATCCATACTCATTATACCTCTCAGTTGCCGCAGAAGATAAACCATAGTTCTTTCCATTTATAACAACGGATAACAAACTGTTCACACCTTTAACGTTGGTGGTTTTTAACAAGATCTTACTCTTGTTCCAAAGTATATCTTTCGCATCAACTTCTTTTTGACTAAAATCTAGTGAATCAAAAGTTCCATTAATTAATATATTACTGTTAAAAACAGCAGTTGTGTAAATTCCACGCTTTTTTTGCTCTGGATTTATGGTAGAATTAACATCTAGTTTTTCAGGAAAAAAATAGCCATATTTAATGTGTTCTATTTTCTCTGTAGTAACTTGTTTTGTTTTCTCATTCGTAATTGTCTTTTCAGAAAAAACTTTATATGGTACTTTTAAAATAGGTCCATAAATAACGACTTCATTCCCCCATTGTTTACTAATTTCATTAATAACAGAATCTTGTCTGTGAGATCTTTCTCTAATTAAATCTTCAATAAAAATAAGGGGAATTAATAATATAAAACTTAAAAATCCAATCATCATCATTCTGGCAGTTGATGATGTTTTAATCCATTTTAAAAATTTGTTTGGTTGTTGCTCCATGTTGCTAATATTTAAAGTTATTCACTTTAAAATTAGCTCAGTATCCTAACAGATATTACTTGGTTTTAGAATTCGTTACTATCTATTTAGAATTCGTTATTTATCTCTGTTCTTTAAAATTTCTACCACGTCATTTAACCTATATCCTTTCGCTTGTAGCAACATTAAATAATGAAATAACAAGTCGGCACTTTCATTTAAAAACAACTCATCATTAGAGTCCTTTGCTTCAATAACAACTTCTACAGCTTCTTCTCCAACCTTTTGAGCAACTTTATTAATGCCTTTAGCAAACAATGAAGCTACATAAGATTTTGTAGTATCAGCATTGGCTATACGATTTTCAATGGTACTCTCTAATTTCGATATAAACCCGTAGTTTTTATTATTTGTTTGATTCCAACAAGTATCAGATCCTTTATGACATGTTGGACCATTAGGGTTGACTTGAATCAATAATGTATCATTATCACAGTCTAATTTGATATCAACCAAGTTTAACGTATTACCACTTTCCTCTCCTTTTGCCCATAACCTGTTTTTAGTTCTCGAGAAAAAAGTTACCAGCTTAGTTTCTTGTGTTTTCTTTAAAGCTTCTTGATTCATATACCCTAACATCAATACATTCTTTGTTGTTGCATCTTGAATGATTGCTGGTACTAAACCGTCGTTATTTTTAGTATAATTGATATTCATATTTTTATTGTTTCGTGTCATTCCGACTGTAATGGAGGAATCTCTTTTTGATTTCTCGACTACGCTCGAAATGACAATAAATTTATAATCTTACTGGAATTTGATTCTGTTGTAATTCCTTTTTTAATTCATTAATCTCTATTTCTTTAAAGTGAAATACACTTGCTGCCAATGCTGCATCTGCTTTTCCTTTCATAAAAGCATCAGTAAAGTGCTCTATTCTTCCTGCTCCTCCAGAAGCAATAATTGGAATATTCACTAATTCTGATAACTGAGCTAGTGCTTTGTTAGCAAAACCATCTTTTGTACCATCATTTTCCATGGATGTAAATAAAATTTCTCCTGCACCTCTATCTGCAACTTCTTTAGCCCAATCAAATAAGCTCAGCTCAGTAGGTACTTTCCCTCCAACTAAATGAACTTTCCATTCACCGTTAACTCGTTTTGCATCTATAGCAACAGTAATGCATTGACTTCCAAATCTATTTGCTAAATCATTAATCAATTGTGGGTTTTTAACTGCAGATGAATTGATAGATACTTTATCTGCTCCAGAATTTAATAGCATACTCACATCTTCTATAGAAGAAATTCCACCACCAACAGTAAATGGAATATTTACTTGCTCTGCCACTTTTAGCACTAAGTTTATTAATGTCTTACGCTTTTCTTCAGTTGCTGAAATGTCTAAAAAGACTAATTCATCTGCTCCGTTTTCTGCATAAAACTTTGCTAGTTCTACCGGATCTCCTGCATCTCGAAGATTGACAAAATTGATACCTTTTACTGTTCTACCGTCTTTAATATCTAAACAAGGGATAATTCTTTTTATAAACATTTTTATAGCATTTGGCTATTAGCTAACAGCTAATACCTATTTGTTAATTATATAACTTTCTAATTCTCTTAATGAAATTCTATTCTCATAAATAGCTTTACCAATGATGACTCCTTCACAACCCAACTCAGCTAGCTTAGGAATTTCTTCAAATGTTGAAATTCCACCTGAAGCAATGAGCTTGATGTGTTGTGTCACCTTGAGCGGAGTCGAAAGGTCTTTTTGGGATTTCTTACCAGAGCCTGAACTGAGCGTAGTCGAAGTATTCGAAATGACACATTCTTTTAATATTTTCTCATACAATTCAAATGAAGGACCAGAAAGCATACCATCTTTCTGTATATCTGTTGATATTACATATTCAATACCTTTTGACTGATAACTTTGTATAAAAGGAATTATATCTTGATTACTTTCTTCTAACCAACCATTGGTAGCAATCTTTCCATTATTAGCATCAGCACCTAAAATGATTTTTTCTGCGGTATATATTGTTATCCATTCCTCAAAAAGACTTGGATTTTTAACGGCAATACTTCCTCCTGTAATTTGACTAGCACCAGAGTTAAAAGCAATTTTTACATCTTCATTTGATTTGATTCCACCACCAAAATCTATTTTTAAATTAGTATTCGTTGCAATGCTTTCTAATACTTTATAATTGATTATTTTACTTGCTTTAGCTCCATCTAAATCAACAAGGTGCAAATATTCTATTCCAGATTGCTCAAATTGCTTAGCAACTTCCAAAGGGCTTTCATTGTATACTTTTTTAGTAGTATAATCTCCTTTTGATAAACGGACACATTTTCCGTCAATAATATCTATGGCTGGTATAATCCTCATAATTCAATAAAATTATTTAATAATTGCTCTCCTTTAACTCCACTTTTTTCTGGATGAAATTGTACTCCATAAAAATTATCTTTTTGCAAAGCTGAAGCGTAATTTAATCCATAATTTGTAGTAGCTATTTGCTCATCACAATTTTCGGCATAATAACTGTGTACCAAATACATAAACTCTTGCTCTTTAATTCCTTTAAATAAATCTGACTTTAAGTTTGCAACTGTGTTCCAGCTTATTTGAGGCACTTTTACATTGCTTTGAAACCTTTTTACACTCGTGTTAAAAATTCCTAAACCATTAGTATTATTCTCTTCTGTTGATTTACATAACAGTTGCATTCCTAAACAAATACCTAATACAGGTTTCTTTAATGTTGGAATTACTATATCCAAACCTGAATCTTTTAGCTTTCTCATTGCTGAACTTGCCTCTCCAACTCCTGGAAAGATTACTTTATCTGCTGCTTTTATTTCGCTAATTTTATTAGACAGCACAGCTTTATAACCCAACCTTTTAAAAGCAAATTGAATGCTTTTTATATTTCCAGCGCCATAATCAATGATGACTAATTTCATTATAATGTTCCTTTTGTTGATGGTAAAATCATTTTCTCTGTATCTCTTTTTACAGCTACTTTTATAGCTTTTGCAAAAGCTTTAAAGATGGCTTCTATTTTGTGATGCTCATTGGTTCCTTCTGCTTTTATATTTAAATTACATTTAGCTCCATCTGTAAATGATTTAAAGAAGTGCATAAACATTTCTGTAGGCATTTTACCAATCATTTCTCGTTTAAAATCAGCATCCCAAACTAGCCAATTTCTACCTCCAAAATCAATAGCTACTTGTGCTAAACAATCATCCATTGGTAAGCAAAAACCATAACGTTCAATTCCTAATTTATTTGCTAAGGCAGTATTAAACACTTCTCCTAAAGCTATCGCTGTATCTTCTATTGTGTGATGCTCATCAACTTCTAAATCTCCATTTACTTTTATGTTTAAGTCAATCTGTCCGTGACGTGCAATTTGACCTAGCATATGATCAAAAAAAGCTATCCCAGTGTCAATTGTACTCTTACCAGTTCCGTCTAAATTGATGTCAATTTTAATTTGCGTTTCATTGGTGTTCCTTTCTACAGTTGCAGTTCGTTCTTCTAACTTTAAAAACTCATAGATACACATCCATGAATCAGTTTTTAAAATTTGAGTGTTGTTTTTATAGTTTAACTCATCATCTGTACTGATTAAAATCCCTTTAGCCTTCAGGTTTTCAGCAAGTTCAATGTCAGTCAACCTGTCTCCTATTACAAATGAATTTTCTAAATCATAATTTTCGTTAATATATTTCCCTAATAATCCTGTCCTCGGTTTTCTATTTGGTGAGTTATCTTCTGGAAAAGAATCATCAATTAAAACTTCTTTAAATTCAACACCTTCATTTTTAAAAGCTTGAATTATTTTATTTTGTGCAGGCCAAAACGTTTCTGAAGGAAATAAAGCTGTACCCAAACCATCTTGATTGGTAACCATTACCAATTCAAAATCTAGTTCTTCGGCAATTTTACTTAACCATCTAAATGCACCTGGATAAAATGCTAACTTTTCTAAACTATCTAATTGATAATCTATAGGTGGTTCTATTACTAATGTTCCGTCTCTATCTATAAATAATACTTTTTTCATGTTATAGTTGTTGTAGTGTTTTTATCAATAAATCATTTTCTAATTTTGTTCCAATGCTAATGCGTAAACAATTTTTACAATTTGGTTGATTGGTTCTATTTCTAATTACTATTCCATTTGCTACTAATTGCGCATATCTTTTATTTGCATCATCTACCTTTATTAATAGAAAGTTTGCATCTGATGGATATATTTTTTCTATGAAATCGATATTTTTCAACTCAGAAATCAATCTATTTTTTTGAGTTTTTAATTCTTTAATTTGATTGTTAACTCTTTCTATAGTATTTAATTGAGTTAATGCTCTTTCTTGTGTTAGTTCATTTACGTTATAGGGTGGTTTGATTGAATTTAGCACCTGAATGATTTCTTTAGACGCATAACAAATTCCTAATCGAATTCCTGCTAAGCCAAAGGCTTTAGATAATGTTTGCGTAATAATTAAATTAGGAAATTCTTCCAATCTATTTAACCAACTTTCTTGTTCAGAAAAATCAATATAGGCTTCATCTATTACTACAATTCCGTTAAACGATTTTAATAACTTCTCTACAGAATCATTGTCAAAATTATTTCCAGTTGGATTGTTTGGCGAACATAAAAACAAGATTTTACTCGTTTCTGTTGCACCTAATAAAATAGTTTGTGTTTTCGGTTGAAAAGCATTTGTTAATCGAATTTCTTTTATCCCAATAGCATTGATATTTGCTAACACTTTATACATACCATATGTTGGTGGTAAAATGATAATTTCATCTTTATTGGGTTCGCAAAAAACTCTAAAAATTAAATCCAATACTTCATCACTACCATTACCCAATAAGATATTTTCTACAGGTATATTCTTTATTTCTGATAGCTTTAGCTTTACTGTTTTCTGTTGCGGGTCTGGATAACGATTTACACCATTTTCAAACGGATTTTCATTGGCATCTAAAAACACCATACTAGATGTTGACTCTGTATATTCATCTCTTGCAGAAGAATAGGGTTGTATATTCTTGATGTTATCCCTTACTAATTCTAACACATTCATTTTTCTAAGCTTTTTAAACGTAATGAAACGGCATTTTTATGAGCAAATAAGCCTTCTGCTTCTGCCATAATTTCAATTGATTTACCAATAGTTTGTATTCCTTCTTCTGAAATTTTCTGAAACGTAATACTCTTTAAAAAACTATCTAAATTAACTCCTGAATATGCTTTTGAATATCCATTTGTTGGTAATGTATGATTGGTTCCTGATGCGTAATCACCTGCACTCTCGGGAGTATAGTTCCCTATAAAAACTGAGCCTGCATTCTCTATATTCTCAACAAAATAATCTTCATTTTCTGAACAGATAATAAAGTGTTCTGGCGCATATTCATTAATCAATTCTAAAGCAGTTTCATCAGTATCTACGTAAATTAATTTTGAATTGGCTATTGCTTGTTTAGCAATAGCAACTCTTGGTAATTCTAAGAGTTGCTTTTGTAGCTCACTCGAAACGCTTTCTATAAACCTCTTAGAAGTTGATACTAAAATTACTTGACTATCTATTCCGTGTTCTGCCTGACTCAATAAATCTGATACAACAAAAGCTGCATTTGCAGAATCATCAGCAAAGACTAATAGTTCGCTAGGTCCTGCCGGCATATCAATGGCTACGCCGTATTTTGTTGCAATTTGTTTTGCTACGGTTACATATTGGTTTCCTGGTCCGAATATTTTAGAAACTTTCGGAATTGTTTCTGTTCCAAATGTCATTCCTGCAATGGCTTGTATACCTCCTACCTTACAGATTTTTGTAACTCCACATAAATTTGCTGCATACAAAATAGCTGGATTAATATTTCCATCTTTATCTGGTGGTGTACACAGTACTATTTCTTTACAACCGGCAATATTTGCTGGAATTGCTAACATCAAAACCGTTGAAAATAAAGGAGCTGTTCCGCCAGGAATATACAAGCCAACGTTGGTAATTGGTCTTTTCTCTTGCCAACATTGTACTCCTTTTGTTGTTTCTACAAAGACTCTATCGGTTTGTTGTGCTTTATGAAACTTTTCAATATTCGACTTTGCTAAACCAATAGCATTTTTTAGTTCTTCAGTAATTGACTTAGAAGCGATAATTATCTCTTCATTAGAAACTAATAGTGTACTTAGTGATACTTTATCAAATTGCTTTGTATATCTATTAACAACAATATCTCCTGTTCCTTTTACATTGGTAAATACTTCTTCAACAATAGCTTCAATATCATTTACTGTTTGAGTTGGTCTTTTTAAGATTGTTTTCCAATCTTCTCTGGCTGGATTTATAATTGTCTTCATAATTACAATACCATTTTTTCAATTGGACATACTAATATGCCTTCTGCTCCTTTAACTTTTAACTCATCTATAATTTCCCAGAACTGATTCTTATCTATCACTGAGTGTACAGAACTCCAACCTTCTTGAGCCAAAGGCAATACGGTTGGGCTTTTCATTCCTGGTAGTACATTGATGATTTCTGTAAGCTTATCATTAGGAGCATTTAACAGCACATACTTTGAGTTTCTTCCTTTTAAAACTGATTGTAATCTAAATTGCAGCTTGTTTAACAACACTTTGTTATTTTCAGAAATCAAAGGAGAAACTGCTAATACTGCTTCTGATTTTAATAAAGTTTCTACTTCTTTTAAGTTGTTTTTAAACAATGTAGAACCACTAGAAACAATATCACAAATACCATCTGCTAAGCCAATATTAGGTGCAATTTCTACAGAACCGTTAATAATGTGAATTTGAGTATCAATCCCTTTGTCTAGTAAATATTTTTTAACTGTATTTGGGTAAGATGTAGCAATCTGTTTGCTGGTAAAGTAATTGATATCCTTATATTTCTCTCCTTTTGGTATAGCTAATGAAACGTTGCATTTAGAGAAACCTAACTTTTCTACAATACCAATATCTTCTCCTTTTTCAATCAACACATTTTCGCCAATAATGGCAATATCAACTACTCCGTCTCTTAAATACTGCGGAATATCTCCATTTCGCAAATAGAAAACTTCTAAAGGGAAGTTACTTGCAGTAGCTTTTAATTGATCTTTTCCGTTATCTATGGAAATTCCACAATCTTTTAAAATTTGTAAGGAATCTTGGTTTAATCTTCCTGATTTTTGAATGGCAATTCTTAATTTACTCATATTTTTGTTAAAATGTTTGAGTAAATCAATACAGGAAATTTATGGCAAGAAAAAACCCATTTGATTTACTCAAACGGGTTTAAATATATTTTTGATTTTATTCAATACATTTTCAGTTCGCTTGAGTGCAAATATAAAAATGATGATGATGATTAAATTGGATAAAAGTCATGTCTTGTTTTTTGATGCTACAAATATTTGTAATTATTTTATTAGTATCCTAATAAAGTTTTAAATAAAATAATTTTTTAACATATTAATGAAAATTGTTTAATTTAAGTTTTTGAATAGTCGTTATAGTAGCGTTTCCAAATAATGTTGTTCTATTTGATAAGCTTCTTTTAGCGCTGTAATCTTAGTTTCTACTTTAGAAACATCAATGTTTTTAGAAGATTTTGTTCCTACCAACATCACATTTTTACGTGTGTGTTCGTTACTAATAAACTCAAACACTTTGGTGTTGTAATTGTTTTTCTCAAGAATTAACGCTCTAATAGTATCGGTAACCATTTCGAACTGACGCTCTTTAAAGATACCATATTTTAACAACGGGCTCTCCTGCTCTTTTCCTTTTACTTGTTGTCTGATTTGTTTGTGACAGCAAGGTGCACAAATTATCAATTCTGATTTTGAAACTAACCCTCTATATATTGCATCATCAGTAGCTGTATCACAAGCATGTAAGGCAATAAGAATATCAATTTTGTTATTGTCATATTCTTGAATTGGTTGTGCTACAAATGATAAGTTTTTAAATTCAGATTTTTGTGCTACATCATTGCAATAATCAACCAAACCTTTACGTAATTCAATTCCAGTTACTGTAGCATTGTGTTTTTTTTGATTCACTAAATAATCATACAGCGCAAAGGTTAAATACCCTTTACCTGAACCCATATCTACAATGTTAATTTTTTGAGGCAATTTGGTTGACTTTAATAAGCCTTCTATTATCTCTAAATATTTATTGATTTGACGGTATTTATCCGCCATTTTAGGAATGACTCTTCCGTTTTTATCTGTAATGCCCAAGTACTCTAAATAGCCTCCAGCTTGTGCCAAGCGCTCTTTAGGTTTATCATGGGTTTCAGGTAGTTTGTTTTTAAAACTTGGTGCATTCTTTTTATAGGATACTTTTTTCTTTTTAGAAATAAAGACTAATAAATCATTTGTTAACGTAAACAAGGTTGCAGCTCTAAAGTTTTCTAAGAGTAAGACTTCTAACTCAGCTATAGCTTCTTGTAAGCTGTAATTCTTTACTTTATCATTAGTAGTATAATGGTAGGTAAACTGTAATAACTCTGCTCCTTTTATCTTCACTAAACGTATATATACGTTAGGTAACCCATCACTTTTTCTAATAGGTTTACTTAAGGTTAGTTTTACAAAGTTATTGTCTAAAACACTTTGACTAAGTACATCTCTTAATTGTTGAAATTCATTCATATTGCAAATTTAAATATTACAAAGTGTAATTACTTTATTACAAGTGTTTATTTTAAATTAAGTGCTTTTAACTATTGATTTTATTGTTTAAAAAAGCTAACTTCGCCAACGTCTATTTTAAGACATTAAAACTAACTCCAAACACTCCTTAAAAAAATAGAATATGTTTAGACGAAAACTCATCAAAGTATTAGGAATTAATGTAGTGCTTCTAATTAGCACTTTGATATTTTACTCTTGCAACAATGTATCTCGTAAAAATTATGAACATGAATTAAAAGCACAGTCGATAACTGCTTTCAATAGATTTAAAGAGGTTTGGAATTTTAATGATTTCTGGAAAAGAGGCAATACATTCGATGCCTGTCTAACATTTGTAGAAGCAGCTCATCAGCAATGGCCAAATGATCCAGAAGTTATGGCTATGCAAACAAGTGTTAAAGATATGCTTGTTGAAAACTTGGCTTTTTTTAATCGTTTTGACCCAGGCGATTTGTGGGCAGATGATTTTGGATGGTGGGGATTAATGGGGCTCAATGCCTATAATCATTTAAATAGAATTGGAGAAGCTGATTTAGCCAATAAATACCTAAAGCTTGCAACTGATTTATGTTGGGATTATAAACAGAAAACGGCTTATGACCATACATCTTCATCAATTCCTGTTGCTCATGGCTGCAGAAATGGTGATGCAAAAGGTGTTAGTCTGGGAGTAAAAAATACGGTTACAAATTCATTATTATTTCTTCTTTCTTCTAGAATATACCGTTTAAGTCTAACCGTAGATATTGAGGAGAATGAAAAATATCTTGATATGGCTTACCGTCAATGGTTATGGTTTGACGAATGGTTTAAACTAAATGAATATGAATATTTGAAAAAAGTATTGCCATCAGGTGCACTTGTACAAGAGCGTCCTATGGCATTTATTAAAGGATCAGACTATATTAATAAAGAGCACCCACCATGGAAAGAGGGTTGGGTATGGACTGGAGATCAAGGCATGTTAATTGCAGCTTTAACAGATATGTATTTAATCAGGCATCAATTGGCAGATTGGCTTAGAAAAAACAATATAAATAGTGATTTTGATATAACCACTTTTGAAAAGAACATACTATCTCTAATATCTCAGATTGGTAATGGAATTCAATCAGCATTAATTAGTAATAAGGATAATATTTTTAGAGAAGCACCATGCTTATCTAGTTTTGGACCAAACCATGGAAATGATTATTTAGCGGGTCGAGGTATTTTAATGCGCTATATAGGAGCTAAAGAAGAAAAGAAATTGTTAGGGGTAGATTTTAGTAATAATATTAAAGCTACTGTAGACGCAATTTGGGAAACGCGAAATAAAACAAATAATCAGTTTCAACCAGAATTTACGAATCCTGAAAATGATAAACTTTATATAAAACAATTTAGAAATTTATGGGGTTCTGCAGATGATGTTCTTAAATGGGATATTGGAAAAATGAAGAAACAAAACAAGCAAGGTGTTTGTCAATCTATTGGGCTTGATGCCTTGGGCGCTGAAATTAAGTTGTTAAAGGATTAACTCTCCCTAGTAAAGTAAGGTTAGGCAACCATAACAAAAAACATAGTACATTTGGCTGATAGCATTAATAGTAAAAGTGATATTAAAAAAGAAACATCATAGTAAATTGAAAGTTTGGAGTATTGAAATACCAAACATATCATATTGGTGTCGTTAGCGATACATAACACAAAAAGCTCAAGAATTACCTTGAGCTTTTTGTGTTATTTCTATAAAATCTTTGCTTGTCTTTAACTTAGCTCAGTGACCATGAAAGAATAAATGACAAGTTTTATTTTACAAAATTAATTTTACGCATACGTAAACTTTGAGGAGTTACCTCTAAGTATTCATCTACTCTAATGTATTCCATGCATTCTTCTAAAGAGAAATCTATTTTTGGCGCAATCTTTACACCATCATCAGAACCCGATGCACGTACATTGGTTAGTTTTTTTCCTTTAATTAAATTAACCGCCATATCTTCTTGTTTCGAGTTTTCACCTACTACCTGACCTTTGTAAATTTCTTGGTTAGGGTCTATAAAGAAACGTCCTCTGTCTTGTAACCTATCAATAGCATAAGCAGTAGCTTTTCCAGTTTCAGAAGAAACAATCGCTCCTTTTAAATCCTCAGTAAAATCACCTTTATATGGTCCGTATTCACTAAACCTATGGTTGATGATTGCTTGACCAGCTGTAGCAGTTAAAATCTTATTACGCAAGCCAATCAATCCTCTAGAAGGAATCGTAAATTCTAAATGCTGTAAATCGCCTTTAGGTTCCATAATTAACAAATCTCCTTTACGTAACGATACCAAGTTGATGGCTTTAGAAGCGGCTTCTTCTGGTACATCAATAGATAATGTTTCCATTGGCTCGTGTTTCTGCCCATCAATTTCTTTGATAATTACCTGTGGACGACCAACTTGTAATTCATAGCCTTCTCTACGCATAGTTTCAATTAAAACAGATAAGTGTAGTACACCTCGACCAAATACGTTGAATTTATCTTCAGTATCTGTTTCGTCTACACGCAATGCTAAGTTCTTTTCCATTTCTTTAAACAATCTGTCACGCAAATGACGAGAGGTTACAAACTTACCTTCTTTACCAAAAAAAGGCGAATTGTTAATAGTAAACAACATACTCATTGTTGGCTGATCTACCTCAATTCTTGGTAATGCTTCAGGTTCTTCTAAATCTGCAATGGTATCTCCAATTTCAAATCCTTCTACACCAGTAATTGCACATATATCTCCAGCACGTACTTTAGATACTTTTGCTTTACCCATTCCTTCAAAAACGTGTAATTCTTTGATACGTACTTTCTTTGTAGAACCATCTGCTTTACACAACATATAATCTTTATTCTCTTCTAAATCTCCTCTAAATACACGTCCGATTGCAATTCTTCCTGTAAACGAAGAAAAGTCTAACGAGGTTATTTGCATTTGTGGAGTTCCTTCTCTATACGGTGCTTCTGGAATTGTTTCTATGACAGCATCTAACAAGTCTAAGATATTGTCTTTAGGGTCTTGCCAATCTGTACTCATCCAACCATTTTTAGCCGAACCATAAATAGTAGTAAAATCTAACTGCTCTTCTGTAGCTTCTAAGGCAAACATTAAGTCAAACACTTTTTCGTGTACCAAATCTGGTGTACAGTTTTCTTTATCAACTTTATTTACAACTACAATAGGTGTCAATCCTAATTCAATTGCTTTTCCTAATACAAAACGCGTTTGTGGCATTGGCCCCTCAAATGCATCTACCAATAATAACACACAATCAGCCATTTTTAA
>JABXHX010000048.1 GCA_013373385.1 Flavobacteriaceae bacterium
GGTTGCTAAGGCATCTTTTAGGTCGATTTCTTTTTGAAGTTGTTTGCGTTTGATTTGATTTTTTTTGTAGAACCCAAACGATAAAATACCTAAGATTATTAAGGCAGACGCTAATAAGATTGCATAAAGATTTCTGTTTTTTATTTTTAATTCTTGAGTTAAAATATGTTCTTTTTGTTGAGCAATTTCTTTTTCTTTTTTTTCGGTTTGATATTTAGTTTCAATATCTACAATTTGCTCTGTTATTTTTTCATTTCTAATGATATTATTTAAATCATCATATTTCTTTTGATAATATACAGTACTGTCTGGTTGTTTTAAGTATGCTTTTAGTGTTGTTAATGTCTTGTATGCACTAAGTTCAAGCTCTTTTGCATTAAATTTTTTTGCCAAGTGTAATGATTCGAATATATAAGGTTCTGCTATTTTGAATTTAGCAGCTTCATAATAGAGTACACCTAAATTTCCAGTAACACTAGCCAAACCATAAGAGTCATTTAGTTTTTTTCTAATAATATATGCTTTTTGGTAAAATTTTAAAGCTTCATTCAAATTGCCTTCTTCTTTAAAAATATTACCGTAATTATTATAAACAATAGACAGAATTCTAATTAGGTTATTTTTTTCTGCTATTTCAATTGCGCTATTATAATATTCTTTAGATTTTAAATAATTGTTTTGCTTTTGATAAACATTACCAATATTTATATAAGATTCTGACAAGTCATAAGGTTTTTTTGTTTTTTTTCTTTCGGTTAAAACCTTAAAATGAATTTCTAACGCCTTGTCAAATTGGTTTAAATTTTGATAAATATTTGCAATGTTATTTTGATTAATTATTACATATCTTTTTAAACCTAGTTTTTCATATATTCTAATAGATTTGTTGTTGTAATATAATGCAGAATCTAAAGTTGCAGTTTGCTGATGTGTAATTCCAATTTTTGAAAATAACCCTGCAATACCAACAGAATCTTTTAGTAACGTTCTTATATTTAATGATTTATTATAGTATGCTAAAGCAGAATCATATTTTGACGTTCTATAATAATAGATTCCAATATCATTAAACGATTGACCAATACCTTTCTGATTATTTGTCTTTAGTGCAAGGTCTAGCCCCTTTTTTGTGTAAAAGTAAGACGAGTCTAAATCTATATTACCATAATACCAGCCCAAATCTCCGTAAAGCTTTATCTTTAACGAGTCTGTAATCTTAGTATTAGATAATTGTTCTTTTAGTAGATTAATTTGGTTTTGCTGACTAAAAAATAGAGAGGAGTAAAAGACAATTAATAGTGTAAATGAAATTCTTTTTTTCATACTAAGTATAGGCAGATTAGTATTTTTAACATGATAATTGCATTGTGATTGGTTATTTAAAAATGCCTTTTAAAGATTCATCAAAAGTGACAATACTAGTTTTTATAGTAAGTAATTTCTGATTCGTGTTTTTACCAAGTATTTTTACTTTCAATAACTCATTATTATAGTGTTCTTTTAATATTTTTTCTTTTGTAATTTGGTTGTAAAGTAAATCAAAATGTATCTTGTGCTTTTCTTTTATCTTTTTTAGGTCAAAATAAAAATAGACAATTATGAGAACAATTGAGGCTGTAACAAGATACAATAAAAAAATATTTTCTTGAATCATGATGTATTATTTAGGAGGAAAATAAATTAGTTACAAAAACTTTTTCATAGCAATTATTAGCTTATTCTTCTAGATAAAAACCTGTACTTTTACCATTTTGAGAAATATTAATCATGGCAGCCAAGTACATGTCTTTAGCTTGAATGTATTTCTTTTTATGTTGAATTGAAAAAGCTATTGTAGCATTTTTAGTCTTTGATTTTAAAGACCAAAAGTGATATCCTTTTTCTTTAAGATTCAAATAAGAAATAACGGTATAATCACCTCTATACGTTTTACCACCAAATTTATAGACAAACTCAACCGTTGCATTTTTAGACATTCTATCATTATCTTTAACAATAATAGAGGCTTCGCCATTTAACCTGTTAACTTTTTTATTAAGGTTTACATAATTAAATATGTAGTTTTTTTGTCTAAAAACTGGCATATCAGAATTAGAATACGTAGTGGTTGTTGTGTTGTTGTTTGTAGTAGTGTTATTTGTGGTAGTATTTTTTGTTGGAACTATATTTACAACACTTACATTCGCAAAATTACCATGCTTGTTTATAAAATTTCTGTCAAAATTTGTGCTGCCAGTAGTTTTTCCGTTGTTAAATATAATTTCTCTAAAATAAAAATAATGGTATTTTCCAGAAGATTTATGATACTTTTTAACCCAATTATCTCTATTGTCGTACTCGTAATGGTAGGTAGTACTTGAGTTAGATTTGTTTTTATATTCGGTAGCAATCATATTGTCATTTCTATCATACCGATAAGTAGAATCACTATTGCTATATTTAGATTGCGTAACAAATCGTATCAATTGGTCATTTTTATAATACGAAGTATAAGTAGCAGAAACATTGCCATTTTTATCATAGCTTTTATACACTTTGGTCTTTTTTCTTCCACTGTAAGTGTAGGTACTTCTAGAACTTACATTACCATTAGAACCTAGGTATTCTTCTCTTATTAGCCTGCCTTTATTATCGTAGAAATAATTGTACACGTAACGTGTACCACTTTTATAAACACTTTCTTTTTTTGTGAGTCGTCCTTTATTATCGTAAGTAAACTCATAATGAAAAGAATAGCTTCCTTTTTTGGCACTAATGTCTTCAGTTCTTGTTAACTGATTGTCAGAATTGTAATGATACATGGTTTCTGTTGTTGTTGTGCTGCCACTATAGGTGCTATTGTATACATAGTATTTTTGAGTAAGATTTCCATCATCATTATACGAATTTATGGTGACAGAACTTTTAACAAACCCACCACTTTTTTCGTGATACGTATAGCCATGCTCAATGGTTTTTACGACTCTTTTATGTAAGTTTTGCGACTTTAAATTGTATTGGTCTGCTTGAGCATAACTGCTAAAAGATAGAGCGGTTACACCAAAGACAAGTAAAAGTAATTTTTTCATAATAGTTGTTTTTAAGGTTAATTGTTTTGTGGTTGTTAATTTTTTTATAAATATAATTATTTGTTTTTTAAGGAGATGGCTAGCTTTTACTAGTGATTACCAGCCATCTTTTACCCCTAAAAACAATTGTTAATTATTTTGAAAATTGTCCGAACCATCCAGTACCTAATGGTTCTACATTTATTTCGTTAAAATCTCCGTTGTTGTTTGGAGATACATTAAAAGCAATATTGTCTCTACAACTATCTTTAAATTTATAATTGTTAGAGCCAATTAAGACAGGATTTTTAATTGTGATACAGTCTTTACCTTCAATTTCTACGGTTAAAGTGTTGTTAGAAATTGTAAACTTAGCCTTGGTTCCATTTGTGTAAGGAGAGCCCGCTTGTGCAGAGTGATACGTTAATTCATAAGTTCCATCTAGAGAATTAGGAACAGTTGCAGCTTTTTCTCCCGAAGCAATTGTATATGTACATACTGTTGCACAGTTTCCAAGAGTAGTTTCGTCAGAGTTACTTTTTGAACAAGAAACAATTGTTAGTGTAACAAAAAGGATAAGTGATGTTTTGCTAATAATTTTCATAATTTTTTATTTTAAATGTATTTCTTCAAAATTGCGTAGTTTACAATCAAAAAAAAATACGACAGATGCCGTATTTTTCTAAAACAAAGAGGAACTTACAATAGCGATACTAAATAATTTGCTTCATTAATCTTGCCTTTTGGAATAGGAATTCTAAACTCATCATTTGTTGGCCCTTTTCTCGTAAGCCATTGCACATTAAATTCAAGGAGTTGTATCTTGTTTTTTGATTCAATAATTTTCATGCTCTTAACTCGCTTGTGTTTCCCTTGTAACTCAATAGTATGTCTGTTAATTAATAGTTTGTCAAAATAAATTTTTACTTCAGGATTTTTAATACCTTTTTTTAAATGGCCATAACTAATTTTCATCCGTAAAAACGGAATTAAAATAGCGAACGGAACAGAAAATGCCAAACCAACAAGTATACTTGTGCTTCTAAATAGCATTAAACCTAGGGTTCCAAGAATTACAATACCAATACCAAAGTAGATATTATCTTCTTTTTTATTAGCCTTTTCTATAGTAACGAAGGAGTTCCATTCTTTTTCAGAATACTTCCAATGCGCTTGTAATTCAGTTGTCATTGGTAGTGGTTTTAAACGGTAATTCTTTAAGCGTTTTAAAAGTGTTGTTACACACGTGGAAGTCTACCGGAGCTTTATTAAAAACAGAGTCAGAAATTTGAATCGCAACTGCTTTAAATAAAATCTCATAAGCTTTGTTTTTAGCAGCCTCAGGATTTGTAACCATTCTAAATATATAATGATTGGTTTCTTTGTTTTTTGTAAGCTGAACAGATTTTTCTTTCCCGTCTGCAAATTCAGATCTCACTAAAAACTTACCTAATTTCTGTGCTTCTTCTTTGAAAACTTCTTTGGTGTAATACACTTCTGTATTGTTAAATTCTAATTTTTTTCCGTAGCCAGAACAAGATAAAATAATTGGAGTAAAAATAAAGAATAATAAAATTTTAACAATCGATTTCATAAGATTTGGTTTAGTAATTAAACCATTCAAAAATCTAAAACCTAGTTGTATAAATCAATACGTTATTTTACGTATTTACTACAAAACAGGATGTTTGTTGTTAAGCGAGTTAAAATTGTATTGAAGGGTGTTCTTTTTTAAGCAGCTCTATTTTTTGGTTTAGTTTGTCTAAAAACTGTTGATGTTGTACTGAGTTTGGGTTGAATGGTCTGTGTGTCAATCCGTTTTGAATGCTTGCTACTTCTTGCATTGTTTTTGTTGCAGCTTCCGAAATCCAAGCTTCAGAAAATTTACTCCAGATATAATCAATTGCAGTGCTGTTTGGATGTATCATGTCTTCTGCATAAAAACGATAATCACGCAGTTCATCCATCATAATTTCATAACTAGGAAAATAATAACTGTTTTTTCTTGGCTCAACAATTTGATGAATCGCCGTAATTAAATGCGCTTTGCTTTGCTGATTTTCTATAAAACCATCTTTTAAATGACGTACTGGAGAAATTGTAAATACAATCGATGTTTTTTTATTAACTAGTCTTATTAGCGAAATAATTTTTTCCAAACTTTCGGTAATTTCATCAACAGACATCAACTCTTTTAAAAACTTTTTTTGCTGCACTTTATGGCAATTGGTAACAATGGCATCAGTTTCTATAAATTTGTAAATCCATGCTGTCCCTAAAGTAATAATTATGTGTGTTGAGCTGTGTAATTGTTGAAAAGTTAAATTACTAGCAGAATTTAAATTAGCAAGTAGTTTGTTTTTGTCAATAGCACTCAAATCAGAATGAGCGTCAAAGCAGTGCCAACGCTCATTCAAATAAAAAACAGCAGCTGCTGTATATTCTTTTTTGTTGATTGCGTTTGTAATGCAGGTTTCAATAGCCTTAGGGTGAAATAATATGCCGAATGGATTTTGACTTGATTGAAATTTATAATAGGCTAGTTTGTTTCCAATATTATTTGAAAAACAAGAGCCTAAAAGTAAAAGGTTAGATGTATAATCGATTGGATTATATTTTTCTTTTTGAAGTGTAATCTGAGTTTGGAGTTTCATAAAAAGAATATCAAAGTATAAATATAAAAACAAAAAGGCTCAAAGCGAAAACCTTGAGCCTATAAATATTTTGATTTTAAATTTTTTAACTAATATACGCTTTAGCCTTGTCTAAGGCAGCCTGAATGCCATCTGGGTTTTTACCACCTGCAGTAGCAAAAAATGGCTGACCACCACCACCACCTTGAATATATTTTCCTAATTCTCTAACAATAGTCCCAGCATCTAAATTGTTGTTTGCAACTAACTCTTTAGAGATGTAGCAAGTTAATACTGCTTTGCCATTGTTTTCTGCGCCAAACAGTAAAAATAAATTTTGATGTTCTTGTCCAATTTCAAATGCTAGGTTTTTAATAGCACCCGCATCTAAGTCTACCTTAGTGGCTAAAAACTGAACACCGTTTATTTCTTGTAATTGATTTTTGATATCGCCACTTAAATTTTTGGCTTTATCTTTTAATAGTTGTTCAATTTCTTTTTTTAATGCGGTATTTTCTTCTTGTAGACTTTGTATTGCTTTTACAGGTTCTTTCGGGTTTTTTAATAGCTGTTTGATATGATTATAATCGTTATCTATAGCTTCAAAATAACTGCCTACAGCCTGATTTGTAATTGCTTCAATTCTTCTAATTCCTGCTGCAACTGCACCTTCAGATTTAATTTTAAAGTGCCAAATATCACTGGTGTTTTGTACGTGTATACCGCCACACAATTCCATTGATTTTCCAAAGCGAATAGTTCTTACCGTATCGCCATATTTCTCACCAAACAACGCCATAGCACCATCGTCAATTGCTTGTTGCATTGGTATGTTTCTGTGTTCTTGTAAAGGCAAACTTTCGCGGATACGCGCATTTACAAAATCTTCAATTTCTTGAAGCTGCTCTGTATTTACTTTAGAAAAATGAGAAAAGTCAAAACGCAAATACTTAGGATTTACCAACGAACCTTTCTGCTCTACATGCGTCCCTAAAATAGTACGCAAAGCTTGATGCAACAAATGTGTTGCTGTATGGTTACTAGCAGCCAATTGTCTTGCTTCTTTAGCAACCACAGCATTAAGTGTTTCATTGATGTGTTTTGGTAAGGTTTTGGTAAAGTGAATGATAACATTATTCTCTTTTTTAGTGTCGATAATATAGATTACATCACCATGTTTGTCTTCTAAATAGCCTTTGTCACCAACTTGTCCGCCACCTTCTGGGTAAAAAGGAGTTTGATTAAAAGCCAACTGATAGACATCACCCTCTTTTTTTGTAGTTACCTTTCTGTATCTAGTAATGTGTACAGGGGCAGCAATAGTGTCATATCCAATAAATCCGGCAGATTCATCAGTTTTTAAAACAGTCCAATCACTTGTTTCAGAAGCAGAAGCAGCACGAGAACGTTCTTTCTGTTTTGCCATTTCTGTGTTGAACTCGTTTTCATCGACAGTAAATCCTTTTTCTCTAGCAATTAACTGTGTTAAATCTAACGGAAAACCATAGGTGTCGTATAACTCAAATGCCTTTGCTCCAGAGATTGTGGTATCGTTTGTGTTTTCAATAACTTTATCTAATAACAACAACCCTTGGTCTAAGGTTCTTAAAAAAGAATGTTCTTCTTCTTTGATAACATTATGCACTAGATTTGATTGATTTTTAATCTCTGGAAAAGCTCCACCCATTTGCTGACTTAAAGCATCTGCCAATTTATAAATAAAGGGTTCTTTTTGGTTTAAGAAAGTAAATCCATAACGAATGGCTCTACGTAAAATTCTGCGAATTACATAACCCGCACCTGTGTTACTAGGCAGCTGCCCATCAGCAATTGAAAAAGCAACAGCTCTAACATGATCAACAATTACTCGAATAGCAATATCTGTTTTTTCGTCTTTGCCATAGCTTGCATTAGTAATAGTTGCTATTTCTCTAATTAAAGGTGTAAAAACATCGGTATCGTAGTTAGAAGTTACGTTTTGTAACACCATACACAAACGCTCAAAACCCATTCCTGTATCAATATGTTTAGAAGGTAAATCTTCTAATGTTCCGTTTGCTTTACGGTTGTATTGCATAAAAACCAAGTTCCAGATTTCTACTACTTGCGGATGGTCTTCATTCACCAATGATTTTCCATTAATTTTAGCCTTTTCTTCTTCAGATCTAATATCAACATGAATTTCAGAACAAGGGCCACAAGGGCCTTGCTCGCCCATTTCCCAAAAATTATCTTTCTTGTTACCCATTAAGATGCGATCTTCAGGGATAATCTCCTTCCAATAATCGTAAGCTTCTTGGTCTAAAGATAAGTTGTCTGCATCATCACTCCCTTCAAAAACAGTTACATATAAAATGTCTTTCGGAATTTTATATACCTCTGTTAATAACTCCCAAGCCCAAGCAATGGCTTCTTTTTTAAAATAATCACCAAAACTCCAGTTCCCCAACATCTCAAACATAGTATGATGGTAGGTATCGTAACCAACTTCTTCTAAATCGTTATGTTTTCCAGAAACACGTAAGCATTTTTGAGAATCGGCGATTCTGCTATTTTTTGGCGTGCCATTACCTAAGAAAAATTCTTTAAATGGTGCCATCCCAGAATTGGTAAACATTAACGTAGGATCGTTTTTTAGCACCATAGGTGCAGAAGGCACAATATCATGCTGTTTTTCTTTAAAAAAGTTTAAAAAAGTAGCTCTTATGTCTTGCGATTTCATCTATAATAATTTGTAACAATAATTTATTTGTAACATTTTAAGGAATTTGACTACCAATGTTACGCGACTACAAAATAGTTTTTTGATATGTTAATGAACCTTTAAATTAAATTTGATAAAAAGGTAGTTCTAAAACATTTTGTAAATTTGTTTTTCTTTAACCTTAAAAAAGGTTAAGAGATCACAAAAATAGTACATTTCAAATTATGGCAAAGGTAAAATATTATTACGACGCAGATACGCTATCCTATAGAAAGATTGAGCGAAGTAAAAAAAGTATATACGCTAGAGTTAGTATTGTTTTGGTTGCAATAATTTTAGTTGCTTTTTTTGGGTTTATAGGCTTTAGTCAGTTTTTAATGTCTCCGAATGAGAGAGCGCAGAAAAGAGAGTTAGACAATTTAAAATTGCATTATGATTTGTTGAGTAAGCGTATTGAAGAAAGCAGTAAAGTGTTGAACGAACTTCAAGAAAGAGACAATGCCATTTATAGGGTGTATTTTGAAGCCAATCCAATTCCAGAAGAAAAGCGTAAAGCAGGTTTTGGTGGAGTAAATAGATACAATTATTTAGATGGTTTTGAAAACTCAACCGTAATTAAAAAGATTACAAAAGATTTAGATGTGCTGTCTAAACAAATGGTAGTGCAGTCAAAATCATTAGACGAAATTGTGGAGCTGGCAAAAAACAAAGAAGAAATGCTGGCGTCTATTCCTGCAATTCAACCTGTGGCAAATAAAAACTTAAAGCGAATGGCATCTGGCTATGGGTATAGAATTCATCCAATTTATAAAACAAGAAAGTTTCATTGGGGAATGGATTTTTCTGCACCTAAAGGAACACCTGTTTATGCAACTGGAAACGGAGTGGTAGAAAAAGCAAAACGCTCAAGAAGAGGTTATGGAAACCAAGTAAAAATTAATCACGGCTTTGGATACACCACATTTTATGCACATTTAGATAAGTTTGTGGTTCGTAGAAATCAAAAGGTAAAGCGAGGAGATTTAATTGGTTATGTAGGTACATCAGGTACATCTACCGCACCACATTTGCATTACGAGGTTACAAAAAACAATCGAAAGGTAAATCCGGTGTATTACTACTTTAACGATTTAACTCCAGAAGAGTACGACCGTATGTTGGTGTTGGCTTCACAAGAAAATCAATCTTTAGATTAATGTATATAGACTTACCAGAAAAGCGATATTACAGAATCGGAGAAGTTGCAAAGGCATTTGATGTAAACACTTCGTTAATTCGTTTTTGGGAAAAGGAGTTTGATGTGATTCAACCTAAAAAAAATGCTAAAGGGAATAGACTGTTTACGCAAGAAGATGTTGCCAATTTTAAGTTGATTTACAATTTAGTTAAAGAACGTGGCTTTACATTAGATGGTGCAAAGCAAAAATTGAAAAAGAATCCAGAAGAAACAATAAATAATCACGAAATAATAAGTAGGTTAGAAGCTGTAAAAGCTGAGCTAATCAATATAAAAAATCAATTATAAATTTAAAGAAATAGAATTATGAAAAAATGGTTGCCACTTATAATAATTGTAATACTTGTTTTTGCAGGATATAGAATGGTTGTAGGGTTTAATAATACGGCTGTAAAATTAAATGAAGAAATAAGTCAATCGTGGGGAAATGTTGAAACTACGTATCAACGTAGAAACGATTTAATAGGAAATCTAGTAAAAACAGTACAAGGAGCAGCAGATTTTGAAAAAGCAACTTTAACAGAAGTAATTAATGCAAGAGCAAAAGCAACTTCAGTAAATATTGATATTTCTAATGCTACACCTCAACAATTAGTTGCATTTAACAACGCCCAAGGAGGTTTAAATTCTGCATTAAGTAAATTGTTGGTTGCAGTAGAAAGATACCCAGACTTAAAAGCAAATCAGAATTTCTTGAAATTACAAGACGAATTGGCTAGTACAGAAAATCAAGTCTTAACAGCAAGAACAAGGTTTAATGAAGCTATTAAGCCATATAATAATCATATAAAAACTTTTCCAAATCTAATTTTTGCTAAATGGTTTGGATTTGAAGAAAAACCATACTTTGAGGCAGTTAAAGGTGCAGAAAAACCTGTTGATGTCAATTTTGATTTTAATAAGAAAAAATAATGTCAACAGTCAAAGAGTTTTTATCTGAGCAAGATGAGTTAGCCATAATAGAAGCTATAAAAAAAGCAGAGCTCAATACTTCTGGAGAAATAAGAGTACATATTGAAGCCTCGTCAAAAAAAGAGACTTATCAAAGAGCATTAGAAGTATTTGAAGGATTAAAAATGTATAATACGCAACAGCGAAATGGTGTGTTGCTTTATATTGCGACAGAAGATCATAAGTTTGTGATTTGTGGAGATAAGGGAATCGACGATGTTGTTGCAGATGATTTTTGGGATTGTACACGAGACACGATTGCTACATATTTTAAAGAAGGAAACTTTAAAGACGGAATTATAGCAGGAATTTTAAATGCAGGAGAGCAATTAAAAAAGTATTTTCCGTATCAAGCAGATGATACAGACGAATTGTCGAACGAAATTTCTAAAGGATAGCATGCGCATGAAAAAGATTCCACTGTATTTACTTTTTATTGGATTGTTTTTAGTACAATCTGTAATAGGGCAATATAACATTCCTGATAAACCAAAAAAGCAAACAAGTGTTTATGATTATATTGAATTGCTTTCAGCTAATCAAAAGAAAACTTTAGAAAGAAAACTTGTTAGATATTCTGATTCTACTTCAACTCAAATTGTAGTTGCAATTATTAATTCAACTAATGGTGAGAGTATTGGAGTTTTAGCTCCAAGATGGGGGCATAAATGGGGTGTAGGTCAAAAGAAAGAAGATAATGGTGTTTTTATTTTGTTAGCAAAAGACGATAGAAAAATATGGATTTCACCTGGATATGGAGTAGAGCATTTATTAACAGCTGGTGTAACAGGTGAGTTGACACGAGAAATTATTATACCAGAATTTAAGAAGAATAACTATTACAAGGGTTTAGATAAAGGTTCAGATGCGATTTTTGAAGTGTTGAATGGATCCTATAAAGGTGCAAGAAAGAATAAAAAAGGAAGTGGCACAGGAATTTTTAGGTTATTTCCAATTCTCTTTTTTATTGTTTTATTTATCATCCTATCAAACAGAAATAATCGAGGAGGAAGAGGTGGTAGACGTAGAAGTAATTTCTCTTTATTAGATGCTATTATTTTAAGCAATGCAGGTAGAGGCTTTGGAGGAAGTGGCGGTTCTTTTGGAGGTTCATCTGGCGGCTTTGGCGGCGGCTTTGGCGGCGGAGGTTTTAGTGGAGGTGGAGCTGGGGGTAGCTGGTAATCACTTTCGTTTTTTGGTGTTGAATTTCCAACGAAAACTCAACATAATATTTTGATTGTTTACGGCTCTTTGTGAATACTGTATAAAATTATCGGTTGCAACCCTGTTTACATTGTTATTTTGATTTAAGATATCACTAGCTAGTAAAGAAAATAGGCCTCTTTTTTTAAATACAGAATAAGAGATTCTAGCATCCCATGTCCAAGTACTTTTAGGAAATCCTTCAGTAATTGCAGAATTGTATCTGTAATTAACGGTGTTGTTCCATTCTAAGCGTTTAGGAAAGTTTGTTCTTGTTCTTATTTGCAAAGTGTGATTTATAAAATCTTTATCTGTAAATTTTTCTAGATTAAACTTGGTTTTAGTAATAGATATTCTATATCTAGGGGTAATCTCAAAAAAGTCTTTCCAAGAATAGCTTAATCGTAAGCTGGGATTTAAAGAGGTGTTTTTTGAGTTGTACAAAATGTCATTACTGTAGTTTACAGAATTATTAAAGTTTGTAGAGAAACTTAGGTTTAATCGTAAGTCTTGAGAATTCTCGAACTTAAATCTTTTGCTAACATCTGTATAAAAGCCAATGTTGTAGTTACCATTGACATTTGTGTAAGAGGTGTTTCTTACAAAATTGTTTTGTATGATAGTTTTAGAAACTACCTTGTTGTCTTGAAAGCTAGCATTAATACTGCTGTAAAAACCTAATTTCTTTTTAGAGTTAAAAGTATTGTAGCTAGCACTAACTCTGTGGTTTTTTGCAGTTTTTAAATTAGGGTTTCCTGTAATGATATTTAATGGATTAGAGATGTCTCTAAACGGATTTAATTGTGTTAAAGATGGATTTCTATTTCTTAAACTGTACCGAATAGATGCGTTTGTGTTTCTCTTTGGGCTGTACCGAATTCTTGAGTTAAAATCAATCGTTTTAAAATCTTTTTGAATGTTTAAATGACTTCTTAAATTATCGATGTTCTTTTGAGAATTTACAATATAACTTGAGCCCAAACTTGTGAACCATTTTTTCTTTCTGTAGGTCATGTAAACATTTACAGTATTACTTCTGTTAAAAGAGTTTGAAGCATTACTTTGATCTAAGTTAAATTGATTGTACTCTTGTGTAGCAGTGTCAAAATCATAAGTGTTTCTGACTCTTTTGTTATTGTTGTTTGCAGAAGAATACCTAAAGTTTAAAAAGAGTTCTTTTGCTATTAATGGCAATCGATAATTAAGATGTGTATTAAACGAATTATTTTCACTTAAACTGTTAGATTCTTGATTTCTAATTAATACAGATGGATTTGATCCAAATATGTTTGTTTCAGAAAGAGTGTAATTGTCCACTTTATTTCTGCTAAAACTACTGTTAATTCTTAGTTTTAAGAAACTACCATTTTTCCCAAATTTCTGTGTAATATTAAAATTATTGCTAAAGTTTTGACTTGTTGAAGAAGATGAATTTGTAGCATTTGACGAGTTGATGAGTTCTTTAGCATCATTTGTAGATTTTTCATCTCTCATAGAAAAAGAGTTAGAATCGCTGAAGTTAAACCTAGGATTAATTTGTATAAAAAGGTTTTTAGAAACCTTAATGTCGTTATCAATATTAAATCGGTGATTATTACTCTCGTTTTTTGAACTTGTAACTATATTAGAAAAATAATGAAAATCAGGGATAATATTCTCTCTATCAATAATGTTTCCATTTTCTGAACTGTAATTGTTGTAAGAATAATTGCTGTTTAAATTATTTTTCTTGTACAATTTTGTAGAAAAATTAGTTCTAATATATTTCCCGCTAGAGGTGTTTTTTAAACCATTACTTAGAGGCTTTTGAGTAGCATTATTGCCTCCAGCATAAACATTCATGGTTTTATTATTGTTAAAAAAGTTTACAGAAGCATACATAGTATTTCTATTCTGTGTCCCGGTTCCTGCTACAATTCTACCAAAAGCTCCTCTGTTGTATTCTTTTTTGATGGATATATTTATAGTTTTATTTGTTTTTTCTCCAACCTCTCCCGTAAAAGCTTCTGATTTTGTTTTGGTATCTGTAACTTGAATTTTATCAATGATGTCTTTTGTTAAATTTTCTAGAGCAATCTTAGAATCGTTTCCAAAAAAAGGCTTTCCGTTTACTAGTATCTTATCAACCGGAATACCCTTTATAGTAATCTTACCATCTTTATCAACTTCAACTCCAGGTAGTTTTTTAAGAAAATCCTCTAATGTTGCATCTTTTTTGGTTTTAAATGATCTAGGATTAAATTCAACTGTGTCTTTTTTTATGGTAATTGGTGGTCTTGACTTTATAACCACTTCATCTAATATATTTTCATCATTTGATAGAAATATTGTATCTAGTTTTATGGTTTTTTTTGATGTAGTTATTTTTTTAGTATATTTTTTATAACCAAGAAAAGAGACAAACATCAAAATTTGTTTGTTCTTTGATTTTCCTTCTAAACTAAATGCTCCTTTTTCATCAGTTGTTGTATAAGAGACAACAGTGCTATCTTTTATTTCTTGAAAATAAACTGTTGCAGAATTTAAAGCAGTTTTTTCTTTTTTATCAAAAACAACACCTTTTACACTAAATTTATTTTTTTGAGAGTAAATAGAGATAGAACAAAAGAAAAGAAGTAATAAATAAGTTTTTTTTATAAATGACAAACCCACAATTTTTAACGAAAAAACAAAAAGTCTTTCATTGTAACTATTAATCAAATGTTAAAAGTTCAAAAAAGACTTTATTTGTTTGAATGTACTTGTTACAATTCAAAGAATTGCATACTTCTAGTTTCTCCTTTTTTTCCAAGACTATTAAATTTCCAGCTAAAACTTAGCATAAAGTATTGCTGAAGTACAGTACTTTGAGAATCTTCTATATAGTTAGAATTGGTAATTCTTCGAACATTGGTATTTTGGTTTAACAAATCGTATGCTTTTAAACTTATAGTTCCTTTATCATTAAAGATAGAGTAATCTATAGTAGCATTCCAAAACCAAGCACTTTTATTAAATCCGGCTGAAATGTTTGGGTTGTAGCTATATCTAATATCATTACTCCATTCAAATCTTTTAGAGTTCAATGTTTTGGTTCTTATTCTTAAACCGTGTCTTATAAATTGTTGCGTGTTGAAGCTAGAAATATTGAATTTTGTTTCAGAAAAAGAGATGGTGTATCTCGGGTAAATTTCAAACATCCCTTTCCAGTTAAAGGTCAGCCCTATATTTGGAGAAATAGAGTTCGTGTTAGAACTGTATTTTTGTCCATTAAAAAAGTTGGTGTTTTTTCTAAGACTACCATAGGCTCCCAAACGTAGTCTAATAGACTTTACGGTATCTAGTTTAAAGCTTTTATTGTAATTACCACTTAGGTTAATACCATAGTTACCATTAATGTTTTCGTAGGTTGTGTTTGTAACTAAAGTTGTTGGATTTATGGTGCTATTGGTAGCTACTTGATTTATAACAGTACTAGCATTTAGATAAGCAAAAAAACCTGTTTTCTTTTGAAAGTTGAATTTATTGTAACCTACATACAGACTATGATTGTCTGTTGGTTTTAAATTTGGATTCCCCGTAACAATATTTAACGGATTTGTTTCATCTGTAAATGGCTGTAGTTGATTGATAGATGGTACACTATTGTTTAGGTAGTACCCCATATACATAGAAGCTTTAGAGTCAAAACTATAATTAAAGTTTCCGCTGAGTTCTACGGCTTCAAAATTTCTTTGTAAGTTTAGGTTAGGACGCAACCTGTCTTCTCCTTCAATGGTTCTAAAAACATATCCTGTTTTAAAGCTTGCAGACCATTTCTTTTGCCTGTAAGTCAGCCCTAAAGCAGGTGTTTTTCGAATGCTATTGTATTTAAAATCTGTACTTAAAAGTGTGTTAAAATCAGAAAACTGATTGGTGGTATTGTTAAAATCAAATGTGCTCTTTATACTTTCTCTTTCATCATCTTGATAGGTGTAATCAAAATTTAAAAAGAGTTTTTTTGCAATTAATGGTTGTCTATAAGAAAAAGTAGTCTGAAATTTTGTAAAATCAGTATTTCCTTTAATTTGCTGATTTCTGTCTTCTGTAGTTGAATTTATAATTTCTATTTTAGAACGATTGTAGCTGTCAGAATCAGATTGATCTACTTGGTTATTGACTCTAAACTTTAAAAACCCACCATCTTTCCCGATTTTTTTTGTCAACGTAAGGTTATTTCTAAAGTTTTTTGCAGAAGATTTAGATGTGTTGGCGCTGTTCGATTTATTTGTTAACGCCCTGTTTTTATCAAGTGTTTCTTCTAGTCTGGTAGAAGCACTTTCTCTGTTGTTGAATACAAAAGTTGGACTAATGTTTAGTAACAAAGTAGAATCAATTTTAACATCGAACTCAGTATTTATGGTATGATTATTATTGTCGTTATTAGATGTTGTAGCAACATTAGAAAAATAGTTTCCAGTAGGTAAAATATTTTCTCTGCTTCTAGTTGATTTGTTATCAGAGGTACTTCCAGAATGAAAATAATCTCCGTTAATATCAATTTTTTTACCAATTGCATCGGCGTAAGTTACACCAGTATTTCTAGATTTTACAATTCCTTGATTGCCTCCAAAGGACCTACCATCAATAGTAAATGCACCACCACTACTAATAGAAATTTCGCTGGCATTACCAAACATTTTTTGAATTTCGCCAAAACTAAACCCAGGTGAATTGATGTTGTTTCCGCCAGCAAGGACACTAAAACGTCTGTTGTTATTAAACCTGTTTACAATGGCCGCATATTCGTAGTGTTTGCCAGTACCCGCACCGGCAGCAACCCTACCAAACCAACCTTTGTTGTTTTCTTTTTTTATGGTTAAGTTAATGGTTTTGTTGTTCTTATCGCCTTTTTGACCAGTAAAGGCTTCAGATTTTGTTTTAGTATCTGTTACCTGAACTTTCTCTATAATATCTTTGGTTAAGTTTTTGGTTACAATAGTTGGGTCATTTCCAAAAAAGGGTTTTCCGTTTACTAAAATTTTATTAACAGGCTTTCCGTTTATGGTAATTTTTCCTTCCTCATCTACTTCAACTCCGGGTAGTTTTTTTAGTAAATCTTCTACCGAAGCATTTTTCTTTGTTTTAAAAGATTTTACATTAAATTCTAAAGTGTCTTTTTTAATAGTGATAGGTGCTCTAGATTTGATAACTACTTCATCTAAAACATTATCTTCTAGTTTTAAATAGATCGTTTTTAAGTCTATCGTTTTGTTATTTACCGTTATTTTTTTTGTAAAAGACTTGTAGCCAATAAACGAAATGTACAGTCGTAATTCTTTTTCAAAAGACTTTCCTTCTAGAGAAAAATTTCCTTTGTCATTCGTAATCGTATACGTAACAACGCTACTGTCTTTTACTTTTTCTAAGTGAATGGTGGCTGCTTCTAAGGGTGTTTTTTCTTTTTCATTTTTAACTGTTCCTGTGATTTTAAATGAAACAGATTGCGAATACAAATTTGTTGCAATAAAGATGGTGAATACAAATAAGATTTTTTTCATAGTGTTTTTTGAGATTTGAATTAGTTTCATAATTTATGAAGTGCGAAAATAGTTGTGCCTAATACTTTAAAAAAATGCAATGTCTTGAATTAACATTTTTTTGTAGTGAGCTGTTAAATTCTTGTTATCATAAAGACGATAAAAAAACTGTTTTGTCTCAAAAACTGTGCCTGTAAATAAAAAGTTTTAAAATAAAATTTATTTCTGTCTAAAGTAAATGGTAAGTGGTACACCGCTAAAATTGTAGTGTTCACGCAACTGATTTTCAATATAGCGTCTGTAAGGGTCTTTTACGTACTGTGGTAAATTTGCGAAAAAAGCAAATTGCGGCGTTGGGGTTGGCAGCTGCATACAATATTTAATTTTCACAAATTTTCCTTTGATAGCAGGCGGCGGATTATTCTTGATAATCTCTAGCATAGTATCGTTTAATTTGCTGGTAGGAATCCTGTTTTTTCTGTTGTTAAAAACTTCTACAGCGGTTTCTATAGCTTTAAAAATTCGTTGTTTGGTTAAAACAGAAACAAAAATTATTGGAACATCTGTAAACGGAGCAATTTGTTTTCTAACTGCAGCTTCGTAATCGCGCATGGTATTGGTTTCTTTTTCAACCAAATCCCACTTGTTAATCAAAATAACAACTCCCTTTTTATTTTTCTCTGCTAACCAAAAGATGTTTTGATCTTGTCCTTCAAAACCACGAGTGGCGTCTACCATTAAAATAATTACATCAGAATATTCAATGGTTCTTACGGCACGCATTACAGAATAGAATTCTAAATCTTCTTTTACTTTCGATTTTTTTCTGATTCCGGCGGTATCAACTAAGTTAAAGTCAAATCCAAAACGATTGTATTTTGTATCGATAGAATCTCTTGTGGTACCAGCAATATTGGTAACAATATTTCTTTCTTCTCCAATTAAAGCATTGATAAAAGAGGATTTACCTGCGTTGGGTCTCCCAACGACAGCAAATCTAGGTAAGGCTTCTTTTTCTAAATCTACTTCTTCAGGCGCTGGCATTTTCTCTGTCAATGCATCCAATAACTCTCCTGTTCCGCTTCCGTTAATAGAAGAAATGGTATGATAATCGCCCAACCCTAAGTTGTAAAATTCTACAGCATCTGCAGCACGCATGGCATTATCTACTTTGTTAACTGCAATAAATAATGGTTTTTTTACCTTGCGCAATAGTTTTGCTACTTCAGCATCCATTGGGGTAATTCCTTGCTCAACATCAACTACAAACAAAATAATATCTGCTTCTTCTAAAGCGAGCGCTACTTGTTTTCTTATTTCATCTTCAAAAATGTCGTCAGAGCCAATAGCATATCCACCGGTATCAATTACAGAAAATTCTTTTCCGTTCCAATCAGATTTTCCATAATGTCTGTCTCTTGTAACACCACTTACAGAATCTACAATTGCTTCTCTTCGCTGTATTAAACGATTAAACAAAGTAGATTTTCCTACATTTGGTCTTCCAACAATGGCTACAATACTATTATTCATTTCGAAAAATTTTTGCAAAGATACTAATTAGAGAACGAAATTTATTTATTTTTAGAGAGTTATAAATTTAATAGATATGAAAACTAATTTTACAGCACTTGTTTTTTCGTTTGCCATTATTGTGGCTGCGTATTTACTTGGTAATGCCATAATTAACAGAAATAGTTCTGACGGAATTATTGCTGTAACTGGTTTGGGAAATGCAGATTTTACATCCGATTTAATTGTTTGGGAAGGTTCTTTTTCTAGCGAAAACACAAGTTTAAAGCTTGCTTATGCAAATTTAGAAAAGGCAAAAAAGGTAATTTCTGATTATTTACTTTCTAAAGGAATTAAAAAAGAAGAGTTGGTTTTTAAAGCAGTTTCTAGTAGAAAAAATACCAAAGCTACATATAATAAAGAAGGGAAATATATTGGAGAACAATTTTTAGGATACAGATTAACTCAGTCTATAAAAGTAGATTCTAAAGAGGTAGAAAAAGTAGAGAAAATCTCGAGAGAAATTACCGAGTTATTGAATAAAGGAATAGAATTTTACTCACAGCCACCAAGATACTATTACACAAAATTAGCAGATTTAAAATTAGAAATGATTGCAAAAGCAACTTCTGATGCAAAATTAAGAGCAGATAATATTGCTACTAATTCTGGTGGAAAGTTGGGAGATTTAATTTCTGCTAAAATGGGGATTTTTCAAATTACAGGACAGAATTCAAAAGAAGAATATTCTTGGGGTGGAACTTTTAATACTTCCTCTAAATTAAAAACTGCATCCATAACAATGAAATTAATGTACAAAGCAGATTAGTTGCATGAAAGAAGAAATAAATAACCCCATACATTTAAGACCAAGATTTAGAATAGAGTTGCAAGAAAATCATCAAACTGTTATTCAAAAATTTAAAGAGGCTTTAGAGCACGAAAAGAGGTATCCTAGCAAATTTGTAGACGGACATATTGTGATTGATGTGCCTAAAGAAAAAGAGCATTTTTGGTCGCCTCAACTTAATTTAGAAGTTGAGAAAATAGATGAACAGAATTGCTTGTTAAAAGGGCTGTTTGGACCAAAACCGCAAGTTTGGACATTGTTTATGTTTGTACATTTTGCAGCAGCAATTGCGTTTATGGTATTTGCAACAATGCTCTATGTAAAATGGAGCCTAGACGAAAGTATTGTCTTTGCATTAATAATGACCATTTTTTTGCCAATACTTTGGGTGGTTTTATATGTTTTTGGAAGAATAGGCAAAAGCACTGGGCATGCACAAATGGATGAGCTGCACAAAGTTATGGAACGTATTTTAGAGTAAATTACGAATTGTTTTTGCTATTCTTTATATCCAAAGCGTTTTAATTGTTTTTTATCATTCCGCCAGTTTTTGTTGATTTTTACATGCAAATCTAAAAACACTTTTTTCTCGAAAAAAAACTCTAAGTCTTTTCTGGCTTCTGTGCCAACGCGTTTAATCGCAGTTCCTTTATGACCAATAATAATTCCTTTTTGAGTGTCTCTTTCTACCATAATTACTGCACGAATTTTAATGATATGTTCTTGCTCAAAAAATTCTTCGGTTTCTACTTCTACCGAATACGGAATTTCTTTTTTGTAATGTAACAATATCTTTTCTCGTATTTTTTCGTTTACAAAAAAGCGTTCAGGTTTATCTGTTAATTGGTCTTTTGGGAAATAGGGTGGTGCTTCTGGAAGCATTTCTATAATCTTATAAAAGACATTTTTAACATTAAAGTTTTCTAGTGCAGAAATTATAAATACAGAAGCGTTGGGTACTTTTGCTTTCCAATAATCAAGTTTTTCTTGTACTTCTGCTTGCGAAGAAATATCAATTTTATTCAGTAATAAAATAACAGGAATATTAGAGTTGATAATCTTATTAAAAAAAGCTTCGTTTTTTAAAGCTGTTTCGCCAATTTCAACCATATAAATCAATACATCTGCATCTTCAAAAGCAGACTTTACAAAATCCATCATAGATTCTTGTAATTGATATGCGGGTTTAATAATGCCAGGTGTGTCAGAAAAAATAACCTGATAGTCTTCGTCGTTTACTATTCCTAAAATTCTATGCCTAGTAGTTTGTGCTTTAGAGGTGATGATAGATAACTTTTCACCCACCAAGGCATTCATTAATGTCGATTTTCCTACATTAGGATTTCCAATAATATTTACAAAACCAGCTTTGTGTACCATGCAGCAAAGATAGGTTGTTTTTTTATTTTAATGAGTGTAAGAGGTAGGCTATTGTTAATGAGTTTGTTGTAAAGTATTTTAAAGAAAAATACTGTTTGGTTTGGAAAAAAGAAGAAAAAGGTTGTATATTTGCAGTCCAAATCGCGGGGTAGAGCAGTAGGTAGCTCGTCGGGCTCATAACCCGAAGGTCGCTGGTTCGAGTCCAGTCCCCGCTACAAAGAAGAAGCTTCACTTAATTGTGAGGCTTTTTTTATGATTACTTCCCAAAAGTGTTTTAACGATTTGTATTATTTTAACAAACTTTTTTAAAATGCTGTTCAACGCTAAAAATAGCGTTTAGTACAAAATAATAAAATTGGTAATAACAATTGTTGTTTTTTGTGTTTTTAGGTATAAGTCCTTTACATAATAACATAAAATCAATTAAAAGATAATAACTAATTTTATGAAGGTTTTTAGTTATGAAAAGAATTACTTTATAAAAGCATCATAATTTTCAATTGAACAGATAATTAATTTGACAGCTTCTACATAAAAATCTTGATTGATGTTGTTAAAAGTATCTGTGTGTTTATGATAGTCTTTATGATCTTCTACACCAAAATAAATAAATGGAATTTTCTTTTTATGAAAAATTCTATGGTCAGAAGAAAAAGTCCAATCGTCTTTTGTTTTATCATTTGGATTATCATGCCCAAACAATAAGTTAATTTTTGAATCTATTTTTGTAAGAGGTTCCTTTAACTGTGGATAATGGTACAATCCGCAAGCATATAACTCTTTATTGTCATTGTGAGCAATCATATCCATATTTATATTTAAGACAACATTTTTTATGTCTAACGGAAAATTGTCTACCAAATAACTCGCACCTAAAGAGCCAATTTCTTCAGCATCTACAGCTGCAATAATTAAAGTATGCGTTGGTTTTTTGTCTTTAAAATAAGCAGCAATTTCAACAAGTGCTGCTGTACCAGAAGCATCATCATCGGCTCCGTTATATATCTTTCCGTTACGAATCCCTAAGTGATCTAAATGACCAGTAATAACAATGGTCTTATCTGTTTTTCCAGGTATTTTTGCAATTACATTTCCGCCAACAACTGTTGTGTCTGGTACGTTTGTAGCATCTCTTTTTTTACCTTTTACAGGAAACATACGTTGTCTTCTTTTTCCTTTAAAGGTATATGGAAACTTTTGTATATACCCATCATCTAATACTGTTGCCAATTGCAATCGCTTAAACTGATTAGCAATAAATTGCTGCGCTTTATAGTTGCCAGCTTTAGAAAAGCCTCTTCCTTCTAGAGAATCACTAGCTAAAATTTCAATGTTTTGTAATAACCTAGTGTTGTCAATTTTGATACTATTTGTAGTAATTTTTGTTTTTTCAGAAGTTTTGTTGTCTTTACATCCCATCATAAGGAGATAACACAAAACGATTATTGGTACTTTGAATTTCATTCTTGCAATAGTTTAAGATTGATTGTTAGTTACAAGATACAGTTAATTTCTGCCAAAGAATGTTAATTTTTAAAAAAGGATACAGCAACGGTAAATATTTTTTTGATAGGTGTTGAGTTGTAATTGATTATATCTATATTTGGTAGCCTAAAAATCATAAAAATTAATCTTTTGCAAAGACTGCTTATCGCTTTTTTAATTGTATTGAATTATTGGGCTGTTTCAGCTCAAGAAACATTTCCTATCTACTCAGATTATTTATCTGACAATGTGTATTTAATTCATCCTGCTGCAGCAGGCGTTGGTACTTGTGGTAAGGTTCGATTAACTGGTAGAAAGCAATGGATTGGTGTGCCAGATGCACCTGAATTACAGACCTTGAGTTTTCACAGTAAGTTTACTGATAAAGCTGCGCTAGGTTTTGTGTTGTTTAATGATAAAAATGGTTACCATTCTCAAAAGGGATTGCAAGCAACTTACGCATATCACGTTGAATTAGGAGATGGTAGAATCTTTGAACAACTCTCTTTTGGACTTTCTGCTACTGCGGTACATAACCAGTCTGATCAAAGAACTTTTTTTGGAGATAGAGCAGTGCAACAATTAATAGAAAGTACAGGCTACTTTAATGCAGATGTAGGTGTTGCTTATCACAGAGGTGGATTTTCATCATACTTTACAGTAAAAAACATACTACTTTCTGCAAAAAATAATTTAAACAATAGCTTAGAGCCTTTAAATTTGAGAAACTATATTCTTAATACAGGGTATTATTTTAGTTATAAAAATAAAATTGAATTTGAGCCATCTATTATGGTACAATACAGAGAGGCTACTGGCGATCTGATATCAGATATCAATTTTAAAACCTACAAAAACTTAAAAAAGGCGCAACTATGGGCAACACTATCTTATAGAAGGACCTTTGATAAAAGTGCCACAGAAAATTTGCAATACCTAACACCAATTGTAGGAGTAAACTATCAACGATTTATGGTTTCTTATACCTATACCAAACAACTAGGAAATATTGTTTTTGCTGATGCCAATTACCATCAGCTTACATTGGGCGTCAATATTTTCTGTAAAGAGCGAAGAGCTACAGCTTGTCCAAATATTAATGGATCACTTTTTTAGGTTTTTAAAAATCTAACTTTTTTACGCTTAGATTTGGATTGTTGCCGAGTACACTTTTTAATATACTTGTGTTGGTATTTGAATAAAAAATAGTTGTTGGAATGCTATTTTTTGAATTGAGTAAATTGTTTATTTCTAGTATTTTTTTTGTTTGTTTAGCCACAGCTTGCCCTGAGTCTATGATGAAAATCTTATTGCCAACTATTTTTTTGATTTGCGGCACTAAATATGGATAGTGAGAACAACCTAATACTAAATAATCTATGTTCTGTTGTAGTAATTTAGAAAGGTATTTCTCTAACAAGTCAGTCATTTCTTTAGAGACTATTTTACCACTTTCAATAAGTTCTACCAAACCCTCGCCAACTTGTTCAATAAGCTCTACTGAATTATCTATAGTGTGAGAGGTTGTGCTAAAAAGGCTGCTATTTAAAGTCCCTTTGGTGGCAAGTATTCCTACCTTTTTGGTTTTTGTATGTAAGGATGCAGGTTTTATTGCGGGTTCTATTCCTATAAACGGAACAGGGTAGTTCGCTCTTAAATATTTAATAGCATTTGTAGTAGCTGTATTACAGGCAACAACGATTAGCTTACAATTTTTATTGAGTAAAAGTTCAGTATTTTTTATACAAAGTTCAATAATTTCTTCTACCGATTTTTCACCATACGGAGCATTGGCACTATCCGCTAAGTAAATGGTATGTTCATTAGGTAATAATTGGTATACTTCTTTCCAGATAGAAGTGCCGCCAATACCAGAATCAAAGAATCCAATAGGATTATTTTGTGTGCTATTCATTACTTGTAAAAATAAAAAAACCTACTTTTAAAAGTAGGTTTTTTTATGCTGTATTTAGAATTTATTTTTTCAATCCTAGTTTTTTCATTACATCGTCAGTAATGTCATTTCCTTTTTCGTAAACTACTAAGTTTGCAATGTTTAGTACATAAACAATTCCTTTTTCAGCGGCTACATCTTTAGTTGCTTTAAGAATTTTTTCATAAACAGGCTTTTCTAACTCAGCCTTTTTTTGATACAAAACTTCATTTAATGTAGGTTCAAAGTTTTGTAATTTTTGCTGTAATGTTTGTATTTCTTTACCTCTTTTTTCGTTGGTCTCTTTTGTTTGAGATTTAGCTTCAGCTTTGTATTTATTAAGCTTGTCTTGGTACTCTTGCAATAGCTTTTTTCCTTCTGCTTGCCAAGTTTTTTGTATTTTTTCTAAATCACCAGGAATCTTTTTTGTTTCTGGCATCTCCAAAAATATTTTTCTTACATCAACATGTCCTGTTTTTTGTGCATTTGCAACACCAACTACACCAAAAACACATACAGCAATTAACAGTAACTTTTTAAATTGTTTCATTTCTCCTTGTTTTAATTTAATTTATTTTCTTATTTGTTATCGTTCTTTTTTTTCTTTTTAGCGGCAGCTTTTTTTCTTGCAGCATCCTTTTTTTCTTTTAATAGTTTTCTTTTAGCTGCTATTTGTTTTAATTTTTCTTCTCTCTTTTTTTGTATTTCTTTTTTTCTGTCTGCAATTTTTTGCTTTTTAACTTTGCTGATAGAGTCTATTTTTTGTTGTGTCTCTATTTTTTTTGTTAGTTTTTGCGCTTCTACTTTCTTTTTCTGTGCTACCTTTTTTTGTGTATTCTTTTTTTTAAGATTACTTGTTTTATTTTTAGCAGCATTATTGGTTGTTGTTTTGGTATTATTCTTTTTCTGTTGAATTTTTCTACCCTTAACAATACTGTTTAAAACGAGCTCGCTAATATCGTGTTTTTTATTTGAAAATAGCATTACTAAATCGCTAGATTTATCAAAAACAAAGTCATATCTTTTTTTTCTAGCAATTTCTTGCACAGAATTATAGACCATATCTTGTATGGGTTTTACAAGTCTTTTTCTGTACAAGAACATATCGCCATTTGGTCCAAAATACAATGATTCTAGTCTAGCTAATTCTTGCTGCTTTATTGTAATGTCATCTTCTTTTTCTTCAATTAAATCTTTTGTTAAAATAGCTTTTTCGTTTGCTAAATCTGTTTTAAGAGTTTCAATGTGTCTTTCTAACTTTTTTAAGTTGGCTTTCCACTTAACAACTTTTGCTGTAAGATTATTTTCTGCTTCTTGATATTCTGGTACATTCTGCAAAATATAATCCATATCTATATAAGCTATGTTTTGACCTCTTTGTGCAAGGTTAACTTGTATACTGCTTAAAAGAATAAATACTATAAATACTTTTTTCATCTGTATTGTTTTTTGAAAAAACCATGCCAAAAACAACTACAAAGTATTGTGTGTTGCTTTTTAGAATTGTCTTCCTATAATAAAATGTGTTTGCCAACCAGATTTTGGAGCATTTGGTGCACCGTTGTATATTGGCAATGAATCAAACCCATGAGCAAAATCAATACCCAACAGACCAAATGCTGGCATAAATATACGAACTCCTAATCCGGCAGACCTTTTTAACTGAAACGGATTATAATTGCTAAAATTGTCATAAGAATTTCCTGCCTCTAAAAAACCTAGTGCATAAATAGATGCAGTTGGCTTATCTGTAATTGAGTAACGTAGCTCTAGTTGAAACTTATTATAAATTGTACCTCCTTCTAAAGAAGATAGTCTGTTGTTTTCATATCCTCTTAACCCAATGGTTTCTCTACCGTCTAACTGATAGGCAGCTAAGCCATCACCTCCAACAAAATATCTTTCAAAAGGAGTAGAACCAACTTTACTGTTGTAGTGCCCTAACAAACCACCTTCTACATTAGTCATTAACACTAATTTAGGAGTAAAAGCTGTATACCATTTACCTTTTAGGCTTAGTTTGTAATACTCCATCCACTTGTATTTTTCTGCTAAGCTAAGATTAGAGTAATCTTTATTGTTAACTAAAGAATACGGGAAAGTAAACTTAGCACCAACGCTAAATTCTGAACCATAGGTTGGGAATATTAATGATGGTCCAGCTGAGCTTCTACTTAAATTAATATTATATGCTAAGTTATTTAATGTTGCATTAGATAGCACTTCTGTACCAACTCTAAAGCCATAATCGTTCAATTTAAAGTTTTGGTAGCTAATGGTTTGTGATAATTGAAAATAATCATCTGGCCATTGTAAACGCTTCCCTAAGCCGACAGAAGCACCAATAATACTCAAGCTTTTACTTTTATCTACTTGACCTGTTGTAAAATCGAATTGATATTGGTTAGAATTGTAAATAGAGAATGAGAATGATTGCGGTTTTTTACCTCCTAACCAAGGTTCTGTAAACGAAAAACTATAGGTGCTGTAAGATCTACTTGCTTGTAAACGCAAAGATAGTTTTTGACCATCTCCAGTAGGAATTGGCTTGTAAGCCTCTTTTTTAAAGATGTTTCTAATGGCAAAATTATTAAAAGATAACCCTAAAGTTCCTATAAATGCTCCACCGCCATAACCCCCTTGCAGTTCAATTTGGCTACCTCCTTTTTCTACGACTGTAAAATCTACATCGGCAGTTTTATTTTGCCAATCTGGTTTTATTTGTGGAGTAACATTATTGTCAAAGAATCCTAATTGACCAATCTCTCTAATAGAACGGATTAATCTTGCTCGACTAAATAAATCACCTGGTTTTACTCTTAACTCTCTATAAACAACATGGTCATTGGTTCTTTCGTTACCAATTACGGTTACTTTTTTAATGGTTGCTTGCTCGTCTTCACGAATTCTAATTTCTACTGTAATAGAATCGTTTACAACTTTTGTTTCTACCGCATTTACAGTTGCAAATAAATAACCACTATTATGGTAGAGGGTTTGGATATCGTCAGATGTTGGTGTGTTGTCTCCTTTTACTCGTTCTTCTAAAACGGTACCGTTGTATACATCTCCTTTTTCAATTTTTAGTAAGGTTTGTAGTTGTTGGTCTGTGTAGCTTTTGTTTCCAACAAAAAGAATATCGCTGAAATAGTACTGTTTCCCTTCTTCAACTTCTATTTCTAAACTTATCGTATTGTCATCATTCCAAATTAAACTATCTTTTATGATACGAGCATCTCTAAATCCTTGCCTGCTGTATTTTTCAATGATACTTTTTAAGTCTTCGTCGTATTTTTCTTCAATGTATTTAGAAGATTTCCAGAACCTACCAAAAAATTTTCTTTTGGTATTTTTCATAGCTTTTCTAAGTTTTCTGTCAGAAAAAGCTTTGTTACCAGTAAAACGAATGTCTTTTATTTTAATTCTACTTCCTTTATCAATATGAACTGACATGTTTACAACATTGATGTTAGAAGTGTCTTTTGCGGTGTTTATAGCTACTTTGGTTTTTAGGTACCCTTTGTCTGTAAATTTCTTTTTGTAATAATTTTTGGTGGTTACAAGTAGGTTGTCTGTAACCATTGTGCCTTCTTTTAACTCTGCTTCTTTTTTTAGTTCTTTTGCTTTTCCTTTTCTAACTCCGGTTATAGTAACTTCATTTAGTTTCGGTAGTTCTACCACGTCAAACTGTAGGTATACAGTATTGCCATCTATTTTAGCTAAATAAACATCTACATTGCTAAATTGTTTACTATCGTATAATTTTTTAATTGCACTAGTAAGCTTGTCTCCAGGTAATTTTATAGGTTGCCCGTTTCTAAGGCCAGTAAATATTTTTACAGTTTCCTCGCTAAACTTTTTTAATCCAGTAACAGAGAATCCTCCAAGTATGTATTCTTTTCCATTTACGTATGAGGTAGTTGTGTTAATGGTGTCTTTAGTAACGGTTTGAGCATTAACATTAATTGTTAAAAGACTTGCTAAAAAAAGTACTACAATAGTATATTTACTCATTTGATATTTCAATTTGTTCGCTTGTTTTTCCAAAGCGTCGTTCTCTATTTTGATATTCAATTATAGCGTCAAAAAAATCGCCTTTTCTAAAATCTGGCCAAAGTATCTCTGTAAAGTATAATTCGGCGTATGCCATTTGCCAAAGTAGAAAATTACTAATGCGTTGTTCTCCACTTGTTCGTATCATTAAATCAACATCGGGCAAATTAAATGTATATAAATGATTATTAATAATTTTTTCTTCAATTTCTTTAATTTGAAGTTGGTTATTAACAACTTTTTTAGATATGTTTTTGATTGCATTAACAATTTCTTCTCTAGCGCCGTAGCTCAAAGCTAATGTTAATGTAATTTTGCTGTTTGTTTTTGTAAGTTCTCTAACCTCGGCTAATGTTTTTTGTGCTTTTTCTGGCAAGTTACTCAAGTTACCAATAGCATTCACTAATACACCGTTTTTTTGAAAGGTAGGTAACTCTTTTTTTAAGGAAGTAATTAAGAGTTTCATCAATGCATTGACTTCTCTTTTTGGCCTGTTCCAATTTTCTGTAGAAAAAGCGTATAATGTGATTGCTCTTACGCCTATTTCTGCTGCGGCTTCTATAGATTCTCTAACAGAGGTGAGAGCGTTTCTATGTCCAAAAACTCTTTCCATTCCTTTGCCTCTAGCCCATCTGCCATTACCATCCATAATGATGGCAACATGTTGTGGTACTTTTTGCAAATTAATTTGTAGTTTTTTATCCATATTTTATCTTAGTTCGGCATAACATGCTGGCCTACCAAATGCATACACAATAGAAACACCTGTAAACATATACCAATCGTTCGAATTCCCTCCAAAATTTAAAGACGGAATTCTATTGGTGGTAAAATCTAACTCATCTACAAAGGTATAATTAACTTTTGTTTCAAAGGCAAAACCAACATTATAAAATAGCCTTCCTTTAAATCCTAAACCAAACGGAATAGAGATTGTTGATTTTGATGTAAAATTGTATTGACCTGTTGTAATTTCACTTGCTACATGTTGATAAAGAACACCTGAAACTCCTACATGGATATACGGAGTGTAATATTTATCATCAGAGGTCATATCATACTCAAAAAAGTTGTACTCAATTCCTATTGCCAATTCTTTAAGCGAGTTCTGAAAATTAAAGTTTCTATTTTGCCTTATTTCATTGGTAGCTTTTGCATCATCTCCAGAAATAGGCAATAAACTTAGCATTCCTCTAAAAGCAATTCTTGGATTTGTATTGTATTTATAAACTAGGCTTCCGCCAATTTTATTCGGATAAATATAGTTGGTGCTACCAACGTCTCCCACATAATTTGTACCCCCAATAAACACTCCAATTTCATTTATTTGACCCCAAGAAATACTTGTAATACAAACAAATACTATTGCTAAAAGTTGTTTCTTCATCTTAAAAAATAGCGTGCAAATATAGTTAAATCAATTTGCTTTATAAAGTTAATAACTCGTCTTTTTTGAATAACAACTATTTTAAAGAAATATTGTTGACTTTTATTAGAGATTGTGAGCATTTCTTGTATCTTCTCCCCACAATAATTTACCTCTTAATGTTTTTAGAAAAGATTGATTTGTAAGCACAATAGTTTTAATTGTAAACGATGCTTTTTCAATATAAATCTGTGTGTTTTCTGCAATGGTAGAGATCCTAGAATCTAACGACATTAAAAAATGATGTTCTCTTCCGCTAACTTCCAACCGTATTTGTGTGTTGTCAGAAATTACCAAAGGTCTAGCGTTTAAATTATGTGGCGCTATGGGCGTAATAACAATGCTTTTAGAGTTGGGTAATACCACAGGCCCGTTACAGCTTAAAGAGTATCCGGTAGAGCCGGTTGGTGTTGCTACTATTAATCCGTCTGCCCAATAATTTGTTAAGTATTCATTGTCTAAATAGGTTTTAACACCAATCATAGATGTGGTGTTTTTTCTCGCCACGGTTACTTCATTTAGCGCAAAATTAATATCGGTTAAAGCTTCTGTAGTTGGTGCTGTTTTAACTGTTAACAGTGTTCTCTCTTGAATGTTATACGCTTTATTTTCTATCAGTTCTATTACATCTCTAATTTCATCTTTTTGTATGGTCGCTAAAAAGCCTAATCTACCTGTGTTAATTCCTAAAACGGGAATGTTAAGATTTCTAATATAGGTGACAGACCTTAAAATGGTTCCGTCTCCGCCAATTGTAAAAAAGAGGTCAAACGAGTTGTTTAAATCGTTAAAATGCGAAAATGTGGGATACTTCTTTGGTAATAAATTATCTTGTTGAAACAAGTCATAAAATTCTTTTTCAAAAAAGACCACAATGTTTTTTTCTTGCAAGACTTCTAGCAACGTAACAACTTCTTTTAAAGCATTGGTGTTGTATGATTGACCGTAAATTGCTACTTTTTTCATTGCTTAGGTATTTAAGAATTTTTGTAAATATTCAGACCTGTTCTTTAATTCTTCTAAATAGTAATCGTCTTTATGCTCCGTAATAATAGTGTAATTATAACGTCTAAAAGTTTGTATAATTTCGTTGATTTTATCAGATGCTATTTTTAGGGTTAGCTCTACCTTATCGGTGGTTTGATTTGAGATATAACAACCTAGCAAAAGTCCGTTATTTGACTCTGCAATTTGTGTTACCTCGCTAAACGAATAGTCTTTTTTGTTTTTTTCGATATTTAAAATAAAACCATTTGTATTTAAAAACGGACTTTGAGAAAAAACGTCTAAAATGGCATTTAACTCAAAATAGCCCATGTATTTTTTTTCAACAATTACTGGGATGCTATTTGTGTCATTGTTCGCAAAATTTTTTAGGAGTTCTAATACAGATTCTTTTGCATTAACTTGAAAATACTCAAAAATAGCAACAAAATCACTTAGTTGTTGTTCTTGATTTTCAATTGTCAGCAAATCGCTTTGCGATATAGTACCAGCAAAAATGCCATCTTTAATAATTGGAATGTGGGTTAGCGTTAAGCCTTCACACAAAACTAACGCTTCTTTAATAGTGTTGTTAATATGTAATGGATTAAAATCTTTTAAAATGTAATCTGCAATATTCATACGTTACGAATATAAGTTAAAATGCTGAGTTTTTTTCTTGAAATGCCTACTTTTGTTCTTTAGTTTTTTAAGATGACAAAGTTAAGTGTAAATGTAAATAAAATAGCAACATTGCGTAACTCTAGAGGAGGAAATGTGCCAAATTTAGTTAAGGTTGCTAGCGATATAGAACGTTTTGGAGCAGAGGGAATTACCATTCATCCTAGACCAGATGAACGCCATATTCGTTACCAAGACGCGTATGATTTAAAAGAGATTGTTGCCACAGAATACAATATTGAAGGAAATCCGATTGAGAAATTTATGCAGTTGGTATTGGCAGTGAAGCCAACGCAAGTTACCTTAGTGCCAGACAGTGTAGCTCAAATTACTTCGAATGCTGGTTGGGATACTATTACACATCAATCGTATTTACAAGAAGTAATTGCCGAGTTTAAAAATGTAGGGATAAGAACTTCCATTTTTATTGGTACAGATTTAAAATTGATAGAAGCAGCTGCGAAAACAGGGACTGATAGAATTGAATTGTATACAGAAGAGTTTGCAACTCAGTTTGAGTTGGGGAATAAAGATGCAGTTAAACCTTATACAGAAGCTGCGCTACTTGCACACGAGTTGGGTTTAGGGATTAATGCTGGACACGATTTAAGTTTAGAAAATATCCAGTTCTTTAAAGAGCATATTCCGAATTTAGCAGAGGTGTCAATTGGCCATGCATTAATTTCTGAATCCTTATACTTGGGTTTAGAAAATGTGGTAAATATGTATTTGCATAAGTTAAAAGTCAGAAATGAAAAGTAAGAAGTGAGTTGTGAAAAATATAACTAAGAAAAATACCAATTAATTATCTAACAATCTGACAATGTCTTCAAACCCAATACTTCATTCTAAAACTATAGGTCAAGGAAGGCCCTTGTTAATTTTACATGGTTATTTTGGTAGTGGTGATAATTGGAAAATGATTGCGAATCGATTAGCAGCTACTTTTCAAGTACATTTAATAGACCAACGTAATCACGGAAGAAGTTTTCATACCGATGCATTTGATTATGAGTTGATGGTTGAAGATTTACGTACCTATATTGAGCATTATCAATTAGAAAAGGTAAACTTATTGGGACATTCTATGGGTGGAAAAACTGTGATGTTGTTTGCTGTAGAGTATCCAACTTTGGTAGATAAATTAATTGTTGCAGATATAGCGCCAAGAATGTATCCGCCACATCATCAAGATATTTTAGACGCATTGAACTTCGTAGATTTTTCTATTCAAAATTCAAGAAAATTGGTAGATGCAAAACTAGCAGAATTCATTCCTGAAGTTGGTGTGCGTCAGTTTTTATTAAAAAATGTCTATTGGAAAGAAAAAGGACAATTAGATTTTCGTTTTAACTTACAGTCACTTACAGAAAATAATAATGAAGTGGGAGCAGCCTTGCCTTCTTTTACAGTTTTTAATGGAGAGACTTTGTTTTTAAAAGGAGAGAATTCGGGTTATATTTCTGTCGATGAAGAACCTTTAATAAAAGCTCATTTTCCTAATGCTAGCATTACAACTATTGCCAATGCAGGTCATTGGTTACATGCAGAAAATCCAACTGATTTTTACACAGAAGTTTTTGATTTTGTAAAAGAAAAGTAATGGATTTGTTATTTAAAAGTAAAAAGCCTCAACAATATTGTTGAGGCTTTTTTTATAGTGGAGACGCCGAGAATCGAACTCGGGTCCAAACAAGCGGCTAAAAGGCTTTCTACATACTTAGTTTTTGTTTGATTTTTGTCAAGTAGCTGATCAAAAACAACCTACTACAAGCTTAGCTTTTTTAGATTTCAAAATCTTGTCAAAGCTCCAAAATTTCTAGGTTTACTTTTACGATGCCCAAAAGTGAAACGCCATAAACCAAGGCTTTTCGTGGACATAAAGCATGCACACCTAGTGTGCCGAGGCTTGAATCTTACTATAATTCAGATTATTAAGCTGCTAAAGCGTAGTTATCTTCGCCGTTTAAAATGGTGAAATAAGTTTTACGAGTAGTAACTTCATTCCTCGGTATGCTTACATTTCAACGCATCTCGCTGTCAAAACCAGTCGTCCCCAATTTTTATTTAGGAATGCAAATCTAAGAATAAAATTCGCAATAAATTAGGTTTGTACATCTTTATAAAATGAAATATCTTCGAGCAAAATTTAACCCATCAGCATTATGAAGTTTGGAATTATCAAAGAGCGCAAAAACCCGCCAGATAGAAGAGTAGTATTTTCACCTGAAAAATTGCAAGAATTTAAAGATAGGTTCTCTGAAGCATCAATAAAAGTTGAAAGTTCAAATATTAGAGTGTTTTCTGATGAATCTTATCAAAATGCAGGATTTGAGGTAACTACAGATGTTTCTGACTGTGATGTTTTATTGGGTGTAAAAGAAGTGCCAATTGAAGCATTGATTCCGAATAAAAAGTATTTTTTCTTTTCGCATACCATTAAAAAACAGCCCTATAATAGGAAGTTGTTGCAAGCAATGCTAGAAAAAAATATTGAATTGTACGACCACGAAACCATTGTAAAAGAAAATGGAGCACGCTTAATTGGTTTTGGTAGGTATGCAGGCATTGTTGGAGCCTATAATGGGTTTAGAGCTTTTGGGTTGAAACATGAAACTTTTAATTTGCCAAAAGCAGAAAACTTGTCAGATCAAAAGGCATTGATTGATCAGTTAAATAAGATTAATTTACCATCAATAAAAATTTTATTGACGGGTAGTGGAAAAGTAGCATATGGAGCAAAAGAAATGTTAGATGCTATGAATTTAAAACAAGTAGATGTTAACGAATATTTAAACAAAGCATTCGATGAACCTGTATATTGTTTAATAGATGTGTTAGATTACAACAAACGTAAAGATGGTCAGATAATTGATAAATATGATTTTTATGAGAACCCAGAAGAGTATGTGTCTGATTTTATGCGTTTTGCTAAAGTGACCGATTATTTTATTGCTGGACATTTTTTTGGGGATGGCTCTCCATATTTGTTTACTAGAGAAGATGCTAAATCAAATGATTTCAATATTAAATTAGTAGCTGATGTGTCTTGTGATATTGATGGTCCAGTAGCTTCTACAATTCGTCCATCAACCATTGCAGATCCAATTTATGGTTACGATCCGCAAACAGCATCAGAAGTTGATTTTAAAGATAAAAATGCGATTGTTGTTATGGCGGTAGATAATTTGCCTTGTGAGTTGCCAAAAGATGCTAGCGAAGGTTTTGGAGAGTTGTTCTTAGAACACGTAATTTCTGCTTTTTATAACGGAGATAAAGATGGTGTTTTAGCAAGAGCTAAAATGACAGAAAACGGAAAATTAACACCTCGATATGCGTATCTACAAGATTATGTAGATGGTAAAGAATAATGCAAGACAGCCAATTTTTAGTAGACCTATCTAAAACGAAAATGCCTTTTGGGAAATATAAAGGCATTTTCTTGATTGACCTTCCAGAACCTTATGTTAGTTGGTATAAAAACAAAGGGTTTCCAAAAGGAAAGTTGGGGGACATGTTGGGTTTGGTATATGAATTAAAATTAAATGGATTAGAACACTTGGTAAGAGAACTTAGAAAAAGTATCTAGTTGTTTTTACCTGTTAATCCAAAAACCAAATGAGCAACTCCCAAAATAAACAATGCGTTAAATCCATAATATGGATAGAGTAAAGGGAGTAACCCAAGCATAAAACAAGTCATTGCTAAATAATAGAGTTCTTTTGATTTGCTAAAATTGAATAAGATGAATAGAAACCCGTAGCACATTAAAAAGGTAGAAATAATAAATGTTTCTTGCCCTAATCTTAGCAAAGAAAATAGGATACTATATAATATAAAAATTGAGAGAAGTAGTAGCCATAAAGATTTTTTAGAATTCTTGTTCCATACCTTATTGCCAATTCTTCTTGCATATCTTCTACTGCCAAAAAAGATAGCTAAAATCGAAAAGAAGAATACCAATAGCGTGATTATGAAAATAAAGCCTTCAAAAAAATCAACAGTAAGAAATCCAAATGGAGAGCTATCAGTTTGAAAACCTGTAATGGTAGTTTTTATGAATAAACTTCCTAAAATAATATAAAGACCTATAAAAATACTAGGTCTTCCATTAAGTTTAAAATTATAAAATGAATTACTAATTAAATTTCTATTTTTAGCCATACTAATAGCGAAGATACAAAAATGAATCCAGCAGAAGTATATATTTTAAACAAGCCAGAACCTTTTAAAACCATGTTATTACATTTGCAAATTTTGGTAGAAAGTACTGTGAAAAATGTAGAGTTAAAATACAAATGGAACATACCTGTATACTATGTTGGTAAAAAACCGATTTGCTATTTTAATGCTTCCTTAAAAAAAGGTTTTGTAGATGTTGCATTTTGGACATCGGCTGACCTTTCTAAGTTTAAAGATCAGTTGATTACTGAAAATAGAAAAGTAGTAAAATCATTACGGTACTATTCTTTCAAAGAGATTGACGAAAAAGTTTTAATAGAACTATTGCAGTTGGTTAGCAAATCTCCTGAACAAGGATTTTATACAAAATAGTTATCTAATTTTATATTCCAACGCAACTTCATTATTGATAAAAAGATAAAGTGCATTATTTCTTTTTTTTGGGATATTTACAACAAAACTTCCGATAGTATTATTAAAAGTTACGTGTGCTTTTTTGCCATAAGGTGTGTCTTTAAAGGCATAACCAATTATATCGTTTTTAGAGAGTCCTTTTAATTTAAAAGTTACATTTCCAGTTTTAGTAATCACACCTTTTTTCGGAGTTAATAGTGTGAGCTTATTCATAAAAAAACCTTGTCCTATTAAAGGTTGATTTGCAAAATCTTTTTTAGTTAAAGTGGTTTTGGTGAGTTGCCAAGCGGCATGTTCTGGAAGATGAGAACGCAGCAATTCTGTTGGTTTTGTAAAAAAATAATAATCGTTAAAATGTTTTTTCCATTGGTGATTAATGGCATAGCCTGTGGCCCAAGTAGCATCAATCAACTTCCATTGAGTTCCTATTTTTACCGCATTCCACGCATGATTTGTTTTTGTAGGGATTACACCAATATCAGCCGAATTGCTTCTGGCATAGCCTTTAATAACAACAGCTTCAATGGCGAGTAAATCACACAATCTTTTAAAAGATTGTGCATAACCTTCGCAAACCGCTTTTTTTGTTTGAAAAGTTTCATCTACAATTTGGTTTTTTATCTGTTGTAGCTTTTGCTGTTTTTCTTTTTCTGAACGATAGGTAAACCGTATTCTTTTAGAAGTAGGATTGTTATACGCTTCTAAATCGTATTTAACATGTGCTGTTAGCCAAGTAAAAATAGCCCTAACCTTTGCTCTGTTGGTTGTAAAGTCAGTATTTATTTTTTGAGCAAGTTTTTGTGCAGATAAATAACTTGGGTAACTTCTTACTTTGGTGTCAATGCTATTAAAATCTTGTGAGTTGGCATAAAAACAAAAAAACAGACAAATAAAAAAAAGTTGCTTCATAAAATCTATAACAACTTTAAGTTCTAAAAATTGTATTACAATGTGTTCACTGTTTTTCTAATAGCAACAAGATTGCTTAGTAAGTTTTCTAAATGGTCTAAGTGTAGCATATTTGCACCATCGCTTTTTGCATTTGCTGGATCAAAATGGGTTTCCATAAACAATCCGTCTACATTATTTACAACACCAGCTCTGGCTATGGTTTCTATCATTTCTGGTCTTCCGCCTGTTACTCCCGAAGATTGATTTGGCTGCTGTAAAGAATGCGTAACATCTAAGACCGTTGGAGCAAATTGACGCATTTCTGGAATTCCTCTAAAGTCAACAATCATATCTTGATACCCAAACATAGTGCCTCTGTCAGTTACCATTACTTGGCTGTTGCCAGAATCGGTTACTTTTTTTACGGCGTGTTGCATGGCAGACGGACTCATAAATTGTCCTTTTTTTAGGTTGACCACTTTGCCAGTTTTGGCCGCAGCAACAACCAAGTCTGTTTGGCGTACTAAAAACGCAGGAATCTGCAACACATCCACATACTGAGCAGCCAATGCAGCATCTGCAACTTCGTGAATATCGGTTACTGTTGGTACTTGAAAAGTAGTAGAAACTTTCTTTAAAATTTGCAACGCTTTTTCATCTCCAATCCCTGTAAAACTATCAACTCTACTGCGATTTGCTTTTTTAAAACTGCCCTTAAAAATTAAGGGAATTTCTAATTTATCAGTAATAGTAATTACCTTTTCCGCTATTCGCAAAGCCATTTCTTCGCCCTCAATTGCACAAGGACCAGCAAGTAGAAAAAAATTATTTGAGTTGGTGTGTTTTATATTCGGAATTAAAGAAAGATTCATCTGCTAAAAATTTTAGCAAAAATACGAAATTAATATTGCTTTTGAATTTATATCTTTAGGCTTTTAAAACCATTAATTATGAAAAAAATATTCGTTTTATTACTTGCTATTGTATCTGTGTACGCATGTAATTCACAAAAGAAAAATGAAGCAACAAAAGTTACGGTAGAAAGTATTGATACAACTACTGTTAGAAAACACCTTTATACATTAGCGTCTGACGAGATGGAAGGTAGAGGTACTGGAACTCCTGGTATTGAAAAGGCAGCGCAGTATATTGAGAGAGAATACAAAAGAATTGGCTTAACTACTTATGCAAATTTAAAAGGTTATAGGCAGAATTTTACATTTACCAATAGAAGAACTAAGAAAGAAATAAAGGCTTTTAATGTGATTGGCGTATTAGAAGGCAAAAGTAAGAAAGATGAATATGTGGTGGTTTCTGCTCATTACGATCATCTAGGCATTAGAAAAAAGGAAGGAGAAAAGGATAGTATTTATAACGGTGCAGACGATGATGCTTCTGGAACTACTGCAGTATTGGCACTAGCAGAATATTTTAAAAGAAAAGGAAATAATGAACGTACCATTTTGTTTGTTGCTTTTACAGCAGAAGAAATGGGATTGGTGGGGTCTACTCATTTTGGAAAAGATGTGGACGCAAGTAAATTTGTTGCAGGAATTAATATTGAGATGATTGGAAAGCAATCTAGTTTTGGACCAAAGACTGCTTGGCTAACAGGATTTGAACGTTCTAATTTTGGGAAGATTATACAAAAGAATTTAGAGGGTTCTGGATACAAATTATTTCCCGATCCGTTTAAGAAGTTTAATTTGTTTTTTAGATCAGACAATGCCTCTTTGGCGCGTTTAGGAATTCCTTCACACACCTTCTCTACTGGACCAATAGATGTTGATGTGCATTATCATAAAGTATCTGATGAGCCAGAGACTTTAAATGTATCGAACATTACCGAAACTATTAGAGCCATAGCTATTGGTACAGAAAGTATTATTAGTGGTAAAGATACACCAACAAGGGTACAATTAACAGAAAAAGAAATGGGAGGTAGAAAAAAGAAGTAAAAGTTGAAGACTATTTTTTGTCATAAAAAAAGCCTCTAAATAAAATTTAGAGGCTTTTCTATATCCTAATTATTTAATTAAAATTGGAATCTAACACTTAATGCAATGTCAGAATTTAAACCAGTGTAATAGGTGCTAAATCCAAATTCTGGTCTATAATCTAGAGAGATTAATACAGGTGCATCAAAATTATATTCAATTCCTATATCACCACCACCAAAGAAAAAAGTTTCTGAATTTCCAGAAGTTTTGTCTTTCCAGCTACCAACACCACCACCAACACCAGCATACCAGTTGAATCTATTTTCTAATTTCCAAACCCATTGGTAAATACCCGTAGCTTTGAAAGAGTCGAAGTTTTTGTTGTTTCTAATTCCTAAATCTAATTCTAGTCGATTGCTCTCACCCATTTTCATTTGATAAGAAATTTCTCCTCCAAGACCACTGTTGTCTCCAAAACGTAAACCTAGTGCGTTGTTAGAAATTTCTTGTGCATTAGTAGTTACTACTGCTGCAAATAAGAATCCGATTAATAAAAATGTTTTTTTCATAATTTTCATGTTTTTAAGTTAATTTAAAATTAAACTGCTGCAAAGATACAAAATATATTTTCCGTAACATATTAAGGTATTTTTGTAAATTTCTATAATGTAGTTTTGTATTTTTACACATATATTTTATACATGAACATACATTTTATTGCCATAGGAGGGAGCGCAATGCATAACTTGGCTATTGCATTACAGCAAAAAGGCTATCAAGTTTCGGGAAGTGATGATACCATCCATGATCCGTCAAAATCTCGATTAGAAAAATATGGTTTGTTTCCTAAAGCGTTTGGTTGGTTTACAGAAAAGATTACCACAAATTTAGACGCCATCATTTTAGGAATGCATGCTAAAAAAGACAATCCAGAGTTGTTAAAAGCACAAGAGTTGGGAATAAAAATCTATTCGTATCCTGAGTTTTTATATGAGCAATCTAAAGAAAAAACCAGAGTGGTTATAGGTGGTTCTCATGGTAAAACTACCATCACCTCGATGATTTTACATGTGTTAAATTACCATGATAAAAAAGTAGATTATATGGTGGGTGCTCAGTTAGATGGTTTTGAAACCATGGTGCATTTAACAGAAGAAAATGAGTTTATAGTATTAGAGGGTGATGAGTATTTAAGCTCACCGATTGACATGCGACCAAAGTTTCATTTATACAAACCAAATATTGCTTTGTTGAGTGGAATTGCTTGGGATCATATCAATGTATTTCCGACTTTTGAAAATTATGTAGCGCAGTTTAAAATCTTTACAGATTCTTTGACTAATGGAGGGATTATGGTATATAATGAAGAAGATCAAAATGTAAAACAAGTAGTAGAATCTTCTGAAAATGCCATAAAAAAGTATCCTTATAAAACTCCAAACCATTTTATTGAAAACGGAATCACATTTATAGAAACTTCTGAAGGAAATTTACCGTTAGAAATTTTTGGACAACATAATTTGCAAAATTTGGCTGGCGCAAAATGGGTTTGTCAACATATGGGAATTGATGAAGATGAGTTTTATGAAGCTATCATTAGTTTTAAAGGAGCTAGTAAACGCTTAGAAAAAATAGCTGAGAATCCATCAACGGTTGTTTTTAAAGATTTTGCACATAGCCCAAGTAAAGTTAGTGCAACGACTACCGCAGTTAAAAATCAGTATAAAGACAGAGCTTTAATTGCTTGTTTAGAACTGCATACCTATAGCAGTTTAAATGCTGAGTTTTTGTCAGAATACAAAGGCGCTTTAGATAAAGCATATAAAGCAGTGGTTTTCTATTCACCACATGCAGTTAAAATAAAACAATTAGAAGAAGTTACTAAAGAACAAATAGCGCAAGCTTTTGAAAGAGATGATTTGGTTATTTATACAAATCCACAAGAGTTTAAAGAGTTTTTATTCAATCAAAAGTTAGACAATACGGCAGTGCTGTTAATGAGCTCTGGAAATTATGGAGGATTGGATTTTGATGAGGTAAAACGTTTGGTTTAGTGCTGTCTGCCAAATCGAATTCTTTTGATAATCCAATTTCTAGTTTCTTTATGATGTATAGATTTTAAAATGATTTGTAATCTTGATTTGAAAAATAAATAGGCACGAATTTTCTTTTGATTTTTTGCTCTAAGTTTTTTGTTACTTAATAATTTTTTGCTTTTCTCAACATATTTAATACTGTCTTTGGTTTGTTTATATTTTATAGAAGAGCAGTCCCCTAAGGTATAATTACATAAAGCTAAAAAATTATTTAAAGGATTAAAAAGTAAATCAAAAGAAGCAATAGCCTCTAGGCTATCTGCTTTTTTAGATAATAAAAATACATCATAAGTGTTTCTCAAGGCAATACTATGATAGTAATTACCAGAATCATTTATTTGTATTGCGATTATTGACAATGATAATTGATTTTTGTAGCTTAGAAAAGATGTTTTATTAGTTGTAAAAGAATCTTTTTTTATGAATTTATAATTAAATTCAGTAGCAAACTTTTCAACCAATAGTTCTTTATGAATTTCTACAGCAGCAATTTTATTCTTCTTTTTTAATCTCGGATAATGTTTAAAAGAAGGAAAATCAAAGGTAGATTTACGAACATTAGAGTAGCCATCAATTCTAAGAATTTGCAGTGTTTTATGATATACTCTTGTATCAACAATAAAATCAATATCTCCCACCATACGTTCAGCAATATCTTCATATAGTCCACACAGTAAATTACTAGTTCCTTTTAAGAAAATAGGTGTAATGTTGTTTGTCCTTAAAAGCTTATTTATTTCTTTGGCTTGTTCAATTATTTGTAGGTTTCTTCCACGATTTAACTCAGTAATATACATCATGTATTCAACCAAATCAGCAGGTAAATAACCCAACAATTCAGCCCTTTTTAAATTACAATACAAAGCAGGGAAAACGTAATGAGCGGTAGAGACTTTAACCACCTTGTCCCAATCAATTTGATTAGATTTTAATTGCTCAGTCACAATACTTAAATTGTGTTTTTCATAATTTACGGTCAAGCATTTTCCGATAAAAAATAAGGTTTCTTTATAAGTCATCGGCAAATATTTTTTTTACAGTTGCAATCATTTTTTGATTGTTAGAGTAGGTGAGTTGATAACAAGGCAACTCTAAGAACCAGTCTAAAAACAAATTAACGTTGTCTTTTATTGGAGAAATCCACGAATCTGGAATTAACTTCTCAAAAGCTGTTGTTTTAGAAATTAAAGAAATTTCTAGCTCTACTTCTTTGTTATATTTGATAAAGATCAAAGCTTTGCAAGATGATTGTATGTTGTAATTTATGTTTTTTACGGGTAGGTAGCGTACAATTTTTTGCAGTCTTTTAAAATGAAATTCAGCAGTTTCTTTTAAATTAGGGTAATAAGGAAGTAACGTTTGTACACTGTTCTTTTTTACTGAAATAGCCGCTGGAAATGAGCGGATTTTTTTATGAGAATCAACGGGTACAAAATCATCTGCCAAACAATCAATACCATGTGCGTTTAATAGTGCTAAAGAAGTACTTTTTCCATTACCAGAATCTCCTAAAAGTAATATGGCATTTTTCTTATCGGTTATTGCCGATGCATGAAACACACCAAGCCAATTATTTTCTGGAATTTTATATATATCAATTAAAATATGCATTGATAATTTTCCTTGGAATAAATGCGCTTCTTCTCTTGTCCAATCTTTTATTAGAGTCTTATTCTTAAAAAAAATAATGCTATTTGCTGCTTCAAAAATTTGATAACAATTTTGATAACTTGTCGGTGATGTTATTTCTAAATGTGCAAACTTAGGATGAATAAGAGATTCGTGATATTCTGTTTGAAATTGCATAAAAAAAACAGTTTCATGAATCAGATAATATTTTGAAGAATAATAGATGTTTGGCGTTGAATAATTTATTTCTTTACCTACATCATTTTTACTAGTTTTTGTTTGTTGCTTGTATAAATTAACAACATCGTCTACAAATGAGTGACTAATATCTTTAGGTGAAACTAATTTTAAAGTACACCAGTCTTTTATTTCTTTAACACTTACGTTGTTCTGAATTTTAAGAATAATTTTTGCAACGATATCCTCAAGCAATAAATACGAATTACTATTTTCAAACCAAATAATATTTTTTTGCTCAATTTTTTTAACTATTATTTCACACATTAAAAATCAGTACCAGGTGATTCAGGGCTTGCAGCCTGTGCTTTTTTAGGATGTAATAGTATGTAGGTGCTGATTGCAGTTAATGCTGCATATTTACCATAGCTGCCTATTTTTTTTAGCGCTTCATTTCTTGAAATTTTTTCTTGTTTTTCATTTTTCATAGCATTTTTTTTAAAGTTTATTTTATAATTATTTTTTTACTGATGTTTCCGTAAGTTGTTTGTATTTTAACAATATAGATGCCTTTCTTTAGTGCGGTAGGAATTAAAATATCTTTGCTACGATTCATTTTAAGTTGTTTTTTAAAAACTATTTTTCCTAGTATATTATATAAAATAATAGAAGTGTTATTATCATTTAAGCCAACGATTCTTAAATTTTCTTTTGAAGTTAGATATATCCTAATCTGATCTAAACTGTTCTTTGTTGTGTGAAGTGTTTTGCTTAAATCTGTAGTAGAAGTTCTTAAATAAAATCTACCAACTCCTGTATCGTTTGTATCTAAAGGAATCGTGTAATTTTTATTGTCTATCCTAATTATTGTTTGCTTTTTTTTGTCTTCTAAGAATACCATCAAATCTTTTGGTAAATTGTTGTGATTGATAGAAAATGTATATTGATGTTGCTTTTTTATTCGAATACCAATAGGAATGTTATAATTTTCATAATTCTTGTTTGGTAGAGTTTGTGTCATAAAATCAATTCCTGTATTATCAGAAACTAAATGAGTAAAAATTTGTAAGTCTTTGTTCGCTGCACCAAAGGTTCTTAAATCGAAACGAGGATCTAAACCGCTGGTCTTCTTTTCTATATAATGAATCGTAGTAAAAGCGTTATTCTTTGTATCACTAAGATGTAGGCTTACTGTTGGGTGTGTTGTTGCTTTGTAAAAAGTAATTCCGGTTTGATGACTTTGTAGATTTGTAGCAATTGCTAATTTGGCAGAAAGCGCACTTGAACTCACAAAGAAACCTTGACCGGGAGCTAAATATCCAGTAGTCAAAGCTTGATAGTTTGAACCGTTCCATACATAAACGGCTTCGGCTGCATCATCTAAATTAGTAGCATTATTAGTTAATAAATTGGCTATGTTGATGTAGGATGGAAATGGATTCCCTACAAAATTCCATGTATTCTCATTTATTGTTCCTTGTTGACCTATTGTAATAACAGGGTTTGTATTTGTGGTAGGATATGTTCCCGTAAAGTTAAGTAATCCTGAGGCAGTTCTTTTTATTGCGTAGCCTTGACCAGAGTTGAATGTTGTTGTAGCACCTCCATTTTGAAAATAAGACCACTGTCCATCAGTATCTGGAGCATTAGCGTAAACACCTATCGCTCTATTATCAGTCTTTCCTGGTGTTGTACTTGCAAAAATATTATTATTTGTTACCCATAGATTATCATATTGCTCTCCAACAACAGGAGAAGAAACAAGATGCCAATTGCTATCTGAAATATCAATAGTATAAGTTATAGTACCCGATGTGGTGCCATTTACAAGTAAAGAACCTTTACTATTTATTATTATACCTTCAGATTCTACAATAGTTATATTTCCAGAAATTGCACCTGAAGTTGCACTAATTATTGGAGCATTTGTGACTTCAGGAATAATAACTAATGAGTTGATTGTTGGAATGCCATTATCCCAATTACCTAATGTGTTCCAATCGGCATCAGTGTTTCCTGTCCAGTTAGTAGTATGAATGGTAAAAGCTTCTTTTGAATAATCGAGCAACGTTTCTCCATCTCCAGAGGAAGATACTGTAGTCCAATTATTTTTATTGGTTATAAGTGTTTTATAGCTTGCATAATTGACTTGATTAGACCTAGAGCCTGTGTATTTTCCTCCATCTGGTGAAGCCACATTATCAATTACAGTTATGGTTGTTCCAATTTTTAATCCTGTATTTGTTAATGTAGTGCCGTCTCCATCAAAAGGGCCTAATGTTGATGCGTCATTTCCTATTTGTAATGCAGAGATATAGGTGGTTGGATTGTTAGCATCAACTCCTATAAATGCTATCAACCCGTCTTTAGATCCAGAAATACCAAAAGAACCACTCCGGGTAATACTACCAATGTTTACACCAAAATTAGGATTACTAGCATTGTCTATATCTGTAAAAATTACTACCGTTCCAGCTCTTATAATACTAGTTCCAGTAGACCAAGTTATGGTTCCTTCACTTCCCGCTAAAGCACTGGGAGAACCCACTCCCGTTGTTTCATCATCTGTAATATAAATGGTAGAATTGGTAGGGATATCTGCAAGTGCAACTAACGCAAAATCTTTATCACCATCAGCATTAAAAGCGATAAAGGCAATATCGCCAGCAGATACTAATGATTGAGTAAATGATAGGTTTGAATATAGGAATATGAAGAATACCCCTAATAGAGAAATTTCTTTTTTCATAGTAAAATTTTTCTATAAAGTTAGAAAAAATGTTTTAAATGAAAAATGTGAAAAAAAGGGGTCTAATTTTTTCTCCAGAAAAAAGGAGAAAACAGAATGAGCACGGTAAATAGTTCTAAACGACCAATGAGCATTAAAAAAGAACAAAACCACTTTGCACCAACAGATAAGTGTGCAAAATTATCGACTGGACTAACTGATCCCACAGCTGGACCAATGTTTCCTAAAGAAGAAGCAGCAGCTCCTAAGGCAGAAATAAAATCCAAACCAAAAAAGGTGAGTATGGTAGAAGAAACTACAAAAATACACATGTAAATAATAAAGAAAGAAATGATATTAAATACTATAGTCTGATTTACGGTTTTGCCATCATATCTAACAGGTACTATGGCGTTTGGATGCAATGCCTTTTTAAATTCTAAAAAACTGTTCTTTAGCATTACAATATGTCTTACAATTTTAACACCACCACTAGTAGAACCTGCCGAACCTCCTACAAAGAATAGCGAGAAAAAAATACCTGTAGCAAAAAAGCTCCACATAGTAAAATCTGCACTTACAAAACCTGTTGTTGTTATAACAGAAATTACAGAAAACAAAGAGTGACGAATAGCACTTTCGGTAGCTCCCCATACTTTAGGATGCTTAATAGCTGTCTGTAAATTTGGGTCTTGAAAAAATAGAATAATAACAGTAATTACTGCTGTAAGCAATAGAGTACCAAAGAAGTAGTACTTGAACTCTTCACTTTCAAAAATCTTTTTTATTTTTCCTTTCAATGCAAAATAAGAAAGTACAAAATTAGTACCTGCAATAAACATAAAAGCAATTACTATGTACTGTACAAAAGGCAAAGCGTTGTAATGTGCTAAGCTTGCATTTTTGGTTGAAAATCCGCCAGTACTCATCGTTGCCATTGCATGATTGATAGCATCAAACCATGTCATACCTGCAACTCTAAGTAATAAAAATTCTGTCAATGTTAACGATACATAGATAAGCCATAAACGTTTGGCAGTATCAGAAATTCTCGGATGCAATTTATCGGTTGATGGTCCTGGTGCTTCTGCCATAAACAACTGCATTCCACCAATACCTAATAAAGGCAATATGGCAATGGTAAGTACAATTATTCCCATCCCACCAATCCAATGGGTAGCACTTCTCCAAAACAAAATTCCTTTTGGCATAGATTCTATATCTGTTAAGATGGAAGAGCCTGTAGTTGAGTATCCAGAAAGTGTTTCAAAAAAAGCATTTGTTATATTGGGTATAGCTCCAGAAAAGAGATAGGGGAGCATCCCCGTTACTGAAAGAATTAACCATCCTAAAGTAACAATTAAATAGCCTTCTTTTTTTTGAATATTGGTTGATGTTGGCTTGTTAAAAAAGTATAATAACAAGCCTATAGCTACAGTAACAATACCAGCATTTAGAATACCAAATTTTGCTGCTTCTTGATGATAGATACTAAAAGGAACAGCAATAAACATAAAAATACCATTTAATATGGCAGTTAATCCTAAAAAGCGATAGATAATTTTTATGTTTAAAGAACCCATATGTTACGATTTGAATAACTCTTCAACTGTAGAAATCGCTTCTGGCAAGCAAAATACAATGGCTCTATCGCCAGCTTGGATATGAAAATCTCCATAAGACATCATGGCAACTCCATTTCTAATAATTCCGCCAAATACAGCTTCGCGAGGAAATTTTAATTCACGTATAGGTTTTTCGGTAACTTTTGCATTTTCCTTTACCTCAAATTCAAATACTTCTGCATCAATATTATGCAAGTTGGCTAAAGCAAGAATTTCTCCTTTTCTGATGTGTTTAAAAATACTACTTGCCGCCAATAATTTTTTATTGATAAGTGTATCTATACCAATGGTTTGAGAAATGTTGATATAATCCATATTCTCTACCAACGCAATGGTTTTTTTAACGCCCTTAGATTTTGCAACCAAACAAGACATGATATTTGTTTCAGAATTACCTGTTACTGCAATAAAAGCATCCATTTCTCTAATGTTCTCTTCTTCAAGCAGTTCAATATCTCTACCATCTCCATTAATTACAAGTACATTAGAGAGCCTATCGGCAAAATCTTCGGCTTTTTCTTTTTTGAGTTCAATTAATTTGACATTAAAATTTTCTTTACAAAGATTCCTTGCTGTTTTAAACCCAATACTACTTCCGCCCAATATCATTACATTTTTAATATGCAGTTGCTCTTTACCAATGATAGGGTATAAGTCATTGATACTGTTTTTAGGAACAGAAAA
>JABXHX010000094.1 GCA_013373385.1 Flavobacteriaceae bacterium
AAACACTATGCACAACAACGTGTATAATTAATTGCGGCGGAATTTCCTAAAGCGGAAATTCACGCGAATTAATTAAATTAGCAAATAAGGCGGAAAACTACTAACGCACTTTTCCGCAAAAAATCATACACGAAACCGTTAGGCACAATTAAAACCACATACTACAATGAATGAAATTTATGAAAAATTAAATGACCCTGTTTTCAGCACACAGATTTATTCAAAATCTAGTGGAAATAATAGAGCAAAAGTTGCTATAAATAAAGTTTTTGAAAAAATATACAATGGACATTCAGATATAAGTAAAGTGAAATTAGTATTTCTTCAAATAGCTTCTGGAAGGAATGAGATTACGCTCGATGAAATTGGATATATAAATGATAAAATTCAGGAAAATTTAGGATTTGAAGCAAATATTGTAATGGACATTATAGGGAATGATTCAGATGATGATATTGAATTACAGCTTTTATTTACAAAATTAGATATAGACTTAAATAAGACAGATGTAGATTCATTTAAAATTTTCAATTCCCCAAAAACAAATATTAATAGTTTACCTCTTTATTTTCTTGAAGATGAATATTCTGCTAAAGAAATGAGTGAAATTATTTCTTTTTTGTCAGATATGTATAGTGAAATTGGAGGAGATAGACTAAAAATTAAAGGATTCTCTAAAGTTCAAATAGAAAATGTTTTAGAACCAATATTCTACTAAAAATGGAAGAAGGAAAAAAAAATTTGATAAAAATTGATTTAATTGGTATCAATGATAAGCTCTTTGGCAATCTGAAAGGTAAATTGATTAAGATGATTGATAATGTATTAGAATCTTCAATTGACAAGCAAACTGGAATAACAATAAAGGAAGAAATAGATAAGTTCACATCTTTAGGAATTAACTTTGCGGAATCTAAACTAAAGAAAGCAAGTTTCGAAAACGATAAATTAGTTTCAGAAATTAAAGAAAAATATTCTCAAATTGAAAGAAATAAAGCAGAATCAAGAAAAATAAATGCAGAAGCTAGAACCATCGAATTTAATCAGCGAATGAAAGAACTATCTTTTACTTTAAAAATGACCAAAACGTTACTAATAGGAAAAAAAGATGACGAAGCAATTGCGTTTACAAGACAACTTGAATCTTTTTTAGAAGTCATTGAAAGTGTAAGAGAAACAAATAAATTATAAAAACTGTGCCTAACACCGTATAAAATTAATTGCTATTTTAATATTTAACCAAAATTAGTTGCAATTTTGCTACTTCTGATTTTCCTTCGGAAAATCCTCGAGCACAAAACCGCAACTAATTCTATACAAAACCGTTGTGCTTCATTATAACCAAAAAAACTGAAATTGAATATGTTTGAAAAAAAACCAGTTAGAGACTTAATGGAAGATTTACTCGGAGAAGTAAATGATATATCTCAATCAGTTTCAGACGAAACGGAAATCGGTAGAGAATTGTCCAATGAAATCGGAAATCTTTCAGAAAATATTATTGACTCACTTTCTTCCCTTCAATCTATGCAAATTGAACAACAAGAAAATTTGTACAGGCAATATGAAAGAAATAAAAATGACATTGTTGCTGAATTGCGTCAACTCGGAACAATATTTCAGACGGAATTAAAAAAACAAACCGAAGACCAATTTATTAATGGTCTAATTCACGCAAGAGTAAATGCTAATTGGATTAATGCAGCGAAAGACCCAAGAGTTCAAGCGAGCCACAATTGGGCAATAATGTTTCAACATTTATATGATTCTGACAAAAATGATGAATCACATTCTCTTGAAGACTTATATGATAGTATGATTATCAAAGGAATGAATCAGGAATTTGTAAGAGTTATGATTAAATACTTATTAAAACATAAAATAGTTATTAAAAAAGATAAACGATATGTTTTAGATAGAGATAATGAAGTTCTGAATAAAGCTGTGAAAGCAATAAATAATGGACAGAATATTGTGTTTTAAAATAACGAAAGCACAACATTGTATAAAAATAATAGCGGGTTTATCGCTACAACGAAAGTAAAGAAATATAAAAAAGGTCTGTGTTTAACCAAAAAGTTAGTGAGTTCAAATCCGCTACTATTCTTATACTAGACCGTTAGCAAACATACCAACCAATAATGCAGAGAATAGAAGAAAAATATTTTACAAGGTCACAACAACACGGAAAAATTAAACTTGTAAATTCGGTTGACTATAACTGTCCGCATTGTGGACGGAATGTTAATTTCGCAATCGGATGGTCTATTCCAACTTCTCATTTGAGTTTAACAGCCAAATCAAGATGTTCAGGTTGTGGAGAAGAAAGCAAATTTGTGTATATCGATTATGATTTATCAGATAAAGTTGAGTATGGTAAATTATATATTCATCCAGATTCTAAAAGAAGAAATTCAATAATTGACTTCACAAAAACGGAATCAACTCTGAACCACGGACTTCAAACAGCATATGAATCAGCTTTGAATGTTTACAACGTAGGAGAATGGACTGCTACTTCAGTTCTTTGCAGACGACTATTGGAGGGAATAACTCAAGACTTACTTCCTGACGAAAACAAAAAGCATAATCTGAATAAAAGACTTACCGAACTGCCAAATCATTTGGACTTACAAAAACCGATTTTGACTCTTGCAGACGCATTAAGAAAAGGAGGAAATCTTGGAGCTCATTTTGACCTTGACAAAACACCTGACAAAAAAATCGCAAGTCAAATGTTGGATTTATTGGACTATCTGATTGAATACATTTATATTTTACCAAAGCAAATTGACAATCTACATAACGAAATTGAAGACTTGAATAATAAATGAAAAAAGTACGTTTGCTAACAATGTATAACCGCAATTACGGCGGATTCGACTAC
>JABXHX010000054.1 GCA_013373385.1 Flavobacteriaceae bacterium
AACAATGGCTATAAGTAATTGCTTGTTCTCGCCTACTTCTGAAAATCCTCGCGGATTTTCAGTTTGGTGTGTACTTGCAAAGTTTAGTGCTAACCCACGCAACTACTCATAGCCTAAACCGTTGTTCAAAACTAGTGTTTATACAAGGTGTTTTTCTTGAAGTCTTGAATAGCCAAAACTTTGTCTTTTATGAGAAAAAATATTACTTTATTCATTTTTCTTTTCACAATAGTTTTTTTACCTCAAAAATCTTATCCTTTCTTTAAAAATAAACTAAATACTACGATTGCAGAAAATTTTGGTTTAGAAATAATTAAAATAAATTCAAAATTTGATTTTATTCCAGAGTTAATTTTTAATGAAAAACTACATATCCCCAAAAATAGACTTAATAATCTGTATTTAAATGCAGAATTAGAAATCGTTTTTAGTAATAAAATTGTAACAGGGTTTGGTAATATAATCATAAAAAGAAAAGTTGATGATGTTGCAGTGACAATTATAGATGTTTTAGATGATAAACAAATAAATTTTAATAATAAAGTTTTAAAAATAAAACCTCATTATAGTTTTAGTGCTAATACAGATTATTATATAGATATAGCTACTACAGCTATAAAAAAGGTAGGGAAAACAAAACATAAATATTTTAAAAAAAATCTAAAATTTAATTTTAAAACTGCTGAGTTTACTGCTCCAGTATTTTCTTCAACACCAATTACCACAACAAACGAAGGTGTAGATTATGAATACTATGTAGATGTAACGGATACTTATACAGACACTTATACTATCACAGCCCCAACATTGCCTTCTTGGTTAACATTAGTTCAAAACCAAGAAGTATCTACAATTGCAGGAGGTTCTGGAGTTTTTGATAAAGTTAATGGGATTGTAAGAGATAGTAATGGTAATTTCTTTATTTCTGACAGAGATAACCATAGGATAAGAAAAATAGCTACAGATGGTACTGTCACAACTTTTGCGGGTTCTGGTGTGCCTGGATTTGGTGATGGTACAGGCACTGCAGCAATATTTAACTCACCTCTTGGCATAACCATAGATGCTTCTGATAATTTATATGTGGCAGATCATTTTAATAGTGCAATTAGAAAAATAACCCCTGCAGGAGTAGTAACTACTTTTGCTACGGGGTTGAGCAATCCATCGGGTTTAACTTTTGGCCCTTTAGGAGATTTGTATGTTGCTAGTAGAGGAGATAATAAAATATATAAAGTAAGTCCATTAGGAGTAGTTACAGATTATGCAGGTACAGGTACGCTATCAACTATAGACGGAACACTTACTACTGCATCATTTACACATCCTGGAGATGTGGCTTTTGATAGTTCTGGTAATTTATATGTATCAGAAGAAACGGGTCATGTTATAAGAAAAATAACTCCAGGAGGAGAGGTTACCACCTTTGCAGGAGCTGCAGGAGTAGCAGATGATGTTAACGGAGTAGGTACTTCAGCAAGGTTTAATACTCCTTACGGGTTAGCTTTTGACACTTCAGATAATTTGTATGTTGCCGATATAGTTAATGATAAGATAAGAAAAATAACCCCAGACGGTACCGTTAGCGACTATGCAGGAAGTGGATTACAAGGAGATGAAGATGGTTTGCTTTCAGAAGCTAAGCTAAATGCACCCTCTTGCTTATTTATAGACCCGGTTACAGAAGAGTTTTATTTTGGATCTTCTCTAACCGACAAAGTAAAAAAAGTAGGAAATAGATACAAATTAGTTGGTAATTCATTAGGGCATGCAGGTGATCATCCTGTAGAATTGAGAGCAGAGGACAGTGGAGGGCTCTCAAGTACACAAAACTTTACTATTACCGTAGTAGATGTAATAGACCCAACGCTAACTTCTACAATACCTGCGGATAATACTTTTGGTGTAGCAGTAGGAGCTAACTTACAATTAACTTTTAATGAGGATGTTAAAATAGGTACAGGTAACATTTCTATTAAACAAGTACTTGATGATGTTGCGGTGGCAACCATAGCTGTTACAGATGCTACACAAATAAGCATTACAGATAATGTATTAACTATAAACCCTTCATCGGATTTGGCGGGTAACACAGAGTATTACGTAGAAGTAGATGCCACGGCTATTGATGATATAGCAAACAATAGTTTTGCAGGTATAACCAATAAAACAATATTTAATTTTGGAACTACTGCTCCCATAGCACCAACTATAGACTCAACACCTACTCCTACCACTATAAACGAAGGAGACGATTTTTCATATTACATAGCCACTTTTGATGCAAATCAAGATGCGGTAACCGTAACTGCGCCTACATTTCCTTCTTGGTTAACGCTAAGCACAGGACTAGGGGTTTCTACTTTTGCAGGAACCACCATTGGAGACACTAATGGAGACAGAAAAACAGCCCAGTTTAAAAAAATGGGAGGGATGGTACAAGACAGTAATGGTAATTTATTTGTTGTAGATAGGGACAATCATAAAATTAAAAAAATAAACCCTTTAGGTGAGGTTACCACCTTTGCAGGGGCAGGAGTATTAGGATTTTTGAATGGCGAGGGAACAGTAGCTAGGTTTAACGAGCCAGTAGGTATTACTATAGATGCTTCAGATAATTTATATGTAGTTGACAAAACAAATTCCAGGATAAGAAAAATTACTCCAAATGCTGTTGTTACTACTTTTGCAGGTGGTGGTATAGGTAATAATGATGGTATAGGTACTGCAGCAAGATTTAATCAGCCAACAGATATTGTAATAGACCATACAGGTACTTATTTGTATGTTTCAGATAGAAACAACCATACCATTAGAAGAATTGAAATAGCTACCCAAGAGGTAATTACGTTTGCAGGAACAGCTTTATCTTCAGGAACTTCAGATGGTACAGGTACTGCAGCAAGGTTTAATATTCCTGCTGGTTTAGCGGTAGATTCTTCAGGAAATTTATTTGTAGCAGATGAATTTAATAATACAATTAGAAAGATTACCCCTGCTGGAGTTGTAACTACCTTTGCAGGTTCAGGGGCAGATGGATCGGCTAATGGAATGGGTACGGCAGCAAGTTTTACACAACCTTGGGGTTTAGCTATTGATGCATCAGATAACTTATATGTAAGTGAACCTTCTCCTAATTATATAAGAAAAATAACCCCTACTGGAAGTGTAAGTGCATATGCTGGTATAGCTAATAGTAGTGCTGCTGATAAAGTGGGAGATGTCGCTACCGCAAGATTTTTCTTTCCTGCTATGTTATTGATAGATAACAATGGAGATTTATTGGTTGGAGATAACGGTAACTATAAGATTAAGAAGATTTCTACAATGAGTAGAATAACTGGAAACAGTTTAGGTTTTGCAGGTACTCATAATGTAAGCTTAAGAGCAGAAGATCCAGGAGGTTTATTTGATACCCAAAATTTTACCATTACGGTAGAAGATGCTACAGCACCCACACTAACTTCTACAAGTCCTGCAGATAATGCAACTAATGTTGCGTTAGATGCCAATCTAGAATTGACTTTTAGTGAGAATATACAAGCAGGCACAGGAGCTATTTTAATAAAACGAGTGAGTGATGATGTAACAAAGGCAATTATAAATGTTACAAGTGGGCAAGTTAGTATAACCGGCAATGTGTTAACCATAAATCCTACGTTGGTTTTTGATAGTAATACAGAGTATTATATAGAGTTACAAGCTACTACTATTGATGATTTGGCAGGCAATAGTTTTGCGGGTATAGCAGACAAAACAACATTTAATTTTACTACACTAACCCAAGTACCTTCTACCATTACATTTGCAGATATCACTAAAACCTATGGTGATGCAGATTTTACATTATCGACAACTTCTAACTCATCAGGAGCTATTAGTTATTCTATTGTAGGAGCAGCAAATGGAACTACCTTATCAGGGACAAATAACGAGGATGTAAGTTTGGGTAATGCAGGTGCGGTAACCATACGAGCAACACAAGCAGCAGATGGTATTTATGCAACTACGACCAAAGATATTACTTTAACTATAAATAAAGCTACATTAACAGCTACCGCAGAAGACAAATCAAGGGATTATGGAGAAGCCAACCCAGTATTTACATTAACCTATTCAGGGTTTAAAGGGAGTGATGATTCCAGTGTTTTAGATACTGCACCAACAGTAGCTACAACAGCAACAACTACAACAGATGTAGGAACAGTGGCTATTACTGTAGCAGGAGGAAGTGATAGCAATTATGATATTACTCCAGTAAATGGAACCTTAACAATCGGAAAAGCTACATTAATAGCTACCGCAGAAGACAAATCAAGGGATTATGGAGAAGCCAATCCAGTATTCACTATTACTTACTTAGGTTTTAAAGGGAGTGATGATTCCAGTGTTTTAGATACTGCACCTACGGCTTCAACAGCTGCAACAGCTGCATCAATTGCTGGTACTTATGAAATTGATGTATTAGGAGCTTCGGATACTAATTATGATTTTAATTATGTAAAAGGAACTTTAACGATAAATGCCGTAGGAACATCTATTGTTACTTCTGCAGCTACAGGAATAACAAGGTTTGATGCAATACTGAATGGAAACATTACTTCTGATGGAGGATCTGCAATTACTGAACGAGGGTTTGTGTTTTCAAAAACATCAGAGAATAATAATCCAGAAATCGGAGGTGCTAATGTCACTAAAGAAATAGTGACAGGAACCACAGGTGTATATAATTTTGCTGCTTCTAGTCTAGACATGAATACAGGCTATAGTTTTAGGGCATTTTCTACAAATAGTACAGGAACTACTTATGGAGCAACACAAACTTTTACTACACTAAGTAATAATAACCCTGCTTTTACCTCTACACCAATAACAGAAGTAAATGAAGGCGATACGTACTCTTATAGAGTAACAACTAATGATATTGATAATGATAATGTTTCTATTACCACCACTACTGTTCCAAGTTGGTTAACTCTGATAACTAAAGAGGTTACCACCTTTGCAGGCACAATGGGAACTCGCGGGAGCGATGATGGAGTAGGTACTGCAGCTACTTTTTACACTCCACAAGGGTTGGATATAGATGCTTCAGGAAATCTTTATGTAGCAGATGTAAGGAATGAAAAAATACGTAAAGTAACAAGTGATGGTACTGTTTCTACTTTTGTTGATGTAGGGTCTTTTAGCAGCCCAAAAGATGTAGCCCTAGATATATCAGGTAATTTATATGTTGCTGATATACATACTATTTACAAAGTAACTTCAAGTGGAGTTGTCTCTATATTAGCAGGCTCAGGCACTCCAGGAGATGTAGATGGAGTTGGTACTGCAGCAAGTTTTAATTCTCTTTTAGGAATTGCAGTAGATGCTTCAGGAAATATATATGTATCAGATTCAGGGAATAATAAAATAAAGAAAATTACTTCAACAGGAGTGGTTTCTACCTTAGCAGGTTCAGGTGCTATTGGAGATGCGGATGGGGTTGGTACTGCAGCAAGCTTTAATAGCCCTAACGGGCTAGTAGTAGATGCCTTAGGAAACGCATATGTATCAGATTCAAGGAATAATAAAATAAGGAAAATTACTTCAACAGGAGTAGTTTCTACATTGGCAGGTTCAGGTGCTACTGGAAATCTAGATGCAGCAGGCAATTTAGCTAGTTTTAATAACCCAACAGGTATTGAAATTGATGCTTCAGGAAATCTTTATGTTGCCAACCAAATAAGTAATACAATTCGTAAAATTACTCCAGATGGAACAGTTTCTACAATAACTGGTATTGCTGATGTATCTGGAGGTGATAATGGGGCTTTGAATGTTGCCACATTTAACAGTCCGACTGCTATTGCCATAGATGATGCTACTGGAAACTTATTTATTGGAGATGCATCTAATTTTACGATTCGTAAAGTTACCATGTCAGATGTTTTGCAAGGAAACAGTCTTGGAAATGCTGGTGTACATAGTGTAGTGTTAAAGGCAAATGATGGTAATGGAGGAGAAGTAAATCAAACATTTACAGTTACCGTAAAATCAGTACCAACAGTTGCTACAGAAGCCGCAATTAATGTGTCTCAGTTTGGAGCTACTATGAATGGAGAAGTAACTTCTGATGGGGGAGCAGCTATTAGCGAACGAGGATTTGTGATTTCGGTAACATCAGACAATAATGACCCAGAAATAGGAGGTTCAAAT
>JABXHX010000090.1 GCA_013373385.1 Flavobacteriaceae bacterium
AATCAGAGGGTCCTTGGTTCGAGCCCAAGAGGGGGAGCTTTTCTTGACTCCTCGCCAAATTGGCGAGGATTTTTTATTTCCAATCTTTTGAATGCCTTATGTTTACTAAGAATAATCGCCATGAATGATTCATAGAAGTGGTTCGATACTTATTTTCTAAAAAAAATTAGTTTTTCTGGAAATGTCTATCAACAGATGAAAATGTGGAAATTAAAAATGTTCATGAAAAAGGGTTTGTCTTACAAACTAATGAATAGAATTCTAAGTCATGTTTCAATTATTTTAGGAATATCTTGACAACTTTCTTTGTCGAAAAAGAAATCAATCTGTCTCTTGTTGTTTTTCATTTTCTCTTTTTCCTGTAAATTACTACATACTGAATTCTATATTCTTATCTCAAGTAATCATCCCATTTTGATGGATCGTCTATCAATAAAATAATCAAACATCAATTTTTACACCCTAAAGAGATTCCTGATGGAAATCGTTTCAAACCAATCTTTAAAGAAATTGTTCTCATTTATAACACAATAAGACCTCAAATGAGTTTACATGGAAATACCCCCATTCAAACCTTTGAAGGAAAAACCATGGACCTTTCCATTTACTCACAGAGATTCCATACTCAAAAAACAATCAGAATCCAACAAAACACCAAATCCAAGTGTACAAAATGCCAATAAGTCAAAGAACTTAAAACAAAGTAGAAGGAAAGTTAATTCCTTCTACCTTTTATAATTACTAATAAATAGTACTTTTTTAAATCTCGCTGTAACTAACTCACTTTTAGCTAATTACCTTGTAAGGGACAACTATTCGTATAAACATCTCGTAAGAAGCACAGCACCGGATACAAACCTAGTTATAACAACTTCTAACAAACTTTCTATATTTCAAAGAACAGAATATACGCTCAAAACGAGCGGTATATCTTATTTAATTTATTGAAAATCAATATCTATTTTCAATTATTTTGGGTAAGCACCATTTTGGGACATTACCCCCATTACCTATTTTGAATATTAATCATTAGAAACTTTAAAAGAAGTCATTATTATTTCTTTAACAATAGAATAATCATAACTACTCCCATTTCTAATAATTATTGAAATAACATGTATTTTATCACTTGATATATATATTAGTTCACTTGTAGATAAGCTAACTCCCATATTTTTAGTGTCAAATTTAAATTCGTAAGCATCTTTTAATCCTTCTACATCAATCCTTTTATTTTTAAAATTTTCTATTTTTTTACTTTCTTTTAATGTGCTATGCAGGTTTTTAATATATTCTTCCAAACTTAAATCTAATTCATCTATTTTCCCAGAAGTTATTGAAACGAAAAAATCTTGCTCAGATTGATTACTTGAGTTTGAAACACCAATCATATTACCATCAACAAACGCTGAAGATTCCCATTCTTTTGGAAATGAAAATTTATATCCTTTTTCTAAGTCCTGATAATTTTTCCATGATACATTACCTATATCAGCAAACTTCCACTCACCTATTGGTTGAGAGTCTTTAAATAAGCCTTTTGTTATTTCCTCTTTTGCATTATAAAAAGACCATTCTCCTTGCTTAAAATTCCTTTCAGAATAGCCTCTCATTATAAGTTCATTGTTACTATAATAACTCACGCTATTATAACCATTAAGAGTTTTACAACTATCAGTAACAACTAAATATTCCTCAATAAATGCTGCATCTATTTTTTCTGATAGACACTTCTTTTTACTAGTCTTTTCCTTTGTGTCATTACATGACACAATAAAACAAAGTATTGTAAATAAAACAATTTTCTTCATTAGTTTTTCTTTTTAAAACGAACATTCACATGAGAACCTGCCCTAACAGTTCCAGTAAATAATCCATAATTTTGCTTTTGAGTTATACCTACTCCTCCACTAATTGTAGAAGATTTCATTTCTCCATTTGAATCAAGCACTGTCTTATTTTTTCCCTCAAAGATAACATTTCTAACGGATGATTCTATAACAGTATCACCCTCTGAGTTGTTTGAAGCTGATAATGATGCCCCTAATGCAGGAGTATTATAACTAACAGATAATTTATCTGTAACACCTGGTTGCTTAAATAAGATATCCCCATCAAATGTAGGTTTATCAACTAATTTAAATGTTGCTTTTAATTCTGCTTGTACTCCATAATTCTCTCCTGTAACATTTTCTGTAATTCCCCCTTTTAATTTTACAGTTATACTAGTATTTTCGTTAGCAGCTTCTTTAGTTGTCTTTATTACATTTAAAAGGTCTTTCTTTTGGTTTTTATCAATCTCTGATTGGGTTGCCTGTCCATTTGATTGAAAAATTGTTTTCAATTTTGAAAATGCTGATTTAAACCATGCAGTAATAGGGTCAGGGTCCTCTCCTTGATTTTTATTATCTGGATCTTGAGGAGCCATTCCATCATAATCAATAAAGAAGATAGGATTATTAAATGCAAAATTATACGGAGAATGTCTTCTCATTTGCTCTGCTAATGAGTCAAGATTCATCCAACGTCCTAGAGCAGCATCATAATTACGAGCCGTAATATCTATCCAACCAAGTCCTAATTCGTCTTGATGCTCTTTACCTGTAAATCCGTATTTCTGCGCCAAAGAATTTTCACCACTTGTAACTACATTATTGTATCCTTTGTGTTTGAGTCCAAAGGGATAATAGTCTACTTGTATTTTTTTGAGCTTTTACTAGTTTTAAAAGCCTTTTCTCCTATTTTGATAGCGTATTTTCAATGAACTTATAATTTCTTTATGAATCTTTATTTTGG
>JABXHX010000069.1 GCA_013373385.1 Flavobacteriaceae bacterium
AAATTTCAGTTTCCAATTTCGCTCGATTTTCGTTTTTCGGACATTATGCACAACGGTTAGTATATGAAAAGTAGGCGATTTTGAAGCACTAAATTTTCAGTTAAGCATTGAGTTTGATACGAGCCGTAACCCTTGATTTCACTGCTATTCCGCCTATTTTTTATATACATTGTTACCTGCTGGCTTTATTTTTTCGTTCGTCTATCAGCGTTGGCAAAGACATACTCTTTTGCAATTTTTGCCTTGTGTGTCGGCTGGTGCGAATTGCAAATGTGTATGGCTTTTAGCGTTGGCATTATTGTCTAATTATATTGTCTTCAAGCCCAATTCTTTTAAAAATTCGTTGTGCTTATTCGTACTGCTGTTAATTTTTCTTTCAATTCTTTCCAATTCGGTATGAACTTCTTTTAAGTCAACAATTGGCTCAGGTTCTGCCGTACTCACATACCTTGAAATATTAAGGTTATAGTTATTCTTTTCTATTTCACCCATTGAAACTTTGCGAGAATATCTTTCCCTATCACTTCTGAGTTTGTAGGTTTCTACAATACTTTGAATATGTTTTTCACTTAGCGTATTCTGTCGTTTTTCTTTTTTGTAATGTTCTACGGCATTGATAAATAGAACATCATCTTGTTTCTTACATTTTTTCAGCACCAAAATACAAACTGGAATACCCGTTGAGTAAAAAAGATTGGAAGGCAATCCAATTATAGTGTCAATATGATTGTCTTTCAGTAGTTTGGTTCTAATTCGCTCTTCTGCACCACCACGAAATAAAACTCCGTGTGGCAAAATGATTGCCATAGTACCTTCTTTACTAAGAAAATGAAATCCGTGTAGTAAAAATGCAAAATCGGCTGCTGATTTAGGAGCAAGACCGTAACTCTTGAAACGAAAATCTTCGCCCATTGCTTCGTTGGGTGTCCATCGCAAGCTAAAAGGAGGATTGGCAACGATGGCATCAAACTCAATTTTTTTGCTTGGGTTCATTTCATTAAGCAAATCCCATTGATTGAGCAAGGTATCTCCGTGGAATATCTCAAACTCGGTGTCTTTCATACCGTGCAAAAGCATATTCATTCTGGCAAGGTTGTAGGTGGTAATATTTTTTTCCTGACCGTATATTTTGCCAATTGTTCCGTTTTCTTTAGTTTGTTTTTTTAGTTGATTTCGTACATTTAAAAGCAAAGAACCTGAACCACAGGCAAAATCCAATACTTTATCCAGTTTTTTCTTTGGTCCTTCAGGATGAGCAGGGTCGTGTGAATCTAAGAGGACAATTTGAGAAAGAATAGATGAAATCTCTTGAGGTGTGTAAAACTCGCCTGCTTTTTTGCCAGAACCAGCTGCAAATTTTCCGATTAAGTATTCATAAGCATCCCCAAGAGTATCGGTGTCGGTAGAAAAATCGGCAATGCCTTCGGCTATCTTGGTGATTACTTTACACAGCTTATCATTTCTTTCTTTTGAAGTTTTGCCGAGCTTTTCAGAATTCAAATTGATTTCAGAAAAAAGACCTCTAAATGCACTTTCAAACGATTCGTTTTCTATAAATCGGAAAGCATCACCTAAGGTTTCTAATAAATCACCGTTTTGGGTACGAGCCAATTCGGTAATATTGCTCCATAAGTATTTTGGCTTAATTACGTAATGCACTTTTCTACGCATACTGTCTTCAAAATCCACCACATCATTCTGGTTATCTCTGTACCAATCTTCTAAGGGTGGAGGCACCATAAAATCAGGTCTACTATCTTTTGACCTTATGGGCGGATAATCTCTACCCAATTCTTTTTTCGCTGCTTGTTCGTAATTGAAAGACAAATACCTAAGAAAGAGAAACGAAAGCATATAATCACGAAAATCATCTGCATTCATTGCTCCACGCAAATCATTTGCTATATTCCAGAGTGTATCTCCTAATTTTTTATGTTGTTGTTTTTTTGCCATTCTCAATGAATAATAAAGTTGTATTTTTCTTGAATCCTTTTATAAATCTCAACAAGTAATTTCTCATCATCTGGGTTTAAATCTATAATCTGCGGTCTTGCATCTTTGTGTGATAGAGAATTTACTTGATTGCTTACTTTTTCCAAATCATCTGTGAAGCCTATTTCCTCCAAAGTTTTTTTGATACCACCTGTTCCTAAAAAGGAAGAAATGACTTCCAAAAGTTGACGTAGCATTATAAAATGAAATGCCAAAATTTTATTTTCGGAAATACTTTCGTTTAAAACTTGCATTAAGTATAGATGATACAAAAAAACATCCTTGTTGTAATTTTTTAAAGTCAATTCGTTATTGTGAATACTGAGAATACTCCTCTTTAAACTGTTTGTATGACTACTATTTCGTAGTCTGTCAGCCAAAATGGAGAATAAACCAATGTGATGAGTAGTTAAGATGAATCGCTTTTCAGATTTGGCAGTTATTTTTTCATCAATAATGCGGATTATTGAATCAGCAGTAAGAAAAATATTATGCTCGTCTAAACTTGATACAGGGTCATCTATGAAAAAATGTGCGTCTTGCTCACCAGTCCAAGCATCAGCTTCAAACAAAGCAAGAAAAAAACACCAGATGAATATTCGTTCTTCTCCTCTTGATATTTTTATATTGCTTTCTTCCTCTCTTGAAAAGCGAATCGCATCAATCCCAATTTCAGGATTATCGTTTTTGTCAAACTCATAGGTATATTTTGGAAGATAATATGCAAGTTTCTCATCCAATAAATCAGGACTTTCAACAATGGAACTGAAGTACGGATTTAGACTACTTTCCAATATTTCGAGACGCATATTTTCATTCTGGTTTTCTTCATCATTATGCCATCGAAACAAATCCTCACTATAAGCATTGTAATACACGCCCGAATGAGTGCCGTCTTCCTTTTTAGTTAGATTTTTATATTCAACTGACAGTTTTGTTTTCCCTGTAGAATTAAAGGCATAAATAAGCACTATCGGCTGTTTACTTTCTTTTATTTCTTGTGCTATTTCGTTTATTGTTGCCATATTCTAATTCTCAATTTTAGGAAACAATCCCTGCATCAATCCTTTTTTATGTTGTTGCAATTGCTCTATTTTGTTAGCTTCTGCCGCAATTAATTCATCTAATGCAGACAAGCAAGAAGCAATTTTTTGTTGTTCTTTTTTGTTTTTGGGAAAAGAGATTGATATGTTATTAATTCTTGTCTTTGAAATCCCCAAAACTTTAGCTCCTTGTGCTTCTTTTTGAATTTGTTTCCTAATCCAATCGGATTTGAATAAATAACCACCAAAGCCAATTGATAAATCACTTTGTTTTTGCCTTGCTAATAAAGTATGTAATCCAGCTAAAAGCCTTTGATTGTTTAAATTCGTTAGCTCAATGCTTTTGCCAATGTCGTTAACATCTTCGGAAGCATCTGCGAAAACAATATCACCAACTAAACAATAGTTTTCTTCATCAATGTTTTCAATCGAAATATCAGGATTAATAAAAGGAACGTCTTCTTTTTCTAAGTCAAAGAGAGTTTTAAACTTTGTATGAATATCTCCATAATGAATATTTTTGACTATTCCTTTTTCATAATTTAATAGTGCCCGAGAAAACGAGTTTGTAACTTTAAAGTCATAAACTTCTTCAAAACTTTTCTCAACCCACTCTTTATCCTTTTCAAACTCCGGAAATCGAAACTTAGGCACTTTCTCGCCCTCTTGCGGAAAAAGGTTTTGTATCAAGCCTTTTTTGTGGTTTTTGAGTAGCTCCAACTTTTGGCTGTGGGCTTCAATCACTTCATCTAAGGAAGATAAGCAAGAAGAGATTTTTTGTTGTTCTTTAGGTTCAGGATATAAAACAGGAATGCTCATAAAAATAGAATCAGTTATACTCATTCTATCAAATCTTGCTCCTGTATTAGATACTTTTCTTATAGCATCATACCAGTGTTTTGAAATAAAATAGTATTCATAAAATTGATTCTCATTACTTAAAAACCTAAAGACAGTGTATAAGGGGGACATTACTCCGGTGGAACTTGTTTTATTTTTTGAAGTTGGTCCTACTGGTGCTTCGCTTGATATTCGAGGATTATAAATATAATCACCGTCCTTGACTACATAATAGTTTTCAAGATTACTTTTATTAGCAATATCTTTATCAAAATATTTTCTTTGGTCAACAATTCCAAAAGCGGCTGAATTGGTGAAAACTTTCCTTATTCTCCCATTTTTATTTTTTAAAACAATTCGATTGGCAAGAGTTTCCAATGCTTTCTCCTTCCAGTCTCCATCATTTTTGAACTCAGGAAAACGCAACTCTGGTATTAATTTTTTATTCCTACTCATACGCTTCTATTCCTGATATTTCACGCCCTTGAGCCAGTTTCTTTAATTGTGGTACGAGGTCTTCCATTAGTGCCAATTCTTTTGTTCTGCGATCTTTCCAGCCCAACTCCAAAGGTTCTAAAAGGTCGGTAAGTTTTTCTCCGTCAAAAATCATTCGGCTCATTATTGCTTGTACAAAGGTTTTTAATGCTTTGGTTTGTAAGCCGTGTTTTTGAGCAATCGCGGTTATCTCCTTGTTGTATTTTTGGTCTTTAAAAGTGTCATAACCATTTCTTATATCTTCCTCACTTTGCCCAATGCTCCAATCCAAGCTATCTATATATTCAGACATATCCGCTTCTTCTTCCATCATATTAGAATTGGATTTAAGCAAACTCTTTATCTGCTCTTTGGTCATTTTCTGCTTGCCCGGTGTTTTACCAATATTATCGGCTACCAAACTCATTATGTAATCGTAGTCAATTACGGCAGAAGCAAATAACACAAATTCAAAATCCAATTGCTGAATATCTTCGGGAGCATTATCGCCTTCCTTTTGCTGTATTTCTCGCAATTGTTTTGCTGTTTCTATGTACGAACTGCGAAACTCTTGCAACGAATCGTTAGGTAAAATAGCTTCAATTTTTTGCTTTTGTTCTTCGTCTAAATCGGTGTATTGGTCAAGCTGTGTTTTTAGGCGTTGTACTTCTTTAAAGTTTTTAACAAAAGCAATTCGAGCCGCATCGCCTTTTAGGTTATACACTTCTTGTGGTTCGCTTACAAGATTTTGCTCTTGCATAAATACACCTAACTTCTCTACAGCTTCTTGGTATTTTTCAATCATTACAGGAGCAGGGTCAACCAACCAAATCTCCTTTGATTTTTCTTCATTATCTTCTCCTGAAAACAAGGCAATGGCTTGGTTGACGGCTTCTTGTTGGGAACGGAAGTCAAGAATATTTCCGTAAGGTTTGGTGTCATTCAGCACACGATTGGTTCTCGAAAATGCTTGGATTAAACCGTGGTATTTCAGGTTTTTATCTACATAAAGTGTATTTAGATATTTGCTGTCAAAGCCTGTGAGCAACATATCTACCACTATGGTCAGGTCAACTTTATCTTTGTGCGGTACATCTTTGTTGCTATATTTTTGGTCTTTGATGCGTCTTTGTATATCTTGGTAATACAAGTCAAATTCATTAATGTTATGATTGGTTTTATATTGAATATTGTAGTCCTCAATAATTTCCATCAATGCTTTTTTCTTTTCTTCGGGGTTTTGTCGGTTGTCTTCTCTCTCTTGCGTTAAATCCTCTTGAAGTTGTTTGATGTCAGCCGCATTTTTTTGACTGTTTTTGTCGCCCTCTTTAGCCATTAATTGAGCAGGAGGGGAAAACACACAAGCAATATTGAGTGGCACGAAATCGGGATTTTCTTCTTGTTTCCTTTTCTGCAATATTTTGAAAAGACGGTAATATGCTATTGCATTGTTGATGGATGACGTTGCGAAAACCGCATTAAATCTTCTTGAATTGGTAGCTGCATTGTGTTTGTCAATAATAGCTTCTGCAACTGCTTGTTGTGTATTGGTAATTGTATCGCCTTCTCCCTTAAAGTAGTCAATGTGAAAACGCAACACATTTCTATCGTCAATGGCGTGTGTTATGGTATAGGCGTGAAGTTGCTTTTCAAAAACGTCTTGTGTGGTTTTGTAAGAAGCGTATTCACTTTCCCTAATCTTGTATGTGGCATTTTCATCAAATATGGGTGTACCTGTAAAACCAAATAATTGAGCATTCGGGAAGAATTCTTTTATTGCTTTGTGATTTTCGCCAAACTGCGAGCGGTGGCACTCGTCAAAAATGAAAACCACACGTTTATCGCTTAAAGGCTCTAAACGTTCTTTGTAATTTCTTTTGTTTGTTCCATCTAAAGCTAAACCTAATTTTTGAATGGTAGTAACAATTACCTTGTCTGCATAGTCGGTAGAAAGCAACCGTCTTACCAAAGTTTCAGTATTGGTATTTTCTTCCACACTACCTTCTTGAAATTTATTAAATTCCTGACGTGTTTGTCGGTCAAGGTCTTTTCTATCAACCACAAACAAACATTTTTCAATTTCAGGATTATCTTTCAGTAAGGTTGATGCTTTAAAAGATGTCAAGGTTTTACCACTTCCTGTAGTATGCCAGATATAGCCATTTCCTCGATTTTGTTCAATACAATTTACTATGGCTTTAACCGCATAAATCTGATAAGGTCGCATTACAAGCATTTTCTGCTCACTTTGCACCAGTACCATATACTTGCTTATCATTTCACCAAGTGTGCATTTTTTTAGGAATTTGTCGGTGAAATCTTCAAGATGTTTTATTTTTTTGTTTTGCTCATCTGCTAAATGATAAACGGGTAAAAATTGCTCATCTGCATTGAACTGAAAATGTTGCTTTATATTATTTGCAAAATAGAAGGTGTTTGTTCTATTGCTCACGATAAACAACTGCATAAAGCAAAGCAGTGAATTTAGGTAACCATTTCCCGCTACGTTTTTATAATCCACAATTTGTTGCATTGCTTTTCGAGGTGAAATATCCAGTTTTTTCAATTCTATTTGCACTAAAGGCAAACCGTTGATAAGCAAAATCACATCATAGCGTTGGTGACTATTTTCTGTATTTATCTTTAACTGGCTGACAACTTCATATTCATTTTTGCACCAGTCTTTAATGTTTACCAAAGTGTAATGTAAAGGTGTTCCGTTCTCACGCTGAAAATATTGTCTTTCACGTAAAAACTTTGAAGCAGCAAATACGTCAGGATTAATGATTTCCTCTCTTAATCGTAAAAACTCACTATCCGAAAGACGAACACGGTTTAATTCTTCAAATTTGGCTTTGAAATTTTGTTCAAGCGTATTTCTGTCCACTATATCGGGGCGATAAATGTATTTAAGCCCTTTAAGTTGCTCAATCAGTTGCTGCTCTATTTGGTTTTCTTTACTCATTTTATTCTTCTTCCAATAAGTCTTTAGCGTTAACGTCCAAAACCTTTGCAATTCTGTATAAATCTTCAATACTTGGTTGTCTCACATTTCGAGCATACTCATTAATTGAATTATAACTTTTACCCATTTGTTTGGCAAGCCAAGTTTGTGAGATGCCTTTTTCTTTCAGAACTTTTTTTATTCTGTTCATTGGAGTTCAATTGCATTAAACAAAAGTCAAAGATAGCAAAATTACACTGTCTAATTGTGTATATATTCACAGTATTTTCGTGGGTAGGATAAGGCAAGCTCTTTTGGTTTTTTTAGTGTTGGCTTTTGTGTTGGCAAAAACCAAATGTGCTTGACTGAGCGTTGGCTTTTTTTCAGCTTGCAGGTAACGGTTTTGTGTATGATTTGGTTGTGGAAAAATC
>JABXHX010000044.1 GCA_013373385.1 Flavobacteriaceae bacterium
CCTGCTTGGCAATACCCACATTGAGGGACATCATGTTCCATCCAGGCTTGCTGAACAGGATGATCTCCATTTTCTGAAAGACCTTCAATGGTAGTGATTTGTGCACCTTCCGTAGCTGAAACAGGAAGCTGACAGGAGCGAACTGCAGTTCCGTTTAGATGAATGGTGCAAGCACCACATTGAGCGATACCGCAGCCAAACTTGGTTCCTACGAGATCCAAATGATCTCGCAATACCCAAAGAAGTGGCGTGGAAGGATCCACATCTACCTGTTGGGTTTTTCCATTGATATTGAGGTTGAATTGAGCCATATTATTTTCAATTAAGTCTTAAATATAATTATCACTAGCAGGGAAAACCTTACGATATTCAAACTGAAATTATTATAAATCAAGCGAATAAGCTATTCATTTCATGCTAATCCATTCAAATCATGAATGAACGGTTGATTGTAGAATCGTTTCCCTGTAGCTTGATAAAGCGCATTGGCTAGGGCAGCAAAAACTGGAGGGTAGGCAGGTTCTCCCAAACCAGTTGGATCTACCTGACTCGCTACAAAATGAGTTTCAATTTCTTTTGGAGCTTCTTTTAATCGAATCATTCGGTACTGATCAAAATTACTTCGATCAGGAGCCCCGCTGATAAATTTCAATTCTCCAAACATGGCCGTGCCTACTGCATCCACTACTGCTCCTTCACAAAGATTTTTGGCGGCATCTGGATTAATTAAAATACCGCAATCAATTGCCTGTGTTACTTTTTCGATCTTGACTTGGCTGTTTTCTATTTTCAAATCTAATACCTGTGCTGCATAGCTATTATGACAGAAATAGGCCGAAACTCCTCTTGAAATTCCTTCAGTTTTCTGATCCCAATTGGATTTCTCCTTGACCAAATTCAAGACTCCTGCATAGCGCTCTGGATCATAGTCGTTCCTATCTCCGACAGTATTGTTTTTGGCTTTTTCCAAAAGCGAAAGACGGAATTCGATGGGGTCTTTATTGACTACTTCTGCGATTTCATCCAAAAATGATTGTTCGGCAGCAGCGATAAAGTTGGACCGAGGGGCACGGAAAGACCCAACGGTGATATTGGAAGGAACGATCCATTCTTCGGCTAAGTAATTGTCCACAGCTCCTGCAGGGAATCGATTCGCATAGAGAGGAGGCTCTACCAAGCCCCCCGCATTGACGTGGAATCCAATTAAATTATTGTCCTTGTCCAATGCAGCCCGGTAGGTTGCTTGGTACATTGGTCTATAGATTCCTCCCGTCATATCGTCTTCTCTGGTATAGATCAGTTTGATAGGAGCATTGACTTTTTGGGAAATAACCGCTGCTTCAATCAGCCAATGTGCATAGGAGCGCCTTCCATATCCACCTCCCAAACGAGTCATTTCGATGTTGATATTTTCAAGGGGTAAACCTAGCCGGGCAGAAAGTGCTTGTTCTGTGAGTTCAGGTTTTTGTAAGGGGCCGGCACAATCAACTTGATCTCCTTGGACATGCGCAAAGAAATTCATTGGTTCCATGCAGTTGTGTGCTAAAAAAGGGCCGTGATAGGTTCTTTCAATGATTTTGGCAGCAGTAGCGAAAGCAGCTTCTGGGTTCCCGTCTTTCCGAACAGTTTGAGCATTTTTTGATGCCGCTGTCATTTTTTGAGTTTGTAGATCATGGTTTTCCAGGCCTTTGGGAATAGTCCGTACTTCCTTTCGGCCAAACCAATCCCGATTTTCATCATAGGTAGAAAACTCTTCCCATTCGACTTTCACAGCCTTTTTGGCATTCATTACCTCCCAGGTGGACTTACCTACGATTGCTACTAAATCAGTGAAACTTGTGGTATCAAAAAAGGTACGTTCGTAATCGTCTTGATGGGATTTAATCTGAAAAATATCCCTTATCCCCGACATTGTTATAGCCTGGGAAGCGTCAAAGGATTTGAGGCGCAAACCATGGGCAGGAGGATGAATAATCATCGCGATTAGCATGCCCTCTTTTTTATAATCTATTCCAAATAGTGGTTTGCCGGTGACAATGTTTTTACTCTCTACGTTTTTATGGGATTTGCCAATAAGGTTGAATTCGGAAACTTCTTTTAATTCAACTTCCTCAGGAATTTCCAGGGTGGCAGCAAGGGAAGCCATTTCACCATAATTTGCTTTTTTGCCACCGGCTTTATGTTCTAAAATTCCAGCAGACGTAATGATTTCATTAGCTGGGACATTCCAGGTTTGGGCGGCGGCAGCAACCAAGAGCGCTCTTGCTGTAGCTCCGGCAGTCCGTAAAGGAATCCATCCGATTCGGATCGCCTGACTTCCTCCAATAAATTGCCGGGTAAAATTATCAGTATCCAAAGGAGCTTGTTCCACCACCACATTTTTCCAATCTGCATCCAATTCCTCCGCTACGATCAAGGGCATTGAGGTTTTGACATTTTGACCTCCTTCTGGATTTGGAGACATGATCGTAATCAATCCATTTTCTCCGATTTTGATATAGCCATTAAGTCTAAACCACTCCTTTGGCAAGCCCAATTCTTCCAACTCCTTGGGTTTGCATCCACTCAGCCAGTTGAAGCTCAGAAGTAATCCTCCACCTGCAAGGGCAGAGACTTTGAGAAACGATCGGCGATTGAGTTTTTCGGATGTAGTGGCCATAAATTCAAGACTTTGAAATTCAATTAGGTCAATTCCAGTATGTTGTCAAAGGTTTTTTCCATAAACAAAACCAATTACCAAAATTAATTTGGGGAGATAAAAGAATGTTACACAACTCAAATCATTCCGATTCGCTTAAGCCATCCTTTGATTTGACTTTTTACTTTTATTTCTTTTTCACCTTTCATGACAAAAAGGATCCCGTCCCGTTCTATCCCTCCCTTGGTGGAAAAACCTTCGAGGATGTCGCTGTTAGGACAGAGTTTCTCTACCGTTTCAAAACTGCTTCCGATTCCATAGCCTGCATTCGTATTGAAGGGTATGACTGTTTTTCCACTCAGATCATATTGATTGAGAAAGCTTTTTAAGGGCGGTGGAAGCTGCATGCCCCAGGTGGGAAAGCCCACGAATATGATCCCGTAGGATTCCATTTCTTGGATTTTTGTTTTGAGCACAGGCAAAAACCCGCTTTCATTTTCCCTGGCTACCTGATCTACAATCGCCCGATAATTTTCGGGGTAGGGAGTTACCAGCTCCAATTCCACCAAGTCTCCACCTACTTCCCGATGAATCATTTCCGCCACGGCCTTGGTGTTTTTGGTTCGGGAGAGGTACGCAATGAGGATTTTATCGGATTCCACCTGAGTTTTTTCCATACTCACCTCAGGTTTGGTTTGGCAAGAACCAAGAAGGGAGGAAAAGAAGAAAATGCACAGAAAGAAAAGCCTCAACTTTTTATTGTTTTCAATTTCCTCCTGGAGTCATGAGTTTGGTAAAGGAAAGTGAACCCAATTTCCAGGTTCCGTCCTTTTTGATATAAACTTCAGTGA
>JABXHX010000014.1 GCA_013373385.1 Flavobacteriaceae bacterium
ATCGGCTGTAATAGCTCTTGCGCCATCGTCTTCACCAAAGGCTAAATCTACATCAGTGGCTACGCTGTCATCTACGGCATCTGGGGTATCGTTCGCTCCGTTAATAGTAATGGTTACTGTGGCGGTATCTGTTCCTCCATTGCCATCTGAAATGGTATAGGTAAAGGTATCTGTAGCTGTTTCACCTGATGCTAAGCTTTCAAAGGCTCCGTTTGGGTTGTAGGTTACAACACCACCAACCAAAGCTACCAAGCCTGTGGTACCTGTTGTATTGATTGCTATTACTGTTAAGGCATCTACTATATCTGGGTCGGTATCATTTCCTAAAATATCGGCTGTAATAGCTCTTGCGCCATCGTCTTCACCAAAGGCTAAATCTACATCAGTGGCTACGCTGTCATCGACGGCATTGGGTGGTGAGTTTGTATCATCATTATTAATTGTTACAGTTGCACCATCAGAAATATCAACACCTAAGCTAGTTCCATTTAAATTACTCATAGAAACTGTTAGTGTTTCATTTGGCTCTACTTTCGTGTCTGCTGTTGGATTAATCGTAAACGTTTGTGTTTCTCCTGCAGTCCCCGTAAATGTTAAGGTATGTCCTGTAACCGCTGTATAATCATTATCTGCTGTTGTTGCTGTTCCGTCTGTTGTAGCAACATCCACAGAAAAACCTCCTTGTACTGCATTATTTAAGGTTGCAGTAACCGTTATGGATCCATCATTTTCATTTCCACTAACATCTGCTATGGTAACTGCTGCAGTATCATTATCATTAATTGTATGTGTATGAACAGTGTTTGTTCCTAAAACTGCATTGGTTGGATTCGATAAAGTAATCACTATTGTTTCGTTAGCCTCTAAAATAGCATCGTCTATTGTAGTAATCGTAAAAAAGCTCGTAGTTTCTGTCGGATTGAAAGTTAACGTCCCGTTTGCTAAGGTATGGTCTACCCCTCCTCCAGTTGCAGTTCCAGTAACTGTATAGTCTACGGTCACAGTAAAAGGAACTTGTTCTGATAACTCAGCATTTATTCCTAGACCACCTGTATTATTTTCAGTTCTTGATGAGGTGGTACTTACAAATTGTACCGTTGGATTTCCGCCGCCACCGCCGCCGCCAGAAGTATTAAAATTTTCTACTGATCCGTAACTTGTACCGCTACTATTGGTTGCATAGGCTTTAAAAGAGTATGCTGAAGCCGCTGTTAATCCGGTAATATTTTGAGCATAGGCTCCGGCACCACTTCCTATGACTACTTTTGTAACACCTGTACCACCAATCTCAGGATTGGCATTGGTTGCTGTGAGTGCATACACTACTCCTCTTTCTATAACTGCTGAAGCACCAATATTGGTAACATTACCACCTAAATCTGCTTCAGTACCGGTAACCGTTGTTGGTGCTACGGTTGCAACCGTTGGTGTTGAACCACCACCTCCGCCACTAACCTTTGCCCCAAAAACAAATACATCAAATGTTCCATAATAATCAGTAGCAGAAATGATTCTCACTTCATCAACATCTCCAAAATCTGCATCTGGAAAATCAGTTGAAGGATGCTCTTTTCTATCGGCATTCCCTGTTGTAATTGAAACAGGTCCAGAACCTGTGGCTACTCCATTTTTATATCCTCGAACATTTAAAGTTACACTACCAACACCAGCAAATTCCCATGATTCAAAACCATTGAAATCAAATTCACTTCCATCATTAGATTTTATTGCAATTCCTCGCCAAGCAGTAGAAGCAGGATCAACACTTATAGATATGCCTTCTTCAATGGCTGCGCCAAAACCGACATCAGTTACATTATAAATTAAATCTGCATTTGTAGCAACACCTGAAGTATTAATTGCAAAAATATTTATTTGTACTCCAGTTATATTTGTTGACCCCCCTTCTCCATCGTTAGCTATAGGTCCCAGGTTGGTATTATCTGTTGTTGAAAAATTTATCGTTTCAGCGCCAGTTATCTGAGAATAACTTTGAGCAACAAAGAACACAGATACTAAAAATACGTACAAAAAAGTAATTTTTTTCATGATGATTTGAATTTGAATATTCTTATTTTTAATGTGAAGGGGAAAGTACTATAATCAAATGTAGTTAGAATGCGATAGAAAACTGAAAAAATGTCGTAAACCATAACTTTTTTGTCGTGAATGAATCTGTCGTAAACAAAAGATTCTTGTCGTGAAATGGTTATTATGTGTCGTGAATGACTATCTTCTTGTATTTTAAATTTCTAAATTCAGCAATACTTTTATAGTGTTTAATACATCGTTTTGGTTTCAAAAAAACTAAGAAAATTTTCGGCAACTATTTATTTTGCATCATCAACACAAGTGAAAAATGCAATTCGTAATTTGTAATTCGTAATTAGCAATTCCTCATCAGCTATAAAAACCAACAAAAATAAGCCCTAAGATAGCTCTTGTTTTACGTTGTCTGCAAATGAAGAAGATATGGGTATTTCTTCATCACCTATTTTAATTACTTTGGCAGAATAGCCTGTGATAAAGCTTTTATTTACAATATAGGATCTGTGTACTTGAAGAAAATCGTCTGTAACTTGATTTAAAAAATTACCGACGGTAGTTCTAACCATTTTACTGCCTGTATGTGTATATAGTTTTAAATAGTGATCTTCTTTTTTAGCATAGACAATATTTTCTACATCTATTTTTACAGAAATGTTTTTTTCTTTTACTACAATTTTTCTTTTTGTTTTTAACTTTGCTTTTACCAATTCTAATGCTATAAATAATTCGCTTTCTTTAAATGGTTTTTGCAAATAGGTAATAGGATTTGTTTTTACAGCATTCTTTATGTTTTTACTATCTGAAAAAGCTGTAAGATAGATTATTGGAATTTCTAGCTGGTTTCCTAACCAAATACCTGTTTTATCACCATCTACCCTAATATCTAAAATAGCAACATCTGGTGTTAACTTCTGAATTTCTTTTAAAGCCCTTTCTGCATGTGTTTCCATGCCACACACAATACAGTTTAAAGACTCTAACGTTTGCTTTAACACTTCTTGAGTGATCAGTTCATCTTCTAATATATATACTCTTAAAGATTTCATACAATCCTAAAAAATTGAGTTGAAAATATACTATTTACCTTGACTTTACACATATTTGTCGTGAATATGCCAATTTTTGTCGTGAATACATTATTCTTTAGGAATCTGTATTGTTAGCGAAAAACTGTTTGCTTTTTCAATTGTAAAGTTTCCTTTTAATTGCGCAATCATCATTTTTACAATCTTCATCCCCATAGATACATTACTATTTGTGCTTTCTATAAAAATTCCATTATCAGAATATGTAAAAACGTAATGCTTCTGCTCTTCTGTTAAGCCAATACTTATCTCTGGCGTGTCCTGTTTTTTAAATGCGTGCTTGTGAGAATTATTAATTAGCTCATTAAGTATGAGTGCCAATGGGATAGCCTTATCCATTTGTAATTTTACTGAAACAATGTTTGTTCTATAGCGAACATTTATTGGAAACAAGGTTTTGTTATAATTTACAATTCTTGTAAAATATTCTTCTACAAATACCGCTTCTTGATCATCTGAATTGTAGAGGATGTTATGAATTCCGGCAATAGATTCTATTCTGCTTTGACTGTCTTGTAATTTTGCTTTTAGCTCATCATTATCACTATTAAACGCTTGTATACTTAACAAACCCGAAACTACTTGTAGGTTGTTTTTTATTCTGTGATGAATCTCTAACATCATTGCTTCTTTAATTCTAGCTTCATTTAGTGCAATTTTATTAGAAGCATATAGTTTTTGCTGTTGTTTAAATTGATAGGCAATATAGGTGATAATTGCTAAGAATAAGAGTAATAATGAGAGTGCAAACCACCAAGTTTTGTAAAAAATAAGCTTGGAAATTACTCTTAACTCAAGTGTATTCCCTATTTTTTGATTTGTCAATGTAAGCGCTTCTACTTGTAAAGTGTACTCTCCGGCAGCCAAGTGCGAAAATATAATTTCATTTCGGTTGTATAAACGAATCCAGTTTGAATCAGTAGAATTCTCAACCAATCTGTACCTAAATTTTACATCGTTGGGGTTTACAATCCCTAACACTGAAACTTGTGCATTGAATCTTTGATTTGATGCGGGCAATACGAGCTCTTTTGTCTCTTTTAATTTACTTGGTGCTGTAACAGTGGTCCATTTTTCATCTTCTAAATTATACGATGAAATGGAAGAAAAAATAGGGTCTAATTTCAACTTACTTTCTTCTAATTCTTTAGGATTAAAAAAGCTTACTCCCTTATAACTGCCTATAAAAATATTTCCTTTGTTATCTTTAAATGTACTGAACCTATTTCCTTCTAGCTCGTACACACCGTCTTTTTTTGTATATCTTTTTACTTGTTTTTCTTTAGGATTATAGCATACAATACCCGAATAGGTGTTTAGCCATAATTTGTCATTATCTTCAACCATTCCGACTATAGATGTCTTTAAACTATCTTTGTAAAATAGATTGAGTGTATTTCTTTTTTCATCAAATTGATAGATGTTACCAAATTTTGTAGCGACTAAAACACCATAGGCATTTGTATGCTTAATTGACAGTAAATTTTCTGTTTTTACATTATCAAACTCATAAAAATGGCTCTCTCCTTTTTCATACTTTAATAGACCTTTAGAGGTGGTAGCAAAAACCTTTTTTCTGTCTGTTGTAAATTCTTTGACAAAAACATCTTTGGTGTTTTTTACCTCGGTTGTTGTTTTCCCTTTTAGACTGTGCTTAAAAATCTTTCCATATTGTCCCGCAGTAAAAACCGTATCGCCCACTTTCATAAATTCTACTGATGGGTGCTTTGTATCTTCTTTAGAAAGTATTGTGTAGTTTTTATCAATCACATAGACATTACTTAAGTCGTTTGTTATTAACATAGAATCTTGTAAAATAATATCTCTTGAGTATTCAATAAAATGCGCTTTGTTATTATACAAAAAATGAATTTCTTTTTCTTCCTTTTTCTTTACATCAACTTCATAAAAACCTTCGTTATCTGTAGCAATAATAAATTTATTTTCAGTCAGTTGATTTATTGCTCTGACGCTTCTACCCTTTAAAAAAGTTTGTATTTTACTAGCACTAAAAAAATAGATATCCAGTTTATTTTCATAAGCAACAGCTAGGTCTCTACTCAATTTTCTGTAGCTTATTACGGGTATATTTTCTGCTCTAATTTGCTCTTTTAATTGATAGGTTTTACCTACTATATCAAAAATAGTAACTTCAAAATCTTTGTTTGCTTTATTTAAAAATGCAATTTTATTTTCTTCTTGAGCTACAGGACTTGTATAGGTTTTACGATTGTTTCTCTTACTATTTATTTGCTCTTCAAATTTTCCTGTTTTGCTATTGTATTTAATTAGATTGTATTTAGCATCAAAATAAAAATAATGCGCACCTTCTATTGTAAAATTACTATAAATCATTGTTGGTAAAAATGCATTACCATTTACATCTATAAAATCATTTTTTGTGAGCATTTTTAAAAACTTACCATGTTTATTAAGTAAGAAAAACTCATTACTCAACAACTTAACAATTACATGATTACCGAATGTGTTTATATCTTTTATAAAAAGTGATTTGTTGGGCTTATCGTATGTAATAGAATCAAGCATTTTAATTTGTAAACCATCTAGTTCGGCACTGAATAATTTTTCTTCATGAGTTACTAAAATTCTTGTCTTATTATTTAAATGATACGGATTATCTGTATGCCTGTTTTTTAGCAGTTTATCATACGCTAAAACCCTTTTGATTTCTAAAGTTTTCGTATCAATAAAAAATAATTGCGCTTTAGAAAAATTATTGAACCAAAACTTTAAATACAAGCCTCCTTTACTATTTCTAAATAGTGCCCCTTTTGTAATTTTATTTTTAAATGTAAACGGAATTTTATGTGTAAAAAAATTATTCCCATCAAAACGTTGCAGTATAATTTCTTTTTCTCCAAACACAAATTCACTTGACAATTTGTTTTCGCCAAGAATCCATAGCCAACCATTTTGATCATAAACTAAAGATAATGGGTTTGATATTGTATAACCGTCTATAGAGGTATAGCTTACTCTTTGTTTGACTAATGCGTTATTTGTCTGTGAAAAAATAGCATTGCTTATTAAGAAAAAGAAAAAAAGTCTTTTCAATATTTATAGTTTAAGAAATACAAATATAATTTTTTGTGCATTAAAATAGCTAGAATTTATTTATCTCTCTAATTTTTAAGCCTTTATAATTTTAAGTCTTTTGTTAACATCTTTGATTTTTATTAACCACAAATAATCGTATTTTTACTTTTCATAAAATTCAGATTTTAATGGGTAAAATCATAGCTATAGCAAACCAAAAAGGAGGTGTTGGTAAAACTACTACCACAGTAAATTTAGCAGCTGCACTTGGTGTTTTAGAAAAAAAAGTATTGCTAATTGATGCTGACCCTCAAGCAAATGCATCATCGGGTTTAGGCATTGATGTGGAGAGTGTTGAGGTTGGGACATATCAAGTTTTAGAGCATACCATTACTGCTAAAAATGCGATTCAAAAAACCAACTCACCGAATGTAGATATTATTCCTGCTCATATTGATTTGGTCGCTATAGAAATTGAATTAGTAGACAAAGAACAACGAGAATACATGCTAAAAAAAGCCATTAGAGATATTGCAAAAGATTACGATTATGTATTGATAGATTGTGCACCTTCTTTAGGCTTAATCACTTTAAATTCTTTGGTAGCTGCTGACTCGGTAATTATTCCAATACAGTGTGAGTACTTTGCTTTAGAAGGTCTAGGAAAACTATTAAACACCATTAAAAGCGTACAAAATATTCACAATGCCAATTTAGATATAGAAGGGCTTTTATTAACAATGTTCGACTCAAGATTGCGCTTATCTAATCAAGTAGTAGAAGAAGTACGTAAGCACTTTAGTTCTATGGTTTTTGAAACAATTATTAGACGTAATACACGTTTAGGAGAAGCACCTAGTTATGGCGAAAGTATTATTGCTTATGATGCTACCAGTAAAGGTGCCATAAATTATTTAAATTTGGCAAACGAAATTCTTAAGAAAAGCGCATAATGGCAAAAGCAACAAAAAAACAAGCGTTGGGTAGAGGCTTATCTGCATTATTAAAAGAATCATCCAATATCAATTCTGCTTCTGATAAAAATGCAGACAAATTGGTAGGTAATATTATAGAAATTGAGCTCAATAGTATTGAAGTAAATCCTTTTCAACCACGCACCTATTTTGATGAAGAAGCCCTACAGGAGTTGGCAAATTCTATCAAAGAATTGGGCGTAATACAACCCATTACAGTACGTAAATTAGAAGGTAACACTTTTCAGTTGGTTTCTGGTGAACGTAGGTTTAGAGCTTCAAAACTTGTAGGAAACAAAACCATTCCTGCTTATATTAGAATTGCCAACGACCAAGAAATGCTAGAAATGGCATTGGTTGAAAACATACAACGTAAAAATTTAGATCCAATTGAAGTAGCGCTTTCTTACCAACGTCTTATTGAAGAAATTAATTTAACTCAAGAACAGTTAAGTGTACGGGTTGGTAAAAAAAGATCTACCGTAACCAATTACTTACGCCTGCTAAAATTAGATCCAATCATTCAAACAGGGATGCGAGATGGTTTTATTTCTATGGGACACGGACGTGCATTAATTAATGTAGATGCTACTACAGATCAACTAACTTTGTATACTAAAATTGTAAAAGATAAATTATCTGTTCGTCAGACCGAAGAATTGGTTAAAAACTTAAAAGAAGGCAATACATCTGTAAAACAGAAGTCAGAAGCCCCAAGTTTTGTAAAAGAATCTTTAGAAGATTTCACGAACTTTTTTGGTAGTAAAGTAGCGATAACATCTAATGCTAAAGGAAAAGGGAAAATAGCAATTACATTCAATTCTAAAGAAGAATTTAACAGAATTAAAAAACTATTAAAATAGTGTTCTCTTTAAAAAAAATACTATTATTACTTTCTGTTTTTGCAACATTAACTTTAACTGCACAACAAGATTCTACACAGGTAAAAGATGTTAAGGTTAAAGGAACTATTAAAGTAAATCCAGATAATATAGATCCTCTTAGACCATCTAAAGCTGCATTTTATTCTGCAATTTTTCCTGGCCTAGGTCAAATATATAATAAGAAATATTGGAAAGCTCCAATTGTTTGGGGAGCTATGGCAACAAGTATTTATTTTTATGTAGATAATAATAAAGCCTATAATAGGTACAGAACAGCTTTTAAATTACGCGAAGCTGGCTTGCAAGATGAGTTTACCAAAGATGACGGTTCTCTTTTAATTTCTAGGAATGGATTAATTAGTGCGCAAAAAACACTGAAAAGCAACAGAGATTTATCATTACTTACTACCGTGGTATTCTATGTATTGCAAATTGTTGAAGCAAGTGTAAATGCACATTTATTGCAATTTAACACAAGTGATGATTTAAGTTTTTCTCCAACCATGATTTCTAACCCAATCAATTATGAAATTCCTAAATTTGGACTTTCATTTACATATAATTTTTAGTATGAAGATAGCTCTTTTAGGATATGGAAGGATGGGTAAAGAGATTGAAAAAATAGCTTTACAAAGAGGTCATGAAATTGTAATTAAAACAAATTCAACTAATCAGCACAATATCAAAGAAGCAGATGTAGCTATTGATTTTAGTGTACCAACCGCTGCATATAATAACATAACGAATTGCATTAATAATAAGGTTCCTGTAATTTCTGGCACAACAGGTTGGCTAGAAAAATACGAGGAAGCTGTAGCCTTGTGCAAGCAAAAAAATGGCGCTTTTATTTATGCATCGAATTTTAGTTTAGGTGTAACTATTTTCTTTGAGTTAAATAGACAACTAGCTAAAATGATGAGTCGTTTAACCGATTACAACATTTCAATGGAAGAGATTCATCACACAAAAAAACTAGATGCTCCAAGCGGAACAGCCATCACATTGGCTGAAGGAATTATAGAAAACACAATGAAAAAAGCTTGGGAATTAGATGGAGAATATACTGAGGAAACGATTCCTATCACAGCAAAAAGAATCCCCGATGTTCCTGGTACGCACAGCATAGATTACACCTCTGAAGTTGACAGTATAGAAATTAAACATACCGCTCACAACAGAAAAGGGTTTGCGCTAGGCGCTGTTGTTGCTGCAGAGTGGATAGTTGGAAAGACTGGCGTTTTTTCTATGAAAGATGTGTTAAACATAGGTTAAAGAACGTAACAATTCTTTGAAAAAGAAACTTATTAATTATTATTGAAATATTGTTTTTAAAAGACATAGATTATGACATTTACAGCATTGTTTGTATTTTTTTTAGTACTACAAGGAATTCACTTTTTAGCGACATGGAGATTGTATGTAAAGGCAGGTAGAAAATCTTGGGAAGCTTTAGTACCAATATACAATGCTGTAGTTTTAATGAAAATGATCAATAGACCAACTTGGTGGACAATCTTGTTGTTTATTCCTATTGTAAACCTTCTAATGTTTCCAATTGTTTGGGTAGAAAGTTGTAGAAGTTTTGGACATAACAAAAATCACGATACGTTATTAGCAATAGCTACTTTAGGATTTTATCTGTTTTATATCAATTATTTTTCTGAAAATCAATACATAAAAGAAAGAAGCCTACAACCCAAAACTGCCTTAGGAGAATGGGTTAGTTCTATTGCTTTTGCAATCATTGCTGCTACTTTGGTGCATACCTATTTTATGCAGCCTTATACCATACCCACATCCTCTTTAGAAAAAACCTTGTATGTGGGTGACTTTTTATTTGTAAGTAAATTTCACTACGGAGCAAGAGTTCCTATGACCGCTGTTGCAGCACCAATGGTACATGATACACTTCCTTTTGTTGGAAAATCGTATGTTTCTGACTCTAAAGACGAACAATCTTGGTTAAACAAGCTATCGTTACCTTATATGCGTGTCCCTGGGATTCAAAAAATTAAACGCAACGATATTGTTGTATTTAGTTGGCCAGCAGATTCATTAAACTATATGTGGGGAGATAAATCTGGTAATTTCACCTATAAACCTATTGATAAAAGAACAAATTATGTAAAACGTTGTGTTGGTATCCCTGGAGATTCATTAGAGGTTAGAGATGGCTATGTATACATTAATGGCAAAAGAACTGTGTTACCAGATAGAGCTAAACCACAGTACATTTTTTCTGTTAATACTGGTGGTAAACAGTTTAGTAGAGGCGCCTTACAACGCTACAACATTAGAGAAGCTTTTTGGGGAAATGACGGAAGACTAAAAACAGATAGTCGTGGTAATTTTATTTTAAACTTAACAGATGAAGAAGCTGCTTTAATTGCAAAAAACCCAATTGTAAAAAGCATTACAAAAAATCTTGAACCTAAAGGAAAGTTCGATAAAAATTTATTTCCACACAGTCCTTTATACCGTTGGAGTCAAGACAATTATGGCCCAATTTACATTCCTAAGAAAGGAGATGTAGTTGAGTTAAACCAAAAGTCTATTCCGTTTTATGAACAACTTATTAGAAGATACGAAGGCAATAACTTCAACGTTGTGGGTAACAACTACTACCTAAATGGTAAAAAAATCACAAAGTATACCATTAAACAAGATTATTATTGGATGATGGGAGACAATAGACAAAACTCTTTAGATGCACGTTCTTGGGGCTATGTACCATTTGACCATGTGGTTGGAAAACCTGTTTTAATTTGGTTAAGCTGGGATCCTAATGCACCTAACTTTATGGCAAAATTAAAATCTATTCGTTGGGACAGAATGTTTACTACAGTTGGCGGCAGTGGAGAGCCTGTGTCTTATTTTAAATTTTTCTTAATTGCCTTGGTTGGTTATTTTGTAGTCAACTATTACAGAAAAAAGAAAAAATCAGCTTAGTAATTTTCATGGCTTTATTTTTACCAACATACTTCTCTCCTATTGCACAATATCAAGCTATAGTGAATGCAGATGAGGTATTGTTTGAAGTGCATGATAATTACCAAAAGCAAACTTACAGAAACCGTTGTTATATTTATGGACCAAACGGAAAACAACTGTTAAATATTCCTATAAAGCATAAAACAATAACATCAAAAAAGAAAACCAAAGACACTTTAGTAGATAATAGTTCTTCTTGGCAGAAACACCATTTAAAATCCATTCAGATAGCATACAGAAGCTCACCTTTTTTTGAATTTTACGAAGATGATTTACTTTCTATTTTTACAAAAAAGTATACCTACTTATTAGATGTAAATATTGACACTTATCATTTTGTAACAGATACTCTACAAATCTCTAATACATATAATAAAACCACAGCATATCAAGAAGATACATCTACAAAAGATTATAAGTATTTAGCAAATGCCAAACAGCAATTAATTCAAAAAAGCAACCCGTATATTCAGGTATTTGATGACAAGTTTGGGTTTATACCAAACCTATCTATTTTAGATTTACTTTTTATGGAAGGGCCAAACGCTATTAGTTTTTTAGAATAAAAAGTGTTAAATTTGTGAGAAGCCAAAAAAATAAGTTGCAATTTAACAATGGATTATTTCAGATTATTTGTAGATAATATTTATAAACTCTCTCCTGAAGTTTTTGAGCAGTTTAAAAGCCTAGTTGTTGCAAAAAAATTTAATAAAAAGCACAAAGTGGTTTCTATTGGAACTACCCCAAAACACTTTTACATTCTAACTTCTGGTGTCTCCAGAGCTTATACTATTGATAATAAAGGAAATGAGCGTATTAGAACCTTATTTACACCCATATCTACCTTTGGATGCTTAACTTCATTAATTACTAAAAAACCTTCAAAACATATTTACGATTGTATCACAGATTGTGAAATGTATGAAGTTGATTACAATAAATTTATTGAACTAACAGAGAAAAGTCATGAAGCTGCATTATTTTTAGCCAAAGTTCATGAACTTATTTTTTTAAAAATTATTAAAAGAATCAACGAATTAGCTGTATTATCTGCCACAGAAAGATACCTAAAATTAAAACAAGAAATTCCAAATATAGATAATTTAATACAACAATATCATATTGCCTCTTACCTAAATATTACACCTGTACAATTGAGTAGAATTAGAAAAAGTCTCTTAACCAACTAACGTAAATTAACATATGTTAACAAGAAGTCATCATCTTTTTATTAAATTTGAACTTAATAGACTCTATTACAGAGTTTTATTTAAACTACCCCCTAATTAGCTTTTTAAATGAAAAAGACTTGTTTTACAAGTCTTTTTTTGTACTACTAACTCATGGATTTTAAATTTAGTATACACTATAGTTTTCATTTTATTTTTCCGCTCCTAATTGCATTTTTCTTTTTTAGAAAAAACTGGAAAAAAGTATATCTCATTTTTATCGCCACTATGGCAATAGATCTAGATCATTTACTTGCTACTCCTATTTTTGACCCAAATAGATGCAGTATTAATTTTCATCCACTGCATACCTATTATGCATTTGTTGTTTATATATTGTTAGCAATTTATAAAAGAACTCGAATTTTGGGTTTGGGACTACTTATGCATTTATTAGCAGATGCTATCGATTGTTTTTTATAAACCTGCTTACTAACAAATTGATATCTGAAGAAATCTGTAACTTATAAATAACTATTACATATGCGAAGCTAATAATAATAGACTTTAATACTATGTTAAGAATCGGATGAAAATCAAAATGCCAAGAAAAAAAAGCTATATAAAAAATCATCAATACGATTAGCAATAAAAACGTTTTTAATGTATAAGGTAGTATAGTAAACTTACGCTTCACATACCATAGCTTCACTGAATTAAAAACTAGTAACACTATTAAAGTAGACAAAGCCGCACCATTCATTTGATATACAGAAATCAACCAATTGTTTAAGACTATCACCGATAGCGCCATTGCTATAGCATACGGCAATAATATTTTATAGTATTTTGAGTTAGAGATAATCGCTCCATTATTTCCTAAAGTCATGGTATACAATTTAGCTATTGATATCATTAAAACTACCCAAACTCCTTGTGAGTACTTTTCATCTATCAATAAATACGCTTGATTAATATTTACGTTAATCAACAAAAACAATAAGCCACTTACTAGCATCAAATTAATTGAGGTACTTTTATACAGTTCCTTTATTTTTTGAGTATCTTTTTTATTGAGTGCTTTTGCTGTTATGGGCTGAACAATTTGCGCCATTGCTCTACCCGGAATTTCTAATACAGAGGCGATATAGACCCCTACAGAATAGTATGCCGTATATTCTATGGCTTCTTTTTGCGGAATCATAAACTTATCTATATCCAATAAAATGGCTCCAGCAGAACCTGCCAAAATAATATAAGAAGCATATTTAAATACTTCTTTATAGTTTTTTGGCAATTGAAAAGTAAATGTTGGTGTGTACAATTTAAAAGCATAAAGCAGCATTACAAATGTTCTTACAAAATGCGCCCCAGTTAAGTAATAAATAAATTCTACTTGAGTAATAAGCCTTAAAAACACCAATGCTAATAATAACATTACTACTACTCTAGAAAACATTTCTTTTAACACATTTCCAAAAACCGATTGCATTTGAACTCTTGCCCAAGAATAAAAAATTTCGAAATAAGCAGTAGCAACAGCAATCAAGTAAATTACCCAGGTAAACTCTTTTATTATGGGATTTTTGAGTGATAAAAAAGTGCTTATCTGTTCGTAAAATACATTCCCTAAAAAGCCAAATGGCAACGCAATTAATAATGGAAAGAGTAAAGATGATGTTAAGAATTTGTCTTTTTCTTTTTTATCTGTATATGAAGAAAAAAACTTAATAATTGAGTATTGTACACCAAATGCGGTTAAAGGCATTAATAAGTTTGCGGTAGACAATAAAAAGGTTACCAAGCCATAATACTCCTTTTCTAAAAAATTGGTGTATAAAAACAAAGCGTTAATACCACCGATACCAAAAGCAGCAAACGTTATGCTTGTATTTTTAAATGATTGTTTTAAAACAATACCCAAAATGCTATGTATTTATTAATGAAATAATTGACTGATATATATTCTCACCTACATTTTCTCCATAAAGAGTCTTAGAAAATTGCGATTTACTATTTAGAAAATCATTAAATGAAACTATCATTTTCTCTTTATCTGTTCCAACAATCTTTGCATAGCCGTTAGCTACTAACTCAACCCACTCTGTTTCTTCTCTAACAATAATACAATTCTTCTTATTAAAAAAAGCTTCTTTTTGCAATCCGCCACTATCGGTAATTACCAAAGTACAATGCTTTAACAACTCAAGCATATCAAAATAGCCAACTGGGTCTATCATTGTGATATTAGGTTGTAATTCTAACTTTTTCAATACCTCTTTAGTTCTAGGATGTATCGGTAAAACAACCTGAAATTGGTTATGTATCGTTTCCAAGCCTTCAAAAATAGCCAGTAGTTTTTCAATACTATCTGTATTTTCTTGCCTGTGAATGGTTGCCAAAACAAAATTTGTATGCAACAGATTGTTTTTTTGAATGACTGTTGATTTTTCTGCGGACTTCTGACTGTAATATACAACTGCATCTTTCATGATATCACCACTTTTCACTATATCAACAGATAAATTCTCAAAGCCTTCAGAAATTAAATTCTTAATTGCAACATCGGTTGGACAACACAACAAGTCAGAAATTCTATCAGTTACAATTCTATTGACCTCTTCTGGCATTTGCATATTAAAAGAACGCAAACCAGCCTCTATATGTATTACTTTAATATCTAATTTTTTAGCTGCTAGTGCTCCTGCTATAGTAGAATTTGTATCTCCGTACACAACAACAGCTTCTGGTTTTTCTTTTACTAAAACAGCTTCAATTTTTTCTAACATCTTCCCTGTCATTGCACCGTGACTCAAATTGTTTATTGCAAGATGATACTTAGGTTCAGGTATATCCATTTCTTGAAAAAAAACAGCACTCATTTGCGCATCAAAATGCTGACCAGTATGTATAATTACTTCTTCAATTTGCTTGTGCTGCTCAATAATTCTGCTTAATACAGCTGCTTTTACAAATTGTGGTCTGGCTCCTAAAATGGTAACAATTTTTTTCATTTTTTGTTAGCGATGGTTTCTTTAATAACCTCAGAAAGTTTTTTTGTTAACGATTTTCTGTGGTACTTTTCTATTCCAGTTGATTGCACCTCTAAACTACCACTTTTAAATTGATTGTACATTAATAATATCTTTTCTTTTAACAGCTCAACATCGTCAAAGTCAACAATAATTCCAGCCTTCGTTGCATTCAAAATTTCGGCTAAATCCCCATCTGTTGGTCCAATAGCTAAAATAGGACGTTTTGCTTGTAAGTACTCAAATATTTTTCCTGTAATGATTCCTTTTGCATTTTTTACCCTGTTCACTGCTAGTACTAACACTTGAGATTTTTGTTGAAACACACTGACTTCATCATGCGAAATATAACCTTCAAAATCTATATTTTTAATCTTGTAATCAGCGATACTTTTTTCTACTTCTGGCGCTACTCTTCCTACAATTTTTACTGTATAGTCTTTTGCAAAAGAAGGATTTTCTCTTACCAACGCAGCAATTGCTTTCCAAAAAGAAATCGGGTTTCTATCAGCATTCATCAACCCAATATGCGTCATGGTAAATATAGTATCTAACTGGGTGTCTTTTAAATTAATTTCATCATCATAACCATTGGTAATAACCTCAACAGACTTGTTGTATTTTGTAAATTGCTGTTTCATTGATTCGCCAATTACCAACACAGAATCAGAGTTTTCTAGCACTTCTTTTTCTAACTGATGATGCTTCTTAATTGCTCTTTTAGTTAGTGGCAGTTGCTCAAAATAATCTATGGCTGTCCATGGGTCTCTAAAATCTGAAATCCATGTAATACCCAATTCTTTTTTAAGTTGCAAACCTATTAAATGTAAACTGTGTGGTGGACCAGAGGTAATAATAGCATCTATCTTATTTTCTGATAGATATTTTTTTAAATAGTTAACTGATGGTTGTATCCAAAACTTTCGAGCATCGGGTATAAAATAGTTGGCTCTTATATATTGTAGCATCCTCCCAACAAAAGTTGGATTCGGATTTAAAAACCCTGCTGATTGTGATGCTTTCTTTCCTTTAAAAAAGGATAAAATGTTATTGGGTTCTTTTATAGGTTGCTTGAGAATGGTTATCTGTTGTGGTATTTCTTTAACAAGCGATTCATCTACAATTGCATACTTCGGGTTTTTAACTGTGTACACAACAGGTTCTATACCAAAGTCTTGCAAATATTTCACAAACTTTAACCAACGTTGTACGCCAGAGCCTCCAGATGGTGGCCAATAATATGTTATAATTAAAACTTTCAATCCGTTAAGTTATCGTATAAATGTACTAAGTTTTTAGAGGTCTGCTCCCAAGAAAATTCAGTTTCTATAAACTGCTTGCCATTTACACCAAAATTTTCTCTCAGCTTTTCGTCATTGTAAAGTAAGAGCGTTTTTTCAATAAAATCGTTTACATCCTGCGCTTTATGCACCAAACCAGCTTCTACCTTCTGAATTAGTTTTTTTTGTGCTGTTGCATCGCTAACTAGCAAAGGTCTTGCAAAACTCATGTATTGAAACAGCTTATTGGCATACGCTACATCATGTTGCTTATTTCTGTGTAGTGGAGAAATACAAATAGCACTGGCTTGTATGTAAGACGGAAATAGCTGCACATCTTTCCATCCTTCAAAATCTACAAAATTTGCAACTCCTAACTTCTTTACTTCTGCTTTTAAAACAGCATCAGTAGTGTTACTACCAACTATAACTAGTTTGATATTTTTAATGGATACAGAAAGTTTTTTTACTGCTTTTATAGCTGTTAACAATCCTCTTCTAAGATGGGTATCTCCCAAGTACAATAGCACAAAGTTGTCTTGGTATTTTTGTGAAATGGCTTTGTTAATTACTGCATCTTTGTAAAATGATTGCCTAACTGTATTGGGCACTAAAACTATTTTAGTTGTAGCTATGTTGGTTCTTTCTATTACATCATCAACAAATTCTTGAGAAACTGTAATTACTTTTGTGGCTTGATTTATAAACGCTTCTTCTTTTTCTTTCCATCTTCTTAAAGAGATGAGTTGTTTGCCTGGAAACTTTTGCAAATGTGGATAAAACTTTAAGACTTCTGGCATATTATCGTGTAAATCTAATACTGTTGGAAGTTTAGGTCTTTTATTTGCTAAAAATACAGCTCCGGCAATTCTCATATCGTGAATATGAATGACTTCAATCTGATTTACTTTTAAAAAATGAGCTATTTTTTGATGCATTAACCTACTGTAAAAAGGAAATGTATATGCCAATGCAGAAAGTTTGTACTCTAAGGTATTTGAGTGGTATCTTCTTATTTTTATTTGATGTAAGGTTTCTTTTTTAGTTTCATTTGTGTAGCTAAGACAAAATAAATAAACGTTATGCCCTGCTTTTATAAGTTCAATGGCTTCATTTTCTACCCTTGGATCGGGCGGAAAGGTCTTATCTAAAATCATCCCTATTCTCATACAAATAAACTTACAACCGTTGTTTTAAGAATTACTTCACTAATGTTTGTTAGATGCTTTGAAGACACCAACTATTTTATCTAAAATAACTACGCTTGCTTTTTTTTGTAAAAAAACCATCCAACAGGTATTAATAAGAGCAACACATAAGAAGCTAGAGTAATGGTGTTTCCTTTTTTAATTACCGTAGGCTCAAACTTAAATTCTATAGTGTGTTTTCCTGAGGGAATTTCCATTCCACGCAACACATAATTTACTCTAAAATGCGGAGTTAATTTTCCATCTACATAAGCGTTCCATCCCTCTTTATAATAAATTTCAGAAAAAACAGCAAACTGATTTTTCTCCGTATTAGATTGATAGGTTAAAGAATTTACATCGTATTTGATAAGTTGTATAGTTGCTGTCGTATCCTTTTCAAAAGAAGATGATACTTTAAATTTGCTCGCATCTATCACTGCTACTTTTTTTGTTTGTAAACTATCTAAGGCTTTGATTTCTTGGTTTGCAGACGCTACTTTTTTAAGCTCAGCAACAAACCATGCACTTCCATTAGCATCTGGATTTTTTTGAAAAGTTACCTTTCCTTGGTTTGGAAAAATAACATACCTTGTATTTAGCATATTGAGTACCTCAAGGTTTAAGTTCTTGGTAAAGTGAAAATCGTACAATTCTTGATAACGCTTTAACTTAGCTGCATGATACCCCCCAATTGATTTATGAAAATAAGAGGTTCTACCATCTTGAAATAGGCTGGCATTTAAGTTTGCTACTCTATAATAACCTTTGTCTTTCAGAATCTCTTTATCAATAGCATTGGGCTGAAATGGTGTATCGATATTTCTTGCTTTTTCAAAAGAGTCTTTGTTTACATAAGTAAGGTTAATGCTTACTAAATCAAACAAAATGATAATTCCAAAAGCAATTACTGCTTTTGTATAGCTAACTTTTTCTTTTAGAAAAAACCATAAAATAGCAAATGCTGCACTAATTAATAGCAATGTTCGTAAACTATCGTTAAACAACATTGCTTTTCTGTCTGCTATCAGGGCGTCTTGTAATCTATCAATATTAAATTGCTTTAGTGTTCCGTCTCTAAATCCTTCAAAAGCAAATAAACTTGAACCAAACAAGATAAAAAAGACAGCGATACCTCCTAAAATATAAAACGATTTTTTTAGTGCATTCTTTTTATCTTCTGCTGCTACAGATTTAGAGAAAAACTCTTTTAATGCCAATATACCAAGCAACGGAATACAAATTTCTGCAATGACTTGAATAGAAGATACTGCTCTGAATTTATTGTACAACGGCACAAAATCTATAAATAGATTGGTAACAATGTCAAAGTTTTTACCCCAACTCAGCACAATTGAAAAAATAGTGGTTGCTACCAACCATTTTTTTAGGGTACCTTTTACAAGAAAAGCACCTAATAAAAATAAAAAGACTAGTACTGCACCAATATAGGCAGGTGCTTCAATTACCGTTTGCTCCCCCCAATAAGTCAATGCCTGTTTTGAATATTCATTGGCAGCTCTTGTACCATATTTTGCTTTTATTGCCTTATAAAATTCAGTGTTTTTCCCTAAGTCTTCTGTTGTGCCTCCACCCATAAAACGTGGGATAAACAGGTTCATGGTTTCTGCAATCCCGTAACTGTATTCTGTAATGTATTCTTTTGAAAGTCCGTTTGTGATTTTTTTTGGCGAACCATCTGGTTCAATAGTCAACTCTGTTTTTCCTCTGGTACTTTTATCTGCATACTCTTTCATTGCTAACAAGCGCGTAGCATTAACACCCAAACCAAGCACCATGGCAAAAACAATGATAAGTGATTGCTTTACAAAGGGTATATATACTTTTTCTTTAATAGCCTCAATAAGTTTTATAATCCCTAAAATTAAAATCATAAACCCAAGGTAATAGGTCATTTGCGGATGGTTGGCATTAATCTCTAAGCCCATTGCAAAAGCTGTGACAATAAAACCTACTAAATATCTTTTCTTAAAAATCCATAATACACCTGCTAATACCATTGGCATATAGCCAATTGCATGTGCTTTTGCATTATGACCAGCACCAAAGATGATAATTAAATAGGTAGAAAAACCAAAAGCTAAAGCTCCTAAAATTGCCAACTTCCATTCAGCATTTAAGGCGATTAATAGCAAAAAGAATCCTAAGAAATATAAAAACACATAATCTGCGGGTCTAGGTAAAAATCGAAGTAAGCTATCGAGTTTTTTTATAAAATCATTTGGGTAATAGGCGCTCAATTGATAAGCTGGCATACCGCTAAACGCAGCCCCTGTCCAATAGGGCTCTTCTTTTTTTTCTGCCCTGTAATCGTTAATTTCTTTAGACATTCCAATAAACTGAGTGATATCAGTTTGCTTTATTTTTTGTCCTTTTAAAACTGGATTAAAGTATACTACGGATGCAATTACAAAAATGATAATTGCTACTAAATATGGAAATGTTTTATTGATATTCATCTTATTCTACTTCTTCAAAATCTACATATTCGCCCACTTTATTGTTACTTTGGTTGGCGTTAGACGGTTTTTTGTCAATCACCGTTTCACCAACTTTTACATTAGGCTCTTGTCTTTGCTGGTATTGTTGTTGTGCTCTATTTTGCACTTTGTTTATATATCTCTTTAAAAAAAATGGAAGTACATATCTAGATACTATTTTAAAGCCATAGTAAAAAGCTAAAATAATAAGTATTGTCCTTAATAAACCCATGGGTGCGTGTGCGTTTTTAAAATTACCTCAAAAGTAACAATTTGCTCTAAACTTTAACGTTAAGATTCTATAAAAAAGCATTCTTGTTAAAAATATGAATTCATATTTTTACTGTATGTTTGTGTTTCACTACACCAATCAACAATAGTAGATTTAAACCCTTAACTAAATATGAGCAAAAAGATTTTATTTTTCTTTTTTTTATGGAGTAGTTTTCTCTTGCAGGCTCAATACACCAATGTTATCAACTCAAACAGACCTGGTTTTTCTGAAAGCCCGTATAGCGTTGGATTAAATGTTTATCAGTTAGAAGCAGGTTTATTTTACAATACATCAAAAATTGTAAGAACTTTTACTAGACCAATATCTTTTGGAAGTGCTATAACTTTTAGAACTAGTTTTTTTAGTGAACGCTTAGAACTAAATTCTAATTTTACGTTTCAAAAAGACAAAGTTGCATTTAAAAATGTGTTTACCTCTCACTATTTTACAACTGGTATTAGCGATTTTAGTTTCGGAGCAAAATATTTAGTTTACGAACAAGCGTACGAAGACAAGTCTAAAGAAGTTAGGAGCTGGCGACGTCGTCATGCTTTTGACTGGAAAAGAACTATACCTTCTGTTGCTGTATATGCTGGTCTTAATACCAATCTTGTAAACGATATTTACAAATTAGAAAAGGCTACTCCAAAAGTTGGTGTATTGCTACAAAACAATTTTACCAATCAGTTTAACCTAATCAGCAACATATACTACAATTATATTGGTAGTGCGTATGCAGAACTTTCATATATTATAACTGGGACGTATGTTCTAAATTACAGATGGTCCACATTTTTAGAGCACCAAGGTAGTTACAACAAATATCAAATACACAATAACTTTGGTGCAGGTCTTGCTTTTTTAGCTAACAGACATTTACAAATTGATGCCTCTACCAGAGTAAATTGGAACGGTAAAACAGCCGAGCATTACACAGCAATTGGGTTTTCGTTTCGTATAGACAGACATGTAGATGGTTATAGAATTATCAATGATTTTGAGAATCAAAAAAATCTTAACAACACAAAAAGCAAGTAACAAAACTTAAAAAATTTATTGTGTTTTTGTATTTTTAGCACATGATTACCATAAAAGAAATTTTTACAAAAAGGGAATTGAAACAGTTTGTTACTTTTCCTTTTTCGCTTTATAAAAACAACAAATATTGGGTTCCGCCTATCATAAATGATGAAGTTGCGTCTTTTGATAAAAAGAAAAACCCAGTATTTGAACATGCCAATGCACGCTTCTTTTTAGCCTATAAAGGCAATAGGATTGTTGGTAGAGTTTGTGCCATTATTAATTGGACAGAAGTGAATCAGCAAAAAATAAAAAAAATGCGATTTGGTTGGTTTGATGTTGTAGATGATATTGAAGTAAGCAAAATTCTTATTGAAAAAGTAAAAGAAATTGGGTTTCAAAATAAGCTCGAATACATTGAAGGCCCCGTAGGTTTTTCTAACCTTGATAAAGTTGGACTAATTACCGAAGGTTACGACCATATTAGCACCATGGTTACCTGGTACAATCATCCATATTATGTTACCCATTTAGAAAAACTAGGCTTTGTAAAAGCAAAAGGCTACCTAGAAAATAAGTTTGTGTACGATCATACTCCTTTTCCAAAATATCAAAAATTTAGCAGTGTTATTAAAAAGCGATACAAGCTCAAAGCCTTAACCTTTACTAGCACAAAACAACTCTTACCATATACAGATGAGATGTTTGATGTTTTCGAAAACTCGTACTCTAAACTTGCTTCTTATGTACCAATTTCTCAAAAACAACGTGACTATTTTAAAAAGAAGTACATTAGTTTTATCAATCCAGAATACATTAAGTTTGTAGTTGATACAAATGGAAAAATTATTGCTTTTGGTATTATGATGCCATCGTTTTCAAGAGCATTGCAAAAAGCCAACGGAAGGTTATTTCCGTTTGGAATCTTTCATTTACTCAACGCAAAAAAGAATTCAAAAGATGTGATTTCTTACCTTATTGGTGTTAATCCAGAATACCAGAGCAAAGGCGTAACTGCTATCATTTTTGAAGAATTTATGAAAGTTTTTGACCAAAAAGGCCTCCAAAATTTTATCAGAACTCCAGAGCTAGAAGAAAATACTGCCATACATCAATTATGGAAATCTTTTGATTCAAAAACTTTTAGAAAACGTAGTACGTTTAGATTAGATATATAATGCAGCTATTTTTCAATCCAACCATAACAACAAACGATACGCAATTTACTTTTGATAAAACCGAAAGTAGGCACATTGTAAAAGTATTGCGAAAAAAAGACGGCGATATCTTGCACATTACCAATGGCAACAATCAATTATTTACTGTAAAAATATTGCTAGCAAACGATAAAAAATGTTTGGTAGAAATCATAGATGTAATAACCAAACAAAAACCTTGGGATTACTATTTGCATATTGCTATTGCTCCTACAAAAAGCAATGATAGGTTTGAATGGTTTTTAGAAAAGGCGACTGAAATTGGCATTGATGAAATCACTCCGATTATTTGCGATAATTCTGAACGTAAAATTTTAAAAACTGAGCGGTTAGAAAAAATTGTACAATCTGCAATGAAACAGTCTTTAAAATTTAACTTACCCAAACTAAACGAGCCTATTTCATTTTCAGCATTTATCAATCAAGATTTTAACGGTTCTTTATTTATTGCCCATTGCGATAATACCGATAAAAAATCTTTTGCCAATACACTAAAACCCAACTCAAATTGCACTGTTTTAATTGGTCCAGAAGGCGATTTTTCTAGCAAAGAAATAGCAGCTGCTATTGCTAAAAATTTTATTCCCGTTACTTTTGGAGAAAGCAGACTACGAACAGAAACTGCGGGAGTTGTAGCTACGCAAACTGTTGCCTTGATTAATGAATTGAATTCATAAAATATTGTATCTTGCTTCAAATTCTTTAAAATGATGAAGCAATTAATCACGCTACTTTTTTTTGTTAGTACCTTATCAAGTGTATCTCAAGAAATAGCCATTGTAAAATACAATGGTGGCGGAGATTGGTATGCTAATCCAACTGCAGTACCCAACTTAATTGAATTTACCAATAAAAACTGCAACACAAAAATTAGCAAGACTCCAAAAATCGTTGCTGTAAATAGTTCCGATATTTTTAACTATCCAATCGTTTTTTTAACAGGACACGGAAATGTTTTTTTCTCTAAAGATGAGGCTAAAAACCTACGGAATTATTTAACTGCTGGTGGATTTTTACACATCTCTGATAACTACGGTTTGGATCCATTTATCCGTAGAGAAATTAAAAAAGTTTTTCCAGAGCTACAATTTCAAGAAATTCCGAAAAATCACCCGATATACAATCAAACTTTTTCTTTCACCAATGGATTGCCTAAAATTCACGAACACGATAAAAAAAGACCACAAGGTTTTGGGTTGTTTTATAAAGGAAGATTAATATGTTTTTACGATTATGAATCTGATTTAAGTGATGGTTGGGAAGATACTATTGTACATAACAACCCTAAAGAAGTACGAGAAAAAGCACTAAAAATGGGAGCAAACATTATTGAATATGCCTTTAAACACTAACGAAGTTACCAACATTGATGCTATAAAAATTAACTTTGATGCTAGTGGTTTATGGGTCTTAAATATTGCTATTGCCATTATTATGTTCGGTGTTTCATTAGGCATTACTATTGATGATTTTAAACGTCTTTTCAACAATCCAAAAATTGTATTTGTTGGGGTACTTTCTCAATTTTTCTTATTGCCTGCTGCTACATTTTTAGCTGTTTTAGTAATACAGCCTCACCCAAGTTTTGCTTTAGGAATGATGATGATTGCTGCCTGCCCAGGTGGAAATGTTTCTAATTTTTTTAGTAAAATGGCTGGTGGAAATGCCGCGCTTTCTGTAAGTTTAACTGCATTTGCTACGTTAATTTGTATTGTTATGACGCCCTTTAATTTACAGTTTTGGGGCAGTTTATATCCGCCAACTGAAGCCATTTTAAAAACAGTAGAATTAAACCCATACGAATTGTTTAAATTGGTTTCTTTAATCTTAGGTATTCCTTTAATAGCTGGAATGACTGTGAGGCATTATCATAAAACAATGGCCGCGAAAATTGAAAAAATTTTAAAGCCGGCTTCTATGGTAGTATTTATCATTTTGATTTTTATTGCTTTTTCTCAAAATCTAGCTATTTTCACAAACTATATACATTTAGTTTTATTTTTGGTGATTTTCCACAATGTTTTTGCTTTTGTTATTGGTTATTACACTGCCAAAATCTTTAGACTAAACGATGCTGATACAAAAGCAATTTCTATGGAAACCGGAATTCAAAACGGTGGTCTAGGACTCTTATTAATCTTTGGTTTTTTTGAAGGTTTAGGTGGTATGGCTTTACTTGCTGCTTTTTGGGGAATCTGGGATATCTTTTCTGGAATGGCACTCGCTACCTATTGGGGTAGGAAAAAAGTGAAAAATTAAAAGTGAAAAACTAATAATTAATAACTATTCTCTTTGCACTTTACACTTTTCACTTAATGACACATCTGTCCACCCTCAACCATTTCATGAACGTGAACTGGTGAAATATAGGGTATTCCCAGACCTAAACCTCTTAGAATAAATAATACGGCAATTACTACAATGGCAATAGGTATAAATTGCTGAATCCTTTTTCTTGCCAATCCTTTGGTAAAGTTTCCAAGATATACAAAAGCAGTCATCAACGGAATTGTTCCGAGTCCAAACAACATCATATAAAAACTTCCTTGTATTGGATTTGCGGTTGCAATCGATGCAAAAATGGCCATGTATACCAAACCGCAAGGTAAAAATCCGTTTAAAAAACCAATCGTAAAAAAAGTGTCAAATCGTTTTCTTTTTAATTCTTTCCCTAAACTACTTTTTATTTTACCCACCAGTTTATAGATGGGTTTTGCAATACTAATTTTTGCTACCAAACCTTTAGGCAGTACAATAACTAAAATCATTAGTATACCAATTAGTATTGATAAATATTGTTGAAATCCAAAAAAATAAAATCCAGCTCCTAAAAAACCAAATAACAATCCTAAAAAACCGTAAGTTAAAATTCTACCGATATGGTAGGCTACAATCTGCAATATTCTTTTTGTTGGATTGGATTTGTCTACAGGCAACATAAATGCTATGGGACCACACATACCAATACAATGAAAACTTCCTAAAAGTCCAAATACAATGGCAGATAAAAGCATCTAGTAAAAAATTTCTTTTTTAAATAAAAAACCTTGTTCTTTGTAAGACCAATCTACAATAATGTTCCAACGACCATCTAGTAAACGTTTGTCAGGCATGAGCAAATAAGATGAATCTGAAACAACAATCGGTGTTTCATAATCAAGTTGTTTATTAGATGGTCTATATAGGAACACTTTTCCTTTAATAAGTTTTGCGTCAAAGTCTTTTGGGAAAATAATTTTCAACCCTTCTTTAACACGTTCAATTTTTATATTTTCTTTTAATTTTTTTGCGTTTTTAGTTGCCTCAATTGCTTTTTGATAGTTGAGTTCTTTCTTATAATAATCACTAGAAACTAAATCGTGACTGTATTTTTTATCAGAACTCATGGTAATCACAAAATACATGATAAAACCTATAAACCCTACAAAGGCCAAGACAATTCCAACTCCCCAATTCAATTTTAATTTCATGCTTCTTCTTTTTGATTATCTATAACTTCTAGGCCCTAAAAAATTAGTAGTTGTGGTTTCTATCAATTTATCGCCACTATACACACCTATCTTTAACTTTTCCTTATCCTTTTTAAGTAACGAACGATTAATTTCTATAAATAAGGTTCCTTCTGCAATGTCTTGTTTTGGAATGGCAAAGTTTTTATGCGTTACGAGTTCTATTTTTCCATCGTGAGACATAAGTTTATAACTCACATTCTCAATTGATCTCGTAGTTTTATTCACTACTTTAAACGTATATACGTTACTTATAATATTGTTTTCTTTTTGCTGATACAATTGTCCAGGAAGCCTTAAAATGGTTGCCTCAACATCGTTTCTTAAAAATAGCATTCCTATTAAAACCCCTACTAAAATGAATAGCACAGCAGAATAGCCTTTCATTCTAGCTGTAAATGCAAAAGGCGCTTTCTTTTCTATATTATCTTCACTAGCGTATCGAATCAATCCTTTTGGCAAGCCTACTTTTTCCATCATGTGATCACACTCATCTATACAGGCGGTACAGTTTACACATTCTAATTGCGTACCATTTCTGATGTCAATTCCGGTTGGACACACATGTACACATTGCATACAGTCGATACAATCTCCTTTTCCTGTAGCTGCCCTGTCTTCGTTCTTTTTAAATTTTGCTCTACCGGCTGTTTTTTCTCCTCTAACAAAATCATAGGCTACATTAATGGTTTTATTATCTAACAAGACTCCTTGTAATCTACCATACGGGCAAGCAATGATGCACACTTGCTCTCTAAACCATGCGAAAACAAAATAGAAAACACTGGTAAAAATCAATAATGATATTAATGTGTTAAGATGATCCAAAGGCGAACCTGTGATATATTCTATGACCAAATCTCCGCCAATTAAATAGGCTAAAAACACATTGGCAATGGCAAATGATATGATAAAAAAGATACTCCATTTGGTCACTCTCTTTCTTATTTTTTCTGCATTCCAAGCTTGCTTTTTTAATCGGATTTGTTTTCCTCTATCCCCTTCTATCCAGTATTCTATTTTTCGGAATACCATTTCCATAAAAATGGTTTGAGGGCAAATCCATCCACAGAAAATTCTACCAAAAACTACGGTAAAAAGAATGATAAAAACCACCCCTATTATCATAGAAATTACAAACAAATGAAAATCTTGTGGCCAAAAAGGAAACCCGAAAATATTAAACTTACGGTCTAATACATTAAACAATAAAAACTGGTTTCCGTCTATTTTTATAAATGGTGCTGAGAATAAAAAAAGCAGTAGAAAATAACTTACATAGCTTCTGTACTTATAAAATCTACCACTTGGTTTTTTAGGAAACACCCAAGAACGTTTTCCTTCTTCTGTAATAGTACCAATACTATCTCTGAATTTTTCGTTGTTGGGCGTCTCCATTTTATAACTATTAAAAACTAACTCTTAACTATTGTTCTTTCCAGATTTCTCCTTCTGCTTTTTTAGGATTTGCAGGTGTTGTTCCTTGTAAAGAAAGAATATAACTTGATACTTTTTGAATATCTGCTGGTTTTAGAGTTTTGTTCCATGCCACCATTCCTTTTCCATCACGCCCTCCTTCAGAAACAGTTTTAAATACATTCTTAATTCCTCCACCTAAAATCCAATATTCATCTGTTAGATTTGGTCCAATGGTACCTCCACCATCAGCAGCGTGACAAGCAACACAGTTTAAATTATAAACTGCTTTACCTCTAGCCAAATCTTTTTCGTCTGTTAGTAAAGTTACTGTACTTACATCTATCAAATCTTTGGCTGTTTTTTTATACGCATCTAAGTCTGCTTTAGCAGCTGCTACAGCTTTATTGTATTCAACTTCTTGAGTATCTCCATCAAACACATGATATCTTAATAAATACACGGCTGCAAAAATAATGGTGATATAGAACATATATACCCACCATGGTGGTAATGAATTATCTAATTCTTTAATTCCGTCATAATTATGGTCTAAAACAATTTCTTCTTCTTTATCTATTGATTTTGCTTTCGTCCATTTTTGCATTAACTGGCTAACCCAAACATTAAAATTATTTGTAGATTCTTCAGGAGAAACGCCATTTTTTTCATCTTCTAACGCTTGCGCTTTTTTCATTGCTACTATGAGTACCCAAACTAGCATTAGTAAGACACCAACAAATGATAATAGCACAAATGATGGTAATGGGTTTTCAAGAATATCAAACGGCTTCTCATAACTTGCCGATATTTCTGTGAATACAAATGGCATTGTTACTATGTAAAGCACAGATACGATTGCGATTATATATTTTTTCATTTTTATCTGGTTTATTAATTATCTAAAGGGAGTTTACTTACTTTATTAATGTATTCCTTCTTTGATGTAAATACCCACCAAAATAGTACTACAAAAAATGTGAAGAAAATAATTAAGGAAATCAAAGGATATATTTCTATTCCTGTGATACTTTCCATATGATTTTTTACAAACTTTAGCATAGCTCTTATTTTTTGTTAATTAATAAAGCTTCCACATCTTTTACCTTAATATCTGTACCAAGTCTTTGCAAATAAGCAATCAGCGCTACAATTTCTCTATTTTTCATTTCTACAAAAGACTCTCCGTTATCTTGAGCATATTTTTTCTCTGCATCGTAATTTCTTACAAAATCTGGATCTTGATATAAATTTTTCTCAATAACAGTACCTTGCTCTAGCATACTTTGTTGTGCATTCGTTATATCTTCTTCTGTATACGGAACTCCTAGTGCCATCATAGTTTTCATTTTAGCCTCTGTAGAAGTTTTATCTAGCTCGTTTATAATTAGCCATTTATAGCCTGGCATAATTGAACCTGGCGATGTACTTTGTGGATCGTACATGTGATTTAAGTGCCAGCTATCTGAGTATTTACCTCCAATTCTATGTAAATCTGGCCCTGTACGTTTAGAACCCCATAAGAACGGACGGTCATATACGAACTCACCTGCTTTAGAGTATTCTCCATAACGCTCTACTTCTGATCTAAATGGACGTACCATTTGTGAGTGACACCCAACACAACCTTCTCTAATGTAGATATCTCTACCTTCTAATTCTAGAGGTGTATACGGTTTTACACTACTAATGGTTGGGATGTTTGATTTTACCAACAATGTTGGTATAATTTGCACCACACCACCAATTAAAATGGCAATGGTTGCATAAATTGTTAACTTAATTGGCTTACGCTCTAACCACGTGTGGTAAGATTCTCCTTTTGTTCTGTACTTTGCTACTTTTTCTAATGCTGGTGCTTCGGCCAACTCATCTGTAACCTTACTACCAGATTTTACCGTTTTTACAATGTTGTATATCATTACAAGTGCACCTAAGATGTACAAGCTACCTCCTACAGCACGCATCCAATACATTGGCATTATCTCATTTACTGTTTCTAAGAAGTTACCATAAGTTAATGTACCATCTGGATTGAATTGTTTCCACATAGAAGCCTGTACAAATCCAGCTACATACATTGGTAAGGCATAAATAATAATACCTAAGGTACCAATCCAGAAATGGAAATTTGCCAAGCCTTTAGAGAATAGTTCTGTTTTAAACATTCTTGGCACTAACCAATACACCATACCAAAGGTTAAGAAACCATTCCATGCTAATGCACCAACGTGTACGTGTGCAATAATCCAGTCACTAAAGTGTGCAATGGCGTTTACATTTTTAAGAGATAACATTGGTCCTTCAAAAGTTGCCATACCATAACCCGTAATAGCAACAACCATAAATTTCAATACTGGATTTTCTCTAACTTTATCCCAAGCACCACGTAAGGTTAATAAACCATTAATCATACCTCCCCAAGACGGAGCAATTAACATCACTGAAAAAGCAACACCTAAATTCTGTGCCCAATCTGGTAAAGAGGTGTATAATAAGTGGTGTGGCCCAGCCCAGATATAAATAAAGATTAACGACCAAAAGTGCACAATAGATAATCTATACGAATATACTGGTCGGTTTGCAGCTTTAGGTACAAAGTAATACATCAATCCTAAAAATGGTGTCGTTAAGAAAAATGCTACGGCATTATGCCCGTACCACCATTGTACCAATGCATCTTGAACACCTGCATACGCAGAATAACTTTTTAAAAAGCTAACCGGTAAAGCTAAACTGTTAAAAATATGCAATACTGCTACGGTTACAAAGGTTGCTAAATAGAACCATACTGCTACATATAGATGTCTTTGTCTTCTTTTTAAGATAGTCCAAATCATATTTACACCAAAAGCTACCCAAACTAGCGCAATGGCAATATCTATTGGCCATTCTAACTCTGCATATTCTTTCGATGATGTAATTCCTAACGGAAGTGTAACTGCTGCTGCTACAATAATTAATTGCCAACCCCAGAAATTAAACTTACTTAAAAAATCACTTGCCATTCTGGTTTTTAACAATCGTTGCAGCGAATAATAAATACCTGCATACATTGCATTACCCACAAAGGCAAAAATTACAGCATTGGTGTGTAGTGGTCTTAAACGTCCAAAACTTAACCATGAAATTCCGTCTGTTAAATTTGGGAATAAGAACATTAAAGCTAAAATTAGCCCAACAGTAAAACCTACTATACCCCAAAGTAACGTTGCGTAGATGAAATTTTTTACGATTTTATTGTCGTAATAAAATTGTTGCATTTCCATAATGTATTTGAATTTAAATCTATTTAGTTAGTTTCCTTTTTTTCTTTAACCAATTCATCGTCAAACAACATACGAACCGATGGTGTATACATATCATCATACTGTCCTCTCTTTGCTGAGAAGATAAATACAATAAAAAAAACTACAGCCACAATTATACTTATAGAAAGTAGTAAGTATATTACGCTCATATTTTGCCTGATTTGAAGGTCAAATTTACATTGACCTATTTATTAATTATATGATAAATATCACCTTTTTTCATTTAAGAACAATTCTAAATTGTCATAGAAAACAACCTCGTTTCTGGTTTGTTTCTTTGCAAATGCATGTCAAAAGCCATACATATATTACGCACATAAGGCCTTGCATGCTCTGGTATTTCTAATGAATTATCATTTAGATGCACCAAGCCATCTTGAATCATTTCTTCTAACAGTTTTGTTTGGCTTTTTAAATCTACTACGGCAGCTTCGTCTACATTCCACTCAGTAGTAAAATGGCACATCATATTTAAAATATGTTTTCTAACAATTAAGTCTTCTTCGCTTAACAAATGTCCTCTAAAAATTGGAATTTCGCCTTCGTTTACCAACTTTTCATATTCTTTTACTGTTTTTACATTTTGTGCAAATGCATACCAAGAATCAGAAATTGAAGACATTCCTAATCCAATCATCAGTTGGGTTTTATTAGCTGTGTAACCCATAAAATTTCTATGCAAGGTCTTTTCTTGTGTTGCTTTGTATAGCGAGTCTGTTGTTAAAGCAAAATGATCCATCCCAATTTCTACATAGCCCATATCAGAAAACAGCTGCTTACCAATTTCGTACAACTCTCTTTTTTCTTCGTCTTTTGGTAAATCTTTTTCATTAAATCCTCTTTGCCCCACTCCTTTTATCCAAGGTACATGCGCATAACTGTAAAAAGAGATTCTATCTGGACTTAGCGTTTTTGTTTTTTCAATGGTATCTATTACATTTTCTTTGGTTTGAAAAGGTAATCCAAAAATTAAATCGTGACTTACAGATGTATAACCTATTTCTCTTGCCCATTCGGTTACATTTTTCACATTTTCAAACGGCTGTATTCTATGTATTGCCTTTTGTACAGTTGGATCGTAATCTTGTACCCCAAAGCTTATTCTTGTAAACCCTAAATCGAATAAGGTTTGCAACTGTTCTTTAGTGGTGTTATTTGGATGCCCTTCTAAACTAAATTCGTAATCGGTATGCCTGTCTGCATTTTTAAACAAACCTACAATTAGTTTTTTTAACTGAAAGCTAGAAAAGAATGTAGGTGTTCCTCCACCTAAATGAATTTCTTTAACAATCGGTTTTTCATCTAACAAATCTACATACAGTTTCCACTCTTTTAAAACGGTATCTATATAATCTTCTTCTACTTCGTGGCGTTTGGTTATGTGTTTATGGCAGGCACAGAAAGTACATAAACTCTCACAGAATGGTAAGTGAATATACAAACTGATACCTTCTGCTTGGTTTGATTCTTGAAACGATTTTTTTAAACTCGCAATCCAATCTTCTTTTGAGATTCCTTCTTTATTCCAATAAGGTACAGTTGGATAGCTTGTATATCTTGGTCCTGGTATATTGTATTTTTGTACTAAACTCATTCTTAAATAGTATCTAATGCTATTAAAATCATTTCTTTAAATGTTTGTTCTCTTTCTTCTGATGAAGTTCTTTCTTTGGTAACCAAGCTATCAGAAATGGTTAAGATTGCCAAGGCATCGACATTGTGTTTTGCAGCTGCTGTATAAAGACCGGCTGTTTCCATTTCTACACACAGCACACCAAATTCTGCCCAGTGTTTATAATCATCAAAATTATCAGCATAAAATTCATCAGAACTCAACACATTTCCTGCTTTGATTGGTATATGCTTTTCTTTGGCTGCTTCTACTGCTTTGTTAAACAATTTAAAACTCGCTGTTGGTGCATAACTTGCTCCATGAAAGCGCTGTGCATTAATACCAGATGTGGTAGAACCAGCCATTGCCAATACGATATCTCTAATTTTTACATCTTTTTGATAAGAGCCTGCAGAACCAACACGAATTAAGTTCTTAACTCCAAACTCTGTAATTAACTCATTTACATAAATAAGTGTAGACGGAATTCCCATTCCAGTTCCTTGTACAGAAACTCTTTTTCCATTATACATTCCTGTAAAACCGAGCATTCCTCTGACTTTATTGTAACAGGTTACATCTTCTAAAAAGGTCTCTGCAATCCATTTTGCGCGCATCGGATCTCCTGGTAGTAAAATGGTTTCTGCAATATCACCTAGCTTTGCTCCTATATGTACACTCATTTTTTATTCTTTTAATTGTTTTCCTAAAATATTTGTCATTATGGTTGTAAAAATAACTATAGTAATTGAACTCAACGGCATTAAAATAGCTGCAATTACTGGTTGTAACTGACCCGTTACTGCAAAATACAGTCCTACAACATTATAGCATAAAGATAATACAAAACTATATTTAATTATTTGAATGGCTCTTTTTGATAGTTTTAAATACATTGGTATGTACTTAAATTTCTGTGCGTCTAAAATAGCATCGCAGGCAGGAGAAAACACATTGATATTTTCTGATAGTGAAATCCCTACATCACTTTGCGCCAAAGCACCTGCATCATTTAAACCATCGCCAACCATCAATACTTTATTTCCTTTTTCTTGCATGTTTTGTATGTATGATAATTTGTCTTCTGGCTTTTGATTGAAAGAAAAAGTAACTTTTTTAGGCAATTGCTTTTCTAAATAAGTCAATTCTCCTTCATTATCACCAGAAAGTACAGATAGATTGTATCCTTTTTCTAATTGATGAAACACAGTGTTCATTGCTGGTCTGTAGGTGTTTGTAAACACAAACTTCCCTTTATAAATTTCATTTATACCAATATGTATTGCTGTTTCAAATAGCTGATCTGTTGTGCTATTTGCTACAAAAGTACTTGAACCAACTTTGTAAGACCTATCTTTAACCGCTGCCTCAATTCCTTTACCTGTGTATTCTTTGTAAGTATTTAATTCAATATTTTCTACTACACCTAGGCTTGCATATAACATTCTGCTCAACGGATGATTCGAAATTTTTACTATGTTAGCTAACACCTTATATTCTTCTGGAGCAAGCTCATCACCATCATATTCAATTTGGTTTTTCTTTGTTGTTGTTAAGGTTCCGGTTTTGTCAAAAATAACCGTATCTATTGCTGCCATTTTTTCTATGACTGCGGCATTTTTTAAATAGAATTTCTTTTTTCCTAAAATACGCAACAAATTACCTAAAGTAAAAGGAGCTGCCAAGGCAATGGCACAAGGACAAGCAATAATTAACACTGCAGTAAAAACATTTAACGCTTTAGTAGCATCTGTTAGCATCCAAAAAACGGTAGCAATTGTAGCAACAGATAGCACAAAAATGGTAAAGCGTTTGCTAATGGTATCTGTTAAGTTTTTAAACTTAGATACATTGTCTTTATTAAAAACATCGTTGCTCCACAACTGTGTTAAATAACTTTGTGAAACTGTTTTTAACACTTCCATTTCTATAATTCCGTTTAGCTGCTTTCCTCCAGCAAAAATTTTGTCGCCCGATTTTTTTTCAACGGCTAGTGATTCTCCTGTAACAAAACTATAATCAATTGTTGCTATACCGTTTATTAAAATACCATCAACAGGAATCAACTCCTGATTTCTAATAAGCAATCTATCTCCTTTTTTTACGTCGTAAATCTGGATATTTTCTTCTTTCTTATCTGTTGTAATTTTAGTAACCGCAATTGGAAAGTAGGATTTAAAATCGCGCTCAAAAGACAAGAAACTGTATGTTTTTTGCTGAAAAAACTTCCCTATCAACAAAAAGAAAACTAAACCTGTTAAACTATCAAAAAAGCCAGTACCTAAATCAAACACCACCTCTACAACACTCCTCACAAACAATACTGTTACGCCCAATGCAATAGGAACATCTATATTTAACAACTTAGATTTTATGCCTTTATAAGCCGATATAAAATATCCTTTAGCTGAATAAAGAACTACGGGTAGAGAAAAACTAAGCATTAGCCATCTGAATACATATTTATATTGCTCTAACCAATATTCATTTACCTCGAAATACTCTGGAAACGATAAAAACATGACATTACCAAAAGCAAAACCTGCAATGGCAAGTTGGTAAATTAATGTTCTGTCTATTTTCTTTTTACCTACTTCGTAATCTTCTAAACTTATATAGGGCTCGTAGCCTATTGAGCTTAATAAGACTACAATTTCTTTTAAACTTATTGCTGCAGAATTGTATGTAATTCTTATCGTTTTTTTAGGGAAGTTAACTTGTGAAGCAATGATACTTTTTTGTAACTTATGTAGATTTTCTAATATCCAAATACAAGAACTACAGTGTATGTGAGGTATATATAATGACACTACTTGTTTGTTGTTATCATCAAATTCTAACAGTTTTTGAACAATCTGTTGATTGTCTAAAAAATCGTACTTTCCTTGAATTTCTTCTGGTATTGCACCTGGGTTTTGCTCTAAATCGTAATAACAAGTCAAATCGTTTTCTGAAAAAATCTCAAAAACCGTTTTACAACCATTGCAACAAAAATATTTATCATCTGTTGTAATAGACTTATTATCACAAACATTACCACAGTGGTAACATAGCAAGTCACTCATACTTATTTCCTCTAAAATGCCTAATGCAAAGGTTAAAGATAAGTTAAATTAAAAATATGATAATTATCAGTTTTTGAGTATATTTGGCTAAACCTAAAATTATATATTTTTACTATGGCCAAATGCGAACAATGCATTGTAAAGCAATTAAACTCACTTAAAACATTAACAAAGTCAGAGCTACTTAGAATTTCTGCTTGTAAAACTAGTCAATTTGTAAAAAAAGGTGATGTTATTTTTGATGAAGGAGAGCATTTGAATGGTGTCTTTTGTATAAGTAGCGGTATTTGCAAAGTCTCAAAAATGAGTTCTAATGGTAGAGAGCAAATAATCCATTTGGTAAATAAAGGTAGTATCTTAGGTGAGCGTAGTTTGGTGAACGATGAAGTTGCTAATTTAAAAGCAACAGCCATTAGCGACATGGAGGTTTGTTTTATTCCGAGGGAAGAAATCATTAGTGATTTAAAGAAAAATCCAGATTTTACCATGAGTCTTTTAAAAGATATGGCTAGCTCACTGAAAAATGCAGATAATACCATTGTAGACATGGCTCAAAAAACAGTTAAACAACGTTTGGCAGAAATGCTATTAAACTTAGAAGCTAGTTTTGGTTACAATTCTGATCATGTATTAGACATCCACCTATCTAGAGAAGATATTGCTAATATTATTGGTACAGCAACCGAATCAGCAATTCGCTTACTCTCTGAGTTTAAAAAAGACAACGTTATTACCTTAAAAGGAAAAAATATTTCTATTATAGACATCCCTAAGCTTAAAAAAATTGCACAAGGATTTTAATTGCTTTTACTATTGAAAAAACTTTGGTACAACTTTTTTAAATTTTACATTTCTACGGGACTGTTTTTTTACACCAAAAAAATAAAAATAACAGGCAAAGAAAATATTCCTAAGAAAGGCGCAGTGCTATTTACAGTCAACCACCCTAATGGTTTAATAGATCCATTAATGGTTGCTACAAATACCCCAAGAATTACGCATTATTTGGTAAGAGCTGCTGTTTTTAAAAAACCAATTGTCAAAAAGTTCTTAGCTACATTAAACTTAATGCCTATTTATAGAATACGAGATGGTGTAAAAGAACTTTCTAAAAACACACAAGTTTTTAACGATTGCTTTGAAATACTAAACCAACAACAAGCTTTGATGATTTTTCCTGAAGGGAGTCATGATAGAAAAAGAACCGTTAGACCTTTAAGCAAAGGGTTTACTCGAATTTTATTTGGAGCTTTAGAACACTATCCAGAATTAAAAATCAATGTGATTCCAGTCGGAGTTACCTATCAAAACGCAAGTCAGTTTCCAAGTAAAATTGCCATACATTTTGGCAAACCCATTCTTGCTAACGCGCATTATGACAAGAATAAACTGAACGAATCAATTTCTCTACTTAAAGAAAAAGTTGCTTCACAGCTTAGAGAATTGTCTGTACATATTCCGTTAGATAAAAATTACCAAAACACGTTGCAAAACTTAAATTTGAACAATGTAGACTTTACAGAAGTTAGCAAAGTAAATAAAATGATAAAGACAGGTAAAATTTTAAAAAGCAGTAACACTTTTAACTTTGCAAAAGTATTTTATATTTTACTGATAATAAACAGTTTTGCTCCTTGGATTGTATGGAAATTGATGGCTAAAAAAGTCGATGAAATTGAGTTTGTTGATACCTTTAGATTTGGAATTGGCATCAGTATTTTTCCACTATTTTATTGTATCCAAACATATATAGTGTATCAATTGTATGGCACTCAAATAGCTGGCATCTATTTTGTAGTTTCTCTACTAATTGCATTGCTGTACAGCAAACTTTCTACTACTCCAACAGAATAGCTTCTTGTACCAAACGTTGAATTTCTGTTCTAATATTTTCTTTAATCAAACCACTATTTTCCATAGTTGGGTATACTCTATTCGATAAAAACACGTAGACCATTTCAGTCTTTGGATCTGCCCAAGCATAAGCTCCTGTAAATCCGCTATGTCCAAAACTTTCATCAGAGACACATCCACAGGTAGCTTCCACTTCTGGATCTAACTGTGGTTTATCAAAACCTAAACCTCTACGGACTTCTTGTGCTTTGTAATAGCGTTTGTTAAACTGCTGTAATACACTGCTTTTTAAATATCTTTTACCGCCATAATATCCTTTTTGCAAATACAGCTGCATTATTTTTGCTACGTCGTTTGCATTGGAAAATAATCCCGCATGTCCACCAACACCACCTTGCATTGCAGCCCCCATATCGTGTACATAACCGTGCAACAACTGATGTCTAAAATACTGGTCCTTTTCTGTAGGTATAATTTC
>JABXHX010000011.1 GCA_013373385.1 Flavobacteriaceae bacterium
AACTGTATTTTTGCTGTACCTTTGATGAACTATTTAATTACAGTTTAATGTCGAGAATTTTAACTGGTGTACAAAGTACCGGAACACCACATTTAGGAAATTTATTAGGAGCCATTTTACCAGCTATTGAAATGGCGAATGACCCTAAGAACGAATCGTTTTTATTTATTGCAGATATGCACTCTTTAACTCAAATTAAAGACGGTAAAGAACTAAGAGAAAACACCTATAGCACAGCTGCAACTTGGTTGGCCTGTGGAATTGACATTGACAAAACAGTGTTTTACAGACAAAGTGATATACCAGAAGTAACCGAGCTTTCTTGGTATTTAAGTTGCTTTTTTCCGTACCAACGATTAACCCTTGCGCATAGTTTTAAAGATAAAGCAGACCGATTGGCCGATGTTAATAGCGGTTTGTTTACGTACCCAATGTTAATGGCTGCAGACATTTTATTGTATGATGCAGAAGTTGTTCCTGTGGGAAAAGACCAATTACAGCATTTAGAAATGACTCGTGATGTAGCAAGTAGACTCAATCATCTTGTGGGAGAGGCGTTGGTTTTACCTGAAGCCAAGGTAAATGAAAATACAATGCTCATTCCTGGTACAGATGGTCAAAAAATGAGCAAGTCTCGTAATAACTTTATCAATATTTTCTTACCAGATAAAAAATTACGCAAACAAATTATGGGTATCCAAACTGATAGCACTCCGCTAGAAGCTCCTAAAAACCCTGATACAGATAATGTTTTTGCTTTGTATAAGCTCATGGCTTCTGAGGCACAAATTGCAGAAATGAGAGCAAATTATGAAGGAGGCAACTATGGCTACGGACATGCAAAGCAAGCTTTGTACGAATTAATATTAGAGAAGTTTTCCGTTCAGAGGGAAAAATACAATCACTATATGAATAATTTGCATCAAATTGATGCTGCTTTAGCGGTTGGAGCTGAAAAAGCCCGCAATGTTGCTGCTGAAGTCTTAAAAAGAGTTCGAAAAAAAGTAGGTTATTAAACCTTTCTTTATTAAGGTGCAGGATTTGGCATTATTCTATGGATGGCATTTATTTCAGCTAAAATATCTTTAGACAATTCAATATGAATTGAGTTGATGTTTTCTTTAAGCTGATTCATTTTTGTTGCTCCAATAATATTGCTTGTTACAAATGGTAGCTGATTTACAAATGCCAATGATAATTCTACCAAACTCAACCCGTGCTTTTCGGCTATTTTCTGATAGGCTATTACCGCTTTTTCAGATTCTTTAGAAGAATATCTATTGTAGTTAGGAAATAAAGTAACTCTTGCATCCGAAGGTTTTTTTCCTCCTATATATTTTCCTGATAACACGCCAAAAGCTAAAGGAGAATATGCTAACAGCCCTATATTTTCTCGTAAAGAAACTTCAGACATACCGTATTCATAGGCCCTATGAATTAACGAATATGAATTCTGAATGGTTACCATTCTTGGCAATTGGTGTTCTTTTGCTGTTTGCAAATATTGCATGGTGCCCCAAGGCGTTTCATTAGATAAACCTACCTGTCTTATTTTTCCTGCTTTGACACAAGCATTTAATGTTTCTAAAATCTCTAGGTGATTTTCTGCTTCTTTGGTTGAATATTGGTAGGGATAATCTCGCACTCCAAAACAATTAACGCCTCTCTCTGGCCAATGCAATTGATACAAGTCTATATAGTCTGTTTGCAGCCTTTGTAAACTGTTATCTACTGCTTCTAAAATTGCACGTTTACTAAAACCGTCTTTTCTGATGTGTGCAGTATAATCTCCTGCGCCAGCAATTTTTGTTGCTAAAACAACCTTCTCTCTATTGTTGGTTTTTTTGAACCAAGTACCAATAATTCTTTCTGTGTCTCCATAAGTTTCTGCATTTGCTGGTACAGGATATAGCTCTGCTACATCAAAAAAGTTAACCCCTTGCGCTAAGGCATAATCCATCTGTTCATGACCTTCTGCCTCGGTGTTCTGATTACCCCAAGTCATGGTTCCTAAACAAATTTTACTAACTTTAATATCGGTGTTTGGTAAGTGTGTGTATTTCATATTGGGTCACTGCATACAATTAAAACAATAAAATTTTAAAAGAACGTTCTCTAATTATTGCTTTTTTGCTTTTTCTTAGTGGTATTTGGGTGATGTGGGTTTTTAGTGTTTTTATACCATCCTTTTTTTTTGCCTTTTTTGTTTGTTTTAATCACTGCGCATGAAGTTATCCCTACACTTAAAAAACTAACTATAAGAGTATAAATAATAAATTTTCTGTAATTTCTCATCTTTATCTTTTTTTAAAAGTACAATTAATTTCTAAAACGATCGTCTTATTTTAAAATTGCTTCGATACCAGGTAGTGTTTTTCCTTCTAGCATTTCTAACATAGCACCGCCACCTGTAGAAACATAGCTTACTTTATCTGCAAAACCAAATTGTTTAACCGCTGCAACAGAATCACCACCACCTACTAAAGAGAATGTTCCGTTTTTTGTTGCGTTTGCTATTGATTGACCTAAAGCTATTGTTCCTTTAGAAAAAGCATCCATTTCAAAAACGCCCAGCGGGCCATTCCACAAAATAGTTTTACTCTCATTAACTATCACATCAAAGTTTTCAATTGTTTTTGGACCTACATCTAGGCCTTGCCAACCGTCAGGAATTTTGGCAACGTCAACCACCTGAGTTTCTGCATCATTTGAAAATTTATTTGCAACAACCACATCAACTGGAATATGAACTTGAACATTTTTTGCTTCTGCTTGTTCTAAAATATCTAAAGCTAATTCCATCTTGTCATCTTCACAAATAGATGCTCCGATTGCCCCTCCTTGTGCTTTGACAAAAGTAAAAGTCATTCCGCCACCAATCATTAAATGATCTACTTTGTCTAAAATGTTTTCTATTACTGTAATTTTTGAAGATACTTTTGCTCCTCCTAAAATTGCTAATACTGGCTTTTCACTGTTATTTAAAACCTTGTCTATGCTCTCAATTTCTTTTGCTAATAAATTTCCAAAACACTTATTTTCTGGAAAGAACTCTGCAATTATAGCTGTTGAAGCGTGTGCTCTATGCGCAGTACCAAAAGCATCGTTTATATATACATCTCCTAATTTTGATAGTTTCTCTGCAAAGTCTCTATCTCCATTTTTCTCTTCAGCATAGAAACGTAAGTTTTCTAATAACAACACCTCTCCTGATTGCAAATTTTGCGCAAGATCTTCTACTGTTTCACCAATGCAATCGTTTACAAACTTTACTTGTATACCTAAAACCTCAGTCACTTTTGCCACAATGTGTTTTAGAGAATATTTTTCTTCAACTCCTTTTGGCCTCCCTAAATGCGACATTAATATGGCAGCACCACCAGACTCTAAGACATCTATTATTGTAGATTTTGCTGCTTGAATTCTCGTAGCGTCTGTGACTTCAAAATCATCGTTCAACGGCACATTAAAATCTACTCTTATCAATGCTTTTTTATTCGTAAAATTTAGGTCTCTTAGTGTTGTCATCTGTTATTTTATTTTTTACAAATGTACTTATTTACGCTGCTTACAAAAAATTTGAGAAGAAAAAAGAAGATGTCTATTTCGAGAATTTAAAGTTATATATTTGTTCTATGTTTTTTAAAGATGTTATTGGTCAAAACCATATAAAAAATCACTTAAAATCTACTACAGAAAAAGGAAGGATTCCGCATGCACAACTTTTTGTGGGTAAAGAAGGTTCTGGTGTATTGCCTATGGCAATTGCTTATGCACAACATCTACTATGCAGCTACTCAAACAACAAAGAGTCTTGTAGGGTAATGTGCGAAAATTTAGCACACCCAGATATGCATTTTGCATTTCCTGTAACCACAAATGACAAAGTAAAAAAACATCCTATTAGTAATTTGTTTTTAGAAGATTGGAGGTTTTTTTTAAAAGAACAACCTTATGGCAGTTTATACAATTGGCTCCAATTTATTGGTGTAGAAAACAAACAAGGAATGATTGGTGTTGATGAAGCCGAAAACATTGTAAAATCATTAACCTTAAAAGCTTTTGAAGGAGGTTTTAAAGTAATGATTATCTGGATGGCAGAAAAAATGAATATTTCTGCTGCAAATAAACTTTTAAAGCTTATTGAAGAGCCGCCAGAAAAAACTGTTTTTATTTTATGTACTGAAAATGAAGAACAGTTAATTAGCACAATAAAATCTCGTTGTCAAACCATTCATTTCCCAGCATTATCAGAAAAAGACATTGCACAATCGTTGGTTGAAAGAGAAAAAATTGATGAAAATGTTGCGTATAAATTTGCACACCAATCTGAAGGAAATTACAATAAGGCGCTGCATTTATTGCATCATGATTCTAGTGATATTACATTTGAAACTTGGTTTATTACTTGGATTAGAACGGCATTTAAAGCCAAAGGGAATGCTACAGTAGTTCAGCAATTGGTTGCTTGGAGTGATGAAATTGCAAAAAGTGGAAGAGAAACTCAAAAGCGATTTTTAAGCTATTGTTTGCAGTTTTTTAGACAAGCCTTATTGGTTAATTACAACTCAGAACAACTGGTGTTTTTAGAAACCACAACCAAGGGTTTTGATTTAAAAAAGTTTGCTCCGTTTGTACATAGTGGCAATATTATAGAGATAACGCAAGAGCTTAACGATGCCATGTATCATATTGAAAGAAATGGTAATGCAAAGATTATTTTACTTGACTTGTCTATAAAACTCACTCGTTTATTACACGCTAAAGAAGTTGCAACAAAATAATTTTAAAAGTTTACTCGAAACACAAAATTTGGAGTAAAACCTAGCAATATTAAATCAGGTTTTGAAAGTACTGTTTTATCGTTATTATCTAATATTAAGCGATAGTTTCTTTGTAACATGTTTTTTATATTGTACAAGTTTATAAACAATACACCTATTTTATCTTTCCAGACGCCTTATTTTTTAAATCTAAAATTAATTGAATTAAAAAAGACCTCCTCAATAGTTTTATTGATGTGGTCTTTTTTTTACTAAATTTGACAAAAAATAACCTAATGGCTTTCTTACAAAATCATCCAACCGAAATATTAATTCTTCTGTTTTTAATTGTTACTTTTTTACAATCTGGTGTAGACAAAATTACAGACTGGAGCGGAAACCTCTCTTTTATTAAAGAGCACTTTAAAAACTCTCCATTAAAAAATATAGTTCCAATCTTATTGAGTACAATTTTAGTTTTAGAAATTATAGCCAGTCTATTGATGCTTATTGGTCTTTATCAACTAACTACAAGTGGTGAAAAAGAAATTGCTTTAATTGGTGTTGAACTATGTGCTATAACACTTATTTTTTTACTTATTGGTCAACGACTCGCAAAAGATTATGCTGGGGCAATGACTTTGGCTGTTTATTTTGTTAGTACTATTTTTGGTGTATATTTACTAAGTAAATAAAAGTATTTACTTTATTTATCATAAAACAAAAAAACATAAATAAACCTTATCCTGTTTTGTTAAGAAAAAGCGTTTCTAAGGCGTTTTTTTGTTTTAACTACACTATTTATATATTTGTGTTTTATTAAGCGTTAAAACATGTCTTAAAATTAATTTTTATCGATTTTTTAGCACATATATGTGCGATGAGTACTCTAAAACTCTTTTTCCTTTCCAATTGGAAAGGAATCCTATCCAAAAAGCTTTTAAAAAATTATTTTTTCCCGTCTTATATTTTTCACTTAACATAGAAACATAATAAGCATCAAATTTCATTGGTAATACTTTCTCTACCGACATAGAGGCCTCTGAAAATAAAAGTTCAATCGATTTTTTAGAAAAGTGCCATAAGTGTCTTGGCACATCAAAAGCTGCCCAAAACTCTTTGTAGTGGTTTGCGTCAAAACTTTTATAGTTGGGAACAGCAATGATTAATTTTCCTGTCGGACTCAACTTTTGCTTCAACAATTGAATGTATTCAGTTAAATTTTCTATATGCTCTAACACGTGCCATAGAGTAATGACATCAAAATTTTCTTCCCTTACTTCGTTGATATCTTTAAAAGCAGGAATCCCTTTTGATTCAGAAATTTCTCTAGCTTGTGCACTTGGTTCTACTCCAAATATGGTCCAATTAGAATTTTTACAGGCTCTTAAAAAATCACCCGTACCAGAACCAATATCTAATACTTTTTTTGAAGGGGTTGAAAAAGAGTTTAACAAAGATACCTTTTTCTTTAATGTATATTTTTTTACACTCTGGTATATCTTATCTAAAAAACTTTTTCTTGAATCTGTGTGAGAGATATACGCTTCACTTTTATAGTAAGAAGGTAAATCTAACGGAACTGGTGATGTAACTAGCAACTCATATTTATTGTTTTTTAACAATTCGTAAGACTCTTGAGAGACGGTGTGGTCTTTACAGTTTAGATAAGGTGTTAAACCCTTATAAAGTTTGTTTTGATTAGCCATTATTAATTAGCAATTTTAAATGTTCCACATGGAACCTTATTCATTTTATCTTCCCATATACACTAATAATACCGAAATATCACTTGGAGAAACACCACTAATTCTACTTGCTTGAGAAATAGAGGTGGGTTTAATTTTTGTTAGTTTTTCTCTCGCTTCAAATGATAGTGATTTTACTTTTGTATAATCAAAACTACTAGGGATAGTTACATTTTCTAATCTATTTAATTTATCAGCATTATTTTTTTCTTTTTCTATATAACCTGAATATTTTAAATAAATTTCAACTTGCTCTTTTATTTCTTGATCAATGTTATTCTCTACAATAAACGCATCTAGTTCTTTTATTTGAGAAAAATCTGAAAAAGACAATTGTGGCCTTGCTGCAATCTTAAATAACTTCATTGATTGATTTACCAAGGCCAACCCTTTACTTTTTAAAATAGGATTTACAACTTCTTTCTTAACACTAAATGCGTGTAAAAAACGAATTAGTTTTTCTGTTTTTTGTTCTTTTTCTAACACCCTATCCATACGTTCTTTAGAAGCCAATCCTATTTGATACGATTTTGGCGTTAACCTAATGTCTGCATTATCTTGTCTTAACAAGGTTCTGTATTCTGCTCTAGAAGTAAACATTCTATAAGGCTCTTCTGTTCCTTTTGTAATTAAATCGTCTATTAAAACACCAATATATGCTTCATTTCTTTTTAAAATAAATGGCTCTTTTTGCTGAACTCTTAATGCCGCATTGACACCCGCCATTAAACCTTGAGAAGCCGCCTCTTCATATCCAGTTGTTCCATTAATTTGGCCTGCAAAAAATAAGTTTTGCACCAACTTAGTTTCTAAAGTATGCGTTAATTGAGTCGGTGGAAAATAATCATACTCTATAGCATATCCATATCTAAAAAACTTTACATTTTCAAAACCCGCTATAGATCGTATTGCTTTATCTTGCACATCTTCTGGTAAAGATGTTGAAAAACCATTAACATAAATTTCAACAGTATCCCATCCCTCAGGTTCTACAAAGATTTGATGACGTTCTTTAGATGCAAAACGATCAATTTTATCTTCTATAGAAGGGCAATATCTTGGTCCTGTAGATTGAATTCTACCATTAAACATTGGCGATCTATCAAACCCGTCTCTTAACAAATCATGAACTTCTGGGTTCGTATAGGTTAAGTAGCAAGAGCGTTGTTTTTGCAATGATCTAGTAACATTAGAGTATGAAAACTTTTCTGGAAACTCATCACCTGGTTGTTCTGTCATTTTAGAATAATCTAAAGAACGACCATCTACACGAGGAGGTGTACCAGTCTTCATTCTTCCAGATTCAAAACCTTTTGCAACCAAATCTTCTGTAATTCCTGTTGAAGCACTTTCACCAGCTCTACCCCCACCAAAAGTCTTTTCTCCAATATGGATCAGTCCATTTAAAAAAGTGCCCGCTGTAAGTATAACCGTTTTGGATCTTATCTCTAAACCAAGCACCGTTTTAACTCCGATAATCTTATCTCCATTGAAGATTAATCCATTCACAGAGTCTTGGTAAAAATCTAAATTATCCGTCTGCTCTAACATCGTTCTCCATTCTTCAGCAAAACGCATACGATCAGACTGTGCTCTAGGACTCCACATAGCAGGTCCTTTAGATTTATTAAGCATTTTAAACTGAATTGCCGTTTTATCTGTTACAATTCCGCTATAACCGCCAAGAGCATCAATCTCTCTTACAATCTGTCCCTTTGCAATACCGCCCATAGCAGGATTACAACTCATTTGTGCAATATTTTGCAAACTCATGGTTATAAGCAATGTTTTTGCCCCCATATTAGCACTAGCTGCAGCTGCCTCACTACCAGCATGCCCTCCACCTACTACAATTACATCATATGTTGTTGAAAAAAGACTCATAAACTATGTTTCACGTGAAACTATTTTTCTATTTAATTGATTGTCAGTTATTTAGTAATGTAATACATTCATCTTCTTTGCCTCTCATCAGGCTTTTTTCCTCTGCGGTTTTATCTTTAAAGCCGAGGTAATGTAACACACCGTGTATCATAACTCTGTGCAGTTCATTATCAAAAGAAACCTTAAAATCATTAGCATTTTCTTTCACTCTATCAACTGAAATGAAGATATCTCCACTTACAATTCTCCCAACAGTGTTGTCAAAACTAATAATATCTGTAAAGGTGTCATGATTTAAAAACTTAACATTCAATGAATGCAGATAAGCATCATCACAGAAAATGTAATTAATTTCTCCTAACTTAAAGTCGTTCTTAATTATACAATCTTCAACCCATTGACTGAGTTGAGACTCATTAGATAGTGAAAAATTTGTTTCGTAATTAAATGTAATCATTCCTTATTGCTGCTTCGTATTCTTAAAATACTCTTGAACTTTCTTTTTGTAAATTTTTTGCAAAGGTAATGATTGTCTATTTAATATTTCTGTTTGATTGTAAAACAGTTTCTTTAGCAGCAACTGTACTTGTTTTGGATTGTGTTTTTGTTGGTTGGTAGTTGCTTTTCTCTTAGTATCTTTATCTTGTTCAAAAGCTGCTTTATCTAGCTTTAATAAGTTATATTGTAATTGCTGCATTTTTTGAATGGTTTGTGGGTTAAACCCCTTTTCTAACATCTCATTCTCTAATTGTTCCATAGATTTTAAAATTTTCTTTGCAGCAGGATTGTTACTGTTCTTTGTCTTCTGCATGAGTTCTTGAAGCTCTTGTCTTAATTTAGCTTGCTCTTGGTAGGTTTGGTACAGGTCCTTATCTAAATTGTTTCTGTCATTACCATTATTTTTTTTACCTTTTTGCTGACTTTTTTTAGTGCCTTGCTGCATCTTTTTTACAATGTCTTGTTGCTTCTTAATTATATCTGGTAAGCTAAACGACTTCCCTCCTTTTTTTCCTTTTCCTGGATTAGACATTTTTGGTTGCTGCATATTGTCTAAAATATTGCTTAAAAAATCAGCAATATTATTAACAGATGTCATTACATATTGTTGGTTAGATGTTCCGTTACCAAATCTACTTTCTGCAAAGTTCTCTAAAGATTGATTAATATTGTAATGTATATTAGTCAAGTCTTTCTGAATAACAACAGAAACCTCAGGCATTTTCATAGATAACACATACAAGCTATCGTCTATGTGTTCAAAATAAGTCTTTAAAACATTTTGATGCTTTAGCTCTTTACCAAAATTTGGGTGCGATGATGTTAGTTTGTAAAAACGCTTCATTAAATCTTCTTGCTGAAAAGAAAAGTTAAGCAGGTTTTCTAAAATAATTCTAAGCGATTTTATATTAGCTTCTTTCATTTCACCATTCATTGCCATCATAGATTGTTGCATCTTATCACTCATTTGTTGCATCTTTTGAGAAGCTTTTTTTTGACTCTTTTGCTGCTGGCTTCTGCTTTCTGATTGATTATTTTGAGAAGCTTTTTTTAGTTCTTTTGTAATTTCTTCCTGTTCTTTTTTGGTGTCAGGAAGTTGCATTGGTTGTTTTAGTTTGCTATTATCTTTTTTTAATTCATCTAACTCTTTTTGTACTTTCTTAAATTGTTCTTGTATCTTTTTTTGCGCATTTAGATTTGTTTGTTGTTGTTTACTAAGACTATCTTGATCTTTTGAAAGCTTTTTTAACTTATTTGCTATTTGCAATGTTTTTTGTTCAATATAAAAACGCTTGGTTAGCTCTAAGATACGCTCTAAACTTCTTTCCTGTTGTTTATTTTGTTCTGCTAATTTTTTTATCCTTTTTAACAACGCTTCTTTATTGAGTTTTTCTGAAAGCTTTTTGAGTTCGTCTAATATTTTTTGTTCTTTCTCAAGTTTTTTTAACTCTTCAATCCTTTTTTTTAATTGTTCTTTTTTCTGTTGGATGGTTTTGTTGTCTGAAGGTAGGTCTTTGATATTCTCTTTAAGTTTGTTTGTTTGCTGTTGCATCATTTGCTTGTATTGCGCTTGACGCTTTAAATAATTATCAAGTTTTTTCTTATAGCTCCAATTAATGTTTTTGTTGTTTTGAAGGTTGTGTTGGATTTCTTTTAACTCAGATTTTTGTTGTTTTCTTTTTAATAGATTATTTTCAATAGATTTGATTTGATTTTTTTGCTGTTGTACAGCATCTGCTTCAATCTCATCAATAGATTTGTTTCTGAAATTGAATTTTTTACTAGTACTATGTTTGCTACCATTAACACCATCGTTATCAAAAACTTGAAAGTAAATTTCGTAGTCTACCCCCTTTTTTAGTTCTAATTTCCCAGGAAAAGCAAAGTAAAAAGATTGATTTTCTTGTGTAGTTAGCTGAATTTTTTTTGTCTGAATTTTAGAAGGATTATTGATATCATAATAAACTGCTAATAATTTTTTTATCCCATAATCATCAGAAATATTTCCAACAAATTGAGCTGTATGTTGCAGGCTATCAATTTCTGATAAGACTTCTATCTTTGGAAACTCATCTTTGATCACATCAACCTTAAAAAACAATTTTTCAAAATCTTTTAACTGACTGTTAGATGATGCTATTTGATAACTAAATGATTGTTTTGCAACTGTTTTATAAGAAAAAACACCTTCACTTTGTTTAGAAAAAAAAGTTGTTGTTTTATTACTACGAAACGATAAAGAGTCGGTTTGTTGGGTTGCAATATTCCACGTAAGTTGAGTACCTTCTGGTACTAACACTGCACCTGCATTTTCAATTTTTTGTTTCTTTTTTTGCAGATAGTTCGGAAATTTTGCATCGATAGAAATGTTTTGAATCGTAGGTGTTTGTATAATTTCTAATTGATACTGCTCAGAGGTAATTCCGTTTGCTTCAACATAAAATAAAATTTCTTTCTGAGTATCCGTAAATGTGTAGCTGAACTCATTGTTGTTGTTCTGTAAAAAATAACTTTGATTCTTATAAAAAACCTTAACATCAAATGGTGTTACTTTTCCAAGAGTAATAAACTTTATCGTGAAAGGTTTTCCTTGAACAACTTTTAAATTCTTGTTTTTTAACTTAAAAATAAATGGTGCTGGTGGTTGATAGGCGGTGTTATAATTTACTACACGTTTTAATGATGTATTAAAAACTATACTATTTCCTGTGATGAGAATCAACAACCAAATAAACACAGGTATTGCTGCGTATTTTAAGTACTTAATATTGGTTTTAAAATTAATGGCTTGTACAAACGGAACAGGTTGTAGTTCTTTTGACTTCTGTTCAATGCTAGCTAATAATAAATCAGATTGCTGATCTGTTGCTTTTAGTTGTAAAACATTGATTAGCTTGTCTCCTACTTTCGGAAAATGATTGCCAATAATTTTAGAGGATTCTGTGTGTGAAATTCCCTTTTTAATTCCGATTAATTTAAAAATAGGAGTTAGAATAAATCGGAATAACAAGTAGGTTTCAACTAAAACAAACAACCAAAATAAAATGGTTCTTGGAGTAGGTTGCAACCATAAAAAATACTCTATAAAAAGTGTAAAAAAGAAATACAACAATCCTAAAGAAAGAAATAATATACTTCCTTTAATCAATTCGTTCACGTAATATTTACGTACAAATTGATGTAGTTTTTTTTCTATGTTGGTATAGGTATCCATCTAAATAATTAATAAAACTACTATTTTTTCTAAAAATGCAGTGTTAAAGCTTCTTAAAATATCACTTTTTTATCATTAGAATCTAAAGTATCTTTGCGGCACTAAAAAAGAAAAAATGGAATCTACTATTCGTGTTCGTTTTGCACCGAGTCCAACAGGACCGCTACATATTGGTGGTGTAAGAACCGCTTTATTTAATTATTTGTTTGCTAAAAAGCATAATGGAACTTTTGTGTTACGTATCGAAGACACAGACCAAACACGTTATGTAGCAAATGCAGAACAGTATATTATAGATGCTTTGAATTGGTGTACAATTCCGTTTGATGAAGGTCCAGGGAAAAATGAAAAATTTGGACCTTATCGCCAGTCAGAAAGAAAACATTTGTACAAAAAATATGCAGATGTATTAATAAATTCTGGCTGGGCTTATTATGCTTTTGATACCGCAGAACAATTAGATATACACAGAAAAGATCATGAAGCTAAACAAAAAACCTTTATTTACAATTGGCACAATAGAGCAAAGGGACGTTTGATAAATTCGTTGGTTTTATCTAAAGAAGAAGTGCAACGCAAAATAGAAAACGGAGAAAAATATGTAATTCGTTTTAAAACACCACAAGATGAAACCTTACTTTTAGAAGATGAAATTCGTGGATCCATTAAGATTGATACCAATACATTGGATGATAAAATTTTGTTTAAATCAGACGGAATGCCGACCTATCATTTAGCAAATATTGTTGATGATCATTTAATGCAGATATCGCATGTAATTCGTGGAGAAGAGTGGTTACCTTCTTTGCCTCTCCACTATTTATTGTACAAAGCTTTTGGTTGGCAAGCTCCAAAATTTGCACACTTGCCATTGATTTTAAAACCTGTAGGTAAAGGAAAGTTAAGCAAACGTGATGGCGATAAACTAGGTTTCCCTGTATTTCCGTTAGAATATACCAATGAGCAAACAGGAGATGTGTCTCGTGGATATAAAGAAGATGGCTACTTTGCAGAAGCATTTATCAATATGCTTGCCTTACTGGGTTGGAATCCAGGTACAGAACAAGAAATCTTTTCTTTAGAAGAATTAATCAAAGAATTTGATTTAAGTAGAGTTAGTAAATCTGGAGCTAAATTTAGCCCAGATAAAACCAACTGGTTTAACCAACAGTATTTACAAACAAAAAGTGATTCAGAATTAACTGATTTATTTTTACCTATTCTTAAAGAAAAAGGGGTATCTTCAGAAAAAAGTTATGTAGAAAAAGTGGTTTCTTTAATTAAAGAAAGAGCTGTTTTTGTTACAGATTTTTGGAGTTTATCTGATTTCTTTTTCCAAGATCCAACAACATACGATGCTAAAGCAGCTAAAAAACAGTGGAAAGAAGAAACTTTTTCTTTAATGCAAGAACTGATACAGGTTATTGATAATATTGAAATTTTTTCATCAGCAAATACTGAAACCGTTATCAAAGAATGGATTACTTCAAAAGAAATTGGTTTTGGTAAAGTAATGCAACCCTTACGTTTAAGTTTAGTTGGAGCATTAAAAGGACCTCATTTATTCGATATTATTGAAATGATTGGTAAAAAAACAACTATTTCTAGAATCCAAAAAGCGATGGATACACTGCAATAGTTGTAACATTTTAAGGGTATGTACTACTTATAATTTATAAGGCTTTGAAATCAGTTTAAAACCTTGTATCTTTCATTCGTATTACTAACCTTAAAAATTTATACGCTATGCCTTTTCAATATTACATTATCATTGGTGCTTTACTTGTATTATTCGCTTCCTTTTTTATCGTAAAACAACAAACTGCTGCAATTATAGAGAGATTCGGTAGGTTTATTGCAATTAGACAGTCAGGTCTTCGTTTTAAAATACCTTTAGTTGATAGAATTGCTGGTAGATTAAGTCTAAAAATTCAACAATTAGATGTAATTGTTGAAACCAAAACTTTAGACGATGTTTTTGTAAAACTAAAAGTTTCTGTACAATACAAGGTTATCAGAGATAAAGTGTATGATGCTTTTTATAAGTTAGATTATCCGCACGATCAGATTACTTCGTATGTATTTGATGTAGTGCGTGCAGAAGTACCAAAGATGAAGCTTGATGATGTCTTTGTAAAAAAAGATGATATTGCTATTGCTGTAAAAACAGAGTTAAACGACGCCATGATAGAATATGGATACGATATTATTAAAACCTTAGTTACTGATATAGATCCAGACTCTCAAGTAAAAGCTGCAATGAATAGAATTAATGCTGCAGAACGTGAAAAAATAGCGGCGCAGTTTGAAGGAGATGCACAACGTATTTTAATTGTTGAAAAAGCAAAAGCTGAAGCAGAAAGCAAACGTTTACAAGGACAAGGTATTGCCGATCAACGTAGAGAAATTGCGCGTGGTTTAGAAGAATCTGTAGAAGTATTAAATAAAGTAGGTATCAACTCTCAAGAAGCTTCTGCGTTGATTGTAGTAACGCAACATTATGATACACTGCAATCTATTGGAGAAGAAACCAACAGTAATTTAATACTATTACCTAACTCACCACAAGCTGGTAGTGATATGTTAAACAATATGGTGGCTAGTTTTACAGCAAGTAACCAAATTGGAGAAGCAATGAAAGAAGCAAAACGCAAGAAAAAAGAAGACTAAATTATGATTATTACTACAACAAATACATTAGAAACGCATCAAATAAAACAATACATTGGTATTGTTAGTGGCGAAACAATTATTGGTGCAAACATCTTTAAAGATTTCTTTGCAGGGATTAGAGATATTGTTGGTGGGCGTTCTGGTTCTTACGAACGTGTATTACGAGAAGCAAAAGATACGGCCTTAAAAGAAATGAAAGATGAAGCCCTACGATTAGGAGCTGACGCTATTATTGGTGTAGACTTAGATTATGAAACAGTAGGTGCAAAAGGCGGGATGTTAATGGTTACTGCCTCTGGAACCGCAGTAAAGTTTTAAAATTAGAAACAAAAAACCGAAGCGTTTGCTTCGGTTTTTTAGTCTTATTAATAGTTGTGATTAACTATTTTTTTTCTCGTCAATTTTTTCAGTTTCATCATCTTTAGAGGCTTTCTTAAATTCTTTGATTCCTCCACCTAAACCTTTCATTAATTCTGGTATTTTTCTACCTCCAAATAAAAGTAATACTACCACAGCAATAATAATTACCTCTGGTCCTCCAAACCAACCTAAAAATATATTTAATACATTCATTATTTCTAATTTTGACACAAAGATACAAAAAGCTTTTTATTAATTCTTCGCTTCTATAGTTCCTCCTAAAACTTTTTTTGTCTTTAATACTTCTGGTTTTCCTTTGTAAAAAATGGTTCCTCCAAAATTAATTTTTGCATCTAAAGCATCACCTACATTTACTTCTGCTTTACCTCCAATGGCTGCTCTTACTACAGAAGAGTTTTCTGCTTTTAATTGGTAACCATGATAAACACCTGCATCTTGTACTTCTACATTTTGGTTTTTTGTAGTTCCTGTTAATTTAATTACTCCGCCAGAAACTGCTTTTACTGTGAGGTATTTTACTTTTATAACCATGTTAATAAAAGCAGTTTCTTGTGTTTTTATTTCAACTTTAGATTGTTCAAAACCTTTTCCAGTAATTGTTGCTCCTTCATTTGCATCAATTACATCGATATCTTTAGAATAATACAACACAATTTTTGCTTCTCCATTAGCTAGTGCTTCTGGAAATGCTAAATAAAGTTTAAGTACATTTCTATTGAGCTTTACAACAACTTTTTTTGCTTTTTCTCCTGTAATAACAAGTTCTTGCTTGTCTGATTTTACAAGCTCTACCTCAATACCATTATACACCTTTAGAACAGTAAAATCTCCTACCTTTTTTGTAATTGAGTTTTGACTATAACTAATGAATGATAAAAATAATACAAGGGGTAATATTAATTTTTTCATACGTTCTTTTTATACTAATAAAGATTTTTTTCTCTTTTTATTGTAATTACATCGTATGAAAGTATAAAAAAAGGATTAGATGTTTCCAATTCTTAAGGATTATTTTATCTTTTATTCTATTCTTCTATTAAAGTAAAGTCTAAATGTTTACGTTCTAGGTCTGTATGTTTTACTTTTACTGTAACATCATCACCTAATTGATATAAGTGTTTTGTAGATTGGCCAACCACAGCATATTGCTTTTCATCAAAGATATAATAGTCGTTTTTTATATCTCTAATTCGCACCATTCCTTCACATTTATTTTCTTTAATTTCTACATAAATTCCCCATTCTGTTACTCCAGATATTACACCTTCAAACTCCTTATCTTTATGGTCTTGCATATATTTAACTTGCATGTATTTAATAGAATCTCTTTCTGCTTTTGCAGCTAGTTCTTCCATTTGAGAGGCGTGCTTGCATTTCTCTTCATAGGTTTCTGCTTTTGGAGATTTTCCACCATCTAAATAATGTTGTAATAAACGATGCGTCATTACATCTGGATAACGTCTAATAGGCGAAGTAAAATGACTGTAATAATCAAAAGCTAATCCATAATGACCAATATTTTGTGTAGTATATTCTGCTTTACTCATAGATCTAATTGCTAAAGTTTCTACCATATTAGATTCTGCTTTACCATGTACATCTGTTAATAATTTATTTAAAGATTGAGAAATAGATGCGGTTGTTTGAGTATTAATTGTATATCCAAATTTATTTACAATTCCTTTTAAGGCTTCTAATTTATCTAAATTTGGCTCGTCATGAACTCTATAAATAAATGTATTTTTACTTGGTTTTCCTTTTTCAAAACCTATATATTCTGCTACTCTCTTATTTGCTAATAACATAAATTCTTCAATTAATTTATTAGCATCTTTCGCTTCTTTAAAAAACACTCCTACTGGGTTTTTATCTTCATCTAAATTAAATTTAACTTCAACTCTATCAAAAGAAATTGCTCCAGATTTCATACGTTTTTTTCGCATAATTTTAGCAAATTCATCTAATTTTAAAATAGCTTCTACAATAGTTTCATCAACGGTATATTCTTCTTTTGTAAGTGATACATCTGAAGGTATGATGTTGTTTTTATTTTCAATTATTGCTTGCGCTTCTTCGTATGCAAAACGCTTATCAGAATAAGTAACTGTTCTCCCAAACCATTGATTAACAATCTGGGCTTTTTCATTCATTTCAAAAACAGCAGAAAATGTTAATTTTTCTTCATTTGGACGTAAAGAACAAACTCCGTTACTCAACTTTTCTGGTAACATAGGTACTACTCTATCTACCAAATAAACCGATGTAGCACGGTTGTAGGCTTCATCGTTTAAAACTGTATCTGGTTGTACGTAATGTGATACATCTGCAATATGAATTCCTATTTCATAATTCCCATTGTTAAGTTTGGTAAATGATAAAGCATCATCAAAATCTTTTGCATCTTTAGGATCTATCGTAAACGTTAAATCGCTTCGCATATCCCTACGTTTGGCAATTTCTTCCGGAGTGATTTCTTCTGGAAGTTTTTCTGCTGCTGCTGTAACTTCTGATGGGAATTCGTAAGGTAATCCGTATTCTAATAAAATAGAATGAATTTCTGTATCATGATCTCCTGGTTTACCTAAAACTTGAGTAATTCTTCCAAACGGATTTTTAGAATTATCTGGCCAGTCTGTAAGTTTAGCCACTACTTTATCTCCGTCTTGAGCTTTATTTATCTTACTTTGTGAAATAAAAATATCTGCATACATTTTAGGATCGTCTGGTACCACAAAACCAAAGTTTTTATGTAATTGCAATACACCTACAAATTCTTTTTTTGCGCGTTCTAAAACTTCAACTACATCTGCTTCTAGTTTTCTACTACCTCTTTTATTGTAAGTGTATACTTTAACTGTATCTTTATGTAATGCTTTATTTAAATTAACTGAAGGAATAAAAATATCTTCTTCAAAATCTTCTGATATAAAATAACCATTCCCGTTAGATGTTAAATCTAACACACCTATATGATATTTTCTATCAATGTTTATTTTGTATTTTCCTCTACTTGTTTCTTTTATTTTTTGATTAGCTGTTAATTCTGTAAGCTTTTTTAATATTTGTGTCTTACCATCTGTATCTGCTATTTCCATCCGCGCAGCAATCTGCTTATAATTGTAAGATTTAGTAGCATCTTCGTTTAATATTTTAAATATATTTCTTGTTAAGTTTTTAATAACTTTTCCTTTCTTTTTATATATATTTTTCTTTTTTGACATTTATTTTTATCTTGTTTTTATAAGCAAATTACAAATAAAATTATTTATTTACTATTATGTAAATGTTATAAAAATCTATTTTGTACTTTGCTTTTATTATTTATTTATCATTGTATGAATACCGATTGGTTTGTAATTGTAAATCCAACTTCTGGAAATAAAAAATCTAAAAAAAATTGGAATACAATTGCTACTACTTTAAAAAACCAAGGTATTTCTTTTTCGGTTGCATTTACTCAATATACACACCATGAATTTGAATTAGTGCAAACTGCTATTAAAAATGGATTTACTAAAATTATTTCTGTTGGTGGAGATGGTACATTACATCATATTGTAAACGGAATTATGAATCAACATTTAGTAGATGTTACTAAAATAACGCTAGCTGTAATACCTATTGGAACTGGAAATGATTGGGTAAAAACTTATAATATTTCTGCAAAGATAGAGAAATCTATTTTAATCATTAAAAAAGGCGCAACTATATTACAAGATATTGGTTTGTTACAAACTAAAAACAAACAGGTATATTTCAATAATGTAGCAGGTATTGGTTATGATGGATATGTTGTTAACAAGTTAAAAAAATTAAAGCGTTTTGGAAGTATAGCCTACTTATTAAGTGGTTTGTACGGCTTATTATTTTATAAAAAAACTGATTTTAATATAGAAATTAACAATCAATACATTAACACTAGATGTTTGATGATTGTTTTTGGTATTTGTAAATTTTCTGGAGGTGGAATGCAATTTACACATAGGGTAAATCCTACTGATGGATTGTTAGATATTACTATAGCAAAAAACTTAAGCTTATTTGATTTACTTCTTAACTTACCTAAGTTGTATAACGGTAATATAGTATATCATAAAAAAATTGAAACGTATAAAACAACTCATTTAAAAATTAGTACTTCAACAACAAACAAACCTTTTATTCAAGCAGATGGGGAGTTAATAGATTCGGGATCAGTAACAGTATCTATTATACCAAATGCTATTCGAATTATAGTACCTTAATTTAAAAAGTTAAAAAAATCTTAAGAAAAATGTAACATTTGTTAAAATCTTTCGTCTTTATTAAGTAGGAAGTAACCAATAAATGAAAAAATTACACTTAATAATATCTTTATTCATTCTTATTTTTGCAACCGGTATTTATATTACCATTGTAAAAATAAACACACCTTTAAACTCTCCTACAGAAACTGTTGAAGTGCAAAAAGATACATTAAAACTTACCAGATTAGACAACAAAACAATTTAATTAGTAAGCTACTTTTAAATAATAAAATTGTTCGTTACATACTCATTATCTACTGAATTAAATTGAATAAAAACACCATTAATACATTTAGCTATTATCTGTAGCTTATTTTTACTAATTAACAATCTATATTATTATTAGTAAAAATATTTTTAATTTAAAAAACAATATAATGTTTATGATATAGTGTTAATAGCTAACATAAATTAGTACTTAAAAATTTTACCATTTCACTTATTAAAAATAATAAACAGTTTACTAATAAATTAAATACTTTAAAATCAGTTAAAAATTATACTTATTAACAATTGTTATAAACAGGTATTCACTTAAAATCTTTAATTTTTTTTAAAATTAGATTGTAAAAAAAAGGTTTATTTAATGTTAATAAATAGAAATTAAAAACGTATAAAAAAAGTTGGTTATTTAATATTGATTCTTCTATTGTAATAATAATTTAAAAAAGAAAAAAAAGTTTTAAGAAATTGATAATACTTCTTAACAATTAAATAATACAGTTAAACAATTCAAACTAAATAGGTTATTAAAAACTATAAAAAATTGATTGTTAAAAACTGTTGATAAACATCTTTATGATTACTTTTGTGATACATAACACAATTAAAAACAACTTATTATGACAATTGCCATCGGAAATGACCATGCCGGAACAGTATATAAATTTGAGATAATAAAAAAATTAGAAGCAGCTGGATATACTGTTTTAAATTTTGGAACAGATACTAATAATAGTATGGATTATCCAGACGCTATTCATCCAACAGCAGAGGCTGTAGAAACAGGAAAAGCTGAATTTGGAATTATTCTTTGTGGTAGTGGTAACGGTGCACAAATGACTGCTAATAAACACCAAGGTATCCGTGCTGCTTTATGTTGGAATAATGAGTTGGTTGCTTTAACACGTCAACATAACAATGCTAATATTTTAACAATTCCTGCTCGTTTTGTTTCATTACAACAAGCGTTGGGTTTTGTAGATGTATTTTTAAATACAGAATTTGAAGGAGGACGTCATGCAACTAGAGTTGATAAAATTTCTTGTACAGGATAAGTTTTATAAAAAAAATATCTTTTCGAGTGAATTTTATAAGTATAAGAAAATTGGTATTTAAAAGATTTTTAATAAATGAATTTTTTAGTTAAATCATTTACTGAGTTAACCACATTAGAACTTTATAAAATATTGCAATTACGTTCTGAAGTTTTTGTAGTAGAACAAGATTGTGTGTATCAAGATTTAGATTATAAAGATCAAAAATCTTTACATGTTTTAGGTTTTAAAGAGGATAAAATTATTGCATATACTAGAATTTTTAAACCTGGTGATTATTTTAAAGAAGCTAGTATTGGTAGGGTAGTAGTAAAAAAATCTGAACGTGCTTATGGTTATGGTCATCATTTAATGAAAGCGTCTATTCAAGCTATTATTGATAACTATAATGAAACTAAAATAACAATTTCTGCACAAACTTATTTACAAAAGTTTTATGAATCTCACGGATTTAAAAAAGTAAGTGATACTTATCTAGAAGATGGAATTCCGCATATTAAAATGTTGAAAGAATAATTATTTTTTCTTATTTATTTTATAAATTAAATATCCAAAACCAACTAAAAAATGTAAGATAATAAGCACTGCAACTATATAAATTAATGTATTTTAATTACTTTCCATAATAGATCAAAATTAGAAAAAGTATAATTTTTTAAAAGTGATTAATGTTACATTAATCTAATTCTTTAAAATTTATTTGTGGTGGTTTATTAGTTTTATCTTTTGTAAATAAAGAACCTATTTTAGTATTATCATTAAAAAAACCAAAAGCTCTTAAATAAAAAGCATTATTGGTTATTCCGCCAGAATAATCTAGCCTGTTTTTTTTTCGTGCAGTATTGTCAGCAGAAAATTTAAAGCTATTAATTTCGTGCCAACCATCACTATTATAAACCCATTGATTTGTATAGTTAGCTTTTCTTTCAATACTTCCTTGCTTAGGAATAAAACATTCTAAAAACCCATGAAAACGTTTTAAATATTCTTGTGTTTTTGGTCTTTTAAAACTAGCAATTAAATACCATTTACTTAATTCTGGATCATAAAAATAAGCAGTAAAATTTGTAGTATTATCTTTAAAAGGTTCTGCTTTTAATAAGAACTTATAATCTATATTAGGTTTCCAGTTAAACACCTTATAACTTTGACCACCAGAACCTTCATTACCAAATTTACCTGTAGTAACACCTTCTCCTTTTTTTAATAGTTGAATTCTAAAATCTTTAGGAATACTATTAGGATTATCTGTTTTATACGGACTCCAAACAGAAAATAAAATTCTTCTTTCTGATTTAGAGTTTACTTGAATTCCAAAATACCCATATTGAAACCCATTAGCCATATAAAAAGTACCAATTACATCATTTTTTTTAGGTACGTTTATTTCACTGTAGTAATATTGAATATTATTAATTTCTTTAGGTATTTGATAATTTAAGTGGGTAGATGGTCCTCTATGACTCCAATAAAAATCATCTCTAGAAAAATCAATATTTTTTTTATCAGAAATTCCAACTAAAATATTTTGAATATTTAAAGGAGTATTTTTACTAATATTTTCAATATCTAAATAATGATAACCTGCTTTTTTAATTTTGTAATTATTGATAAATACCTTAGATGAATCAGATGAATTTAATTTTAATTCTTTCTTTTTTTCACCATTAAATGATACACTTAATCTTGTTTTTTTTGTATGATTTTCTAAGTTTATACCAAGACTAATTTCTGTAGGTTTATGAATAAAAAAATAAGTACGTAAAATATTATTAGACCAATTAACAACACCTTTTTTAGTAATTATAGAGTTTAAAGTAAGGGAATCTTTCTTTTTAACCCAAGTGTTTCCTGCTGTCGGAATTTTTATTAAAAGTTTAAATTTAGGAGTTTTTTTTTCTTTGCAAGCGTAATTTAATGCAATAAATAACGTTAAAAAGATCCATTTTTTCATTCAATAAAATTTTAAAAATACTGGCGTAAATTACTAAAATTTTATTGAATTAATTGAGTTACTTGTTTTACCTCACCTACACTTAGTTTATTAAGTTTTATAGTTCCAATTCTAACTCTAATTAAACGTAAAGTTGGAAAACCTACTGCAGCAGTCATCTTACGAACTTGTCTAAATCTTCCTTCTGTTAAAGTAATAGAAATCCAACTAGTAGGTCCGTGTCTATCATCTCTAATTTTTTGGCTACGTTTAGGAAAATTAGGAGGATTTATTAATTTAGCTACACATGGTTTTGTGGTATATTTTTTTCCTTCAATACTAATTTCAACTCCTTCTTGTAATTGCTTAATTTGTTTTTCTGTGATAGTTCCATCTACTTGAGCGTAGTACTCTTTTTCTACCTTACCTCGAGTGGTTATAAAATCACTGACTTTTCCATCGGTTGTTAGTAATAATAATCCTTCAGATTTTTCATCCAACCTACCAACAGCCATAGTTCCTTCTGGAAAATTATACAATTCACCTAACATTTTCTTCTTTCTGTTGTATTTCTGATTACTTATAAACTGAGATATATAACCATACGGTTTGTGAAGAAGAAAATGTTGGTGCATATATTATTTTAAAATATAAGACAAATTAACAAAAATATTTCGTCCCATTCTAGGTATATTATTCCAATCGGCATAAGTAGAGTAATATGTATTAAACATATTTTCTATACCTGATTTTACAATCAACAAATTGTTTTTAATATAAAATTTATAACCAGCATCAAAATTTAAAACAGTATAGTTTTTGGTTTTATCTTCTCCGTATAAAATTGAATAATTTTTTTGAGTTCCTGCACCAATAATCTCTAATTTAGAAGTAAATAAGTTCTTTTTGTAATTTAAGTTTATCTTATAACTCAGAGGAGCAATTAAAGGTAAGTTATCTCCATTAATTTCTTTACCATAATTATAACTTATCGATGCTTTTGTAGAAAAACTATAATTAAATTTATATAATGTAGAAAGCGAAGTATTATATTGTAAAACACTATTTAAAGAACTATATATTTTTACCCCAGATGCACCAATTACCATCGGAGAATAATTAGTATTAATCTTACCAATAATATAATTTGAAATAGAAAATAAGGTGTTTTCTATAGAGAAACTAAACTTTTTATTTTGATATTCTATTTTAGTATTAAACTCTAATGATTTTTCATTTTTTAAATTAGGATTTCCTATATAATCAAAGTTATCAAAACTGTTATATAAAAAATTACCATACCCTTCACTTACTGATGGAGCCCTTTCTCCGTAACCAATAGATGTTGTATAAGTAAATAGTTTATTTTTATGTATAATTTGAGCTGAAACACTTGGTAAAAATCTATTTTTTGAAGCTTTTAAATTAGGATAGAAAATTTGTAAACTCCCTAATCCAAAATTACTAGTAATTCTATTGTTTTGAAAACCTAATCTAGTACTTACTTGCGCGCTAGTATTTTTATTAATAGTTATATTATCTTCTAAATAAATTCCAGAATAAAAAGTTCTAACATCTGGCCAAGTAAGCATAAACATTAGCATTTCTTTGCTATTAGCTGGATACATGGTCATTTCTGCTAAAGATTTATTATAGTAACCATTAAAGTTTGCTAAGAAACTATGTTTATTTTTTTTTGCTTTTGCTTTTATATAAAACCCATAAGTATCACTCCAACCAGGCATATCCATATGAATAGGAACATTAGGTCGTTTAGTATCATCCATAACGTGAGTAATTGAATTGGCATAAGCTTTAGCTTCTAAACTATTAATAAAACTACTTGAATTTAAATATTCGTAACTCAAAGAACCAATAATTGCTTTTGCTAAGGAAACATCCATTGGCAATGCTGGGTATCCAACATCTGTAGCTTTATCATATATAAAAGTTGCTCCAATTTTTTCTTTTGATGAGATTTTATATCCAGAGATTGCAGAAAAATTATACTTATTGTATTGAGAAAATAGCACTTCGTTATTATTCCCATCAAAGTAATTATCAGCTTTTCTATTAATAATGTCTGTATTTAAAAAGAATTTTTTATTGCTATAATTAACTTCAGTCCCAATAATTTGTGTGTGTGCATTACTTTCGTAACCTAAATCAAAACCAGTAATCAACTCACTTTCAAAATTTGTAAAATTACTTTTATCTAATTTTAAATCAATAGCTCCCCCAATGGTTTGTCCATTTTCATTTCCATGTTGACCAGAAAAAATAGCAACTTTTTCTAAATTAGACACATCTACGTAAGATGTAATAGGATCCATTTTATCTGTACAAGCACCAAAAATTTGCATTCCATCAATCGTTACACTAATTCTATCAGATAACATATTATTAATTGTTGGTTCCCAAGCATAATTACCTCTTTTAATCATGGTAATTTTAGAAGATTCTTCTAAAAACTGATCTAATGTAGATAATGGTTTTATATACCTTTTATTATCTACTTCTTTTCTTTTTTTACCAATAATAATTACTTCTTCTAATAAATGATGGACTTCTAAAGTGTCTATTTTTTGTTGTTTTTCTTGTGATTGTGTAGATTGAAATACAGTTAATAATAAGAATATAAAAATAAATTTTTTCATGATTAACAAGTTTAAAAATTAAGCCTTGAAAATATTTTCAAGGCTTAATTTATTATTAAAACTCTAGTTCTAGAAACAAACTACTACTTGTGTTTGTATCAGTAACTTTTTCACCTTTTATCAACTGATTTGCATTATTGTACAACATTAAGTTTAGTTTCCAATAACCTGTCATAGTTAAAGATAATTTTCCTTCGTACATTTTAGAACCTGAATCAAAAGTTAAATCTGTATTATTTGGAGAAGTATGATTTCCCATGCTTGGCATTCTTGGATCATGTTTAATCATATAATTTTCTACCATAGGAAAAGACATCATTGTTTCCATTTTATACAAGCCTATTTTAAAATCATTTAAACCAACTTTTGGCTCTTGAGGATTAATTAATGCTAATACATATTTAGTATTATTTGTATCCATAAACACCGTAACATTTTTCTTTGCAGCTTGAGGGACACTAATAAAATCTTTTACTGTATAATCAACATTATCTATAGTGTAATCTATTGTTAAATCCCATTTTTCTGTAGTGTTTTCTGCCATTTGAAAAATAATATACCCATTGTATAATGTTTGTTTTCCTTCTGCTCTTTTTATTGTAGATTTTGGACATGAATGCATTTTATTCATCATATGCATTACCGGTTTCCATGTTAAAGAGGCGGTTTTAATAAAGGTATTAGTTTCAACATCTTTAATTCTTAAATAAATATTATTATAACCTTGCTCTAAATATTTTTTTGTTGAGAAAATTTGCACTTCATGATTTGAATTAGAAAGCGTTTTTATAAAGTTTAAATTTGTTGTTTCGTCTAACTCTATATCATTATCATTGTTTACACATGAAGAGATAAATAGTATTGTTAATAAAGGTAGTATATATTTTAAAGTTTTCATTTTTTTATAATTAAATAGTATACATAACACTAGTTTTTGATTATTTTTTTAATCAAAAAAGTGCGTAATAAGTTTGTAATAAAATTCTTTTATTACTTAAAAAAAACAGATATAATTATATAGAAAACTTAGGCGGAGGTGTTTCTTTATCTATATATAAAGATTGTTTTATACGAAAAGAATATTGATAAATATTAGATATAAAATCAGAATTCATTTTAAAATTTAAACTAGAGTTTTTAGATAAGAAAAAAATAAAATTACCTCTAAACTCATTTTCATTTTGAGAAGGTATAGTTGTGTTATTTTCAGTAATAACATTATTTAATTTTTTCATTAAATAACATTTACCTTCACAACCTTGTTGATTATCTTTTTGAACACATAGTTCTTTAATAATATAATCTTGATAAGCAATAAAATACACAGATACATATGCTTGGTAAAAAGAAGCACTTAGTATTATTAAAGCTAAAAAATAACTTATAAATGAGTATTTAATTTTTTGGTTCACGTAGCAAAAGTACTATCAACTTTATAAAATAAAACTGACCTTTATCAGTTTTTGTAAAAAAAAGCATTCATAGTAAATATATTATGAATACTCAGTCAGATTTTTGTAACTTAGTCGTTCTTATTTTATAAAAAATTTAGCAGAAAATATATGTCAGCAGATAAAGAAAAAGCAGCAAAACTAAAAGCATTACAATTAACACTAGATAAGTTAGACAAAACCTACGGAAAAGGAGCTGTAATGAAAATGGGCGATAGCCAAGTAGAGGATGTAGAAGCAATCTCTTCTGGATCTTTAGGGTTAGATTTAGCATTAGGAGTTGGAGGATACCCAAGAGGTAGAATTATAGAAATTTATGGACCAGAATCTTCTGGTAAAACAACATTAACAATTCATGCAATTGCTGAAGCACAAAAAGCAGGAGGTATAGCAGCATTTATTGATGCAGAACATGCTTTTGATCGTTTTTATGCAGAAAATTTGGGCGTAGATATAGACAACTTAATTATTTCTCAACCAGATTATGGAGAACAAGCTTTAGAAATTGCAGATAATTTAATTAGTTCTGGAGCTATTGATATTGTGGTAATTGACTCTGTTGCAGCATTAACTCCAAAGTCAGAAATAGAAGGAGAAATGGGAGACTCTAAAATGGGATTACACGCCCGTTTAATGTCTCAAGCATTACGTAAATTAACAAGTACTATTAGCAAAACAAAATGTACTGTAATTTTCATTAACCAATTACGTGAAAAAATAGGTGTGATGTTTGGCAATCCAGAAACAACTACAGGAGGTAACGCTTTAAAATTTTATGCATCAGTTCGTTTAGATATACGTAGAAGAACACAAATTAAAGATGGCGATAGAGTAATTGGGAACAGTACTAAAGTTAAAATAGTAAAGAACAAAGTAGCCCCACCTTTTCAAACAGCAGAATTTGATATTATGTACGGAGAAGGAATATCTAAAGTGGGCGAAGTGTTAGATATAGGGGTAGAATTAGGTATTATTAAGAAAAGCGGCTCTTGGTTTAGTTATGGAGACACAAAACTAGGTCAAGGTAGAGATGCGGTGAAAAACTTAATAAAAGATAACCCAGAATTAGCAGAAGAATTAGAAACTAAAATTAAAGAAGCTATAGACAATCAAGAATAAGTATTCTTAAATTATAGAAGTAAAATGGCTAGTTTATTAAAACTAGCCATTTTTTATTTAGAAAACATTTTTACCACCCATAAAATAAGGTATAAACCAATACCAAAACCAGCAAGTAAAACAGCAATAATAAAGGCTATTCTAATATTTTGAGTTTTCCAACCTAATTTTCCGTGTAACCATTCACAGACTCCTAAAATCATAATTTTTATTTTTAATAGTTAATTTATTCTAAACACCAGTACTTCCAAAACCGCCAGCACCACGGTCGGTTTCATCTAAAACAGAAACTTCTTGCCAATTTACACGTTCGTGTTTTGCAATAACTAATTGCGCAATACGCTCACCATCATTTATTATAAAATCTTCATTTGATAAGTTTACTAAAATTACCCCTATTTCTCCTCTGTAATCTGCATCTACCGTTCCAGGAGAATTCAAAACCGTAATTCCTTTTTTAGCAGCTAAACCACTTCTAGGCCTTACTTGTGCTTCAAAACCAACAGGTAACGCAATAAATAATCCGGTTTTAACAATGGTTCTTTCTAAAGGTTTCAACGTAATTGAAGCATCAATATTTGCTCTTAAATCCATTCCAGCTGAGCCTTCGGTTTCGTAATTTGGTGTTGCGTGTTTTGATTTATTTATAATTTGTACGTTCATTTTTAGCGTTTCAATAATTGTTTAATAGTTGTTTTCTCTAAAAAATAGATACAGGCAAAATAACTAAAAATTGCCGATAAAGAAAACCAAAGGTTTTCTCTAAAATAAGAAAAAGAGATCCAGCTTAAACCAACTGCAAAAAATGTATAAAAACTAACCTTTTTTAATTGATACGGAACAGGATAGTGTTTTTTTCCTATCAGATAAGAGATTACCATCATAAACCCATAAGTAATTACAGTAGCCCAAGCAGAGGCAATAAACCCAATTTTAGGAATCATAATTAGATTAAAAAAAATGGTAATGACAGCACCTGTAACAGAAAAATACATTCCGTAGCTAGTTTTATCAGTAAGCTTATACCAAATAGATAAATTATTATAAACCCCTAAAAATAAATTGGCTAATAATATAATAGGGACAATATGTAATGCTTCAAAGTACTCTGGTTTTCCGAGTAAAATAGTAGCAAATAAATCTATAAAAACTACAACCACAAGCATAAAGAAAGCGCCTAGTATGATAAACCAAGTTAGTATGTTAGCATAGGTTTCTTTTGCATTTTTCTTTTCTGCTTGGTTGAAGAAAAAAGGTTCGGCACCTAAGCGAAAAGCCATAATATATAAAGTCATAAACACCCCTAGTTTATAACAGGCAGCATAAATACCCATTTGTTCTTTACCGATTAGATTACCTAATAATAATTTGTCTAAATTTTCATTGGTAACAAAAGCTAAACCACCTACCATAATAGGTAAACTATAACGCAGCATTCTTTTTAATAACACCAAATCAAAAGAAAAACGAAATTTAAACACTATTGGAAACAACAGTATAAATGTAGTTGCACTAGCAATGGTTCCTGAAACAAAAATGTGAATTACTTTTGGTTGAGAGTTGTAATAATCAACGATAAAACGCGGTAAAGAAATAGTGTTTTTAATTGCATATGGTATGAACCATAAAAAGAAAACGTTAAGCAATGCAAAGATTAAAATATTTACAATTTTAAAAACAGTAAACCTAACAGGTTTATTTGTTACACGAAGGTATGCATACGGAATAACAACTAGGGTATCTAATGTAATTGTCCAAATCAATAATTTAAAAAACAACGATGTGTTAAATCCAAAGAAAGTGGCTAGGTTATTACTATAGATTAATGTAGTGCATAGAAAAAGAAACGTTGTAAAAAGCAAGCTTAAAAAAGCAGTAGAAATCACCTTTCCTTTTTCTTTTTCTTTTGAAAAAAACCGAAAAAAAGCAGTTTCCATTCCATAAGTTAACAAAGCATTAAAGTAAGCAGCATACACATAATAATCTGTGTTTATTGCATATTTATCTGCCTGTAAAGTAGAGGTGTGCAGTTTTACTAAAAAAATATTGATGGCTCTTGGCAACACAGCCGAAATACCATAAATAACAGTGTCTTTAAAGAATTGTTTTAAACTACTCAATAGAAAAAAGTCTTGTACAAATATAATAATTAGTTCAACTTTTGTGTGTTAGAACGATGTTTTCTTATTTTTGGCGTTACAAATAAATATTTATATGAGTACAAATCCTAAAATAGCAGTTTTTGGTGGAGGTAGCTGGGCAACAGCAATTGTAAAAATGTTGTGTGAAAATATGGAAACTGTCGGGTGGTATATGAGAAATAAACCAGCAATTGATTATATAAAAAAACACCATTACAACCCAAACTATTTGCGCTCTGCAGAAATAAACCCTAAACAATTAGATTTGTATGATGATATTAACAGTGCAGTTGCTCAGTACGATTTTTTAATTTTTGCAATTCCGTCTGCCTTTTTACAAAGTGAACTAAACAAAATAACAATATCTTTAGAAAATAAAATTGTGTTTTCTGCGATTAAAGGGATTGTGCCTGAAAGTGGACTTATTGTTGGAGAGCATTTTAATGAAAAATATCATATTCCGTTAAGTAATATTGGAGTAATTACAGGACCGTGTCATGCAGAAGAAGTTGCTATGGAACGACTGTCTTATTTAACACTTGCTAGTCAAGATCAAGAAAAGGCAAAAATGTTAAGTACCTACGTTTCTAGCTCTTATATAAAAACAAAAATTTCTGATGATATTATAGGTACCGAATATGCAGCAATGCTTAAAAATATTTATGCAATTGCAGCTGGTATAGCACATGGATTGGGTTATGGAGATAATTTTCAATCAGTTTTAATGAGCAACGCCATTAGAGAAATGAAGCGCTTTATTAGAAAGGTGCATAAAATGAAACGTAACATTAATAACTCAGCTTATTTAGGAGATTTGCTAGTGACAGGATATTCTACTTTTAGTAGAAACAGAATGTTTGGAAATATGATTGGCAAGGGCTATACAGTAAAATCTGCTCAAATGGAAATGAGTATGGTTGCAGAGGGCTATTATGCCACAAAAAGTGCTTATCAAATTAACCAATCAAACGGAGCAAAAACGCCAATTATTGATACGGTTTATAATATTTTATACGACGATAAAAACCCAAAGAAACAATTTGAAAAACTTACAAACAAGTTAAATTAATAGTGTTGTAGTTCAAACTGCTTGGCAAACAATCCTATATTTAAAGCATTTAATGCAGCCGTTTTATCATGTGTTTTTATGAGTAGAGAAACATTGTAGTTGCTACCACCATAAGAAATCATCCGAATAGAAATTCCTTTAAGAGAGTTAAAAATAGCGGCACTTACCCCTTCTTTGTTTTGAGAAAAATCACCCGCAACACATACGATACTTAGGTTAGTATTTATCTCTATTTTACCAAAAGGATTTAATTCTTTAACAATTTTTTCTAAGTGTAAAGTATTATCAACAGTTAACGAAACGGCAACTTCTGATGTTGTAATCATATCAATCGGAGTTTCATATTTTTCAAATACCTCAAATACTTTTTTTAAAAAACCATAAGCCATAAGCATTCGGTACGATTTAATTTTAATAGCGGTAATTCCGTCTTTTGCGGCAATTGCTGTTACGCCACTTTTTACAGATTTATTTTTAATTATGGTTCCTTTTGATGAAGGGTTAAACGTGTTTTTTAGTAATACAGGAATATTATTTTCTTTTGCTGGAATTAAACTTTGCGGATGTAAAATTTTTGCTCCAAAATAAGCTAACTCAGCAGCTTCATCAAAAGAAATTTCTTTAATAGAAAATGTGTTTTCCACAAATCTCGGATCATTATTATGCATCCCATCAATATCTGTCCAAATTTGAATTTCAGTTGCACCAATTGCTGCACCAATTAGAGAAGCCGTATAATCACTTCCGCCACGCTGTAAATTAGAGATTTCTCCGAGCTCATTTTTACAAATAAACCCTTGAGTAATCCAAATTTTTTGACTAAGATTTTGATTTAATATAGGAGTAATTCTTTTACTTATAAGATTAATTTTAGGCTCCTTGTTTTCATCAATTTCCATAAAATCTAAAGCAGAAATTAACGAAGAAGAAACGTTTGATTCCTCAAGAAATAACTGAACTAAGTTTGTAGATAAAATTTCGCCTTGAGCCACAATAATATTGTCTATATTGTTACTTTCTTTAGTTTCAATTAAGGTTTTTATTCCATTAAATTTAGTAGCAACAAAAGCACGAGCTCTTTCTTTATAATTTGGAGTTTTGTATAGTTCTCCAGTTAAATTTAAATACGAATTATGTAATTGATGTACACATAACAAAGCATCATCTACTTCTCCTTTTTTAATATGATTACTAATTTGAATTAAAGAGTTTGTTGTACCAGAAACAGCAGATAACACGACTATTTTAGGTTGTTCAGTTTGAGTAATAATTTCTACTACTTGCTGTATGCTTTTAGCTGTACCAACAGATGTTCCGCCGAATTTTAAAACAATCATTTTTGTAAATTTTCAACAAAAAAACGACGAAAGGGATTGTAGTACAATTTTATTTAATATTTTTACATATTATAACAGTGTGTTTAAAATTAAACAAAAATGAAAACAATTCAAGAAGCTGTAGAAAGCACCATTAGGAAAACGCCTTTTATTGAGGAAGCATTAAATGAAAAATTAATAAATGTTTCTTCCTTAGCTAGAGTAATATTACCAGAGGTTTCTCAACTTTTGAAAAAGGAGGTAAAAATTGGTGCTGTAATGATGGCAATTAATAGGTTATCTCCAGCGAGTGAGTTGAGAATTAGAAAGAACATAAAAAAACTAGCAATTAATTTAGGAGATTTTATTGTGCGTTCAGACTTATGTGATTTTACTTTTAAAAACACACCTTCGTTATTAAAAGAAATTGCAAAAATTTTAAGCAAGTCAGCAGACAGCAATGATTATTTTTTAACAGTTTCACAAGGGATTTTCGAAACCAACATTGTTACCAGTAAAAACCTACAAAAGTATGTCGAAGATATTTTTAAGAAAGAAACACTTATTCATAGTGTGTTAGATTTGGCTTCAATTACTATTAAACTTCCTAAGGAAAATCTAGATCAATCAGGAGTTTATTATTTTATTCTAAAACAATTGGCTTGGGCTAATATTCCTTTGCAAGAAGTAATTTCTACCACACACGAAATGACAATCGTGGTTAAAGAAGAAGATGTAAATGAAACATTTGCAATTTTAATGGACTTAAAACTGAATTAGTTGCTTAAAATGTTGGTTGGAAAACCATCAATACTAGTTTGGTTTTTTTCCTTCCAATATGCTTTAATTCCTTCTTTTCCTTTTTCTATAGCCCAATCATTTAATTGATTTCGTTCACCAACATACTCATAATAAGGAATTGACATTCCACAAGAAGTTTGTGCGCTTTCAATTTCAATGTCATATATCTGCCTTGCTCCAGGAAGCTCAGGAAATAACGAAGCAACATCATTCCATTTAGTATCATTTGGTTTTATTTCTTTCCCTATTCCATATAAGCGCAAAATATTTGGTGCTCCTTCAAAAGAACAAAACATAATAGTAATTCTATTGTTTTCTATTAAATGAGCAGCAGTTTCGTTTCCACTACCAGTTACATTCAACCACAATACCCTATTCGGGCTGATAACTCTAAACGAATCCATTCCTTTTGGAGAAAGATTTATTCTTCCATTAGTTGGTGCAGTTGCCACAAAAAAGATTTTTTGAGCTTCAATAAATTGCTGTAATCTGGAGGTAATAGCTGGATAAAATTTTGCCATAAAACAATGTTTATAAAATTGAAAGTTAATGAAAAAAGAAATGAATGACATTGGTTTTTTGTTTTAATTAGTACCTTTAGAAAAATAAAAATTTCTTTTATGGAATATGGCTTTCTCTCGGTAATTCCGCCTATAGTTGCAATTGTTTTAGCATTAAGAACAAAACAAGTGTATATAGCATTGTTGTTTGGAATCTGGTTTTCTTGGTTAATTATAAAAGGATGGAACCCACTAGATGGAACCATTGCTATGATTGAAGGAATGATTGATGTTTTTCAAGATAAAGGAAGTACTAGAACCATAATTTTTAGCGCCTTAGTTGGAGCCTTACTAATTTTTATTCAATTTTCAAGAGGTGTAGAAGGATTTATTAATGTGTTGAATAAGAAGCTAGAGAAATATGAAAATAAAAAATCTGGTTATAGTAGAGTAATGGTACAGATTTTAGCAACATTTACAGGGTTGTTATTGTTTGTAGAAACAAGTATTAGTTCATTAACAGTTGGTACCTTATATAGGCCTGTGTTTGATAAATTAAGAATACCAAGAGAAAAACTAGCCTATATTGCAGACTCTAGTTCTGCCCCATCCTCTATATTAATTCCTTTTAATGCTTGGGGAGCGTTTATCATGGGACTATTATTAACACAAGGAATTGATAAACCTTTTTCGGTAATGATTTCTTCCATCAAATATAATTTTTATCCATTGTTAGCAATTGCTTTGGTATTTATTGTAATTCTAACGAAGAAAGATTGGGGAGCGATGAGAAAGGCCGAGAAAAGAACCAAAGAAACAGGGTTGTTGATGAACGAAGGTTCTAAACCAATGGTATCTGATGCGGTCACAGCTTTTCCTCCTAAAGAAGGAATCCAAGCCAAAGCTTACAATATGATTGTGCCATTATTGGTAATGGTTTGTATGATGCCAATCAATTTAATGTATACAGGTTGGAGTAGCGTAAAAGAATCGAGTTCTTTCTTAGATCATGCATCACAAGCAATTGGGCAAGGTTCTGGATCATCTTCTGTTTTATATGCGGTAATAACATCTCTTTTGGTAGCGATGATTATGTATTTTATACAAGGAATTATGAAGCCTAAAGAAGCGGTTGATTTAACGCTAAAAGGAATTGGAGAATTGATGCCTTTGGCCTTATTAATGTTATTAGCTTTTGCAATCGGAAACGCTTGTAAAGAATTAGAAACTGGAATTTATGTAGCAAATGCAACTAAAGAATGGTTGTCGCCAGAATTGTTACCTGCGGTAGTTTTTGTAATTAGCTCATTTATCGCTTTTTCTACAGGAACTTCTTGGGGAACATTTGCTATTATGATGGCGATTTCAATTCCAATGGCAAATATTCATGGAGCAGATATTACATTAGTTGTTGCTGCTACGTTGGGAGGAGGAATATTCGGAGACCACTGTTCGCCAATTTCTGATACATCTATTATTTCATCTATGGCATCTGCTAGTGACCATATAGACCATGTAAAAACACAATTACCTTATGCTATGGTAGGAGGAATTGTAACCACTCTATTGTATTTATTGATTGGGTTTATTGGATAAATATTATGGATATTTTTAATTTATTAATTGGATTATCTCTAAGCGTGTTGGGTTCTTATTATTTATACTATCTCTACACAAATAGGAGTAATAATAAAAGAGAAGAAAACTTTAAATACAGTTTGATGCATTATGATATAAAAATAGCAGGGACAGTAATTGTTTTTATTATGATAGGAGTTATAACGATTTATAGAGAAATAAAAATGCTTTTCTAGTTTAATAATATCCCACGCTTATTTAATTGTGGAATCATACGCAACGCACCTTCTTTAATGGTATTTTGCTTAAATAAAAAGGTTTTATCTAGCAAAGTGTTTCCTTCAAAGAAACTCACTTGAAAACGATTATTCAGTTTAAACAATTCAGGCTGAATAAACTCAACTTTAGCAAAAGAATTCGCCGGAAGTTTGTCTATTTTTTTACGTAACAACGAAGTCGTTTTTGTTTCAGAAAATCCTTGAGAAACTATTACAACCATTTCTAAATCAATAGCTTTTTTGTTGATGATATAAATGTTCCAATCGTCTGTTTTATAAATATCATTGTATTCATAAACTACCGCCATTTCTACATCGGTAACTTCAGGAATTTGAATGTCTTTTTTCAAAATCTAATTACTTTTTTTAGCAGAGCTTAGTGAGTAGTATGTTCTGTATTTTTTACAGTTTAAAGCCAAATAATGATTTAAATTTTTCATTACAGCTCCAGGAGAAGAGAAAGTTTTTAAAAGTTTCTTTTGATTTTTTTTTAGTAAAGGAATCACAATACGATTAATATCTTTTTCAGAAACATTATTTAAAGGCTTCAATTTTTTACAAATTTGATTTCCAATACCTATAATGACGGGTTGAAATTTTTGGTTTTTATCAATGAAACTCTCCATTAATAAGATATTATAAGTATCGCAAGAAGAAGCTAATTTTAAATTAATTTTTGACCAATAAGCTTCATTTATATTCCCTTTTTTATCAGCAATATTTGTTGCTATTTTGATTAAAGATGGGTCTTTTGTTAAAATTTTTAGAGTACATTTTTTTAAAACCTCTCTTAATGTTCCACTTTCCTTTTCTATACAAGAACATAAGGAGTTTGAAAAATTAGTAATTTGTTTTTTTTCGCTTTGTGAAAACACAGAAAACAAACAAAAAAGCAAACAGAAAGTAGTAATCTTTTTTTTCATCTTAAAGCACCGACTTAAACTGCTCTAAGAAACGTTTGTCGTTTTCGTAGAACATACGAATATCTGGAATCTGATATAACAACATAGCAATACGCTCAATACCCATTCCGAATGCATATCCAGAATACTTTGTAGGATCAATATTAGCGTTTTTCAACACATTAGAATCTACCATTCCACAGCCCATAATTTCTAACCAACCAGTTCCTTTGGTAATTCTGTAATCGGTTTCAGTTTCTAATCCCCAATAAATATCTACCTCTGCGCTTGGCTCAGTAAATGGGAAATATGATGGACGTAAACGAATCTTAGATTTTCCAAACATCTCTTTTGTAAAGTACAATAAGGTTTGTTTTAAATCAGCAAAAGAAACATCAGTATCAATGTATAATCCTTCTACTTGATGGAAAATACAGTGAGCTCTAGCAGAAATATCTTCATTACGGAAAACACGTCCAGGAGAAATGGTTCTAATAGGCGGTTGATTTTCCTCCATATAACGAACTTGTACAGAAGAAGTATGTGTTCTTAATAAAGTATCAGGATTTTTCTCAATAAAGAACGTATCCTGCATATCTCTTGCCGGATGATATTCTGGTAAATTTAATGCTGTAAAGTTGTGCCAGTCATCTTCAATTTCTGGACCTTCAGAAACAGTAAAACCAATTCTGTTAAAAACTTCAATAATTTGATTTTTTACAATTGATATTGGATGACGAGACCCTAATTCAATAGGTTCAGGTGGTCTTGTTAAATCTCCATAAACACCTTTATCTTCAACAGTATTTTCAATAGCATCGCTTAAAGTAGTTACTTTTTCTTCTGCAGCTTTCTTTAAATTATTCAACGCTTGCCCGAAATCTTTTCTTAACTCAGCATCAACATTTTTAAATTCTGCAAACAACCCTTTTAATAAGCCTTTACTACCTAAATATTTTATTCGAAACGACTCAACTTCTTCTTTAGAAGTAGCTTGAAACGCTTTAACATCACCAATCAGTTCTTTTACTTTATCTAACATCTTAATCTTTTCCAATAATTAGGTTGCAAATTTATGATTTTTATATCAAACAATTAGTAGGATTTCTAAAGAGTTCATACCTAGTAAATTCTAGTTTACGAAATCGATTGAGAAAGTTTCGTAAATCGATGAAATTATCGACTATTTTTAAAATTAAACATTTGGAAATTAGTTATATTTGCGCCATTAAATTTAAATTCACAAACACTAATACATAGATTTAAATTATGGAATCTAAAATAAATGCATTTATGGATTACGTTCAGCAACGTGATTCTAATGAACCAGAATTTTTACAAGCTGTTCACGAAGTGGCAGAAACTGTAATTCCATTTATTGAAAACAATCCTAAATATCAAGGAAAAAAATTGTTAGAAAGAATGGTTGAACCTGAAAGAGTAATTACTTTTAGAGTTCCTTGGGTAGATGACAACGGAGAAACTCAGGTTAACAGAGGTTATAGAGTTGAGTTTAATTCTGCAATTGGTCCTTACAAAGGAGGATTGCGTTTTCACCCATCTGTAAACTTATCAATTTTAAAGTTCTTAGGATTTGAACAAGTATTCAAAAACTCATTAACTACTTTACCAATGGGTGGAGGAAAAGGAGGTTCTGATTTCAACCCTAAAGGAAAATCTGATAGAGAAGTTATGGCGTTCTGTCAAGCTTTTATGTCTGAATTATTCCGTCATATTGGAGCTAATACAGATGTTCCTGCAGGAGACATTGGTGTTGGAGGAAGAGAAATCGGATTTATGTTCGGTCAATATAAAAAATTACGCAACGAGTTTGTTGGCGTATTAACAGGAAAAGGATCTGCTTGGGGTGGTTCTTTAATTAGGCCAGAAGCAACAGGATACGGAGATGTGTATTTTGCACAAAACATGTTGCAAACAAAAGGAGATTCTTTTGAAGGAAAAACAGTAGTTGTTTCTGGATCAGGAAACGTTGCGCAATATGCTACAGAAAAAGCAACAGAATTAGGAGCTAAAGTAGTTACGATGTCAGATTCTTCTGGATATATTTATGATGCAGACGGAATTGATGCTGAGAAATTAGCATACGTTATGGAAATTAAAAATGTTCGTAGAGGAAGAATTCACGAATATGTAGAAAAATATCCTAATGCAAAATTCTTTGCAGGAGAAAGACCATGGTCTGTTAAAGCAGATGTTGCTTTACCTTGTGCAACTCAAAATGAGTTAAACGGAGAAGAAGCTAAAACATTAGTAGCTAACGGATGTATCTGTGTTGCAGAAGGAGCGAATATGCCTTCTACTCCAGAAGCAATTGAAGTATTCCAAAAGGCAAAAATATTATTTGCCCCAGGAAAAGCATCTAATGCAGGTGGTGTAGCAACTTCAGGTTTAGAAATGTCTCAAAACTCTTTACGTTATAACTGGACAAGAGAAGAGGTTGATGCAAAATTACACCAAATCATGAACGATATTCATGCTTCTTGTATCAAATACGGAACACAAGAAGATGGTTATGTAGATTACGTAAAAGGAGCAAACGTTGCTGGTTTCGTAAAAGTTGCTGACGCAATGATTGATCAAGGAGTTGTTTAATTAAAAACACTCATTATATAAAATCAAAAGCGCTTCGATTATCGAAGCGCTTTTTTTATTTTTACTACTCAAACTTATAGGAATGATTATTAACAAAAATCAAATTTTAGGGGGAAAACATTCGAAACCAATTTTAGTGGATACCTTTTATCAACAAACCAATCAAGCAAAACCGATTCTTATTTTTTGTCATGGATATAAGGGTTTTAAAGATTGGGGAGCTTGGGACTTAATGGGAAAAACGTTTGCTGAGGCAGGGTTTTTCTTTATAAAATTCAATTTTTCTCACAATGGAGGTACGATTGAGCAACCGATTGATTTTCCAGATTTAGAAGCTTTTGGAAATAATAATTATTCCAAAGAATTGGATGATTTAAAAAGCGTAATTGATTGGATTTTTGAAAAAACGGATTATGAAAATGAATTAAACTTGAATCAAATTTCGCTACTTGGGCATAGTAGAGCAGGCGGAATAGTTTCGATAAAAGCTGAAGAAGATAGAAGAGTTACGAAAGTAATAACACTAGCAGGTGTTTGTGATTTTGGAAGTAGAACAGCAACTACAGGAGATTTAGAACAGTGGAAAAAAGATGGAGTAAAGTATGTTGTTAACGGAAGAACGAAACAACAAATGCCACATTACATTCAGTTTTATGAGGATTTTATTCAAAACGAAGAAAGATTGACAATCAAGAGAGCTGTTGAAAATTTACAGATTCCACATTTGATAATTCATGGAGATAAAGACACCTCTATTTCTGTTGAAGAAGCCAAAACGCAACATCGTTGGAATCCGAAAAGTGAATTGGCAATAATTGAAAATGCAGATCATGTGTTTAACACAAAACATCCATGGAAAAAAGAAACATTGTCTAAAGAGTTAAAAGAAGTTGTGCTTAGTTGTATTACCTTTTTAAAAAATTAACAAAGTTTAAATACCGTTTATTTATTTTTGAAAGATGGAACTTAAACCTCCTTTTAGAAAGATTATTCATGTTGATATGGATGCGTTTTATGCATCTGTAGAGCAATTAGATAATCCAGACTTAAGAGGAAAACCATTAGCAGTTGGTGGTAATGAAATACGCGGTGTAGTTTCTGCTGCAAGTTATGAAGCAAGAAAATTTGGAGTACGTTCTGCAATGAGTGGTGTATTAGCCAAACAGAAATGTCCGCATTTACTATTTGTGCCACCAAGATTTTATAGATACAAAGAAATTTCATCAAAAATTAGAGCAATTTTTTACGAGTATACAGATTTGGTAGAGCCGCTTTCTTTAGACGAAGCCTATTTAGATGTTACTGAAAATAAAAAAGGAAATCCTTCTGCGAGCTTAATTGCAACAGAAATTAGACAACGCATTTGGGATGATTTAGAGCTAAGAGCTTCGGCAGGAATATCTATCAATAAATTTATAGCCAAAGTAGCATCCGATATTAATAAACCAAATGGGCAAAAAACAATCAATCCAGAAGAGGTTGTTTCTTTTTTAGAAGAATTACCAATCAATAAGTTTTTCGGAATTGGAAAAGTTACAGCTGCAAAAATGCATAATCATGGAATTTTTAAAGGAATAGACTTAAAAAAATGGACAAAAGAAGCACTAGAAGAAACCTTTGGTAAATCTGGAGTGCAATATTACCAAATAGTAAGAGGCATACATAATAGTTCAGTAAAACCAAATAGAATTAGAAAATCAATTGCTGCTGAACGAACTTTTATAGAAAACATTTCTTCAGAGGTCTTTATGCTAGAAAGACTAGAAAAAATTGCAACAGAATTAGAAAATCGAATGATAAAGTCGAATACCAAAGGGAAAACAATTACTTTAAAAATAAAGTATAGCGATTTTACACAGCAAACTAGAAGCAAAACAGCTGATTTTTTTATGCAAAAAAAGAATGAGTTTTTCCTGCTAGTAAAAGAATTATTATACCAAGAAAAATTAAACAACTCCGTTCGTTTATTGGGTATTTCTTTTAGTAATTTAGACACAGAAAAAAAAGAACCTGTATTGGTCCAGTTAAAATTCGATTTTTGATGATAAGAATAGTACGAACAAACTCAGAAAACCAAGATTTTATCAATTTGGTAAAAGAGCTAGATGTTTACTTAAAGATAGTAGATGGAGAAGACCATGACTTTTACAATCAGTACAATCATATAGATGTATTACAACATGCAGTGGTTGTTTATCATAATAATATTCCAGTAGGATGTGGAGCCATAAAACCATTTGATGCAAGTTCTATGGAAGTAAAAAGAATGTATGTAAAACCGAATTATAGAGGACGTGGAATTGCACAACAAATTACAGAAGAGTTAGAAAGTTGGACCAAAGAATCAGGCTATCAATCAACAATTTTAGAAACTGGTAAAAGACAAGCTGATGCGGTGTGTTTTTATCAAAAATGTAAGTATCAAGTCATTCCAAATTATGGTCAATACAAAGGAATAACAAACTCAGTATGTTTTAAAAAAGAATTGTAATATGAATTTAAGTTATTGGGAGCAAAAAGAATGGTTTGGTAATGTAGATTTCACAATTGTAGGTAGTGGAATTGTTGGGTTAAACTGTGCTTTGGCGTTGAAAGAAAAATATCCAACAACAAAAGTATTGGTATTAGAAAAAGGAATGCTGCCTCAAGGAGCAAGTTCTAAAAATGCAGGATTTGCTTGTTTTGGAAGTTTATCTGAATTGATAGATGATTTAAAATCACACACCGAAGAAGAAGTTTTTGATTTGGTAAAAAAGCGTTGGGATGGTTTACAGTTGCTACGAAAAAACTTAGGTGATAAAAACATCGATTTTCAAGAAAATAAAGGGTTTGAACTATTTCAAGATGCGGAATTTTTTAACTATTGTAATTCACAGAGAGCAGCTATAAATAAATTAATCAAACCCATTTTTAATAAAGACGTTTTTTCTGAATCTGAGAATGTATTTGGGTTTGAAAAAATACAACCCAACTATATTGTCAATCAGTTTGAAGGGCAAATTGATACAGGAAAAATGGTAGCGGCCTTATTGTTTAAAGTACAGCAATTAGGTGTGAAAATTTTAAATAATTGTACTGTTAAATCTTTTCAAGAAAATAACAATTCTGTAACGATACAAACCGATCAAACTACATTTAATTCGAACAAATTATTCATAGCCACCAATGGGTTTGCAAAAGAACTGCTACAAGAAGATGTACAACCTGCAAGAGCACAGGTAATTATTACCAAACCGATTGAAAATTTACACATCAAAGGCTCTTTTCATTTAGATAAAGGCTATTTCTATTTTAGAAACATCAATAATAGGATCTTATTTGGCGGTGGAAGAAATCTAGATTTTAAAGGTGAAGAAACCACAGAATTTGGTCAGTCTGAAATTATTCAAGTATCCCTAAAAAGAATATTACAAGAAACAATTTTACCAAATAAGCTATTTGAAATAGAGTCGACTTGGAGTGGAATTATGGGTGTAGGAAATCAGAAAAAAGCCATTGTAAAACCAATTTCTATCAACGTTTTTTGCGGAGTGCGTTTAGGCGGAATGGGCGTTGCTATTGGCAGTTTGGTAGGTAAAGAATTAGCAGATTTAGTATAGTGTCAGTTCGAGTGATTTTGCTTTAGCAAAATAGTATCGAGAACAACTGAAACAGCTAGATTTGTTTACCGAAAAGGTAAGCACAAATTTGTGAAACAAATTTACTTGATGTGACAAAAAACAAAACATGACTTTAAAACAAGAACTTTATAATTTGTGTGATGCTTTTGTAAAGCAACGATTACAAACCATACAACACACCATTTTTTCAAACCAAAAAGCTCTGCAATCAGAAACAAAAAGCTCTGCAGGAGACAAACATGAAACAGGTAGAGCCATGTTGCAATTAGAAATGGAAAAAGCAGGGCAACAATTGCAAAGTATTCAGTTTATGAAAGAAACCTTGGCGAGAATAAACCCAACACAAACCAATAATATTGTAAGCTTAGGAAGTATTGTTTACACATCACAAGCCACTTATTTTTTAAGTATTAGCGCAGGGCAACTAGTAGTCGCCAACAAGCCCTATTTTGCGGTTTCGGTTTCTTCTCCGATAGGAAAATTATTGCTAGGTAAAAGAGAAAAAGATACCTTTGTTTTTAACGGGAAACAGCTAGTGATTGAAAATCTTTTGTAAGGTTTCGACAACGTGTTTGTGTATGATTTCGTTGCGTGAAAATCCGCGAGGACTTTTCTTTCGGAAAGTCAGAAGTAATGAACTATAGCCGTTGTTATGTGTTAGCTTTTATTATCGCTTTTAGTTTGTTTTCGTAATTCAGGTTTTCAAAGAAACTGAATTGTCTCTCGAATAAATATCCGTTTGCAATAAAGTCCATTTCATATTCAGCCGTTTTTAAATTTAATTCCATTTGGTCAATTGTATATTCACTAATTAAAATTTTGAAATATCGAGCGTATAATTTCGAAACTCCGAGTTTTAATAAAATCCACATTGGCGAAAGAAAAAATGGGTCAATCGTTTCTTTTCCTCTTGTGATTGTAATTCTGATTATACTTTCCTTAGGGATTGGAATTGCAGTCAGTTTATTCGAATAATTCGCACGTAATAAAATTCCGCTTGTCCGCTTTTCAAAGTTACATTTTGAATGGAGTTTCAGATTTTCAGATTCAGGATTTTTAGCTTTAAATGACTTCAAATAAAATCCAGTACTTCCGGTTGCTTTCGGTTTTCGAAAGTCAATTTCGGCTGGCTTTCCAATCTGTTTTATTATTGTTTGTTAGGTCATTAAATTCTAATACGTGTGTTTTTTACAGCTTGCACATAATGCGTTTTTGATATAAATCCGTTTTAATGATTTATATCAGCAGTTATCAAAAGGTAGTTAAAAAAGAATTTAAAATCAAACTAAATTTAGTTGGTAAATTTTAAAAATACTTTAGTGTCTTTTTTTATTTTTTCTGTATGATTAAAAAACACTTTCTGTCCGTTGAGGGCAGCTTCAATCAACCAATAAGAGCCTTTAAAATAAGAAGTATAAACCGTTGCTTGTAGGGTAGCATGTTCTACAACTTTTAATTGATGCGGATAACATAAAAAGGTTTCCTTGTTTAGGGTAATTTCATTGACATCATCAAACAATGCAGCTATATATTTTTGTGTGGGGTTGTTGTAGATGTTTTGTGGAGTATCATTAGCAATCACTTCATGATGTTGGAGAACAATTAATTTATCTGCAAAAGCAAGCGCATCGTGCCCATCGTGTGTAGCAACAATACAAGCAATATTTTTTTCTTTTAAATAAGCAAAGAGCTTTCTTTGTAAAGAGTTCTTTTTAAAATTATCAACTTGACTAAACGGCTCGTCAAGCAAAATCAACTCAGGTTCTTTTGCCAAAGCGCGGGCAATCGCAACACGCTGTTGCTGTCCGCCACTTAAATTCTGAACCTTTACGTTTGCAAACTCCGACATTTCAATTACCTCAAGTAATTCTTCCGTTCTTTTTTGCGCTTCTTTAGGATAAAAACGAGATAAAAACTTTTGAATGTTTTCGCTTACCGAAATAAAAGGCATTAAGTCAAAATCTTGCGCTACATATTTAAAAAACTCCATACCAGGAACCAAATGATGTTTGGGTCCTAAAATTTCTAGATCATTCCAAAATAAGGAACCTTTGTTTAAATCTAACAATCCGTAAATAGCTTTAAGCAAAGTAGATTTTCCGCAGCCACTTTCTCCCATCACACATAAAAGAGCTCCTTTTTGTAAAGAAAAGTCAATATTTTTTAAAACAGGGACGTCCTTTGTGTACTCAAAAGAAATGGTATTTACGTGTAGCATTTTTGTTGACTTTTAAAAATGTAATATTAGCTATAAATAAATACATTTGTAATAACTTATTCATAAAAAATGGGACAAGAAATTGAACGAAAATTTTTGGTAAAGAACACAAGTTTTAAAGAAGAAGCATTTAAAAAATCAAAAATAGTACAAGGATTTTTATCAACCGTTCCAGAAAGAACTGTACGCGTTAGAACTATAGAAAACAAAGGTTTTCTAACAATTAAAGGTATAGGAAACTCAACCGGTGTTTCTCGTTTTGAATGGGAAAAAGAAATCTCGATTACTGAAGCAAACGATTTGTTAAAAATTTGCGAACCTGGAGTTATCGATAAAACAAGATACTTTATTAAAGTTGGTGCGCACATTTTTGAAGTTGATGTGTTTGATGGAGAAAACAAAGGGTTGATTGTTGCAGAAATAGAACTCAGTTCAGAAGACGAACTATTTACAAAACCTTCTTGGTTAGCAGAAGAGGTAACAGGGCAAGTAAAGTATTACAATGCAAGCCTAAAGAAAAAGCCGTTTACAAAATGGTAAAAAATAAGCAAATGTAAGATGCGTACAGTATTTACGTCTACCTTTGTACAAATTTAAAGAAATGACAGAAAATTTAACAAAAGCAAGTTTTTTAGAAAAGGTATTTAATTTCGAAGAACATAAAGAATGGAAGTTTGAAGGAAAGGTTCCAGCAATTATAGATTTTTATGCAGATTGGTGTGGTCCATGTAAAATGTTGTCGCCGATATTAGAACAGTTGAGCGAAGAATACGGAGAAAAAATCAGCATTTATAAAATAGATACAGAAGCAGAACAAGAATTGTCTGCGGCATTTGGTATTAGAAGTATTCCTTCTATGTTGTTTTGTCCTTTAGGAGAAGACCCACAAATGGCAAATGGAGCTTTGCCAAAACCACAAATAGAACAGATTATCAAAGACGTATTAAAAGTTGATAAATAAAAAAATCCCGAGTTTAACTTGGGATTTTTGTTTCAGCGTTTATCATTCTGAACGAAGTGAAGAATCTAAAAAGAAGACTTTTCGACTACGCTCAAGTTAAAATTTATATGGTGACTGATTTTGCAATTAAATTGTTAGCCACTAAATATTCAGCAATTTGTATGGTGTTGGTAGCTGCGCCTTTACGTAAATTGTCAGAAACAATCCATAGATTTAACGTGTTTTCTTGAGATTCATCTCTACGGATTCTACCCACAAAAACTTCATCTTTATCGTGTGCGTATACAGGCATTGGGTAAAGGTTGTTTGCTATATCATCTTGTACCACAACTCCATCGGTTTCACCTAATAATTGACGCACTTCTGCCAAGTCAAAATCATTTTCAAATTGCACATTCACAGCTTCAGAGTGTCCGCCAGCTGTTGGAATCCTTACAGCAGTTGCTGTTACCGAAAAAGAAGTATCGCGTAAAATTTTCTTAGGTTCTTTTACCAATTTCATCTCTTCTTTGGTATAACCATTTTCTAAAAAAACATCACAATGTGGTAAGGCATTTCTACCAATTGGGTGTGGATAGGCCATTTCTCCTTCTACTCCAGTTTCTTCATTCGCTAATTGTTGTACGGCTTTTACACCTGTACCAGAAACCGATTGATAGGTAGAAACAACCACACGTTTCATGGTGTATTTTTTGTGCAATGGTGCCAAAGCCATGACCAACTGAATGGTAGAGCAATTTGGATTGGCAATAATTTTATCATCGGCAGTTAATACATCTCCGTTTATTTCTGGAACAACCAATTTTTTTGTAGGATCCATTCTCCAAGCAGAAGAATTATCAATTACAGTGGTACCAACTTCAGCAAATTTTGGTGCCCATTCTAAAGAAGTATCTCCCCCAGCAGAGAACAACGCAATGTCTGGTTTCATACTTACAGCGGTAGACAAATTCACAACCGCATAATCATTACCATTATATGTTATTAATTTTCCAACAGAACGTTCTGATGCAACAGGAATCAATTCTGTTACCGGAAAATTTCTTTCTGCCAATACTTTTAGCATTACATTTCCTACCATTCCGGTAGCGCCCACAACAGCTACTCTCATGTTATTTTCTTTTAGTGTGTTAGAAAATGCAAAGGTTATCAATTTTATAAATATACCAACACATAATTGTTAAATAAGTTTCTTTTTTGTTGAATATTTATCTAAATCGCACCATATGTTAAGTATTAAACGCTTAAAGCGGTGGTTTTCTTAAAAAGTAGTAGTTTTGCGCAATAATTATTCAGGCAAGAGAATTAAAAAAATAATAAGATGCAGAAGATAGAATTAATGGCACCGGCAGGAAATTTTGAATCGCTACAAGCAGCATTAGACAACGGTTGTGATTCGGTGTATTTTGGGGTAGAGCAATTAAATATGCGTGCAAGGGCATCAATCAATTTTACCTTAGATGATTTAGAAGAAATTTCTAAAAGATGTTCAGAAAAAAATGTTAGAACCTATTTAACATTAAACACTATTGTATACGATCACGATTTATCGATTGTAAAAACACTGATTAAAAGAGCAAAAGAAGCCCATATTTCTGCTGTAATTGCAATGGATCAAGCAGTGATTGCCATGGCAAGAGCAGAAGGGATGGAAGTTCATATTTCTACACAAATCAATATTACCAATATAGAAACGGTAAAGTTTTATGCCATGTTTGCAGATACCGTAGTGTTGAGTAGAGAGTTGAGTTTACGTCAGGTTAAAAAAATTACAGAGCAGATAGAGAAAGAAGAAATCAAAGGACCTTCTGGTCGTTTGTTAGAAATTGAAATTTTTGGTCACGGAGCACTTTGTATGGCGGTTTCTGGGAAATGTTATATGAGTTTACACTCGCATAACTCATCAGCAAATAGAGGAGCATGTAAACAAAACTGCCGTAAAAAATATACGGTAATAGATCAAGAGTCTGGTTTTGAAATGGAGTTAGATAATGAATATATCATGTCTCCGAAAGATTTGTGTACCATAGATTTCTTAGATCAAGTAGCAGATGCCGGAATAAAAGTTTTAAAGATTGAAGGCCGTGGTAGAGCACCAGAATATGTTGCCAAAGTAATAAAATGTTATCGCAATGCGATAGACAGTTTAGCAAACGGAACTTATGATAAAGAAAAGGTGATAAGTTGGATGCAAGAATTAGAAAAAGTATACAATCGAGGTTTTTGGAATGGCTACTATTTAGGACAGAAGTTAGGAGAATGGAGTAAAGAACCTGGTTCACACGCAACTCAGAAAAAAGTGTACTTAGGTAAAGGCGTTCATTATTTTGATAAGGCGCAAATAGGTGAGTTTAAAATTGATGCATATGATGTTACTGTGGGGGATACTATTTTAATTACCGGACCAACAACAGGTGCTAAAGAAATGGAACTAAAAGAAATGTTTGTAAACGATGTTCCGGCAGAAAAAGCTACCAAAGGAGATGAGGTAACTATAAAATTAGATTTTAAGATACGTTCTTCAGATAAGTTATACAAAATAGTAAAAACAGAATTTGCTGTAAGCTAATGGTTGTTGTTACCCTACAAAGAAACAAATGCATTGGTTGTAACTATTGTGTAGAATTGGCACCAGCTCAATTTCAGATGTCTAAAAAAGACGGAAAATCGGTTTTGTTGCATTCAAGCGAAAAGAAAGGCTTTTTTACCATCAAGTCTCACGACGATACTATTTTTGAAGCATCTAACGAAGCTAAAAAAGCCTGTCCTGTTAATATTATTGAGGTTAAGCAGGTGTAATAAGTTTGTCTTTTTTATTACATTAGAAGTAATTTTGTACGAATTCTAACTCAATCCAAACAAATTCTAAAGAAACGAACTTTTAGTTGTTTTCTTAAACTATTTTTAGTTTAAAAATCAATAAAATTGTAGTTATAATTACTTTCGGTATCATATTTTCTCATTCTTACAGAATCCGTATATTTACAGATTAATCAATAGAATGTTGATTGATAAAAATAAAATAAGAACCCAAAAAAAACACTATTTCAACAAAAGAGCAAATAGTTGTTTTTCAACAATATAAAAACGTATGAGCTGTAGCAGTTGCTCAACCAATAAAAATGGCGTACCAAACGGCTGTAAAAGCAACGGTAATTGCGCTACCGGAACCTGTGGTAGTGGTAATAAATTAGCTGTTTTTGACTGGTTATCTAATATGACTTTGCCCAGTGGCGAAGCTCCTTTTTCTATTTTTGAAGTCCGTTTTAAGAACGGTCGAAAGCACTTTTATAAGAACACAGAAAATCTAAGTCTGTCTATGGGCGATGTTGTTGCTGTAGAAAGCTCTCCAGGACATGACGTAGGAATTGTTTCGTTAAGTGGTGAGCTGGTAAAAGTGCAAATGAGAAAAAAGAAAATAGATGTAGAGAGTGATGATGTCAAAAAAATATACAGAAAAGCAAGTCAGAAAGATATTGATATTTGGCAATCTGTTAGAGAAAAAGAAACTGAAACACAACGTAGAGGTAGAGAGATTATTAGCAGGTTAGGTTTAAAAATGAAGCTCTCGGATGTAGAATATCAAGGAGATGGAAACAAAGCAACGTTTTATTATACAGCAGACGAACGTGTAGACTTTAGACAATTAATTAGAGATTTAGCAAGTGCTTTTTCTATCCGTGTAGAAATGAAACAAGTTGGCTTACGTCAAGAAGCAGCACGTTTAGGCGGAGTAGGCTCTTGTGGTAGAGAGCTGTGTTGCTCTACTTGGTTAACAGACTTTAGAAAAGTTAATACAGCGGCGGCACGTTATCAGCAATTATCATTAAATCCATTAAAATTAGCAGGTCAATGTGGAAAGTTAAAATGTTGTTTAAATTTTGAGTTAGATACCTATTTAGATGCGCTAAATGATTTTCCGAAACAAGAGACTGTTTTAAAAACCGAAAACGGCATTGCCGTTTTTGTAAAAATGGATATTTTTAAAAAGCAGCTTTGGTATACTTATAAAGACAACAGTTTTAAGTGGTACAAATTAAGTTTAGACCAAGTACAAGAAATTATTGAGCTGAATAAAAATAATGAAGAAGCTGCCCCGTTAGAAGATTACGAATCAGAAGGTACAGAAGCTGTAAAAGTTGATTTTGAAAATGTAGTTGGGCAAGATAGTTTAACACGTTTTGATACCCCGAAGCCAAGAAGAAACCAAAGGAGAAATAGAAGAAAAAAGAAACCAAATCAGCAGCAAAAGTCGGTACAAAACAAAAGTAATAATCAAAAAGACCAACAAAAGCCAAGAAGAAATAACAGAAACAAAAGGCGTAACAAAAAGAATAATGAAAACAAATAGCATTGGTTTATTATTGTTTATAGCTGTTTTTTTAGGATTCACCTCTTGTGATTCTAAAAGAGTATACGATACTTATAAAACCTTAGACAACCAATCATGGAACTTAGATAAAAAAGTTCAGTTTTCTTTTAACATCAACGATACACTAACAAAAAACAACCTATTTATTAATGTTAGAAATAACAATAAATACAACTTTAATAATTTGTTTTTAATAACAGAGCTAAATTTTCCGAATGGCAAGAAAATTGTTGACACCTTAGAGTATCAAATGGCAGACAATTCTGGGAAGTTTTTAGGCAATGGTTTTACAGAAATTAAAGAAAGCAAATTGTTTTATAAAGAACATGTTGTTTTTCCAATATCTGGAGTATATACACTTGCAATTTCTCAAGCAATGAGAAAAAATAATCAAATAGATGGTATTCAAAACCTAGAAGGAATTACAGAAGTAGGATTTAGAATAGAAAAGAATTAAGAATGACTAAGAAAGAAGAACAACAAAGTTTTAAAAAATATATCAAATGGTTTTGGGGAATTGTTTTAGGAGGCATTTCTCTTGTTTTACTATTGTTTTTATTAGCTTCTTGGGGAGCATTTGGTGCCTTACCAACTTTTGAAGAGTTAGAAAACCCAGAGAATAATTTAGCATCAGAAGTTATTTCTTCAGATGGTAAAACCTTAGGAACCTATGCTGTAGAAAACAGAAAGCCAATAAAATTTAAAGACTTACCAGACAATTTGGTAAATGCCTTAATTGCCACAGAAGATGAACGTTTTTTTGAGCATTCTGGTATTGATTTTAGAGGGTTGGCTAGAGCAATTGCTAAAATGGGTAAAGGTGGTGGAGCTAGTACAGTTACACAACAATTGGCCAAAAACTTATTTACAAAGCAAGCTTCTAGTAATACTTTAAAAAGAATACTACAAAAAGCCAAAGAATGGGTGGTTTCTATAAAGTTAGAACGTCAGTATACTAAAGAAGAAATTATTGCGATGTACCTAAATCAAGTAGATTTTTTAAAACAGGCGGTAGGAGTTCGTTCTGCATCGAGAATTTATTTTGGAAAAGAACCTAAAGATTTAGACATACAAGAGTCTGCAATTATTGTAGCTATGCTAAAAAATCCTAGACAATATAATCCTTATAGAAAAGTTTCTAGAAATAAATCTAAAGCGAGAAGAAATGTGGTGTTTGCTCAATTAGCAAAAAATGGATTTATCACAGAAAAAGAAAAAGATTCTCTACAAAAATTACCTCTAACAATAAGCTTTACCCCAGAGAGTCACAGTGATGGATATGCAACCTATTTTAGAGAATACCTACGAGGTTATTTAAAACAATGGGTAAAAGAAAACCCAAAACCAGATGGTAAACAATACGATATTTATAGAGACGGTTTAAAAATTTATGTAACCATAGATTCTAGAATGCAACAGTACGCAGAAGAAGCGGTTACAGAACACATGTCTAATTTACAGAAGTACTTTTTTGCAGAGCAAAAACAAAACAAAACAGCCCCGTTTTACGACATTGAGCCAGAACAAATCCAAGCCATTTTAGACCGTGCTATGAAGAATTCTGAACGATGGAGAAGAATGAAGAGTAATGGTGTTGCAGAAAAAGACATCAAAGCATCGTTTCATAAGAAAACAAAAATGAGAATTTTTACTTGGAAAGGAGATAGAGATACCATCATGACCCCTGCCGATTCTATTAAGTATTATAAATATTTTTTACACTCAGGGTTACTTTCTATTGAACCACAAACAGGGCATATCAAAGCTTGGGTGGGAGGTATTAATAACAAGCACTTTAAATACGATCATGTAGAACAAGGCAAAAGACAAGTAGGATCAACTTTTAAACCATTTGTATATGCAACAGCAATCAACCAGTTAAAACTATCTCCTTGTGATGAGTACCCTATTGCGCCTTATACAATACCTAAAGGAAAGTATGGTATCCCCAAAGCGTGGACACCTAGAAACTCAGGAGAAAATCCGCTGCGTTATAAAGGTGCAATGAGCTTAAAAGAAGCTTTGGCAAATTCTGTAAACACCATGTCTGCAAGAATGATAGATATGGTAACCCCACAAAATGTAATAAGGTTAGCAAAATCAGCGGGAATTACAAGTAGTATTCCAACAGGCCCTTCTATTGCGTTAGGTTCAGTTGAATTGTCTTTGTACGAAATGACTGCTGCATATGCTATGTTTGCAAACAAAGGACTGCGAGTAGAACCAATGATGATTACAAGAATAGAAGATAAAAATGGAACGGTGCTAACACAGTTTAAACCAAAAACACACGAAGTGTTAAGCGAAGAGTCTGCCTATGTAATTATAGATTTACTTAAAGGCGTAACAATTTCAGGGTCGGGTATTAGATTAAGAACTACTTACGATAGACCAGGGTATGTTACAGGGTATCCATATAAATTTGATAATCCGATTGCAGGAAAAACAGGAACAACACAAAACCATACCGATGGTTGGTTTATGGGAGTTGTGCCAAATTTAGCAACTGGGGTTTGGACCGGAGGGGAAGATAGAGCCATACATTTCGAAAAAATCGGAAAAGGGCAAGGAGCCTCAATGTCTTTACCAACTTGGGCTATTTTTATGCGTAAATGTTATGAAGATACTACCCTAAATATTAGTAAAGAAGATTTTGTAAAACCAGAAAAAGAGATTTCTATTCGATTAGATTGTGGTGATATTCCAGAAGATAAAAAAGATAAGAAAGACGAAAAAGATACAAAAGAAAAGAAAGTAATTGAAAAAGGAGATATAGATTTTTAACCAAAGAAACATGATAAATAAAGTAGTAAAAAACGCACAAGAAGCCTTACAAGGTGTAGAAAACGGGATGACTTTTATGCTCGGAGGTTTTGGTCTTTGCGGTATACCAGAAAACTGTATAACAGAATTGGTAAATTTAGGAGTAACAGATTTAACCTGTATATCTAACAATGCAGGTGTAGATGATTTTGGCTTAGGTTTGTTGCTCCAAAAACGTCAGATAAAAAAAATGATTTCTTCTTATGTTGGAGAAAACGATGAGTTTGAACGTCAGATGCTGTCTGGAGAGTTAGAGGTAGATTTAATCCCGCAAGGAACCTTAGCAGAACGTTGTAGAGCAACAGGAGCAGGAATTCCGGCTTTTTATACTCCGGCAGGTTACGGTACAGAAGTAGCCGAAGGAAAAGAAACCAGAGAATTCAACGGAAAAATGCATGTGTTAGAACACGCATTTAATCCGCAGTTTGCATTTGTAAAAGCATGGAAAGGAGACACTGCTGGGAATTTAATCTTTAAAGGAACAGCTCGTAATTTCAATCCGATGATGGCAATGGCAGGTAAAATTACAGTTGCAGAAGTTGAAGAACTGGTAGAGGTTGGCGAATTAGATCCAAATCAAATTCATACACCGGGAATCTTTGTACAAAGAATCTTTCAAGGTAAAGGGTACGAAAAGAGAATTGAACAAAGAACTGTAACTCCTAAAATTTAAGAAATGGCACTCACTAAACAACAAATCGCGCAAAGAATTGCACAAGAATTACAAGATAAATGGTATGTAAACTTAGGAATAGGAATACCAACGTTGGTAGCAAATTACATTCCAGAAGGTATTGAAGTAGAGTTTCAATCAGAAAATGGTCTGTTAGGAATGGGACCTTTTCCGATAGAAGGAACAGAAGATGCAGATTTAATCAATGCAGGAAAACAAACCGTAACTATTTTAGATGGAGGGTCGTTGTTTGATTCTGCTACAAGTTTTGCCATGATTCGTGGACAACACGTTCAATTAACTGTTTTAGGTGCAATGGAAGTTGCAGAAAACGGAGATATTGCTAACTGGAAGATTCCAGGGAGAATGGTAAAAGGAATGGGAGGTGCAATGGACTTAGTTGCATCAGCAGAAAACATCATTGTTGCCATGATGCATACCAACAAAAAAGGTGAGTCTAAGCTATTAAAACAATGCTCTTTACCACTTACAGGTGTTGGCTGTGTTAAAAAAGTAGTAACCAATTTAGCAGTTTTAGAAATTAAAGATGGGGCATTTCACTTGTTAGAAAGAGCACCAGGAGTATCGGTTGAAGAAATTCAAAACGCTACTGAAGGAACCTTAATTGTAAATGGTGAAATCCCTGAAATGAAATTATAATGAAGATTATCTCGTACAATGTAAATGGTATTAGAGCTGCGTTAAAAAAAGGTTTCATAGATTGGTTGCAAGTGGCAAATCCAGATGTAATCTGTATACAAGAAACCAAGGCACATAAAGAGCAATTAGATGTATCAGAGTTTGCAGCTGCTGGTTACCCTTACAATTATTGGTTTTCTGCAGAAAAAAAAGGCTATTCTAGCGTAGCTATTTTATGTAAAAAAGAACCCAATCATGTAGCATACGGAACAGGTATAGAAACCATGGATTTTGAAGGTAGAAATCTTCGTGTAGACTTTGACAATATTTCCATTATGAGTATGTATTTACCTTCTGGAACAAATGATGCGAGATTAGATTTTAAATTCAACTATATGGATGAAATCTTAGCATACGCTACTGAACTTAGAAAAACCATTCCGAATTTAGTTATTTGTGGCGACTATAATATTTGTCATGAAGCCATAGATATTCACAACCCAAAAATGAAAGGCGTTTCAGGTTTTTTACCAGAAGAACGCGAATGGCTTGGTAAATTTATAGATAGTGGTTTTATAGATAGTTTTCGTTATTTACACCCAGAAAAGCAAGAATATTCTTGGTGGAGTTACAGAGCCAATGCAAGGGCAAATAATAAAGGATGGCGTATAGATTACAATATGGTGGCAAAACCATTACAGAATAACATTTCTAGAGCGTATATTTTACCTGAAGCGAAACATTCAGATCACTGTCCAATTGCTGTAGAACTAGATGTATAGATGAAGTATTTTTTTACATTATTAATTGTTTTTTTATCGTTTTCTGTTGTAGCACAATCAGAAAAAGATAGCATTGCAATTGATTCAACGAAAACCATTACAAAAAACTTTTTTAGCGATAAAGACTTGTCTACCATAGATAGTTTGGTATTAGAAACACAATACAGGTCCCCTTTATTTTCTGATTTAAATTATGTGATAAAAGGCTTAGAAGCAAAAAAAAAGAACACAGAAAAAATTCCGACAAATCTATTAAAACAGCGCTTAAAATACTTAGATCAAACTACGCCGTTTTTTATAGAATACAATCCAATTTTAGAAAACGTCATCAACTCGTATTTAAAATATCGTAAAAAATATTATCCAAAGTTAATGGCTAGGGCAGCTTACTATTTTCCAATGTTCGAAAAATATTTAGACGAGTATGATATTCCGTTAGAAATGAAGTATTTAGCAATTGTAGAATCTGCTTTAAACCCTAGAGCTAGATCTAGAGTTGGTGCAAGAGGTCTGTGGCAGTTTATGTACCTAACAGGCAGGCAATACAAACTTACAGTAAGCTCTTATGTAGACGAACGTCAAGACCCAATAAAAGCAACCAAAGCAGCCTGTAAATACTTGAGCGATTTATACGATATTTTTGGCGATTGGGATTTGGCATTAGCCGCATATAATTCAGGCCCAGGAAATGTTTCTAAAGCCATAAAACGCTCTGGAGGATATAGAAATTATTGGAATTTACGTCAGTATTTACCGAGAGAAACAGCAGGCTATGTTCCGGCATTTTATGCCACGATGTATATTTTTAAATACGCAAAAGAACACGGTTTAACCCCTGAAAAACCAGGAATATTTCACTTTGCAACAGATACGGTACGCGTGAAAAGAACCATTTCTTTTGATCAGATATCAGAAATAACTGGGATTGAAACAGAGATGTTAGAGTTTCTAAATCCAGAATATAAATTAGATATCATTCCGTTTGTAAAAGGAAGAAATTATGCTATTCGATTACCTAAAAATGCTACTGTAACCTATTTGTCTAAAGAAAAAGAGATTTATGCCTTGGCAGAAACCGATGATGCCAAAAGAGAAAAACCATTGCCTAAATATTTAGAATTAAACAGACGTATTAGATACAAAGTAAAAAGCGGAGATTATTTAGGTAAAATTGCTCGAAAATATGGCGTAAGGGTTAGTCAGATTAAAAAATGGAATAGGCTTAGAAATGCTAAATTAAGAATCGGACAACGATTAACCATATACCCTAGAAGGTTATAGATTGGAACGGTATTTGATATGAATCAACCAAAACAAACAAACATGAAAAAAGGACTTACTTTTATAGCAGTATTGCTTTTTTTAATATCTTGTAAAGACGCAAAAGAAACCTTTGTTCTTAGTACTTCTGTAGGGCAATCTAACCAGTTATTAGTAGTTACCGAAGCAAGTGATTGGAAGGGTGAAATAGGAGACAATCTTAGAAAATTTTTAGGCAAGTTGGTTGTTGGCTTACCACAGCCAGAAACAACATTTAGCGTAACACAAATTGCTCCAAAAGGTTTTGGAAGTATGATGAACAAGTTCAGAAATATTTTATTTGTTCAGATAGGAGAAAAAGAAGCTTTTTTCACAAAGAACGATTTTTATGCCAAACCACAAACCTTGGTTTATGTAACAGCAAAAGATAAAGAAAGTCTAAATGCAGCATTAGAAAAGCACAAAAAAGAAATTGTAAAGATTTTTAGAGACTCAGAAATTAAAGTTTTACAAAGTAGATTTGAAAATATAAAGCTAGACGATTCTCAATATAAAACATTTAAAAAATTAGGAATATCATTAACCATCCCTAAAACATTTAGAACGGTTTATGACACAGGAGATTTTGTGTGGTTAAGACAACATTTAATGAGCGGAATTGCTCAAGGAGACGGAACAAATAATATTTTAGTATATTCTTTTCCTTTGAATGATGAGTTTGAATTAGACCCAAGCAATAGTATTATTAATAACAGAAACACAATTGGCGAAAAGTATGTTAGAGGTGCAGATACAGAAAAAATGTATATGATTACTGAAGCCGCTTTTACACCCCAAACACTTAATGCTAAAGTGGCAAGTAAAAAAGCGTATGAAACGAGAGGAAAATGGGAGGTGAAAAATGACTTTATGGCGGGGCCTTTTTTAAACTATACCATAGTAGATAAAAAAAACAATAGACTCTTGGTTGTTGAAGGGTTTACTTATGCACCTTCAGTAGATAAAAGAGACTTTGTTTTTGAGTTAGAAGCCATTGCAAAATCAATACAGATAAAATAAAACTCCAAATAGAAAATTTTTAAGCCAGAAACTCATCGTTTCTGGCTTTTTTATTTAAGTTGTTAAAAATCAAAAAGTTATTTTATATATTTGAGAAAACCAAAACGATATATATTATGGAAATTAACTTTGTAACAACAGCTGTAGCAGCTTTAGTGCCTTTAGTAATGGGCTTTATTTGGTACGGGCCAATGCTATTTAAAAATGCTTGGATGAAAGAAGTTGGGTTCACAGACGAATCTATGAAAGGAGCCAACATGGCGCTCATTTTTGGATTAAGTTATGTACTCAGTTTTTTAATGGCATTTCTTTTGCAAACAATTGTAATTCACCAATGGGGAGTGCATTCTGTATTAATGAAATCTGGCGAAACAGCACTTTCAGGTACAGATTTGAACTATTTTAATGATTTTATTGCTACTTATGGCGACCGATTTAGAACCTTTGGTCATGGTGCTTTACACGGTACTTTAGTTGGGTTATTTTTAGCACTTCCTATTATGGGAACCAACGCTATGTTTGAAAGAAAAAGTTTTAAATATGTACTTATTAATGTAGGGTACTGGACGGTGACGCTTGCTTTGATGGGCGGAATTTTATGTCAGTCTGCATTTTAATAAAAGAAGCTGTCTAAATTAATTTAGACAGCTTCTTTTATTTCTTTTTTGCCCAAGTATCTCTTAACCCAACAGTTTTGTTAAATACTAAACTATTAGTAGTTGAATCATCATCAACATTAAAATATCCTAATCGTTGAAATTGAAAACGATCTCCAATATTTGCAGATTGTAAACTAGGTTCTACATAAGCAGTGATTTTCTCTAACGATGTTGGATTTAAAAACTCCATAAAATCTTTGTCTTTATGACTATCTGGAGCTTCATCAGAAAACAAGCGGTCATAAACTCTAACCTCAGCTTCTACAGCATGTTTTGTAGATACCCAATGAATGGTTCCTTTTACTTTTCGTTTACTTTCTTCTGTACCACTTCCTGATTTACTTAACGGATCGTACGTACAGTGAATTTCAATAATGTTTCCGTTTTCGTCTTTTATACAAGATTCCCCTTTAATAATGTAGGCATTTTTTAAACGCACTTCTTTACCTAAGGTTAAACGGAAATATTTTTTATTCGCCTCTTCTTTAAAATCGTCTCTTTCAATAAATAACTCTCTTGAAAATGGCACTTCTCTATTTCCTGAATTTTCATTCTCCGGATTGTTTTCTGCAATCAAAATTTCTTCTTCACCTTCAGGATAATTAGTAATTACTAACTTCACAGGGTCTAACACTGCCATAACTCGATTAGCTGTTTTGTTTAAATCTTCACGGATTTTAAACTCTAACAACGCTACATCAATCACGTTTTCACGCTTAGAAACCCCAACAGTTTCTACAAAACTTCTGATGGATGCTGGTGTATATCCTCTACGACGTAAACCAGAAATTGTAGGCATACGCGGATCGTCCCATCCAGAAACAACTCCTTCTTCTACCAACTTCATTAACTTACGCTTACTCATTACCGTATAACTCAAATTTAAACGAGAAAATTCACGTTGTTTTGGTGGTAATGGATATTCTGACTGACTATATTCATACACGTTGTCTCTAAACCAATTATAAAGCTCACGGTGAGGTTTAAACTCTAACGAACATAACGAGTGTGAAATTTGCTCTATATAATCGCTTTCACCATGCGTCCAATCGTACATTGGGTAAATTACCCAATCGTTTCCTGTACGATGATGTGCCTTTTTTAAAACACGATACATAATAGGATCACGCATTAGCATATTTGGTGAAGTCATGTCAATTTTAGCACGTAAAACGTGAGCACCTTCATCAAACTCACCGTTTTTCATGCGTTGAAAAAGATTTAGATTTTCTTCAATACTTCTATCGCGATACGGTCCTGCTACACCAGGTTGGGTAGGAGTTCCTTTTTGTTCTGCCATTGCTTCTGAAGATTGACTATCTACATAAGCTTTTCCATCTTTAATTAACTGAACCGCCCAATCGTATAATTGCTGGAAATAATCAGAAGAATAACATTCGTTTTCCCATTGATATCCTAACCAAGCTACATCGCGCTTAATAGCATCTACATACTCTTGTTCTTCTTTTGCTGGGTTGGTATCATCGAAACGAAGATTTACAGGAGCGTTGTATTTTTCTCCTAGTCCAAAACTAATTCCGATAGCCTTCGTGTGTCCAATATGTAAATATCCATTTGGCTCTGGCGGAAAACGAAAGCGTAAATTATCTTTCGACATTCCGTTGGCTAAATCTTCTTCAATGATTTGCTCAATAAAGTTTAATGATTTTTTTTCTTCTGACATGGATTTGTAAATTGATGAGCAAAATTACATATTTCAAAACGACTATAAAAGGTTATATTTGCAAACATGGGAAAAATTCAAGTAAAGAACATCAAACTTTATGCTTACCATGGTTGTTTAGAAGAAGAAGCAAAGATTGGTAGCGAGTATAAAGTTGATGTTGAGGTAAAAACAAATCTACAAAAATCGGCTCTTTCGGATGACTTGGTAGACACGGTAGACTACGTACATATCAATCATATTGTAAAAGCAGAAATGGCGATTCGTTCTAAACTGTTAGAGCATGTAGCTAAAAGAATCCTTGACAGAATTTTTAAGGAGTTACCTACGGTAAAAAAAGCGACGGTTAGTATGGCAAAAATAAATCCACCAATTGGCGGAAATGTTGAAGAAGTGGTCATTATTTTATCAAAAAAAAGGAAAGCGTAAAAAATCCTTGCCTAAAAAGGAAAATTGCGTAAATTTGTCGTCCCAAAAGGGTGTCGTGGCCGAGTGGCTAGGCAGTGGTCTGCAACACCATCTACAGCGGTTCGAATCCGCTCGACACCTCAACTAAAACACATCGATTCTTCGATGTGTTTTTTGTTTTATTTAATAGAAATGCAAAGAATTTTCTGCATCTTTGTGTTCTATGAAAATTTATCCAATAGAAACAGGAAATTTTAAGTTAGATGGCGGTGCTATGTTTGGTGTGGTACCTAAATCGATTTGGCAAAAAACCAACCCAGCAGACGCTAACAATATGATATCTATGAGTATGCGTTGTATGCTAATTGAAGAAGGTGAAAGACTAACATTGGTTGATACAGGACTGGGCTCAAAACAATCAGACAAGTTTTTTGGGTATTATTATTTGTTTGGCGATTTTTCTTTAGATAAATCTCTAGCTGATTACGGATTTCATAGAGACGATATTACCGATGTTTTTTTAACCCACCTTCATTTTGATCACTGCGGAGGTGTAATTCAATGGAATACAGATAAAACGGGTTACATCCCTGCTTTTAAAAACGCCAAAGTTTGGTCTAATAAAAATCATTGGCAATGGGCAATGGAGCCAAATCCTAGAGAAAAGGCATCATTTTTGTCAGAAAACATACAGCCAATAAAAGAAAACGGTCAGTTAAACTTTATAGAGAACGCTAAAAAAGAAGTTGGCTTTGATGTGTTGTTTATGGATGGACATACAGAAAAGCAAATGCTACCTAAAATAACATACCAAGAAAAAACATTGGTGTTTATGGCAGATTTGTTACCAACTACAGGTCATATTCCGTTACCTTATGTTATGGGTTACGATACGAGACCTTTGTTAACGCTAAAAGAGAAAGAAAGCTTTTTAAATGAAGCAGCAACCAACGAGTATATTCTTTTTTTAGAGCATGATGCAGAAACTGAACTTTGTACAGTGAAACATACAGAAAAAGGCGTAAGATTAAAAGAAAAGTTTAAATTTACAGATATATTTAATTAGATAAAAATAGAAGAAAGATTATGAGAGTTTTAAAATCATTTTTAATTACAGGGCTTATAGCAACTGCTATAGTTGGTTGTAAGTCTGTTAGTTCAATTCCTGTACCAAAAGGAGTAGATAATACAGTAGTAATTTCAGCAAAAAAAGTACCGTTAACTAAAGACGAAAAAAAATCTTGGGGGCATGCAGATTTAGCAACGGATACAATTCCTGGGATGAGTTTGGCAAAAGCATATCAATTTTTAGCAGGGAAAAAAGGTGTAGAAGTAGTTGTAGGAGTTGTTGATTCTGGTACAGATTTAAAGCACCAAGACTTAAAAGCTAATGCTTGGGTAAATAAAAAAGAGATTCCGAATAATGGAAAAGACGATGATAAAAACGGTTATGTAGACGATATTAATGGATGGAACTTTTTAGGAGCTATCTATAAAGAAAACTACGAATCAGACAGAATTTTAATGAACCCTAAGTTGGTTGACGACGCAACATATAAAGAAATAAAAGCTGCGTTTGATAAAAAAGTAGCAAGTGCAAAAACCAATAAATCAAGGTTTAACCAAATGCTACAAGGGGTAGAGTTTGCAGATAAAACGATAGCAACATATTTAAAAAAGAAAGATTATACAAAAGACGATGTTGCAGCAATCAAAACAGAAGATGCTAACTTAAAGCAAAGCGTTAACATTGCAATGCAGATGTATGGTTTTGGACTTACATCTTTAAGTCAGGCAATTAATGAAATTAAAAAAGAAATTAAAAAAGCAGATGATTTAGTTAGCGGAAAAACACTTAAAACAGATTACAGAAAAGAATTAGGAGATGATGCGAATGATTTTTCTACTAAGTTTTATGGTGATAATAAATCAGGACATACTACAAAAGATGAAGCGCATGGAACGCATGTTTCTGGAATTATTGGAGCTATAAGAAACAACAATGTTGGGATGAACGGTGTAGCGAACAATGTAAAAATTATGGCAGTTAGAGCTGTGCCAGATGGCGATGAGTACGATAAAGATGTTGCATTAGCAATTCGTTATGCAGTAGATAACGGAGCAAAAGTAATCAACACAAGTTTTGGTAAAGCATATTCTCCACACAAACAATGGGTTTGGGATGCTATTAAATACGCAGCAGAAAAAGATGTGTTAATTGTAAATGCAGCAGGAAATGATGCAAAAGATATAGATGTAGAAAAAACATACCCTAATGACTCGAAAGATTTAAAAACAGAAATTGCAGATAACGTAATTACTATCGGTGCATCAACATATAACTACAACGAGAAATTACCAGCAAGCTTTACAAATTATGGTAAATTAAATGTAGACATTTTTGCTCCAGGATACCAAATTTATTCTACAACACCAGAAGATGAATATCAATACTTTAGTGGAACGTCTATGGCTGCGCCTTCTACAGCCGGAGTCGCTGCATTAATTCGTTCGTATTATCCAAAATTATCTGCAAGTCAGGTAAAACATATTTTGATGAACTCAGGAACTAAAATTAACATTGATGTTACAAAACCAGGTTCTGCGTCAAGAGCAAATCCAAAAGGTATAAAAGTTCCTTTTGCAAAATTATCAGTTACAGGACGAGTAGTAAATGCATACAATGCCTTAAAAATGGCAGAGAAAATGGTAAACGGAAAATAAATAGGAAAGTTTTAACAAACAAACTAAAAAAAGAGCATTATTTTTACAGATGCTCTTTTTTAGTTTAAAGACCAAACAATTTTAAAAGTAAAAAAAATGAAGAAAATCTTAGTTGCAATCATGTCATTGGTAATGATGACATCTTTTGCTCAAAATCAAAAAGACAACTCAGAAGGTTATTGGCAACAACACGTAGATTATAAGATGGATGTTGATGTAGATGTAAAAAAGTTTCAATACAAAGGAACACAAACCTTAGTGTACACCAACAACTCACCCGATGATTTAAAAAATGTGTATTATCATTTGTATTACAACGCTTTTCAGCCAGGAAGTGAAATGGATGCGCGTTTACAAAGCATTGCAGATCCTGATGGTAGAATGATAGAACGGAAAGATGGAAAAGTGATAAGCAGAATTTCGAAATTAAAGCCTAATGAAATAGGGTATTTAAAAGTAAAATCATTACAACAAAATGGCAAAGATGTAAAATATGAGGTTGCAGGCACTGTGCTAGAAGTAATCTTAAATGAGCCAATAAAATCTGGAGGAAAAGCTGTTTTTACAATGGAATTTCAAGGGCAATTGCCAGTACACATCCGTAGAGCAGGAAGAAATAGCAGAGATGGTATTGCTATGTCAATGGCACAATGGTATCCTAAAATGGCAGAATATGATTTTGAAGGATGGCAAGCACATCCGTATATTGCTAGAGAGTTTCAAGGAGTTTGGGGTAATTTTGATGTAACCTTACATATTGATAAAAACTATACGGTAGCAGGTACAGGAAATTTACAAAATCCACAAGAAATAGGGCATGGTTACGAAGACAAATCAAAACCCGTAAAAAGAAAACGAGGAAAAAAATTAGCTTGGCATTTTAAAGCAGAAAAAGTCCACGATTTTACTTGGGCAGCAGACGATGCTTATGTACATGATATTTATAAAATGAAAAACGGCCCAGACATTCACTTTTTTTATAAAAACGAAGAAAAATATAAAAAGAACTGGACTTCAATTCAGCCGTTAACAGCAAAAGCAATGGAGTTTTTCGAAAAAAATATTGGACCTTACCCTTGGAAACAGTACTCAGTAATTCAAGGTGGAGACGGCGGTATGGAATATGCGATGTGTACACTTGTTGCTGGTGGAGATAAAGGGAGCCCTATAGGTACAGTCATTCATGAGTTGGCGCATACGTGGTTTCAGCATATCTTAGCAACAAACGAAAGCAAACACCCATGGATGGATGAAGGGTTTACTACTTATATTTCTGCATTAGCATCAAATAAAATTTTAAAAAATGGAGATGGTAGACCAACAGCAAGAGGTTATGGAGGTTATTTTTATGTTGTAAAAAATAATTTAGAAGAAGTACAAACCACACAATCTGATCGTTATAACACAAATACGGCATATGGTGTTTCTTCATATACTAAAGGAGGAATGTTTTTATCGCAATTAAATTATATTATTGGAGAAGAAAATGTAAAAGCAACCATAAAAAAGTATTACAAAGATTTTAGTTTTAAGCACCCAACACCCAATGATATAAAAAGAAGCGCAGAAAAGGTTTCTGGATTACATTTAGATTGGTATTTGAACGAATGGACTCAAACATTGCATAGAATAGATTATGGCGTTAAAAGTGTTGTGGGAAAAACAATTACATTAGAGCGTATTGGAAAAATGCCTATGCCAATTGATATTACAGTAACATATACAGACGGTTCTACAGAAGACTTTAATATTCCTTTACGGATGATGAGAGGAAACAAACCGACTAAAGCTACTATAATAGAAGACTGGACTTGGGCACATCCAACCTATTCTTTTACTGTAAAAAAAGATATTAAAAAAGTAGAAATTGATACGTCTAAATTAATGGCAGATATTGATAGAAAAAATAATGTATACGAAGTAAATTAGAATACAAAACACAAAATAAAAAAGCGAGGAAATTTTCTCGCTTTTTTATTTGTCAACTTTTTCAATTAAGGTGTCAATATTTAATTTTTCTTTAGGAATAAAGCCTTTTAATATCAAACCAATACCAAAAATAATAAGCAAGATTCCCATCGTTTTTTTAATTCTGTAAATTACATTCGTTGTCAGCTTTTTCTTTAGCTTTTTTGCTAAAAGAATTTTTCCTAGATCTGTAATAAAATAACTGATTAATATGGTTGTAAAATACCAAAAAATATGATTAGGATTCATATCTAGTGTTGGGCCAATAACAACAATTAATCCTAACCAAAAACCAAGAACACCAATATTGATGAAGTTTAAAAAAAAACCTTTGAAAAGTAATTTCACATAGTTGTTTTTTACATCTATGTCAATTAAAGGAGTACTTTCAACCTCCTTTTTATTGGATTTATCAAAATAGGTAATAAGTCCGTAAATAATCAAGATTAATCCCCCAATAAAAAATAACCTTGGATCATCTTTAATACGTTCTAACAAGTGCCTACTACCTAAATAGGCAATAACAATAAAAGCAATGTCTCCAAGTATAACACCTAGATTAAAAACAATGGCGGCTCTAGCCCCTTTTAAAATACTTGTTTGAATTAGCATAAAAAACACAGGTCCAATCATAAATGACAGAAAGAACCCAAGAATCACAGCATTTTTTATTTCGTAAAAATCCATTAGTAAGGTCTATTTTTATACATCATCAAAATCAATAGAAATTTTAGGCGTAACAGGATGGGCTTGGCAAGTTAAAACCAACCCTTCTTCTATTTCGCTGTCCGTTAAAATACTATTTTTTTTCATCACAGCTTTTCCTGCTGTAATTTTTCCTAAGCAACTACTACAAACACCACCTTGACATGAGTAAGGTGCATCAATATTATTGCGTAAAGAAGCTGCTAAAATATTATCTGAAGCGTCCATAATAAATGCATGCTCTTCGTCATCGAGTAAAACGGTTACTTGTGTTTTTCCGTCTTTAATTTCAACGGTATTATCTGTTGACGCTGTAAAAAGTTCAAAGAAAATTTGATCTTTTGTAAACTGGTTTTCTTGCAACGTTTCAGAAACGGTTTCAATCATTTTTTCTGGACCACACAAAAAAGCAGCATCAAAAAGAATGTTTTGATATTTATTTTTTAGAAAATAATTTGCAATGCTTTTATCTATTCTACCAAACTTACTTTCGTTAGCTTGCTCTTGGCTATACACATAGTTTAAATGAAAGTTTGAATGCTTGCTGGCTAGTTCATCCAATTCGCTTTTAAATATGGTGTTTTCTACAGATTTGTTTCCGTATACTAAAGTAAATGTTGTGTTTTGTGTGTTTTCTAAGGTAGCTTTTACCATAGCCATAACTGGAGTAATACCGCTACCAGCAGCAAAAGCAATATAATTTTTATCTGATTGAGGTGTTAAGGTAAATTTCCCTTCAGGTTCAGAGACTTCAATCGTGTCTCCTACTTTTAATTGTGAGGTTGCATAGGTAGAAAAGACACCATCTTTTACCGCTTTTACAGCAACTTTTAATTGTTGGCTATTCGGTGATGCACAGATAGAATAAGCTCTTCTAACTTCGCTGTTGTTTATTGTAGTTTTTAAAGTAACGTATTGTCCTGCAATAAACGTAAACGTATCTTTTAAGTGATTTGGTACATCAAACAAAATTGAAATGGCAGTTGGTGTTTCTCTAACTATTTGTTTTACGGTTAATTTGTAAAATGATGACATGAAGTAGAATTTTAAGATGCAAAAATAGAAAACAAAATACGAATTAGATGTTAGAATTAATATAAAGTAATACCTAAGTAATTTATACATAAGAAAATTATGTACATTTACTCAATGGGAAATCAAAAATTATATAAAGGATCTTTACAGACAATTATTTTAAAGCTATTGGCACAAAATGATAAGATGTATGGTTATGAAATTACACAGAAAGTAAAAGAATTAACCAAAGGAGAATTAAAAATTACAGAAGGAGCATTGTACCCAGCTTTGCATAAACTAGAAGCTGAGGGATTATTAGATGTTGAAGTTGTAAAAGTAGGCAACAGATTGCGTAAATATTATAAACTAACAGAAAACGGCACAAAAGAAACTGTAAATAAGTTAGCAGAAATGCAAGAGTTTTTAAAAACCATGCAGCAGTTGGTAAGCCCTAAATTTAGTTTAGAATAATAGAATGAGTTATGAAAATAACAGAATCTCATATACAAGACTTGTATAAATTTACTAGAAAACATTTTGTAGAACATTACGATGTACAAACAGAATTGGTAGATCATTTAGCAAACGATATAGAGCAAATTTGGGAGACAAAGCCTCAATTAACATTTCAAGAAGCAAGAGCTATTTCGTTTAAGAAATTTGGTGTTTTTGGATTTTCTACAATTGTTGATAAACGAAGTAAAGCTCTGGGAAAAAAATACAACAAAATACTGTGGAGGTTTTTTAAAGAATGGTTTCAACTACCTAAAATAATACTTACAAGTCTAATATTTTTACTGTTTTACACAGTTTTATCTTATGAAGAAGGAAAAACAATTTTGTATATTTTTTTATTAGTGTTTGCACTATATGAGATATATAGAGGGGTAAAATTAAGAAAAGAGCAAAAACGAAGATTTAAAACTACTGGTAAAAAATGGATGTTAGAAGAAATGATTTTTACAACAGCAGGAAGCATTGGTATTTTGGCTCCTGTAAATACCTATAACCTGTTCAGTATTTCAGATATTGAGGTGTTTTTCACATCAAATATATACGCACTGCTTTTAGCCTCCATTCTATTAACTATTATGACAATAAGTGTTCATATAATAATGAATGTAATTCCTCTAAAAGCAGAAGAATTATTAGCAGAAACGTACCCAGAATATAAAATACAGTAATTTTTTTGTAACAAATCTGTTTTCAACCATACATATAGTCACTAATTAACCAAGTAGTATGTTTAGACAATTTTTAAAATTAGAATGGAAACAATATTTCCGTTCTTCGTATTGGCAAAAAGGACTCGCATTAAAAATTATTATGGGCTTTTTTGCGCTGTATATGATGGCTTCTTTTCTAGTGTTAGGAATAGGTAGTTTTTTTATCATAAAAAAACTAATGCCAGATGCAGATCCCTTACAGGTGGTAAATTCCTATTTATTATTTGCGATTACAGCAGATTTAATTTTTAGGTATATGATGCAAAAACTGCCGATAATGAATATCAAACCTTTGCTAATTTTACCAATTAAAAAAAGCAAACAAATTCATTACGTTCTTACAAAATCAGTCTTTTCACCATTCAATTTTTTTTCATTATTCTTTTACATTCCGTTTGCAATTGTATTAATGAATCAAGGATATGATATTTTAGGTGCATTTGGTTGGCTAATATGTATGTTGTTAATTATACAATGTGCCAATTTCTTAAACTTTATTATTAACAAAAGCAATACAGCATTTTGGACATTAGCAACTATTTTAGCGGCATCTTCTACATTGCAATATTTTGAGGTTTTCGATTCAAAAGCATTGAGTCAATCTGTGTTCGACACCGTTTATGCAAACCCTATCTTTGCGGTGATTCCGACAGTTTTACTCATTGTCTTTTACATGATAAATTATAAAATGTTAAGCAATCAATTGTATTTAGATGATGCAGTTAAAGTAAAAGTAAAAACAGCCAACACGGCAGATTTATCATGGGCAAACAGGTTCGGAGAAATGGCGCCTTTTATCAAAAACGAAATCAGACTAATTTGGAGAAACAAAAGAACTAAAACAGTATTCTTAATGTCTTTCTTATTTGTTTTATACGGACTGATTTTCTTTACCCAAAAGACATATCAAGATATGCCTGGTATTTTAATTTTTGCCTCACTGTTTGTAACGGGCGGATTTGTATTAAACTACGGGCAATTCATTCCTGCCTGGGAAAGTGCGTATTACAAAATGTTAATGAGCCAAAATATTAGTTACAGAAAATATTTAGAATCTAAATGGTTTTTAATGAGTATTATGACTACGGCTCTTTTTGTACTCGCAACTCCCTATATTTATTTTGGGTTAGATATTTATCTTATGATTGTTGTTGGAGCCATATTTAATGTAGGTTTTAACACCTTGGTTTTATTGTATGCAGGCTCTTTTAATAGAAAACAAATCGATTTGAATGCAAGCGGATTTGGAAACACTCAAGGTGCCAGTGCAAAACAGTTCATTATTATTTTACCAGTAATGGGATTTCCTGTTGCGGTATTTTACGCTTTTAGTTTACCGCTAGGGTTTAATGCAGGCCTGATAGCCATAGCAGCAATTGGTGTTTTAGGGTTAGTTACTAAAAACTACTTTATGAATATCATTGCTAAAAAATACATTAAAGATAAATACGCAGCTATCCACGCGTTTAATCAAAAAGGATAATCAAAAATAAAGACAGCAATAGTTATGATACAATCAAATAATATTACAAAAAAATACGGAACAACAGAAGTATTACATATAGAAGAATTAACCATTCCTAAAGGACAAAGCTTTGGGTTGGTTGGTAACAACGGAGCAGGAAAAACCACCTTTTTTAATATTTTGTTAGATTTAATTAGACCCACAACAGGGCAAATTTCTAACCATGATGTTGTGGTAAACCAGAGTGAATCTTGGAAATCTTTTACAGGATCTTTTATAGATGAAACCTTTTTAATTGGCTATTTAACTCCAGAAGAATATTTTGAGTTTATTGGCGATTTAAGAGGCATGAACAAGGCAGATGTAAAAAGCTTCTTAACAAAATTTGAAGAGTTTTTTAATGGGGAAATTCTAGGAAAAAAGAAATATTTAAGAGATTTAAGTAAAGGAAATCAGAAAAAAGCAGGGATAGCAGCTGCATTGATGGGAAATCCGCAAGTGGTAATTTTAGACGAACCTTTTGCAAACTTAGATCCTACTACACAAATTAGGTTAAAGAAAACATTAAAAGAATTAACCGAAAACAAAGAGGTTACCGTACTGGTTTCTAGCCACGATTTAAGTCATGTTACAGAAGTTTGTGAGCGTATCGTTGTCTTAGATAAAGGTCATGTTGTAAAAGACATTGAAACTTCAGAAGAAACCTTAAAAGAACTAGAAAGCTACTTTTCGGTATAACTTTCTTTTATTATTCTTATTTTTACGCTCTTATTTACAATATTTTATTAGAAAAGTTGTTGTGAATAAGAGCTTTTTTAATGAATATAACTCTTGAAGTTTCTAAATAATGCACATACAAAAATCGATTTTATTTTTTCTGACAATTGGTATTGTATTGGTTTCTTGTAGTACAAGAAAAGATCGATTTTTAAACAGAACCTATAATGCTATTACCACTAAGTACAATATTTTGTACAATGGTAACATTGCTTTTGATGAAGGTTTAAAAGAGTTAAGACAAAAACACAAAGATAATTTTTGGGAGCAACTTTCTTTAGAACCCATAACTTTTGATAAAGAAGAAATCAAAGTTCCGTCGTTTAACAATGTTGGTGCTCAAAACAAAACAGATCAGAACCAAACAGCATCAAAAGGATTTGATAAGGCAGAAGAAAAAGCTGTAAAAGCCATACAAAAACACTCGATGAATATTGGCGGTAAAGAGCGCAATCATCAAATAGATGATGCGTATTTACTCTTAGGAAAATCTAGATATTATACACAACGTTTTGTGCCTGCCATAGAGGCGTTTAATTATGTTATTGTAAATTATCCGTATGCAGATTTGGTAAATGAAACAAGAGTTTGGAGAGCAAAAACAAACATTAGGTTAGACAATGAAAAATTTGCTATTGAATCGTTAAAAATTGTTTTAAAAACAAAAGACTTAGCTTCGCGTGTAAAAGAAGAAGCACATACTGCGTTGGCAATGGCATATGTAAAAATAGACAGCATACAAAAAGCCATACAGCAATTAAACTTAGCAGCGCAAACACAAGAAAATGTCAATCAAACTGCCCGAAATATGTTTGTGTTAGGACAACTGTATGCAAGTCAGCAAAAAACAGATTCAGCTGCTTGGGTGTATCAAAGTTTAATCAACTTTAAAAAAGCACCGCATAAATTTAAAATCCACGCACATATCAACCTAGCAAAAACAACAAGCAAAGATGATGTAGAAAATCAGTTGGTGAAGTTTGAAAAACTGATAAAGAATAGAGACAACAGAAATTATTTAGATAAACTTTACTATCAAAAAGGATTGTTGGAAGAAAGTAGAGATAGCTTGCAAAAAGCTATTGTTTATTTTAATAAATCGCTGCGAGTAGCTAAAGGAGAAAAAACTCAAAAAACAGTAGCTTACGAAAAACTAGGTGATATTGCATACAGCAATTCGTTGTTTGTTAAGGCGAGCTCTTATTATGATAGCGTGCTTCAGCTTTCAAAAAAGAGTACTGATAAAAGAATACGAAAAATAAGAAGAAAACATAAAAGCTTGAGCAAGTTAACGGCTTTTGAAAAAGTGATTCAAACAAACGATAGTATCCTAAAAATTGCTACGTTGACTGCTTCTGAACAAAAAGCATTTTTTGAAAAACACATAGCATTTTTAAAAGAAGTAGATGAAAAAAAGGCAAAACAACAGCTAAAAAACAGTTATTTTGGAAGTGCTTTTAGAGGTGGGTCTTCTAATCTGCGAACAAATAAAGGGAAATGGTATTTTTACAATAGGCAGTCTTTAAACTTTGGAAAAGCAACATTTCAAAAAGTTTGGGGCAATCGCCCTCTAGAAGATAACTGGAGGCTTTCTGATAAGCAACAAACTACGGTTAGTGCAACCTCAAAAAACAATGCAGTAACAAAAAAAGTACTCCCTAAACATCAGTTAGAAACATATTTAAAAGCCATTCCTACAACAAAGCAACAATTAGATTCGTTGCGCTATACTAGAAATGAAGCGCTGTATCAAACAGGAGTAATTTACAAAGTGCAATTTAAAGACACTGATTTAGCAATTGATAGACTAGAAAGATTGCTAAAAGAAAATCCGGATAAATCGTTGGTATTGCCAACTAAATATCATTTATATCAGTTGTATACAGAAACACAAAGTGCGAAGGCTTTGAGTTTTAAAAATGAAATCATAAGAGACTACCCAAAATCAAAATACGCTGATATTTTACAAAACAAACCTAAGAAGTTAGACCAAAAATCAGTTTCTCAAACAGAAGCAATTTATAAAGAACTCTATTATATTTATAAAGAAAATAAGTTTTCTGATGTGGTTTCTCAAATAAATGAATTACTTCCGACAATAAAAGAATCTAATTTAATTGCTAAATTTGAACTTTTAAAAGCCTTAGCTATAGGTAAATACCAGTCTAAAGCAGACTTTAGAAAAGCATTAGAGCATGTGTCTTTTAATTACGGCAATACCTTAGAAGGTCAGAGAGCAAAAGAGTTGATAAAACAATTAAAATAAATAGACCCCTATGTTTAGTAAAGAAAACCATAAAAAACCCAAGGCAATGGAAAGAAATATATTAGCAAAAAATACCAAAATTGTTGGAGATTTAAGTTCTGAAGGCGACTTTAGAATTGATGGAATATTAGAAGGAACACTAACCACAAAAGGAAGAGTTATTATTGGAAGTGATGGACTAATAAAAGGAAAAGTACTGTGCGAAAATGCAGATGTAGAAGGAAAATTTTCTGGAGAATTACAAGTAAATAAAATTCTTACAATAAAAGCAACAGCATCAATTTCTGGAGATGTAGTGATTGGTAAACTATCTGTAGAATCAGGCGCTTCATTTAACGCCACATGCGCTATGAAAGGAGCGTTAAAAGAACTAAACCCAGATGAACAACAATCAGCAACAGAAGAAAAAACAGCTTAATAAATTTGTTCGGCTTACAGGCGTTGGTTTGCAAATGGGTATTACTATATACTTAGCTGCTTATTTTGGAAAAAAACTAGATGTCTATTTTGAGCTCAAAAAGAACTATATTACAATAACATTAATCTTGTTTGGTTTTATAGGTTCTTTATTTAGTTTAATGGCTCAACTAAAAAAAATAAATGAAAAAGAATAGTCTAGTAAAGGTTGTAATTCAATTTTTTTCTTTTTTAGTAATAGGATTAATACTTGTGTTTTATTTCCACACCTTATTATTAGAAGCATATAGCTACCCAGAATTCGCTGATAAAATTAATGAAGCTTATTTTGTAAATGGGTTGCTTGCAATAATAATCTTTTTAGTACTTTTCTTTTTAAGAGATAAGTTAAGAGATCAATTAGGTTTTCTTTTTATGGGTGGTAGCTTTTTAAAATTCGCTGCTTTTTTTTTCTTTTTTTATGCAGATTATAGAGCAGATACAACTATAACAAAACTAGAATTTTTAGCTTTTTTTGTGCCTTATGTTTACTCTTTACTTATTGAAACATTGGCATTAATTAAGCTTTTGAATTTGCCTAAAAAAACAGAATAGAACAATTCGCTTTTTTATCTGTAAAATAAAACAATAAATAATTTTTCAATTAAATAGAAAAACCTACCTTTGCAGCGATTTTAAAGACACTATTATCAGAGTGATATGCGAAGAAAATTTTTAATAAAAAAGATTACGTTTTTACTGTTTTTAGTTTCGTTTGTTTCTGTAGCTCAGCACAATGAGAAATCAGACCACACAAATGCGCCTCAAGAAAAAGATTTAAAAACGAGTATAAAAGAATATATCAATCATCACTTGTTAGATTCTTATGACTTTGGCTTGTATTCTTATACAGATAGTCATGGAGAAAAAGTTCATATAGGTTTTCCATTACCAGTAATTTTATGGGATGACGGACTGAAAGTATTTATGTCTTCAAAATTTCATCATGGAGAAACATTGGCTAAGGTAGATGGTAATTACTATAAATTATACCACAACAAAATCTATAAAACAGATGCTAATGGAACAATCACTTATGATAAAGAGCACCACCCAACAAATGCAAAGCCATTAGATTTTTCAATTACTAAAAATGTAGTGTTCATTTTCTTAGTTTCTTTACTTATGTTCTTTATGTTTAAAAGGATGGCTAAGAATTATCAAAAAAATGCTTTGCCAAAAGGTGTGGGGCGCTTGTTAGAGCCTATTATATTATACATTAGAGATGACATTGCAATCCCAAATATTGGAGAAAAACATTATAAAAAATACATGAGTTATTTGCTAACGGTATTTTTCTTTATCTGGATTATAAATTTATTAGGGTTGACGCCATTAGGAGTTAATGTAACTAACAATATTGCTGTTACTTTGGTGTTGGCTTTAATTACATTTATACTAACAACAGTAACTGCAAATAAAAATTATTGGGGGCATATTTTTTGGATGCCAGGTGTGCCAAAATTAATGCGTATTGTTTTAGCACCAATTGAATTGTTAGGAATGGTAATTAAACCATTTTCATTAATGATTCGTTTATATGCAAATATTACCGCTGGTCATATTGTATTAATGAGTATTATTGGATTAATGTTTATTTTTAAAAGCTGGATTGGTAGTCCGTTATCATTCGGATTAGCATTTGCTTTATCATTATTAGAGTTATTAGTAGCAGCGCTACAAGCTTATATTTTCACCATGTTGTCTGCATTGTATTTTGGATCTGCAGTAGAAGAACATGATGATCATCATTAAATTGAATGTTTAATAATTAAATATATATATAATGGAAGGATTAAATTTTATTGGAGCTGGATTGATAGTTATCGGTGCTGGATTAGGTATTGGTAAGATTGGTGGTTCAGCAATGGACGCTATCGCACGTCAGCCAGAAGCTTCAGGAAAAATCCAAACAGCAATGTTAATTGCTGCTGCCTTAATTGAAGGTATCGGATTTGCTGCTTTATTTGCAGCTTAAAAAAGTGAATAAGAGCTATAACGGTTGGTTATAGCTCTTATTTAAAAACATTAAATTAGATAGATAATTATTATAGATATATAGTATGGAGAAGTTAATAAATGATTTTTCTTTAGGGCTGTTCGTTTGGATGGGCGTTTTGTTTGTTTTACTAGTTTTATTACTAAAAAAATATGCTTGGAAGCCAATTTTAGATGCAGTTAACGAAAGAGAAGAAGGTATAAAAAATGCTTTAGCATCTGCAGAAGACGCAAAAAAAGAAATGCAAAATTTAACAGCTAATAACGAAAAGTTAGTTAAAGAAGCAAGAGCAGAAAGAGATACCATGTTAAAAGAAGCACAAGAAATTAAAAATAAAATGATTTCTGAAGCTAAAGAAGAAGCTAAAGAAGAAGCTTCTAAAATGATTGAATTAGCAAAAACTTCTATAGAACAAGAAAAGCAAGCTGCATTAGCGCATTTAAAGAAAGAAGTTGGAGAGATTTCTTTAGTAATAGCAGAAGCAGTTGTTAAAAAAGAATTGGCAGCAAAAGAAGACCAAGTAAAATTGATAGAGGGAATGCTTAAAGATGTTATTTTAAATTAATCATTCTATGAAGGGAGCAAGACCAGCATTACGTTATGCTAGAGCTATTTTAAACTTAGCAAAAGAAACAGGATTAGAAACAAAAGTAAATGCAGACATGCAATTTATTGCTACAACAATTTCTGAAAATGACAATTTGCAAACCATGTTAAAAAGCCCAGTAATTAAAGCTTCAGATAAAAAAAGAGTTTTAAACGCTTTGTTTATAGATAAAGTAAATGCAATTTCTTTAGGTTTATTCAATTTATTAGAAGAAAATAAACGTATGGAAATGTTACATAGCATAGCATCTCACTACACTATTATATATGATTATCTTAAAAGTATGGATATTGCCAAGGTAACAACAGCAGTTCCTATGACAAAAGCTTTAGAGGAAAAAATATTACAAAAAGTAGTAGAACTTACAGGAAACAAAACCAGTATAGAAAATATAGTAGATTCATCTATTTTAGGAGGATTTATTTTACGTGTTGGAGATATGCAATACGATGCAAGTATCTCAAATAATTTTAACGAATTAAGAAAGGAATTTGATAACAGTCATTATATTCCTAAAATTTAATTATACATCAAATTAGAAAAGATGGCAACAATTAAACCAGCTGAGGTATCAGCAATTTTAAAGCAACAATTGACAAATTTTGAAGCAAAAGCTTCATTAAACGAAGTAGGAACTGTACTGCAAGTAGGAGACGGTATTGCTCGTGTTTATGGATTATCTAACGTACAATACGGAGAGCTAGTAGCATTCGATGGAGGCCTAGAAGGAATTGTATTAAACTTAGAAGAAGATAATGTTGGAGTTGTGTTATTAGGAGACCCTACATCAGTAAGAGAGGGATCAACAGTAAAAAGAACTGAGAGAATTGCTTCTTTAAAAGCTGGAGAAGGAGTTGTTGGTCGTGTAGTTGATACCTTAGGAAACCCAATCGACGGTAAAGGACCAATTGAGGGAACAACTTATGAAATGCCTTTAGAGCGTAGAGCACCAGGAGTTATTTATCGTGAGCCAGTAACAGAACCTTTACAAACAGGAATTAAATCTATCGACGCAATGATTCCAGTTGGACGAGGACAACGTGAGCTAATCATTGGAGACCGTCAAACAGGAAAATCTACGGTTGCAATTGATACTATCTTAAATCAAAAAGAATTTTACGATGCTGGTGAGCCAGTATATTGTATCTACGTAGCTATTGGACAGAAAGCTTCTACAGTAGCTGCAATTGCAAGTATGTTAGAAGAAAAAGGAGCGTTAGCCTATACAACAATTGTTGCAGCTAATGCATCAGATCCAGCAGCAATGCAAGTATATGCACCGTTTGCAGGAGCAGCTATTGGAGAGTATTTTAGAGATTCAGGAAGACCAGCGTTAATCATTTATGATGATTTATCGAAACAAGCAGTTGCTTATCGTGAAATTTCTTTATTATTAAGAAGACCTCCAGGACGTGAGGCATACCCAGGAGATGTATTCTATTTACACTCGCGTTTATTAGAGCGTTCTGCTAAAGTAATCAATGACGATAAAATTGCAAGCGAAATGAATGATTTGCCAAATTCTTTAAAAGGAATTGTAAAAGGTGGAGGTTCTTTAACAGCATTACCAATTATTGAAACACAAGCAGGAGACGTATCAGCATACATTCCAACAAACGTAATTTCGATTACAGACGGACAAATTTTCTTAGACGGAGATTTATTTAATTCTGGTGTACGTCCAGCAATTAACGTAGGTATTTCGGTATCTCGTGTAGGGGGTAACGCTCAGATTAAATCAATGAAGAAAGTATCTGGTACCTTAAAATTAGATCAAGCACAGTTCCGTGAGTTAGAAGCGTTTGCAAAATTTGGTTCTGATTTAGATGCTGCTACAATGAACGTAATTGAAAAAGGGAAACGTAATGTTGAAATTTTAAAGCAAGCTCAAAACGACCCATTTACTGTAGAAGATCAAATCGCTATTATATATGCAGGATCTAAGAACTTATTAAAAGATGTACCAGTAGAGAAAGTAAAAGAGTTTGAAAAAGACTATATTACTTACTTAAATGCAACACATAGAGGTACTTTAGACACTCTTAAAGCAGGTAAATTAACAGATGAAGTTATTACCGTTTTAGAAGAGGCAGCAAAAGAGATTTCTAGTAAATATTAAGCATATTATTTAATTATGATTCTTTTAGAATCATCATTATAAACATAAAAGTATGGCAAACTTAAAAGAAATACGTAACAGAATTACTTCGATTGGTTCAACAATGCAGATTACCAGTGCCATGAAAATGGTATCGGCTGCTAAGTTGAAAAAAGCGCAAGATGCTATTGTAGCAATGCGTCCGTACTCGTCAAAGTTAACCGAGTTGTTACAAAGTTTAAGTGCTACTTTAGATGGAGATACTGGCGGAGTATATTCTGCACAGAGAGAAGTCTCTAAAGCCTTAATTGTAGTAATTACTTCAAATAGAGGTTTGTGTGGTGGATTTAATTCATCTGTAATCAAAGAAGCAGTAAAAATAATTGAAACAAACTACCAAGGAGTTTCAGTTGATTTATTGAACATTGGTAAAAAAGGAAATGATATTTTATCAAAAGAGTATAACGTAATTGATGTAAATACAGAAATTTTTGACGATTTAACTTTTGATAATGTAGCTGTAATAGCAGAACGTTTAATGAATATGTATACAGACGGATCTTATGACAAGATAGAGATTGTATACAACAGGTTTAAAAATGCTGCAACACAAATACCAATGGTAGAGCAATTCTTGCCAATTCAGCCAGTTGCGCAAGAAAACACCAATGTAAACTTAGATTATATATTTGAGCCATCTAAAGAAGAAATCGTATTAGAATTAATACCAAAATCTTTAAAAACACAATTGTACAAATCGTTAAGAGATAGTTTTGCTGCAGAGCATGGAGCACGTATGACGGCGATGCACAAAGCAACAGATAACGCCAAAGAATTACGTGACGAATTGTTATTAACGTATAACAAGGCACGTCAGGCAGCAATTACAAACGAAATTTTAGAAATTGTTGGTGGAGCAGAAGCATTAAACAATTAAGAAATTAATAGTTAAATTGTATAAATTAAAGAGCTTACCAAATTTGGTAAGCTCTTTTTTTGTAGATTGGTATATTATTTGAAAACAGAACAAATAAAAAAGAACAGATGAAAGCAATAAAAATTCTTTTCGTTTGCTGCCTCGCAGTAGTTTTTACACAATGTAAAACAATCAAATTAACTAAAAATGCACCCTTTACTATTACTGGTGCAACCTATCACAATTGGGTTGGGGGTCGACCAGGAGTGAGTGGAACAGATGTAATTATTGGTCTAACTAATGAAACAGGAATCACATTTAAAAAAATATATTTTCAAAACAAAACTGCCACAGTTAAAATTAGAAACAAGAATAGTAAAAACTATGTGGTTGCCAATTTTAACACCTCTAAAGCAGAAAAAGTGTTGATTGAAGACAATAAAAATGTCAATAAAAAAGAAGAAAAGCAAATAAATTTTCCGTTTGATTTAAAAGAGAATGAAGCAGTGATTGCTTATGAAAGCGGAACAAAAATGTACTACTATAAGGTAGTCAATTTAAAAAAGACCAAAACGATCTTTTATCCTTAATTCTAAATAGTAGCATCTATATTGATAAGGCAACCTGTTGGTTGCTTTTTTCTTTTTGGCACGTATTTTGGATTTCTTACTGTATTAATCCAAAAACAGTAGCGTATGAAATCAGTAAAACTACTTTTAATACTTTTTATAACAGGAGCATTTTTTAGTTCTTGTACTCTAGAGGACATCATTTTTGATGAGCCTTTAGAAGAAGTAATGACAGAATATGACTTGTGGTATGTAGATTATCATAGAACCACAGGTTCGGGAGACGTGCCGTTTTTATCAAAAGCATTTACAATATCTTTTTTAAACGGGTCGTTGTATGCAAACAATAATATTGCAGATATAGGTATTACAGGAAACGGCTTAGGAATTAAAGTTGGTAATTATAATACGTTTAACGGATTTTTAGAAGTGTTTCATGGTAGAGATGGGGGGTACGATTTTGATGTGTTTCGTATTTCAGCAAACGAGATTAAAATTACAGATACCTATAATAATGTTAGCTATTATTTAATAGGTTATCAAAGACATCATTTTGATTATGATAAGCTGTTCTATGAAAACATAGAATACTTTTTACAAGAGTACATAGCTTGGGAAAAAACAGCAACAAGTGTTGCGGGTACCATCAATGCTTTTGATGAAGAAAATTTCTTGCAATTTACTCCAGAAAACACAACAACATTTTATGCATCTAAAGATTCTTTTGGCACAAATGTTGATAATATTAAATGGGATTTTGTAGGAGCTTATGAAGTCTTTGACGTTCAAGGCTATGAAAATTTAAAGATTTTAACACTTAATTATGATAATGGAGATAATGAAGAGTTTGAGTTAAGCGTTATTAATGATAGTAACATTCGTTTGTACCACCCGCGTTCTAAAACAACGTATGAGTTTGCAGGAAGAGGATTTGTACAGTACTTAAAAAGTAAAGAGGAACAAAAACACACTGTAAGGAATTCTGGTAGAAAACGAACTAAAATAATAAGAAAAACAAAGGTTAGAACCTTTTAAAAATAAAGTTTGGTTAGTTGATTTTTAGTTGGTTGGTTAAGCAACCATCTAAAGTAAGCCGCTCTAGTACTAGAGCGGCTTTTTTTATAGGCTACTTTTTGTTTTTAACAGACAACTCAAGTATCTTTATCAAAAACAAGATACATGAAAGCTACTGCATTTATAACTGGCGCAACATCTGGTATTGGCAAAGCTACAGCGCAGCTTTTTGCAAAAAATAATATTCGGTTAATTCTCTGTGGAAGAAGAAAAGAGCGTTTGTTAGCGCTAGAAAAGTTGTTAAGTAATCAAACAGAAGTAACAACACTACAGTTTGATGTAAGCGATAAAGAAGCTGTTTTTAAAGCGATCAATTCGTTACCAGAAAATTTTAAAGAAATTGATATTCTAATCAACAATGCTGGCAATGCACATGGATTAAGTACCATTCAAGATGGGTCTATTGATGATTGGGAAGCAATGATAGATAGCAATGTAAAAGGATTGCTATACGTATCAAAAGTAATCATTCCAAAGATGATAACAAGAAACACCGGGTTTATTGTAAATATTGGTTCTATTGCTGGGAAAGAGGTGTATCCAAACGGAAATGTGTATTGCGCCTCTAAGCATGCTGTAAATGCTTTAAACAAGGCCATGCGGATAGACCTGAATCAATATAATATTCGTGTATCAGCAATTCACCCTGGAGCAGTAGAAACAGAATTTTCTGATGTGCGCTTTAAAGGAGATACAGTAAAAGCAAAGGCTGTTTATGCTGGTTATCAAGCGTTACAAGCAACAGATATTGCAGAGATTATTTATTTTGTAGTTACAAGACCTTATCATGTAAATATTGAAGACTTAATTGTGTATCCCACTGCACAAGCTAGTGCAACTCTAATAAAAAAAGAGGCTCATTAAGAGCCTCCATGTAATTAAATATTCTAGCTAATCTAGCTTAAGAAGTTTTCGTTAACAAGATAGTGTCTACTGTAGTTTTTTTACCAACTTCAACACTAATTGCTGTTGAAGATGTATAGCTAACAAATCCATCTTTTTCAATTTTTAACTTATAGTTTCCTTTAGGTAATCCTTGCAAACTAAACTTACCTTCGTTATTTGTATAAGTAGAACTTACTGCTGTTTGAAAAGTAGTGTCAGATTCTTTATAAACAGTTACTACTGCATCTGCAATTGGCATAGGGTTATTTTCCGTTTCATTTGCATCAGCCAATCTACCTTCAATAATTCCTGAGTTTACCTCTGCAATTACCCTAATTACAGGTTTTAAATTATAAGCCCCAGAATTACCTGCTTCTACAATAGATTTTTGAACATCCCAATCTAAAACAAAAGTGTATGAGAATCCTGCTTGCAATTCTGTATCAATCTGTAATTTTAATCCAGATTGCAGTGCACTAGGGGTAGCTAAAGGAACTTCTTTTGTATCACCTTTAAATACCACAGCATTACCGTCGCCTAAAACTAAACGAATGTGTTTTAACGACCCAGAGGTCACGTCTTCATTTGTTAACACTAAAGAGTTGCCCGCAATTAATTCGGTAAGATCTACGCGGTTTTGAGGATCGTTTGTATTTGGACGAACAAACCCGTCAAAACTTACCCAGCCATTGTCCTCTCCAGTTCTGTTGTATTGTACGTCAATAATATTGACTAACACTTTTTCATAGTCTCCAGGAGCATCTACTAAATTTATTTTAATGCTAGATGTTCCTTCATCATTTTTAGAGCAGCTACCCAATGTAAATGCAGCTACTAACATTAAACTTAAAATAAAACTTTTCACTTTCATGTTTTTGTTCACTTTCATAATTTTAAAATTTATGATTCGGTCTTTTATTAGACAAAAAGTATGCCAAGCGTACGTAAAATAGTAAACTTTAAAATGCATACATTAGTATGTTTTTAATAAACATTAAATGATTAATAAACGCCTTTTGATTAAAAATTTATTATCTCACAATGATGAGAATAGTTTTTATGATAAAAAGCAAAAATTAGCATTACATCATAAAGAAGGGAAAGCAAAATTTGTAAAGCATATTTGTGCATTGACGAACTCTAACCCCACAAATAACGCATATATTATTGTAGGGATAGAAGATGTAGATGACAAAATTATTGGGGTTGATTTTTTTGATGATAGTAAAATACAAAACCTAGTAAATGCTTATTTAAAGAATCCGCCTAAAATACAATACGAAAATGTGGCGTTTCCTAATTTGCCACGTCATAAGGTAATTGGCTTAGTTACCATTGCTCCAAATAACAAAGTAACCTCATTATTAAAAAACGCATGGAAATATAAAGCAGGTAGTATTTTTTATAGAAGAGGAAGTACCTCTATGTTATCTCAAGAAAAATTTGTACTAAAAAACACCAATCAAGAAATAGTTGCAGGAATAGAAAAAAATGCAAGAAACAACATTGAGCTAACATTAGATGGTGTGTTTGATTTTTTTAAAAATCACAAACCAGAATACAATCCGCAATACAAAGTTTTTAACGAACAGTTTGTGTTGTGTTGGGCAGGTAAAAAAACAATGATTGACAGCAAAGAATTTTATTCTAGAGTTGACATTGAATTGATTAATGAGCAGGTTCAATTATTTTTTTCTGCTCTAGACGAGGTGCAAATAAGTTATAATTCGCATTCGTTTATAGTTACAGAATATATTTTATTGGGATTTGATAAACAGGAAAAATATTATCCGTTAGAAAAAACAATCATTGATTTTAAAAATAACGGTAAACATGCTATTGTTAGTGAATTTTTATTTGAACCACCAACATTTGATTCAAAAGTGGTTCAACATATGTACATAAACAGTAATACTATTGTCTCTAAATTAGAAAAAAACATTCCGCTTTCTGTAACTGAACACGAAGATGTATTGCGATTACCAACTAATTATTTGATTTGTTATTTACAGGGTTATTTAGATGCTCCAGATCAATTAAGAAAAGCAAAAAACTACATTAAAAGCATAGAAAATAAAACAACCTATATCAAATATAAAGAGGCAATGCGTGTACTTCGTAAAGTAAAATATGGTTAGTTTTATTTATGTGTTTGTAAAACTTTTAAAAGCCAAAAACCACGCAAACTGCGTGGTTTTTTTAAATATCTCTAAATCTATAAATGTAGATTATAAGTCAAATTTAATTCCTTGTGCTAAAGGCAATTCGTCAGAATAATTAACGGTATTTGTTTGTCTTCTCATGTATACTTTCCATGCATCTGATCCAGATTCACGTCCACCACCTGTTTCTTTTTCACCACCAAATGCACCTCCAATTTCAGCACCAGAAGTACCAATATTTACATTAGCTATACCACAATCAGAACCTGCGAATGATAAGAACTTTTCAGCTTCTTTCATTTCAGCTGTCATGATTGAAGAAGATAATCCTTGAGCTACTCCATTTTGGATTTCAATCGCATTCTCAACATCTCCTGAATACTTCATTAAATATAAGATTGGAGCAAATGTTTCATGCTGAACGATTTCGAAGTGGTTTTCTGCTTCAATAATTGCTGGTTTTACATAACAACCGCTTTCGTATCCTTCTCCTTTTAAAACTCCTCCTTCTACTAACACTTTACCTCCTTCAGCTTTTGCTTTTTCAATAGCGGCTAAATACGTATTTACAGCATCTTTATCAATTAATGGACCAACATGGTTATTTTCATCTAATGGATTTCCAATTCTAATTTGTCCGTAAGCACCTACAATCGCATCTCTTACTTTATCATACACAGATTCGTGAATGATTAAACGACGAGTTGAAGTACAACGTTGTCCTGCAGTTCCAACAGCTCCAAATACAGCTCCAGGAACCACCACTTTTAAATCGGCAGTTGGAGTAATAATAATTGCATTATTTCCTCCTAATTCTAATAAAGATTTACCAAAACGCTCAGCAACTTTAGCACCAAC